>CAMNSD010000026.1 GCA_946554445.1 uncultured Lachnospiraceae bacterium | reverse complement strand
AAAATGGAGCTGTTGCTCCGGTAGATTATTCATCTACTTTTGCAACAGCCCCTTTCTATAATTAGTTTCTCCTAATCCACATCTCAATCCGGTTATCTGCTTCCGGAAACTTTAAAAGTTTTTCTCCAACAGAGCCGCTACCGCTCCCGGTCCTTGTATCATTTCCGTAAACAGGGCAACTACCTTTTCTCCCAATACGGACTGTGTCAGATCCACACCGAAGATATCTGCCCGCTGTAAGATTGGCGTGATTACCGCCTTCACATCGCAAGGCTCTCCCAGCTTCACATCAGCCAACATCGGCATCAGCGTCTCCAATAACGGATCGGGACTCGGCGTAAAGGCATTTCCTTTATCATCCACACCCATCAGGTATCTCAGCCAGCCCGCAAATACAAAGGGGATTCCCTCCAGGGCATCCACGGACAGATTATCCGCAGCCTGATATGCTTTGATGGTCTCTCCGAAACGGATCGGCAGTTTCTGGGAAGTGTCTGTGGCGATTCTCTGGGGCGTATCCGGCATGAACGGATTGGGAATCCGCAGTCCCAGCACCTCGTCTATAAACTTCTCCGGACTTAAGATGCCCGGATTGACAACCACCGGCAGCCCCTCTTGATAACCGATGCGCTCCACCAGCCGTTTCAGGGCAGGATTCTTCATTTCCTCGGAAATCAGTTCATAACCGAGCAGGCATCCAAACACTGCCAGCGTGGTGTGCAAAGGATTCAGGCAGGTACATACCTTCATCTTCTCCACCTTATCTACAGTCTCCCTGGCTGTAAAAATAACGCCTGTTTCTTCAAGTTTTGGTCTTCCGTTGGGGAACGCATCCTCAATCACCAGATACTGGCATTCCTCTGCGTTCACGAAAGGCGCCACCCAAGTATTTTTACTGGTCACGGCCTTTTCCAAACCCTCTATCTGGTCCGCTTCCAGGATAGCCTCCACCTTCGGATCCGGACGGGGCGTAATCTTATCAATCATACTCCAAGGGAAAGAAAGTTTGGACGCGTCATTGACATAGTTCAGGAACCCGGCTTCCGCCTTCCCCGCCTTCGTCCATGCCTCCGCAAAGGCGAGCACGGCCGCTTTGAGTTTATCTCCATTATGGGAACAGTTGTCCATGCTCACCAGCGCAAGGGGCAGCTGCCCTTTCTGATACCGCTCATACACCAGAGCGCAGACCTTACCCAGATAGCTGCCCGGTCTCTCCGGTCCTGCTTCCATATCCTGTTTGATAGCGGCAAGCATCTCGCCCTTGCCGTCCACCAAGCTGTAGCCTTTCTCCGTAATCGTGAAGCTGGCCATCTGCAGGGAAGGCGCCGCAAAGATTTCTTTCAACCGATTAAATTCCGCATCGTTCTCGCTGTCCAGAATCAGAGACTCCACGATACTGCCGATCACGGTCTTCTCCACTTCCCCATTGCTCTTTAAGGTGACAAGGATACTATAGTCATCGTGCGGACGGTACATCTTCTCAATAATCTCATAATCGAAACCTTCCGCCACAATAAGCCCTGTCTCGCTCTTACCTTCCTCCATCAGCTGCTGCATCAGATTTGCCTGAAAGGCGCGGAAGATATTGCCTGCACCGAAATGAATCCACTCCGGTTTCTGCTTCGTATTCTCCGTAAGAGTTTCCCTGTCGTAAGCCGGCACATGATATCCCGCGCTCTCCCATGCTCCGCGCTCCTGAAGTCCTTCTTTATTTAATTTCATAAATCCGTTCTCCTCTCCTTAAAGTTAGCTGCTTCGCAACTAACTTTGATACTATTAGCATTATCTATTAGACTTCTCAATCGCTTCCCAGAGGCCGTTTAAATAAGTCGCACCCAACGCCCTGTCATAGAGACCGTATCCGGGCATCGCCACCTCGCCCCAGATCATACGTCCGTGGTCAGGACGAATCGGCCCGTCAAACCCAATGTCATACAGCGCTTTCATAATCTCATACATATCAAAGCTGCCGTCTGCGGACAGATGCGCCGCCTCTTCAAAGTCACCAGGATAATTGTGCTGTAAGTTCCGCACATGGGCAAAATGCACACGTCCCTCAAGGGCGCGGATCATCCCCGGCAGGTCGTTGTCCGGGTTGGTACCGTAAGAACCGGAACAGAAGGTAACGCCGTTATGTTTGTTGTCTACCATCTTCATCATCCGCTGGATATTGGGCAGATTGGTGATGATACGCGGCAGGCCGAATACGCTCCAAGCCGGATCATCCGGATGGATTGCCATATTGATGTCATACTTATCGCACACCGGCATGATTGCTTCCAGGAAATATTTCAGATTAGCAAACAATTTCTCCTCATCCACATCCTGATACAGCCGGAACAATTCCTTAATCTTCTCCATTCTCTCCGGCTCCCAGCCCGGCATCACATAACCGTTGGTGTCCCCTGCAATGGAATCAAACATCTTCTCCGGATCCAGATTGTCTACGGTCTCCTGATGATAGGCAAGCACAGTAGAACCATCGGGACGTTTTCTGGCAAGCTCCGTCCTTGTCCAGTCAAACACCGGCATGAAGTTATAGCACACCATATGAATGTCTTCCTGCCCGAGTTTTTCCAGCGTCTTGATATAATTATCAATATACTGTTCCCTGTCCGCAGAACCAATCTTGATCGCATCGTGGATATTCACACTCTCAATGCCTGCGATATGCAGCCCTGCCGCCTCCACCTCTGCTTTCAGCGCGCGGATCTGGTCCAGTTCCCACTCATCGCCGGGCGCCGTCTCATACAAGGTGGTGATAACTCCCTTCACCCCCGGAATCTGCCTGATCTGCTGCAAGGTCACAGAATCCGATTTACTCCCATACCAACGTAATGTCATTTCCATAAAGCACTCTCTCCTTTTCTTATAATTTTATACAAAATCTTTTCTCATCGGGGCAAACACGTCCAGCAGAACGCCTTCCTCCAGGCAGACACAGCCATGCACGATGCCGTCCCGCTTTAACATACTGTCCCCGGCTTTCACAATCTTTTTCTCCCCGGCAATCTCAAACTCAAACTGCCCGCTAACCACATAAGTGATCTGCGTATGGGGATGATGATGCAGGGCGCCCACCGCGCCTTTCTGAAAACGATTCTCCACCACCATCAATTCATCCGTATAGGATAATACCCGGCGCACCACGCCCTCTCCCGCGGCCTCCCCGTCAATATCCTCATAAAAATTCCAGATGTTATTTTTCTCTGTTTTCATGCTTTTCCTCTCCTCTCCAATTCCTTTTTATACTTATACCAGAATTTTCTATCTGTTCAGGCGTCACTTCTATCCGGATTCCGCCTTTTATACACATTCAACCCCAAAATCAGCAGCAGATCAATCACCACTACTACCACAATAGAACTCATTCCATAGGCAATCCCCGCGCTTTCCGCAATCCGGCCAATGATTGTCGGCATCAGGATGGAACCAAAACTTGCGGTTGTGAGAATGAAACTCCACGCCATGGCATACTTTTGAATCAGCCCGCCACAAAATGACACGGTTGTCGGATATATACCCGCCATACTATAACCGAAGCCCATAATACCAATCACAATCAATACAGTCTCCCTGCAGAATAGCAGCCAGAAGAAGAAACACACAAACCCGATTGCCATAATCAATAAAAGCCGCTCCTTTTTCACTTTCTCAGACAACCAGGCCGCCGTAAGACGTCCCGCCAGCATCATAACCCACAACACGCTGGCCATCAGCTGCGACAGGGCCGCGCTGAGAAGGCCCGTATCCTCAAAATACGTGATCAGCCAGCCGATCACGCCCTGCTCCGCGCACAGGTAAAAGAACAGGGTAAAAGTACACAGATAGAAAATCGGTTCCCGGAAAAATCCCAGGCCGTTCTCTTTCGTCTTGTCAGCGCCTTTTTCCTCCGCATTTGTGTGCGCCTCCGGATCTGGAATCAGGAAATACAGCAGCCAGCTTAAGACACCCATCGCCACGATGAAATAGCAGGCATAAATCCACCGATCTGCATTCGTCCTGGTCAGGACAGTCAGAATGATGGGAAAAGAGAATGCACCGATGGAAAACATGGCATGAAGTCCGTTTAACACTCCCGCCCTGCCGGGCGCCAGGTTATTGACCGTATAGTTGCCAAAGTTGCTGGAAGCGCCCCTCGCCATTCCTGTCATCAGATATGCCGCCGCCAACACATAGTTATTGCCGCCCAAAATAATCAATAGGTAGGACAGGGCATAACAGGCGTTGAACAACAGGATGCTCTTCTTCCTGCCGATAACCACAGACAGGGTGCCCGACGCAAAGCTGGAAATCAGATTACCCACGGAATGCAGGCTCACAAGCAGTCCCGCAAAGGCATAGTTTAATCCCCTGGTCTCCCTGATAAACGGCAAGAGCGAACCGATGGACAACGCCAGTATGCCGTTTAACATAAACGCCAGGTAAGTATATACTAATTGTTTCTTTTCTTCCACTGTCTTAAACTGCATGTCATTCCCATCCTTTTGTGCCTTGGGCAAATATTTCTTCTATATCTTTTCCAAAATCCGCATAATACTGCTGGTAAATCGGCTCCATCGCCGCCTGAAATTTTTCCTTTTCCTCCTCGGAGAGATAAATCTCTTCCACCTGACCTTGCAGCGCCCTCTCTCTGGCCGCCCTCTCATGCTCTGTCCACAGTTGTCTCTCATACAGAGCCGACTCCCTGGCGCATTCCAGAATGATCTTCCTGTCTTCTTCCGACAAAAGTTCCCAGGTGTGCTGCGCACAGATCTGCATTTCCGGAATCCTGATATGCTCGTCCACCGTATAATACCCGGCCACCTCATAGTGCTGCATGGCTTCATAGGAAGACCAGTTGTTTTCCGCACCGTCCACCTGCTTGCGCTCCAACGCCGCATACACCTGGTCGTAGGGAATCTGTACCGCTGACGCGCCCAGCGCATTCATCATCTCAGACATCATCTCCGCTTCCTGCACCCGGATACGCAGCCCTTCCATATCTTCCAGCGTCCGAATCGGCCTAGTGGAGCAATACAGGCTCCTCGCACCCGCATCATACCAGGACAGACCTATCAATCCATACGCCGCCGGATACTGTAGAAAGCGGTCTCCTATCTCCCCGTCCAGGACACGCCACATATGGGCGGAATCCTCATAGAGATAGGGCAGTTGCAGCACGTTCATCTCCGGAATAAAATCAGACATCTGGGCAATTGAAACCCTGGCAAAATCAATTCCGCCATACTGCATCTGTCTGATCACTTCCGTCTCAGAACCCATGACTCCTTCCGGACGCACCTGAATCTGGATCCTGCCCTGCGTCCGCTCCTCCACCAGCTGGGCAAATCGCAGGCCGGCAAGCGTGGTGGGGTAGTCCGGCGTCTGGTTCTCCGCATAAGTAAAAACATATGCCGGCGCTGTCACCTTATCCCTCTGCGCATAAAAAAGCCCGAATCCCACGACAGACAACACCAATACCACAGCGCAGACTAATATCCACTTTACTTTTCCTTTTCTGGTTTCCGCACCCATACCAATCGACATGCTCCCCGATAACCGTTTAATCAAACAGCCGCCTTTCCCTACAACAGACCGTACCTGTATTCACTCGGCGTTACGCCCGTGATCCGTTTAAAAACCTTCGTGAAATAACTGGAATCCCGAAATCCCACTTTGGCGCTGATATCTTTCACATTGATGGTCATATCTTCCAGCAGTTCCTTGGCCTTCTCCACCCGCAGTTCCGACAGATACATGATAAAGTTCTTATCAAAGTTCTGCTTGAAAAATCTGCAGAAGTAGGCATCGGAATAATGCAGCTGGGCCGCCACATCCTGTAAACTGATATCATCCATATAATGAGTCTCTATATACCCCCGTATATATTCCGTAAAAAGCTGGTTTTTCATCGGCTCCGGCTTATCATCTTCTTTATTTTCCTGGGAAATATCCGGCATTTCTCTTTCTGACGCATCCTGATCCGCCAAATGAATGGCTTCCTCCAAGACCAAGATCAGTTCCTCCCTGGTACTGGGTTTTAGCAGATAATCCAACGCGCGTACTTTGATAGCCCGTTTTGCATAATCGAACTCATCATATGCTGTCAGAAAGATAATACTGCAGGATTCGCTCTCTTTGCGAATCTCCTCCGCCGCATCCAGCCCGTCAATCCCCGGCATAGAAATATCAAGCACTGCGATCTGACAGTTCTCACGTCTGAAAATCTCAATCGCCTCTCGGCCATTTACCGCCTCAAACACTTCCACCTCGTCGCCAAAATAATTCCGCACGGCCTTCCCGATCACTGCTCTTTCAATCGGCTCATCATCCGCTATCAAAATACGGTATCTTCTATTCTCCAACTCCATTTCCCCTCTCATCGGGTATGCGTATACTGATGATCGTGCCAACGCCTTCCCTGCTGTGAATCCTCATCTTCCCATCCGCATACATCGCATGAATCCTCTTATATATATTAGAAAGACCTATGTTCTGATATCCTGTCTTGTCCGTTTCCTCCTGCCGCAGCCTGTTCCTTAAAGCCTGCAGATCGACAAGACTCATTCCGATTCCATTGTCAGCCACAGCGATACAAATCCCACCCCTGTTTTCCCGAATCCGAATCCGGATATGTCCGCCCTCCTCCTTACAGGACAGCCCATGGATGATAGCATTCTCCACCAACGGTTGAAAGGTAAAAGTGGGTATTACCACGGACTCCGCATCAGTCTGACAGTCGATCGCATACGTAATCCTATTGCCAAACCGCTTTTGCTGGATAAACATATAGTCCCTGATCACTTTCAGTTCCCTGGCCAGGGATACCTTCTCCTCAGGTGTCTTTAAATTATAGCGGAACAGAGAACTGAGCGCCTGTATCATGGCCTCCGTGGTCTGCGCGCCTTCTAAGTCCGCCATGCCGCCGATCACATTCAGGGTATTAAACAGGAAATGCGGATTGATCTGACTCTTTAACAAATCCAGTTCCATGGCATCCAGTCTGCGTGCCATCTCCAGCTTTTCCACTTCTTCCTCATGATAGAGATCGAGAGCCTTCCGCTTTTCTTCTAGAGCCATGATATATTCCCCGGTGGCGTACTTCATTTTATTAAATGCATGTACCAGTTCCCCCATCTCATCCTGACTCTGTAAGCTGACATCCTCTATAAAAAAATCATTTTCCGCTATTTTGCGGGAAGCCTCCGCCAGATCCATCACCGGCTCCACAATGGAACTTCTCATCAGTTCTGACATCTTGCGGATACAGAGGAAGAAGACCAGTTCTATGATAATCAGTATCACAGGAATAAATATGATCGTTTTCACCTTCCTGGCATAGGCGCTGACACCGTCCTCCAATGTCATCCTCATCAGCTGATTGGAATAACTGAGCAGATAACCCTGTATCTCATAAACTTCATACAGGGAACTGATATCATCCGATATTTTCTCCTCCATCGCCAGAAGCCCGTCACGCCTGTCACAATATACCCTGTACATATTTAGGATCGACCAGGTCTTGGCATACCGGTCCGCCCCTGTTTCCTGATAATCATAAGATAGTCCCGACACCTTCTGCGCCGTAACTCGAATCGCGCCCTCTAATTCTTCGCGTACATCTTCCTTCCCTGTCTTGGCATAATTTTCAAACAGATCCGCTTCTCTCTCCATACACTGTACGAAATCGCTTACCAGGGAATTGTCTTTCAGGATCACGGAAAAATCCAACAGGGAAGATTTAATGGCCCAAGCAGCCAAAAAAATCGACAGCAGGATAATGATAAGCACAATATCCGTGTAGAGCTTAATCTTATGTTTGATTTTCAAAGACTGCCACATGTCCCTCAGCAACCGTCTCATGCAGATCGATCCTCACTGTTCTGTCTTTCCTATTGAAAGCAAGGGGCAGCCCGCACTGCGTACTGCCCTCTTTCGCTCCGTTAAGTATTGATACAGGCTTTCACCTGCTGATAAAATGCATCTCTTTCCCTGCCCAGGACTCTCTTCGTCAGCATATAGCCATGACTGGCATCCGTATAGATCACGATGATGCTGCCTTCTTTCCTGATACCCCTGACCTTGTTCCAGCGTATAAATTCCCGTTGGTCTCCCAATGTCACGTGGATGCCCTCATCGTCAAAGGTAAGTTCCGTCCCCTGCGGTGTCACAGAAACCTGTGCCCTCGCCTTCAGATAGACGCCCGCCGGCTGAATCACCGGAATCAACAGACAGCCCAAAAAGAGCAGCGCCTGCAGCAGGTCTCCCGCCTGATCCCAAAACTTGACCGTCAGAAGAATGATCGCTACGCCAAATACAATATTACACACTCCCACTAAGGAACGATAGGTGCGGCGCATGGACAGTTTCCAGAGATCCACTGGCTTTATTTTGCACTGATACTGATAATACATGCATAAGCCCCTTTCCCGTTACCGTACTCCCGTTCTTCCTGCATCAATAGAACAGATTCGGAAGAAGCATTGTGATCTCAGGAATAAAGGTAAGCAAGAGCAGTACAATAATCATGCACAGATAGAATGGCAATGTCGCCTTTACAACCTTCTCCATCTTCACCTTACCCACGGCGGAACCGATGAACAGCACCGCGCCTACGGGAGGCGTCAACAGACCAATACCACAGTTCAATATGACCATAATGCCGAACTGGATCGGGTTGATGCCGATGGAAGTCGCAATCGGCAAAAGGATCGGTGTCGCGATCAGAATGATTGGCGCCATATCCATGATACAGCCCAATACCAGCAAGATCAAGTTCAACAGTAGCGCGATCAAAATCGGATTATTCGTCAGACCGATCACCGCATTGGCCGCCATACTGGGCACATGCAGCGTTGTCAGACAGTAACCGAAAATACTGGAAGTAGAAATCAAAATCAACACAATGGATAAGGTATCTACACAGTTTTCCAGCACCTTCCACACGCCCTTCCAATCCAGACCTTTGTAAATATAGACACTGACAAGCAGACTGTAAATAACCGCAACCGCCGCGGACTCCGTAGCCGTGAACCAGCCGCCCACAACGCCCACCACAACGATGATAACCGCTGCCAGAGCCCATACAGATACGGACAACTGCTTCAACAGGTTCTTAAAGGTAAACTTATCACCCTTGGGATAATTCCGCTTTTTGGAGATAATATAGGAACCGATCATCAGTGAAATCGCCAACAGTGCGCCCGGTATATATCCCGCCAAGAACAAGCTTCCTACGGAAACGCCGCCCGCCGACATGGCGTAAATAACCATGTTGTGACTGGGCGGAACCAGAAGTCCCTCACAGGAGGAAGTAATCGTGACTGCCGTTGAAAAGTCGTCGTCATACCCCTGGTCTACCATCATCGGAATCAGAATACTTCCTAAGGAAGCGGTGTCCGCCGCCGCGGAACCGGAAATACCACCGAAAAAATAGGACGCCACAATATTAACCATCGCCATACCGCCGGTCATCCAACCCACGCAGGCGTTAGCCAGGGCAATCAGCTTATCTGAAATACCGCCGCTGCCCATCAGACAGCCCATGGTAATAAAGAATGGCACCGCCATCAGACTGAAGGAGTTGATTCCCTTGACCATCTGCTGGCAAATTGTTGTAAACGGTAACCCCTGATACAGTAAGCACAGAAGAGAGGAAAGAGCCACTGCATAAGCAATCGGGAACCGTAACATTATCATAATACCGAAACTTGCGAGCAATATCAAAATTGCCATTGATTCTGCACTCATGCCTCTCCCTCCTTCAAAAAGATTTTCTTCATATGGTTATAAAGTGTCTCCACTTCAAAAATCACCATCGCCACGCCTGCTACCGGCACCGGGAAATACATCCAGAACCGGGACAGCCAAGGCATACTGACATAAGTTCCCTTCGCCCCCAGGCCAGACGCATACTTCCAGCCCACCGTGATCATCACAAATGCCAGGATCAGGACGCAGACATCCGCCAAGATATCCAGAAACAGAAGCACCGACTTGGGAATATATCTGTCCAGTGCTGTCATCCGGATATGCGCCCCCCGTCTGATCGCCAGCGCCGCGGACAACACTGCCATATAGGACATGCAGGTAAGCACCACTTCCTCACTCCAGGCCGGATCCGGGATAAACGAAACATATCTGCCGATTACGCTCATGGTGGTGATGAAAATATCCGCAATCAATAAAAGCTTACAGGCAAACAATACAATTTTATATGTAATGTCAAAAATCGGTTTTATCTTATCAACCCGCTCAAAAAACCCCGACATGAAATCCCTCCTTATTATGATGATAAGAGCGCATAGGCTGTTACGCCGATGCGCTCCTTCCTCTTACTTATAACAGACGATTAATTTGCCATATCCAGAATCTTCTGGTACAGTTCTTCCTGTCCTTTGGTGTTCTCTTCGATAACGCCCTTAACAGCTTCCTGCCAAGGTGTTACATCAGGCACCTCCACAATCTTGATACCATCTGCTTTTAACTGCTCTAATACTTCGTTCTCAGCATCTGCGGAAATCTTCTTGTTGAACTGGGACGCATACTCGCCTGCTTCCATCAGGATATTCTGCTGCTCTTCTGTCAGGGAATCCCATGCTTCATCTGTGATGATAACCTGGATAGCGCCAAGTGTATGGCCGTCCAAGATCATGCAGGGAGCCACCTCCGGGAAAGCGTTGGACTTGTAGTTGGCGATGGGCTGTTCTGCGCCATCCACAACACCAGTCTGCAGTGCGGAATACAACTCGTTAAAGGATACAACCGTAGGGCTTGCTCCCAGGGACTCTACCAGACCGTTCATGACAGGGTCATTGGAAACACGAAGCTTCATGCCTGCCAGGTCTTCCATGCCGGAAATCTCATTTACCGTAAAGAAATGACGGAAACCTTCCTCACCGTAGAACAGGCCTCTTACGCCGCTGCCGTTCTCATGGGGCTCAAGTAAGAACTCGCTTGCCAGATCAGAGGAAGCGAAGTTCCAGTAATGCTCTCTGCTTACAAAGGTATAAGGCAGGGAAAGCAGCATGGATTTCTCTCCGCCGTAGCTTGTCAGCGCGAAAGCGGAAATACGGGACATATCGATGGTGCCGCCGCCGCCCAGCATGGTATCGAGAACGTCATTCTCGGAACCAAGTACACCGCTTGCCTGAATATCAATCTTCATGGTGCCGCCGGAAAGCTCGGACACTTTGTTTGCAAACTCTGTTGCCATCTGACCAACAATGGTGTCAAGCGGATTAACTTCCGCATAAACAAGTGTTACTTCCGGTTCAGCCGCTGCCGCAGGTTCCTCTGCTGCCGGCTCTTCTGCTGCGGGTTCTTCCGCTGCAGGTGTCTCTGTCGCTGCAGGTGCCTCCGCCTTGGGAGCTTCCGCTGCAGGTGCCTCAGGTGCTGTTACACCGCAGGCTGTTACAGATACAACCATTGCTAATCCAAGCATAACGGATAATAGCTTCTTTTTCATATATAAGTTCCTCCTTGTTTTTGTGAGCACAGATGCTCTTTTTATTCACTATAAATGATTATACAAAACTTTGTTATCGTATAAAACCAAAGGTTTTTAACATTCCTTGTAAAATTTTAACCTAATTTCTATTATGCCATCGAAAGAGCAGCATACACAAAGCTGACACTACTGTCGTATATATCGCCATACCGTACAGATACCGTACATTGTGAATGGACAGCAGGTAATAATAAGACGGCAGCAGATATTTCACCGCGCGAAAACTTCTCAGGTTTAAAAACACCGGACAAAGTACCAGCATCCCCGCCGTAAGGATCAGCATACTGCTTCCCAGCCGCTCCGGTGTGCGGACAAGCAGCCTGATCAGGTTACAGAACGCCAGTGTGGCGCAGGCAAACAGCACACAGCTTATCACTTCCCGATGCCATACCGTAAATACACCCGCCAGCTTGCAGGCTAAAAGCACTACCAGCGCTGCATCCGAAAGAAATACCGCACACACGCCAAAAGCTGCCGGGAGTCTGCGCGTCACAGGTATTTTAGAAAAAACGCCCTGTTCTTCATCCTGCATATAATACAGACAGGCCGCAAGGCCGCAGAGTACCAGCCATACGGACAGTATCCCCCGCAGCGGTGCCTGCAGGTAATGAAAATCTTCCTCTGTGTCCTGTCCGTCATCCAGATAGGCCATCTCAAAAAGACTTCCCTCCACCAGCGTCCGTTCATAGGCCTGCCGCAGTTCCTCCTCCGTCACCTCCGACAGTCCCAAGTCGTTACGGACAAATTCTTCATAAACCACATAAGAAAAAGCCGGATAAAGCGCGCCACCCAAAATTTCCCTGCTAAAGATCAAAGAGACACTCTCCTTGCGTTCCACCACTTTAACTACTGGACCGATCCGCTTTCTGGAAGCCACCGTCCGCAGACGATCCGCCAAATCCTCCGTAAAGATCCAAGCAGTATCCGCCTCGTTCTCTATCACCATCCTGCGAGCCTCCTCCTCACTTTCGCAGAATAGATAACGCAGGATGCCTTCCTCATTTACAAGCTTTTCCACCACCTGAGAAGCCAACGCATCCTCCGGATTGGGAAGGCACAACACCACCCTGGCGATGCCGCTCTCTTCCTTGGACAGCAGTCTGATGCCACCCACCAGCAAAGGCACGATACACAGAATCAGCAGGAAACTGTATTTCTTAAACAATCTTTTATTCAACAGAAAATATCTGGTCAACAACCTTCTTATCATCCGGCTACCCTCTCCGTATCCTGTTTTTTCTGACCAGCACAGATAAGGCAAGAAAAACTACCAGATACAACAACACGCCCAGGCCAGCCGCACCAAATTCCTCTCTGGCCACACTGCCATTCACGTACCGCAGGGCAGCCCCCGTGGGCATCACACTGCCAATTCGCTGCATGGTTTCCGGGAAAAAAGCCGCCGGATAGAAAAACCCCGACAAATATCCCATCCCCATTCCACAGATGAACTGTAACAAAATCCCGCTGACAATCCCTGCCGTCAGTTCATACAGCAAAAACTGCAAAGCGGCAAACATGGCTGCCACCGGCAAAAGAACCATCAAAAATTCCCACAGTGGCGCCGCCCCCATGCCGTCCCACTCCGGGATGGTAAACAATCCTTTCTCCAGGCAAAGCCAGAGAGGGATAAACATCACCACAATACACAGTATCATCAGACACAGATACGCCAGATACTCTCCGGCCACCTGGCCTGCGGCTCCCACGCCCCTGGATTTCATGAACCTGGGAAGATCCGTTTGTTTATGGGTAAACAGAGAACTATTATTGATGCCCGATAAAAGGAGCAAGAAAAGGAGAATACTGCAAAAATAGTATCCTTCTATAGAAAGACCGTTGGCGATGCCAAGCACCTCCACATCATAAAACCCACTCCGATTAACGACCAGTTCTATCAACAGAAGATTCAGGCTGTTTGTGGCCTCCCAGAATACTTCCTGCATACCACGTTCCAACATAATAGACTGCAAGCCAAAAATAGCGCTCTGGGATCTTGTTACCAGGGTGGACGCCACATCCACGATCTGTCCCATCACCACAGCACCGATTCCCTTTTGGCCCTCGGCTGCGATATAAGAGATGGGTTTGTCATTGGCTCCCGACTCTATGGCCTCCATCATACCTTCCGGTATCTGCACGATCGCATAGAGTTCTCCCTTTTCAAAGGCCTCCCGAGCCTCCTCGTCCGTCATGGTGACCAGTTCTATCATCAAACGGGAATCATCCAAGGACTGTAGGGCCGTGACACCAAATCCCAGATAGGAATTGGACATATCTCCCACCAGGCCGATCCTGTATTTTTGCCCATCCTGAGCCAGCAGACCGTCCCGTATAAAGACCACCATCAAAACACCCACACACAAAAATACCAGCAGGTTGATGATGGCCTGTCTGGGAAATATTTTTATCATCCGTTTCAGTTGTGTATAAAAATATGCAATCCCTCTGCCCATTTACAATTTACCTGCCAAATGATGGAGATCCCCATCGTACTGATATGCCTCTAAGACACCTTCCTTTAAGATATAACACTGCTCGCACAATTCTAGTTCCTGCATGTCGTGGGTGGCAAGAAGCACGATGCCACCCTCCGCTTTATACTGCTCCAAATAGCGGTAGATATTTTCTTTACAGACTAAATCAAGCGCCGCCGAAGGTTCATCCAACACCAGGATCTTCGGCTTGGCCACCACGGCGCAGGCTATGGATAAACGTTTTTTCATGCCGCCGGACATTTTACGCACCGGCGTCTTTAAGAAACTGCCGATTCCCAGCATGGCAAGGGCACCCTGCTCCAACTCCTTTCGCAGAGTAGCCCTGTCATACCACATGCGCAGATTGTCCCACGCATTTAATTCCTCAATCAGGGGATTCCCCTGAGGCACATAGCCCAGCACCGATGGAATCTTCGCGCTGTTTCGCAACAGATCCTCGCCCTGGTAGAGGAAAGCTCCGCCATCTGCCTTCTGCACTCCTGCTAAGATTGACAGAAGCGTTGACTTCCCGCTGCCGTTTCCGCCCAGGATTCCCACACAGCTGCCCTTGCCTGCAGTCAGGGATATATTCTTAAGCACTTTCTTTTTTTGATATGATTTTTGTATCCCCGCCAGTTCTAACTCCATACGGCTGCCGTTCCTCCCTGTCTATCAATAATAGTAATACATCATCCTGAGAAGGGACTCTATGTCTATATCTTCAAAATATTCCAGGGAATCCGTAATCTCCGAAGGCACATCCGCCTCCTTTAAGGCGCTTGTCAGTTCGCTTACATCAAGGGTTTCACCCCACTCGATCAGATCGTCCATATCCTCGACCATAACTACATTCTTGCCAGGATCCGCCCCCTTATAACCCTTCTCCTGCTGATAGGACATCTCCAAATTGACAAGATTCTGATCCCTCAGGGATATACCCATATTACAGTTACTGGAAGTTTTGTCAGACTTAAAATCCATGGAAATTTCCACGCCCTGTATCATGGCCGCTCCCGGCGTATAATCCATATAATCCGCCGCGTCCTCCGTTAAACTCAAAGTCATACTGCCGTTTAACAGTCCTGTTCTCATATCTTTGAGATTCAGTTCCTGCACCGCAATGTCCATCAGCGGGGTATCACAATATTCCAACACAAAATCCCCCTCTATCTTATCGCCGCTTCGTTTGCCGGTGCCGGTCAATGTCATAGATTCGTCAAGGATCGGATCATCATAATAAGAGTCATCGTAAGACAGTTCATACCCAAACTGTTTGCCATCTTCCGGCATCAACATATGGATTGTCACATCCCCCATTTCCATGGTCCTGCCCACGATCTTACCCTTGCGGTCCACATAGACTTTCATCTCAAGGACCTCATCATCGTAGACTTCCATCTCGCCAAGATCTTCCATATATTCCAATCCCTCGTCTACCCAATCCAGGAACTCCTCATAGGCTTCCTCGGGACTCATATCATCCAGATATAACTCGTCAATAATGGTTTCCTCTTCCATCGCAGCTTTGATGATCCGCTCGATATCCTTGTCTTCCCGCATCTGCTTCAGAATCTCCATCGTCATATCCCGAAACGTATTGACATCAGCGGTAACGGTAAGCACCGTACATTTCTGTTCAACATCCTGAACTTCCAGGACGTCTTTCTCCTTAGAAACATCGTCCATGCACTCTACGGCGGTCATCAGGTAACGATTCAGCATCTGTTCCATTTCCTTCTGGTCCGGACAGACTCTCTCAAGCGCCTCAAATACCTCCCAACTCTCCTCCAAATCATCAAACGCATAACTGGGAATCTCTACACCCATATACTTCTCATTCAGTTCCGGTATCTGCAGATAGACCGCCTCACTGTCCGACTCATAAATGAGATTGCCCGTCAGGACATTCACGCCATTGATCACGGCTCCAAGACTCATGGCGCTGGCACCCTTTTTCACAGAAGAATCCATGGTGATCGAAACACTCTCAAGCCAGGACAGATCCACCCCTGCAAGTCCCGCAAGACCTATCAGATCCTGACCACCCTCTCCGATCGTCATATTCAGCTTTGTACTGACACTCCTGTCATAAAAATCCAGGTTATCCAGAATATATCTGCCGTATGCTTCCCCGGTATCCGCGGAAAATTCTTCCACAGTCTTCTTTTCCACATAATGATAATAATCTTCCGGCGAGGAAAACGTCCTACGCAGGAAATTGGCCAGCACCGTCATATTACACAATATCAGAACAAGCACAACGAGCACGGCTGCCCCCGCAATGAGCAACGCCTTATGTCCGGTGAAAAACTTCTTAAAACCACCTTCCATCGTAATCCCCTGGGTAAACTCAGGCGGCTGTGTGCCGCCGTACTGTGGACCGGCAGACTGTGTATTGTCCGTCGTCCCATCCTGGGAATACATATTCCACAGATTGGAAACCGGCGGCATCACCTGATTATCAGCGCCTCCATTTCCCGTTGCATTATTCTCAGGCGCAGCATCCTCAATTCCTAAGCCTGTCGGTTCACCGCATTTCGGGCAAAACTTTGCGCCCTCGTTTAAATTTGTTCCACATTTTTTACAAAACATCCCCATCTCTCCCTCTCATTCACTACTGTACCTTAGCGCCGCATGACTCGCAGAACAGACTGTCTTCGCCCAGAACCGCACCGCACTGACTACATTTATGTACTGCCGACACCGCTTCCCCTGCCACCGGTTCTGTTCCTACTGGCGGTATCGCTGCCGACACCGGCGGTATCACCGCGGCCGGCTCTGTATTCATCGGAGGCACAGCCGTTACCGCTTCAACAGGCGCTGACGGCTGCCCCGCAGCTCCCATCGGCGTCATATTCTGTGCAGGAGTCTCCATCGGCGGTATCGCTGCCGCCGCAGCCGCTCCCATCGCGGGCGCCGCTGTCTGTCCGTCAGCCCTCTGACCGCAGATATTGCAGAACATGCTGCCATAGGGAATCACCGCACCGCAGTGCTCGCACATCATCTGCCCCTCCAGCCGGAGTTTATTCTTATAATATCCTCTCCTGTTATGCTCCAGCTTATTTACCAAATCTATCAACGAAAAATACTGCTCGTCTATTTCTCCTCTTTCTTTCATCTTGTTGGCCTGATAGAACATCTCTCCCAGCTGATAAATACGCCCCCGAATCTCATTCTCCGTCTGCGCGATATTCTCCATCACCCGGTCCATTTCCGTCGGTTCCTTCGTACTGTTAAAAAATTTCATCTTTTCCTCCATTCCGAAGCGTTTTACGCTGAGGAGGCGAGCAAAATATCAGATTTTGTTCTGCCATCATGGAATTTGTGACGCTTCGGCACAAATTCTTGGTTGAATAAATTGCTATCGAGCAATTTATTCAACCTTCTCCCTCCAACTCTTTTGTGCTGTATCAAATTTTATATCATCCCTATACATCATAACGCTTTTTATTTTATCATATCCTACGTCCATGCGCAACCATGGTTCCTGTCATCTCAGGCGGTACAACTGGACACTTTCCTCGTCTGTGCGCCAGTCCAGGATCTCTTCATACTGATACAGCCCCCATGCCATAAGCGAAGGATAAATATCTACATCATGTACCAACACAAACTCGGCTATCCCCTCATGGATATAACGGTCCTGCTCCTCGTTGACCTCCGGAATCTTCTCGCTGATATTAGGTGCAAAATAATAGCGGGCCGCAGGTTTTACCCCTGCAAACGTCATCACCGATACTGTGTGATTGTGATATAAAAGCATGGTTTTATCCCGCCCTCGCGATGTGTTCTCAATCTCCTTTTCACACACGTCAAACAACGTAAAATTCTCGGAGAACACCGCCGCTTCCCGGTAGTTTTGATTAAAGACAGGCAAAAGGCACAGACAGGGCAGCGCCAGGACCAATGCCGCTTTATCCCCCACTTTCAGTTTAACGGCTCTTTCCGCCAAAAAACCAGCTGCCGCAACCAGTCCCAGCACCGCAAACACAGCCACCAGGCAATAATAGTACAGATACGCATAGCTGACATAAGTACTGCCGATCAACAGGACAAAAGCCCCCGCCAAACCGGCTCTGCCAAGCATATGTCCCAGATAGCGGGAAGAGAGAACAAACGCCAGCACCCCGAAGACCACCAGCAAAGAGATCCCCGGATTGTCGATGACCGCCTCGAGTACATTCTGGCCAAATACGGCAAGCGTCTCCCCCATGCTTCTGACATCCGCATAGGCAAGATTTGCGACAAAATAACCGTTTTTCAGATAGCCAAGGGAATCCATACAGAGGAAATATCCACCCGTCAGGACGCTCACGCCGCCGAATCCGCCCGCAAAAGCCACCATATCTTTTATGATATACTGCCTGCCCAGCAGTTTATGCAGCATGATCACACCCACCAGGACAAAGAGACATACCGTCATATTGAATTTCATCCAGAAGGCAATCCCCAAAAGTGCACCTATCCCCAGCATCCATTTGCTGTCGCACGTCTTTTTGCCGGCAAAATAAGCGAGATATCCATATAGAACAACTCCGTAAATGACCATGGCAAACTCCTCACAAGAACCGCCATAGACCAGAAAACTTCCATCCAGAAGAAGGACCATGGAGATGACGGACAACGCCCCCGCCGCACCCTCGTCCAAATACAATCTGCTGATTTTATAAACGAAATAAAGCAGCCACGAAAAACAAAAACTTTCCAGAAGATAACCGCCGTAGAAACAATCCGGCACCAGAAGATGCGCCAGCGCATATAGGAAAAACACCGCCGGCCCCTTATGATCGAACATATCCCGATAGGGCACATAGCCCTGGGTAACGCCCCGCCCTATAGAATAATAAATGCTGACGTCGTCCCAATGATTACGCGCATAGAAAGGGGACGACTCCGTACAGAAATAAAGCGCTGTCAGTGAAAGCGCCAGAAAAAAGACATACCTGACAATACGTTCCTGCGGAATTTTACCCCGCTGTTTTATCAGGAGTAAAACTGACATAAATGTCATAATCAAAATTGTCATCCGAACAGGAGCCGCACAGTAAACTGGATAAATCGGCAGAAGCGCAGCGCTCACGAATCCTGTCAGCTGACAAGATACCCGACCGCCGTCAAATCCTTTATACAAGAGCAGCGTTATCGCCAGATAGAGTACCAGATAAGCCACCGTCTGTCTAATCGGCAGCATCTTGGTAATCCGCAGTACATCAATCTGTGGCAGTTCGGTTCCCCACTCATCAAGAAGCACTACCCTGACACTGTCATTGCGGATGTTGACGGGCAGACTGATTGTAAAATCAACGCCGACGCCTGACTTTACACCTGTACTGGCCAGAATCCGTTCCTGTCCATTGACTTCATAACAGATATTACAGCTGGCCGCGACAGGATCCTGCGAGTCAATAAGGACCTTGTAATCTCCCCGTTCCAGACTGAAATAATTTCCCGGAACATAGTCCGAAAAGGTCCTGTCGTAACGACCGGCCGCAAGAAGGCACAGAATCACGATCAGAAACAACAAAGGAATCATCCTATAAACGATGCGTACTCTCTTCTCTTTCATCTCAGTCCAGTACCTTTCTGACTGCCTCCGCAATATATTGCATGCCCTCCGGTGTGGGGTGTACGCCGTCCGCGGTAGTATTATGCAGATTCTCTACCGCGATGCCGCAGCCTTGTAGGTCGATCACAGGCAGATTCTTATTCCCTGCAATCTGTGCAATCCGCGCGCTATAATCCGCTGTCGTCAATCCCACACCGTTAACCATCTCCACATAAGGCGTGTCGGTTCCATAGCCGCCAACCTGGGTAATCGTACAGCAGTATATCTGTGACGCCGGATACTTCACACGCAGTTTATCAAGCATCAGGGTATAGGCATCCCCAAACATGGCAACCTGTCCCTCCGCCACCGCTCTTGTCCCATCGTTATCTCCCAGCGGGATACTCTGCAGGAAATCATTCGTACCCATATAAACGATAATGATATCCGGCGCCGTCCCGTCCGAACCGGAAAGACCACCTGTACGGAATTCATTACAGCTGCACTGGGGATTGTCCATACTGGTAGAATCCCCTACACAGGTCGCCCCGGAACTGGAACCATTCACGCACAACGTCCACTCTTCCTCGTCCAGGACACGTTTCCACCAGGTATCGTTCACATCCGATACCAGCCCGTTTTCTGGAAAAAAATCATAATAACCTGCCGGAATGTAACCTTGGAATGTGGAAATACTGTCTCCCATGATTGAAACGGCTGCCCCTTCAGGCGCCCTCTGTTCTTTGACATCTATTGTCTCTTCCTGGACATCCTGCCTATCGTCCAGCCATACCTCATCCATTGTCTGGCCGTTTTCCCTGTCCCCTACTATACGGTTTCTCCCGAAAGCAAAGACACAGACAACCGCTGCGCAGATTGCCGCCGTACAGATCACAGCCGTCACAATGCGCCCGAAATTCGTTCTTCTTCCGCTTCTTCTATTTGACTTTCTTCTTTTCTTTCCACTCATAAACATTCATCCATCCGGCTTTATTTTTTCTTAAATACCGATTGTCTTGCGCCATGCATCTGCCGATGTTTCAGGGCATCCTCCACGGCATCCATACGCAGTCCCGCATCGATAAAATCACAGTATTTACAGAACGGATAATTTTGTCTGCCCGTGGCAATAGCCTCCCGCAGTTTTCTATAGTTCTCGCTGTTCCAGCCCTCTTTCACGGACACCTGATTCAAGTCCGCCATCTCCGTCACCTCAAAGTTATCGCAGCAGCAGATTCCCAGCTTTCCGTGGGGCGTGATCCACAGATCAGTAAAGGGCATCAGACAGGTTTCCTTGATAATCCGCCCCTTGGACTGCTTATTGGGCGCGCTGCCAGCCCGATTGGTCAGCACCTCTTTTAAATAGCGGATCTGGATCAGGATATCCACATCCTGGAACTCCTCCGGATGCGCCTTCACATAGTCATGGATGACTTTCACATTGTCATGCATCTTCATATCCAAACAGTAGTTGTTGATGATCAGCTGGTCCACATAGGGAACAATGGATTTCACCTTATCCACATCCAATAAAAGGCCGTTGGTGGACATGAAGATAAAAGCCTCCGGCAGTTTCTCCCTGGCATACCGATGAAAGCCCACGATGCGCTTATCCAGCCAGGGTTCATTATTCCCGTAAAGCGTCAAATGCCCTTTATAATTCCAATCCTGAAGCTGATCGATAATGGAATAATAGAGTTCCTCCTCCATCTTCTTATAGGGACGTTTCTCCGCATGAATATTGGCCGTACAGAACTCACAAGTGCTATTACAGCGGTTTACCGTCTCTAAATTCACGACTAGTGGCTGCGGCGCCTCCTCATGCTCCAGAAAATATTCTATATAACTTTTTTGCGATCTCCTCCTGCTGATAAACTGCAGCTTCAAATAACTCTCGCTGGACAGTCTGGGCAGATATTTCTTGGCGTTCCATCCCACGACGCCTCCAAAATTGTGTACTCTGATCGGCATTTTAGTCCTCCTTTGTTATTGCTGTTACTCACTTTTTCATACTGCATATCGCCTACTGTCTGCACACATATACATATACGGTCAGGCTGCCGTCCTGCGCAGTATATTCTCCCAGCAGCTTTAGTTCCATCTCCTCCGCATTGGAAAAGCGGATTCTGGAAAAAAGATAGGTCCCGCCCAGTCTCCGGAAAGCCTCCGGATTCATATAGAGCGTATCGTCCGTGGCGTAGACCGTCTTGGCGGAACTGACCACGCTTTCGTCCGTGCCGGAATACAGATAAGCCCTGGCTCCCCAATCATCATAATAGATGCGGCTGGCCTCCACGCGCGAAAGGGCTGGGGCAATAATCTCCCGGAACGCCTCTTTATACTGCTGCGTGTAAAAACCTAAATACCCATCCAGGGTAGCGATTCCATTATATTCAAGCACCGCCGGATGCATCCCGTAAGCGACGCTCCACTCGCCCTCATAACCAATTTCTTCCTTGATCTGACGAAACAACGCTGCCGCATAAAACTGTTCATAATCAAACTCATCCACTTCCGTCCCATGATTGTACTCATACAATCTGTGGTGGCAGGTGGTATAAAGGTCGTTGTATCTGGTGGGTGCAAGGATCACCGCCAGCGCCGCCGCACAGACGATCAGATTGGCTCCCCACAAGGGAAGAATCCCTCTGTCATAGAGGCGGACCAAAATAAACAGCAGCGCCAAATCCCACAAAAACGGATTAAAAAATATCGTCCGGTTAAACTGCCAACCCTGCAAAGGCGGCAGAATCGTCTCCACAAGCGTCCGCAGGGGTGCAAAATCATACAATCCATAAATCAGACAGTTAAACAAAATAAATGCCATCAACAGATTAAAGGGATCTCTCAGGATTTTACCGCCCTGTTTCTTCCGAAGATATGACAGATTCAAAATCACGAAGTAAACGGCACAGACCGGCATGATCACTCTGCTGTGCACATCCTCCGCATGGAAAATACTGTCCTTCCATACGCTAAGAATCTCCCGCCCAATCTCCGGCAGCGTGAGGGAAGGATTCACGATCGTGGACCGTATCGTCACCTCATCGCTAAGAAGCATCTGCCCAAACAGGCGGTACTCGCACACCACATACCCTGCCGCCAACACCACCAGCGCGCCGGCCAAGGATTTTGCCAATTTTTTATCCCGGATGGAAAGCCACACGATGGCGAGCACCAAATATCCCAGAATAAAGATACCATGATAAGAAAAATAAGATACCAGTGGATAAACAAAGAGCGCCAGATACCACCACAGCCGCGGCTGTCTGTATATCCTGATCAATAAGAATACACACAGCGGAATGGATGCAAAGGCAAACCCAAAAGCCGGGAAAAAGTAAATGATGCCATAGGAAAATCCCACCATATAAACGGCAGGACGATAAATCACATATCGTTCTCCGAACAGTTCCTTGGCCAGCAGCCGGAAGGAAGTAATCCCCAACGCTATCTTTCCAAGCAGTCCCAGTACATAGGCTGTGTAAGTTGGAAAAATCATATACAACACACTGTATAAAGACAGTTCCGAGGGTAGAAGGTCCCTGCTGACACCGCCCAGGAACGGCGCTTCCACGCCATGTTTCCAAAAAGCGCCTGTATTTTTTAACATCTGATACTGTGCAAGAAACAGATCCATATTATCATGCACTGCAATATAACTGCGTTCCCCAAAACCAAACAGCACCCCCGCCGTCAGCAGTACAAAGCCTATGATCGGAAAGAGGAACCAGTATCTGGTAAGCCAGACAAACCACTTTTGCTTCAACAACTTTTTCATACTATTCCCCGGTCTTATGTCCCCTTCTCCCCGTCCGGAATACAAACAGTTTCTGTCCGAAGAAATTCATCACGATAAATAACGCCATCCCCAAGACCATCGCCACATTATCCACCACCACCGGAGACTGCGCCGCCAGCAGATAACGGATGAGCGGCCTTGCAATCCCGTAAGCCAACCCATAGCAGACGATGATATTGACGGCAAACCGCCAGGGCAGCCATTTGTCTTTATTTTCCACCTTGAAGGTTACCCTGCCGTTCATATAATAGGAAAATACACTGCCGATAAAATAGGAAGTCCCGCTGGACACCCAATAATTCCAGTGGGCCAGATTATATAATCCCGACATGATCAAATATCCCAGAAGCGTATTCATCACGCCCACGATCCCGAAATGAATCACTTCCATAATAAAATCTTTGTACTTTTCATAGAGCGCCTTAATTTTCATGACAATCCTCCATGTCTGGGCGGCTGCCGTGATATGAACACAGCATACTATTTTACATTACCTTCTCGGTCTGATATACTATCTGATATACTAATAGTAAATTCCTTCGAAAAAAAGCAATTTCTTTCGGAAATAGCTTTGCCAGATCCGCTTCGCGGACTCGGTTCAATATAAGATTTGAAAGGAGCACCACATGACATCTTTGACCGTACATCACATTGGCTATCTTGTGAAAAAAATAGAAAAAGCCAAAGACGCTTTCCTGTCCCTCGGCTATCAAATTGAACAGGATACCCTGCGGGATACCATCCGCAAGGTAGATATCTGTTTCCTTGGCAAAGACGGCTATCGGGTAGAACTGGTCTCCCCCTATGCGGAAGATTCTGTGGTGTCCGGGCTGATGAAACGGTATAAAAACAGCCCCTATCATATCTGTTATGAGACCACGGACTTTGATGCTGCCTTGGCGGATCTCACCGCTGGCGGCTTTATCGCCATCGACACACCCACGCCCGCTCCTGCCTTGGGAAACCGGGAGGTGGTATTCTTAACCAACGCCGTCCTGGGCATGATAGAACTGATCAGGCCATAAAATATGCCCTGACAAGTTCCTGCCCTAGCCGACTAACCAATCTTGCTGATGATAATATCCGCCATCTCGCCCACATTCTTCATGGACACAACCTGTCCCATATTAAATTTCATGCCAAACTCCTGCTCCACAGCCGCTAACAGATTGATATGCTCCAGGGAGTCCCACTCCTCGATATCATCCGCTGTGGTGGCGTCTGTCACCGTAATCTCCTCATCGTCAAACACGTCCCGAAACACGTCGTTCAGTCTTGCAAACACTTCTTCTCTGCTCATAACATCCTCCATTGTTCCACTATCCGGTCTTTCCCGGCAAATCATTTACTACTATATCCTTTTTTGCGCTACTTGGCAACCTCAATCACGGTATTCTTCGGCTGATACTCGTCAGGAATGCTATACCGCCAAGTACTGACACCCGTGTCATCTTCTGCAATCTTCTCAAACCCCATCTGTCCGTAGAACTCTCTCACCATACCGTTCTTCGCCGTCGGATAATAATATCCGATGATGGTATGAATCCCTCTATCCTGACACGCCCATACCACGCTGTCCATCATGGCATATTCCATATCGCGCTTGAGCACCCGGCAGCTCATCAGCCACAGTTCCAAGTGCAGCACATCGCCTCTTTCCCCAGAAACCGTCTCTCGCTTCTGGTACGCGGGAATATCCGCCATGGTTCCCTGCCTGCCGATTACCACACTCACCACCCCATTATCCCCGAACTTGTCCTCCAGCTTCCCATATCTGGTGATGTAAGTGTCATCCGCTGCAAAAGTCTCAATATCGGTCTGGGTGTATCTTCTGGTAGTCAGGTTAAACTGGTTGCTCTTATTGGAAAGCTGGGCGATGCGCGCCATATACAATGGTTCAAACGCCTTAATCGTACCCTGCATCTGCAAGGACAACAGATACGCCCGGTAATCCCCGAAATCCTGGGCCTGCCGCTGTCTCTGGATATTGGCTTTATACATCTCATTGCGATTGCGATCATCTTCTGACAGTCGTGTCACTTCAAAGAATCCGGAACGGTCCAACACCCGGATATACTGCTCCGGCGAGCCAATCTGCGGCGCGGCCACCCCCGGCACCTGCCTTTCCACAATCTCCCGCTCCGCCGGATTGTCGTCCACAAATACCAGACTGTCCGGCAGGATATTCAAATCTTTGGCAATCTGCACAATATTCTTACTCTTGGGCTCCCAATTGGCCTCGATCACGATAAAGTCCTCTGGCCTAAGCGTCCCGTCCGGATGCTGCAGCCCTGCGATGGCGTTTTCCTTCTCATTCTTAGAATCTACACACAACAATACGCCAATTTCTTTTTGGGATTTCACGTATCCCTGGAACTCGGCATAGACCTGTCCCATAGGCGTCTCCTGCCCGATCTCCAGACGTTCCACACCGTCGTCCCCCACGATGCCGCCCCAGAGTGTGTTATCCAGATCCAACACCAGCGCCTTTTTGTTTTTACCAAAAACCGCCTTGATAATATGGGATACGTTATAGGCAAACTCCGGGATCGCCTGCAGACACATGGCATACTTATACATATGCCAGTACAAAGGATCGGCCCATCTGTCCAGTCCATAGGCCGCCGCCATATAGTTGATATCGTTGATATAAAAATGTGTATGCACTCTGGCATACTCATAAAATTTCTCATTCAGGCGATTGATAAAGGATATCCGCCCGTGCAGATCCGCCGCCTCCTGATTACCCAGAAGCCGGTAAAAAGGATATTCGAAATTATTCTGGATCACAGGACAATGATACTTCTCCTCAATCTTGTCCCACATCACCCGGAAATGTTCATACTGCTCTGTCAGCAGTTCCTCCACCTGCTCTGCGCTGTCCCCAAGTCCCGGGAAACGGCTGATGTTGCGATTGGAAGTATGAACAAAGATAAGATCCGGTGCAAACTCCTCCAGCGCCGGATTATCAAACATAGCATCCTGCCAATACTGCGCATATTCCGACTCATAAAATGCAGCCCGGATTCCCTGATCTAAAAGAAACAGTTCCAGCACCCTGACAATATCATGTGTGGTGCTGCCGCCCAAGACGGCAATCTTTTTGTCCAAAAAGTCCGCCCGTTCCTCCAGTAGTTTTCTCTTTATTTTCTTAGATCTTTTCAAGATCTCTTCACTGTCAAAAGGATATTCCAACTCGCGCATAACACTTTCTCCCTGTGATCTTGCCAAAAAAGACAGGCGTATTTTACACCTGTCTTTTATCATACCATAATCTGTTTGTTCTATGCAATCATTCCTCCGGATAGAAATCCTTATTGATGATTCTGGAAATGGCCTCTGCATAAACACGGCTTCCCAGCGGCGTCATATGCACACCGTCCTCCAGATAATCGTCCGCCGTCTCCGCATTGATGCCGCTCAACTCAAAGGCATTATAAAATAACACATTTTCATCCTTGTACTGCTCGTAAACATAACCAGCTCCTCTGGCAAAACTCACAAGCGGTCCATAACCATAATCGAGAGAATAACCGTCGCCCATAAAGGTCTTGCCGCTAAACACCTGGCAGTAATGCGGTGCAACAATTAATATTTTAGCATTCGGAAACGAATTCATCAGTGTATTGACCGCGTCCCGCATCGCCCCTGTGTAAGAGTATATCTCTCCTATATTCAGGACACTGCCGTCCGCCATCAACGTACTCTGCGGAATCTGCCCGCTCAGAAAATCATTCACGCCATATTCAATAATAAAATAGTCCGTCTTCTCAAAATCGCATTCCTCCAAAGCCTCCTTAGCCGGATAGCCGTCAAAGATACTCTTGTCAATTTTCCCCTGGATTGCCTTCACGACACCCAGAAGACCTCTGGATTCCCAATCATCGTTTCCGGCCGGCTCCCCGGGTAGAAGAGCCGCCGTAGTGCCGCCCATAGCCAGATTATAGACTTTAGCGCCACAAGCCTCGGCTATGATAGCCGCCGGCCCGCTCTCTGTCCTGTCGTGATCCATGATACTGTCGCCCAGGATAACAATCTGCATAGCGTATTCTCCGTCATCCTCTTCCTCTTCTTCCTTCGCCTGATCGTCCTTATCCTCCGGCTTGTCAGACTGCTCCATCACCTTGGGCTGTTCTTCGCTCTCTTCCTTGCCGCCCACAGGCTGCTCCGACTCGCCTTCTTGGGTTACCACACTGGTGCCTTCCTTAATCTGATTCCACTCATCTTTCAGTTCCTGCACCGTCTGGTTATTCTCTTCCGCCAAAGCAAGACGCTCCTTTTCTACTTTCATCTGCGCCTGCCCGTACAGAATCTCTATGAGTGCCAAGATACAAAACCCTATCAGGACTATCAGAAGCAGGTTATTGTTGCTATGTCTTCTCTTGCCTGAACTTTTTCTACTCTCCATCTATTTTCACAACCTTTCTGGATATGTCATTTCTCCTGTATCCTATATCGACTTTATCACATTTTTCCAATTTTGAATATGCCCGCACTCATTTCTTAAAGAAAACTTTTCTAAATCTTAAGAATTATCTTTGCCTATTTTCCTGCAAAATTTACTTGAGATTTACTTTTTAATTTGTCACTAGCCTGTAATATAGTATATAATGAAAAAATAGAAATATACCATGTTACCGTTAAACAACGCTTACGAAAGGGATGTCCCAATGTCACTGGTCAATCAGGGTGCGCAGCCTGCATCGGCGCCGCTCAAACTTGGACGTCAAAAATACAAAAGAGTTCCCAAAGAACCACGTACCGCCTCCCCCTGGATGTGGCTGCCTTTTTTTCTTGTGCTCCTCATCCTGTTCTACTGTCTGGAACTTTTCTGGATTCGGCCGGTAGACGGCATCAACGATGACTGGGGCATGTACAGTATACTCTCCGGAGCCTACTTGGGTTATCCTGACGCACATGTCATGTTTTTTCTTTATCCCTTATCCTGGCTGTTGTGCAAACTCTATGAGCTATGCAGTTTCATCCCCTGGTACGGACTTTTTCAGCATGGGGTACAAATCGTCTGTCTCCTCGTTATCTACCACAGGATCATGCGGATCTGGCACCGATATCATTCCCAGGACGCATTCTGGAAACCGGCCCTGACCGCCTTTCTGGTCCTGTTTTTTATCGTGGATCTGAATGTCCTCTCGGAGGCACAGTATACCACTACCGCCGGGCTCGCCGCAGCTTCCGCTCTCTTCTGTTTCATCACCACGAAGATTAACAGCAGTCCGGTCTCCTTTTTCATGGATAATATACCGACCTTCTTCTTCGCCTGGATTTCTTTCGCCATGCGTCAGAATATCCTTTATCTGATGCTGCCCATGGCGGGTATGCTCTGGCTTTCCAAATGGATCATCGCCCATCGCAGCGGCGGAGAAAAGATTGCCCTGAAGCTAATAGGCTTCGCACTGATTCTATGTCTGGGCATGGGCATCCTGTGGGGGATCAACATGGCTGCCTACTCGGCCCCTCAATGGTCTGACTTCCGCAAGATCAACCACTACAGGGAGCGGGTGGGGGACTTTTATCAATGGCCGGAATACGAAGAGTGCGCAGACGACCTTGCCGCACTGGGCATCACAGAGGAAGCCTATATGTACCGCAGAAGCGGCGCGCCCTATATCGGTCATGACATGTCCGTGGACGACTGGAAAAAGATGCATGACATTGCCAGGAAATGTTATCTGGCCCGCACCAGTATGCGGGACCGACTGAAAAATATTATCGTCGGCAGTTTCAATGTTTTTCTCTACGAGGACGGCATGCAGCCAGCGAATCTGCTGGCCGGGATACTCCTCCTATTCACTTTTGTCCTGATACTGATAAGACGCAATTCCCAGGCGCTGCTTGTCTATCTGTTCTACCTGTTCGGCCGTAGCGTAAGCTGGATTTACGTCCTATATGAAGGACGCTTTCCCAAGCGCATCATCCAGCCGTTAATCACTGTAGACTATATGATCCTGTTCGGCATCTTGATCGGCTTTAATCTGCTGCGGCTGGAACTCCATAAGCGCTATGTCCTTATCCTGCCCCTCACGCTGGCGTTGAGCGTCCTCTCCCTCCACATCACCAGAATCAATGTGGAAGAAGATTACCGTGTCCACCAACAGACTTGGGAGGAATTGAAAGCCTACTGTCATGCCCATCCGGACAATTTCTACATATGGACCTATGATTCGGGAACCCTGGAAAATTACTGTGAATCGCCTTTTGACATGACACTGGACACCTACAACAACTTTTTCTATACCAACTGGGGCGTGGTATGCAACCCCAACAGCCGGATCAAGCTGGCCGCCCACGGCATAGGCCAGTTCGGACGGGATGTGGTGGAGAGTGACCATGTATACTTCATCCTGCGGGAGGCTCCCTTCAACAGGGAACACCCCGTAATCATGTATTTCCGGCATACCTATGACGTGGAATCCGAGATAGCGGACATTTTCACCGCCGGGAATACCGTGTACCATGTATACCAGCTGAAATGACAATGCCCGTATCCGTCAAGGAAAGGAGGCGCCTATGCCTGTCAAGCCCAAAAGACACCTGTCCAGATACCTGATACTGCTGCTTCTGCCTGCAGTATTGTTCCTCACCGGCTTTGGCTATGCAAAACCAGACGGTTCCCCGCAGGCAGACAGTTCTTATGAAAGGCGGATGTATGAGCGTTTTTTGAATAACGAGATCACGATTATGTGTGAGACACACCCGTATTATAAGCCCAATGAGGAGGAGCCTTATTATATCGGCGAGTTGTTCTGGGACAATGATATTGAATACTGCTATTTGGACATAGACGGCGATGGCCGCGAGGAACTGCACATCCGGGACAGCGGCGCTTATTATGTCATCAAAGTGCGGAATCAGACACTGGAAATCCTCTTTGAGGGCTGGTGGTGGATGTATGAACCGCTCAAGACAGATACCCTCTGCGGCCTTTTATTCCGCGAGATCAGCTATACTTCTGAACATATCGGTTTTATTACCCTGGATGCCGAGGGAAATCTGGACAGTATCGCCTATTCCTGGTACGATGAGAACAAGAACGGCATCATCGATGAGACAGATAAATTTAACGGCTGCAGCGTCATCGACAGGACAGGTTTTCTGCGCTTTAAAGAAGAACACGCCATACCGGAGGAATACCAACTGCCCTGGCAGAGCAGACGGATCAAGAACTTTGCAAACTGGCAGGATGCCTATGCCGATTTCATCCATACGCTCCATGTCACCGGACATCTGCCCTATCCGAAAGATAGCAGATACTCGTTGATATACCTGGATGCCGATGCCGTTCCCGAACTGTATATCGAGACCGGCGGCGTATCAATCCATGAGATCGTCGTTTCTTTTTATAATGGAAAAGTCCGGTCCATCAACCGTTACCGCGCCGGTATGAAATATTTGGAACGCCAGGGACTGCTGTACAATGACACTGGCGACATATCATACGATCACGATGGCGACAGAGGCTACTTTCCCTGTAACGTCTACCGCCTTTCCAAGGGAACTTTCACGGAAATCGGGATGGGCTGGTATGAATACCGGAAAGACGCAGAAGATAATCTCCTGTATGAAGGATATTATTGGGAAGGCAGCCCGGTGACAAAATCTGTCTATGAAACGCGCCTGCGCGAGTTGATCGATCCCAGCCGATGCGTGGAACCTGCACCGCGCTACAAGGAGAAAAAAATCCTAAAGATATTGACTCAGGATGCCCGATAAGTCCTGTCATCTCCCCCAAGAGCCAGGATACCCAATACCGTTACCGACAGCATCACCGGATAGAGGTAGCGTGTCAATACGCATGGCCCTAACAGCAAAGTACCCACCAGCGCGATGACATACACCGCCGGCACAAGTAACAGCGGCTTTTTCCGGCCGATACAACACAGACAGTAAAAGAGTAATGTCCAGCAGTAGAAGGCCGGCTGCATCACCAAGGCAAACGGCGGCAGATAACGCCACACCTCGTCCCCCGCCGCAAAATAACGGTACACAGACTGCAAAAACTGTAATTTCTGATGCCTCACATATCCCGGCGCCAGCGCCTCCATATATTCCTGCTGGTCGCTGGGATAAGAAATCTGTAGATACCCTTTGGCATAAGAATAGACATCATTCAGGTATGTCGTATCCTCCAGATACCACATACCTTTATTCTTGAGTAAAAACGCTTTCCAATACTCTCCCGGATACCGGCACCCCAGGGAAACCCATTCCCCGGCGAATGTCTTAAGCACTTCTTTCTCTCCCACAATATCCTTCTTGCTTCGGTCTGCGATGGCCGGCACATACTCCGGCAATTCTCCCTGATCCCAGACAATGGAAAGGTTCTCTCTGTCCTGCGCCGTCAATTCTTCCTCATGAAAGGCCACAACCCTGGCAATCTGCTGGGCCGGCACACTGAGCATCTCCCTGGCATACGTGGCGCTGGTGGCGCCGGAGGCCTGTACCATCAGGGTATTGAGAAGCAGATATGCAAGGAACGCTATTCCATGGCTGATACACAGATTTCTGTAGAAAAGACAGCTTCCTGCGGAATTTGCTTTGCGACACTCGTTGCTCTTTGCGTCAGACCGAAACAACTTCCCACGAAGCATAAATAATGTCACAATCACATACAACACCCAAGCATAGATGCTATTATTGCGAAATAGTAAAAGCAGTACCGTCAGCACCGTATACGCCGCAAACCAGCCTTTCCCAGGTCCTGTCTCTTCCCGCCCGGTCACAATCTCCCAGGCAAACACCGCAAAGACCATGACTAGAACCGCGTAGATCGTATCCTTGGTGATGGATACCGCCAGCAGTCCATGGGTGGGATAAAAAGCCACACACAACACGAAGAGATAACACAAATAGCGGTTTACTCCCTTTCTCCGAAAGAAAGTATATACATAGGAAAAGCAACATGACACAACTGTCATTTGCAGCAGCGAATACACGGCCAGCCCCGCCCTGTCCGCATTGGAGACGAAGGGCAGTATCTCGCCAATCTTCAGACTCATAGATAACATCAACGTATGAATCAGGGGATGATGGGTGGTATACCCGCTGCTCCGAATCTGATCCAGCTGCGGAATCACATCATAAGCCATGATCGCCGGATAGTAGGTTGCAAAGGGAATCAGAAAACCCAGCATGATGATAAGGAATGCGTAGAGAAAGCCCTTTTTCGGAGAAAACTCTTTCCCAGCCCAGGCAAATCTGCTCAGAAACCACGCATCAAACTTTCCCAAGATATTCTTCCCGGATGTCCTCTTTTCCCTGCTTCTGCCACCCCCATACGCCGCCAAGCCAAATAATATATTCTGCCCGGCGAAACTAAGCGGCGTAAAGCACAAAATCCAGAGCAGGATCTCTATGCCGCTGACACCCGCCTCCAGTCCCGGATGGCTCCACCAAAGTCCCGTCACCTGAAAAGCCGTAAAGACTGCGGCGAACAACATTCTCACCCAGACAGAAAAAAAGACTTCCTTCATGAACAAAGCCTTTTTCCACAGACAATATATGCCAAAAAGAAGCGCCAGAGGAAAAAGTCCCATGGTATATAGACTTCCCTCCCTGCGCAGCAACATTAAAATCCGTCCCGATGCCAGAAGCGCCGCCACCGCTGCCAATCCTGTGATAACCGCTTCCTTCGCTGTAAAACTACTTTTTATCTGTTTCATAATAATCTCCATTCGGGAGCGTTTACACGACAGGGCGGCGCAAATCACAAACACCGCGTACCGCCTCCCTGATGTCCGTTACTTATCTATGCCCCGCACTCTCCTTGTCACAAGCGTCAGACGGTATTCAAAATCCCTGCGGTTCTTGAGCGCCATATTGGACAACATCAGTCCTGCAAACAACGATTGAAGAGCCGCCAGACCGATAAAGCCGCACACAAACAACGTCGGGAACCGAAGCACCAGCCCCGTCTCCAGATAGGCGATCACAATCGGGATAAACAGAATCACTGCGATCGCTGCCAAAAACGCCGCACACATCCCAAAGAATCCCATAGGCTTATAATCCCGATACAATTTCAAGATTGTCCGTAGCACCCGGAAGCCATCAGAAAAAGTATTTAACTTGGACTCACTGCCCTCTGGCCGGTCGCGGTAATCCACGATCACATTCTCAATCTGCATATTGTTATAGACCGCATGGATGGTCATTTCCGTCTCAATCTCAAATCCTGTGGACAATACCGGAAACGTCTTCACAAAGCCATAACTGAACGCCCGGTAGCCCGTCATGATATCTTTAATCTCGCAGTTAAACAGCTTGTTGATGCTGCTTCTCACCAGGGAGTTGCCAAAATTATGAAACGGTCTTTTGTTCTCCGTAAAATAGGTGGAGGAAAGCCTGTCCCCGACCACCATATCCGCGTTGTTTAACAAAACTTTGTCCGCCATCTCGCGGGCGTACTCCATGGGATAAGTATCATCCCCATCTACTATGATATAGCACTCTGCCTCCACTTCCCGAAACATCCTGCGGATCACATTGCCTTTTCCCTGCATATTCTCATAGCGGATCACCGCCCCGGCTTCCTTTGCCAGTTCCACGGTGCGGTCTTTGGAATTGTTGTCGTAGACATAAACGACTGCCTCCGGCAGCGCCTCTCGCGCATCTTTCACCACCTTGGCAATTGTTTTTTCCTCGTTATAACAGGGAATCAATACGGCTATCTTATCCATCGTCTTTCTCCTACACAATTATTATTTTCCTCTTAAATATATATCAGACGTCCTCTATCTTAAAACTGTCACAGCTACATCTATAATTTATATCTATATTTATATATCTTACCATAAAATACCGTTCTTTACTAATGATATTTTATATAGGTCAGAATCCCTGATAAATAAACTCCGAAGCGCTGTATCCGGGACCGTAACAGCCTAAGAGGATCACACTAAACAAAAGCGCGTACCACAAGATCCACCGCACCGGCAGCGGTTTCCTGGCGATTCGCTCGCGCACGCCTTCTTTCTGCTGCATCACCGAAACGGCGCCTAAAAGCAAGAGTGAGAGCACAGTAATCCCGGCCTCCACCACGTCCAATCCCAGCATCAGAACGGAGCCGTCCCACAGCACATTAGGATTAAAGACTGACACCGCCTCCCTTAACATGGCAAAGGCGTCCCCCACGGAGGCTGCCCGAAAGAACAGATCTCCAATACACACCAAAAAGAATGTCCGTAATATCCGAATCCCATTCACGACCTTCCCGGCACTGTTGATGGACAGACGCGCCATCGCCTTTTGGCAGGGCCCTTCTAAAAGTTCCTCCATCACGATATAGCACCAGTGCAACAGCCCGGAACCGATCACAAATTTCCAGTCCCCGCCATGCCAGATGCCCACCGTCAGCCAAAGAATGAACATGGCCGCAAAAGTAGCGTACTGCTTCCCTTTCTTCTTGCCAAACTTCTCCTTAAAGGACTTATTCAGGCGGGTAAAAAGGGAAGACCTAAGCACCGGATAAAACACATACTCTTTCATCCAGACGCCCAGCGTGATATGCCATCTGCGCCAGTACTCCGCCACACTCTTGGCAAAGAAAGGCGTCTGAAAATTCTCCGGCAGGTAAATCCCAAAACTCTCCGACATACCAAGGACAATATCCATACACCCGGAAAAATCCGTATACAGCTGAAAGGCATAGCATATGGTCGCCACCCAGATATAAGCGCCAGGATAACCCGTATAATCTCCGTAGACCGTATCCACAAAGATACCCAGCCGCTCCGCGATCACCAGTTTCTTAAAAAATCCCCACAGCATACGCTGCAATCCATAGGCAACCTTTCTATAATCAAAAGCGTGGGGCGCAAAAAACTGTTCACCGTGCTCACGATACTTCAAGATCGGCCCGGAGATGATCACCGGAAAATACATGCCATAAAGCGCCAGTTTCAAAAAATTCTCCTGCGGTTTTGCGATTCCATAATACACATCGATCACATAACCAAGCAGGGAAAAAGTATAGAAGGAAACGCCCAACGGCACCAGGAAATCCACTGTCTCGATCAACGTCTGGCTGCTGCCAAAAAGCTTTGCCACACCGTCTATGGTATAGATCCCAAAGTTCACATATTTCAGGACAACTAAAATCCCGATGTTGACTAATATAGTCAGCAGCAGGATGCCTTTCCGCTTTTTTTCTTCCTCTTCCGGTATCGACACCAGAAGCCTGCTGCCTGCGTAACAGGCCGTCACCGACACCGCCGGATACAAAATCAGCGCCCCCTGCCCGGTAAACAGATAATATAAAATACTGCACAGCAAAAGAAGCCCCCACTGGAATTTTTGGGGAATACTATAATACAGTATCAACATAACTGTAAAAAAACACAAAAAATAAAACGATGTGATTCCCATATGACAACCATGCTCCATTCACCGCGCTCAATAACGCTACTCCGATTTTATCATAAAAACCCGCTGAAAGAAACCATTTTGTAAACTTGCATATTCCCTTTAAATAAAGTAGAATAATGCCATATCATAAAGGAGAAAAACCATGTTATTTAATTCCATGTCATTTGCTGTTTTTATCATAATCGTGTTTATCCTCTACTACCTGGTGCCGCACCGGCTGCGCTGGTTTTTTCTTTTAATCGCCAGCTACGCCTTCTATATGAATCTGCACATAAGTTACGGCTTGCTATTGCTTGCAACCACCCTGTTGACCTATGTGCTGGCACTGCGTCTGGAAAAGGCGACGACAACCGGGCAGAAAAAGCGCTGCCTTCTTGGCGGTATCCTGCCGCTTGCGCTGATTTTACTCTTCTTTAAGACAGCATCCCCCGCCATAGATAAAATAAACGCCATGATCGAAGCGGGCAGATTGACCATACAACCACTCACAGTGCGTATCCTACTACCTGCAGGCGTATCCTTTTATTTCTTCCAATCCATGGGATACTTAATCGACGTCTACCGGGGCAAAATAAAAGCAGAGAAACATTTCGGTTTTTACGCCCTGTTTGTCTCCTTCTTCCCACAGCTTTTGGCTGGTCCCATCGGCCGGGCCGACAGTCTTCTGCCGCAATATCAAAAAGAACGGCCTTTTAACTATGATAATGTGACCTACGGCCTAAAATTGATGGCCTGGGGATATTTTAAGAAACTGGTGATTGCCGATGTGTTCGCCAATGTGGTCAATAAAGTATATAACAAGCCTTACAGCTATGTCGGTTTGGTCTTCATCATCGTCACCATCATGTTTGCCATCGAGATATATTGCGATTTCTCTGGCTATTCAGATATCGCGGTAGGCTGTGCCAAACTCTTTGGCATCGACCTGATGACGAACTTTAAGAGTCCATACTTTTCCTTCTCCATCAGGGAATTTTGGAGCAGATGGCATATTTCCCTCTCTACCTGGTTCCGGGACTATGTCTACATCCCCTTAGGCGGCAGCCGGGTAAAAAGATGGCGGCACTGCCTGAACCTTATGATCACCTTCTTAGTCAGCGGTTTCTGGCATGGCAGCAGCCTTACTTTTATCCTCTGGGGCGGAATCCACGGCCTCTTACAGATTATCGAGACCTTCCTCTATCCCAAGACGCGTAAAGGCGAAGTTGTGGTGCGGAAGAAACACTGGTGGCAGCTGCCCATCACCTTTATCCTGCTGTGCTTTACCTGGATCTTTTTTAGAGTTAATACCATACAGGATGCCATCTGGGTAATTTACAAGCTGTTCTGGGACGCTTCCAGACCACTCAACTACTTAAAGACCGCCGCGATCTGTCTGGATATGCCCTATATCTCCATGGTCGGTTTGCTCCTGCCCGTGATAATACTCGCCATTTATGATGGGATTTCTTTAAAACAGGATGTGATCCAACTGATTTCCAGACAAAAATGCTTTGTGCGCTGGCCCATCTATGTGCTTTTGCTGGTCGTGATCGCACTGTTCTCCAATAAGGGAATCGCCACAGAGTTTATCTATATGCAATTCTAAGGAGGTGTCGTGATGCAAGAAAAAAAGAATGTTTTGAAGTTTATCATAAAGTGTATCGCCATCCCGGCGACAGCTGTGTTTATAATCTATCTTTTGAATCGTCCTTACAAGCAGATTGATGATGAAAAATATATGGATTTTTGGGGCCTGCGCATGTTTGGCAACCAAATCCAGCTTGAGGAGATAGACGTCGCCAACGTGGGCAGTTCACACGGTGCCTATAACTTTAACTACACAATGGTGGAGGAGATGGGCAAAGAATGCTTTAATTTCGGCCATGCAAGCCAGACATACGCTTACGATCTAGCACTCCTGAAAGAATATGGGGATTATCTTGACGGCGGCTGCGTGCTGTTCATTCCAGTCTCCTACTTCTCCTTCAACAATGAGACTGTAAACGAGGAAGAAGCGGAGGCCCTCAGCGTCAAATACTATCATTTTCTGTCCCCGAAAAATGTCCCTGACTATGATCTGTACACAGACATCGTGACCACTAAACTGCCAATCTTATCCGCCGGAACAGACATTCTCAAACTTTTTCCGAATTTAAATCTCACGCTTAAGGTGCAGGCCGCCGAGGGTGAGGATAACGGCATTAACTTGGAAGAATTCGCCAACCGCGCATGGCAGCGCTATGACAGACATTTTAATAATAAAGACGAGTATTTTCTGCCTGAGCGGATTGAAGAACTGCATGACATCATCGCCTATTGTAAGGAACATAATATCGTTCCAGTCCTGATCACCACCCCTTTCTCCCAGTATTACACAGATCTGGTGTCTGATGAGTTCTTGCAGCAATTCCAGTCTGTTGTGGACGAGATTGTAGATGACACAGGTGTCAGTTATTATGACTATTCCCACGATGAGAGATTTCAGTCCCATCTGGAATACTTTTCAGACGCCGACCATCTCAATGAAGAGGGGCAGCAATATTTTATGGAGGTCCTGATAGACGACGTGACAGAATTACAGGAGGAGCTTTACTAGCTCCTCCCACTATTTATGCGAACTTATCTAAAACCGCGAAGCACCGCCTTTTGTTCTATATGCCGGTCACCCCGCATATAAAAATCCTCCACCGCCTCTTTCGCGATCTCCGGTGTCACTTCCTCCGACAGCGTCAATCCCGGATGAAATAAGATTTCCAGGGTTCTTCCGTCCTGCTCGGCCTTGCGAATCATCTTCGGATATAATTTTTCTATCCTCACACGATCCATCCGTCCGCTCATCACAAGCCCCCAGAGATACATCTGTTCCATCCCATGCGTTCTATAATACCTGTCAACCTTATGGGAATAGAGCGCCAACAACCTGTTCTTCACAAAATTGATCGGCCGGTATGTCTTCCACAACGTCCTTTCCGAGAGGAACACCCCCAGTACTTCCTTAGAATTTCTAATATAAGAAAGCTGCCAGCCTTCCTCTTGGACCGCCTCCAAAACAGCTTCCCACACCACTGGAATCATATGGGCGTGCTGGTGGCTGTCCAGCCGAAGTCCTTCCTGACTACAGGGAATCCCATGCGCTTTTGCAAGTTTCACACACTGATCTACGGCTTCCTGTACCCGTCTGATCTGCGCCTTAATCTCCTGTTTTAACTGTGTCTTGATTTGACTGCGTTTCCAGGGCAGATAAGAATACTGAAAAAGGCCTCCCCAGGACAACCCCATCAAATCTGTATTTTCTTGCACCAGAAGCGGCGCTTCCCCTTTCCCCGCCAGGCTCCGTCCCTCCACGAAATCCAGATGCACCGACATGAGCGGCACAAAGGGGAGTTTAGGAATCTGCTCATACAGCAATTCCATGCATTCCTCAAAGCAGCTCATATTGGGCACAATACTGATACTGTCCAGTTTACCCGCCTGCATACACATCAGCATATCTTTCGAAGTGTTGACTGTCAGGGCATAATCGTCTGCATGAATATCTGTCTTAACCATATATCTGCCTTTCTTTACCATCGGGATTCTTCCATATAGCGGAAGCCATCCTCAAAACCTTCTCCCCTGAGTTGTAAGTGTTTCAGCTGACTTCTCGAAGGCGTTGAAGGAAATGCCGGATAACCGATCAGATCATTATCAGGAAACCAAACGGTCACATTGTCTATCTGTATCTGTTCCGCCGGCCAAGCGCCGTATGGCGGCTGCATCAGACAGTATCCTTCCTTTGCCATCCTACCGATTTCATGCACCTTGCTGCCAAAGAACAGTAAAGCTGCCAGCATGACAAACGTTCCCACCACAGCCATAATATCCCGTTTTAGAACATCTCCCTTGCCTGTCCAGCCGCCAAGCGCAAGCATAATCACGATCAGGATATACACTTGGCCGTAACGGATCAGCGGCGCCGTCATCAGCCAGAATACCAGACATACCACACTGCCTGTAAGGATGGCTGCCTCCCCATACCTTTTCTTCGCAATATGTTTCCAAATCCTATACAACACCACCATGGTGCAAACCGCGCCCACGATCAACAGGATACGATACCCCATGCTTTTTGAAAGAAACCAGTTCGGCAGCCAGCCAAACAATGTATAGTCATACTCTTCCCGGTTTCTAAAGCCTCTTCCCCACATTTTGATATCTAAACTGTCACGGTGAAGCACTTCCGGATTCATCTTCCAATCAACGGAAAACAGATCGATCCCTGCATAAGGATAGATCAGGTAACCTGAAATGATCACATTGCGGATCAGATAAGGAAGCACAATGACCAACGCCAAAATTCCATGATATAGAATCCTCCGGAACTCTTTTCTACGAATCAGCAGATACAGCGGATACAATACCAGGATAACAATGGCCGCCGCCGAGAGTTTCACCGTCAACGCATAAAATCCCACCAGACAGACATAACACCAGGGCGCCGTCTCTTCCTCCCCGCTCTCCAACAGTTCACACCACTTTGTACAAATGTATAGTACCAAAAGCATGGCCCATATATCTGTGCCGGAAGAGGCGATATCATAGCGGCTATCCACGATAAAAATAACCGTCACACATTTGAGCAGATCCGATGTCCGCCATTTCTCCCTGCCCGGTATCCGCACGGTGCCAAAGACATAGAGAAGCGCGCAGAGACAGAAGAAGCCGTTCAAAGAGTGCAGCGACCGTCCCACCAGCCACTCCAGGCTGAAGAGCGCCTGTAAACACATAAAAGCGCTGTTGTATGCCAGGCGCATATGCAGGTTGCCAAGTCCCGGCACGACTCCATACTCCTCAATCCAGCGAATAGCCTGCGCGTGATAAAGTCCCGTGTCATAATGCCCCGGATCCTGCGCCGTCCAAAGAAGCGCCGACAACAGACATACCAAAAGCAATGCCGCCCTCCACAGCGGCATCTTCACACATTCCACACCGGGCAAAATCTTCATTTGTCTGCCTGCACGCAGATATCGTATCCCATACACAGCAAACAGGATCATGCCCATCAGTCCCAGAATTGTGCAGGCAATGCCCGCTACTTTATAAAAAAGACTGAACAGCTGGGCATAGATATTCAGAACAATGAGCCCCGTTATAATATAAATATCCGGCCTGCCCATCCGCTGCAGATCCTTTCGGTAAATGCAATCCACAACTGCCTTACCAAAAAGAAACGACGCTGTGCCCATGACAAGCCAAGAAAAAAGCACTAACAACATTCTACCGGTCCTCCTGTGCATCCTCACGCCAGACGAGCGTGTCTATAATATATCTCGGCCTGTGTTTGGTCTCCATATAAATCTTACCCACATATTCCCCGATAATACCCAGCGACAAGAGGGTAATACCGCCAAGCATCAGCGTCACAATCAACGTGGTGGTATAACCCGGCACATTATTGCCGTTTACCCAGTCAACCAGACTGATGACGCACATCACAAAACTGAAAATACATACCAGGAATCCCAGTCCTGCAATCAGCCGCAAAGGTCTCACACTCATAGATGTAATGCCGTCAAGCGCCAGCGTCATCATTTTACTCAAAGTATATTTAGAATGTCCTGCCTCCCTGGCCTTCACATCAAAATACACCACGTCGGAAGGAAACCCCATGGTAGGAATCAGCCCTCGCAAGAACAGATTGGTCTCCTTATATTCTGACAGAGCATTTAGCGCTTTCTTTGACATCAGCCGATAATCCGCATGGTTTGTCATGACCGTGCTGCCCAGCATATGCATCAATTTATAATAAGCTGTAGCCGTAGCCTTCTTAAAGATACCGTCGGAATGTCTGTCGTTGCGCACCCCGTAAACCACCTCGCAGCCATCCATATACCTTGCCAGGAAATCATCCAGGGCCTCAATGTCCTGCTGCAGATCCGCATCAATGGTAACTACCGCATCCGCGTACTGTCTCGCCGTCATCATACCCGCTAATATTGCGCTTTGATGCCCGTAATTGCCCGCCAGGCTCACCACAGAAAACATCTTATCTTTCTCCGCAATCTGATGCAGGAGATACAAGGTCTTATCCTTACTGCCATCATTGACGAACATAATCTTACTGCCCTGCGCAATCTTGCCTTCCCGCTGCAGGCGTTTTATCTTATCGCCCATGACACTGGCGGATTTTTCCACCACTTCTTCCTCGTTATAGCAGGGCACTACCAGATAGAGCACCGGTATCTGCCGTTGTTGTATTTCACTCATGTTTACCTCCCGTAATATGCCCGATACCAGTCCACGAACCTGGATAGTCCTTCCTCAATGGATGTATCCGGTCGAAAACCATAGTCCCGCATCAACTCGCTGACATCCGCATATGTCTGATACACATCACCGGGCTGCATGGGCAGATATTCTTTCTTGGCCGTCTCTCCAAGACACTTCTCCAACGTCTCAATATAGTCCATCAACTTGACCGGCTTGTTATTGCCAATGTTATAAATCTTATAGCGAGCGCCCTTCCCATTCTCAACCGGCGGATTACACAAAATATTCTCCACACCCTCGACAATATCGTCAATGTAGGTAAAATCCCTGTACATGTCTCCATTGTTGTAGACCTGAATAGGCTCTCCCGCAAGAATCTTGTTGGTAAATTTAAAGTACGCCATATCCGGCCTGCCGTAAGGTCCATAGACCGTAAAGAACCGCAGCCCCGTCACCGGTATATGATACAGTTTGCTGTAAGCGTGGGCCATCAACTCATTGGATTTCTTGGTGGCCGCATAGAGACTGACTGGTTCGTCCACCTTATCTTCCGTAGAGAAAGGCACCTTCTCGTTTCCCCCATAGACAGAACTGGAAGAAGCATATACCAGATGCTCCACCGGAAAATACCGACACCCCTCCAGAATATGGAAAAATCCCATCATATTGGATTCCATGTAAGCCCGAGGATTATCAATACTGTATCTGACGCCTGCCTGGGCGCCCAGATTCACTACAATTTGAGGACGATGCTCCTGAAATGCGCGGAACACATCCGCATTGTCCGCCAGATCTCCCTTGATAAAGATATATTTATCATACTTTTCCAGAATCGCCAGTCTGTCCTCTTTCAGCTTTACATCATAATAATCGTTCATATTATCGAAACCGATCACCACAGCCCCCTTGTCCAGAAGACTCTTCGATAAATGAAAACCGATAAATCCTGCGCCTCCGGTAACCAGATATGTCTTAGCGGCATCCAACGCTTTCATAGTTCTTTCCTTTCTGTCTTTAACGCCCTATACTGTAATACTCAATTCCCGCTTCCTTCATGGCCTGTACTTCGAACACATTTCGTCCGTCATAGACCAGCGGATTTTTCATCCGTTCTTTAAAAGTCTTCGGTTCAACATTTTTTATTTCCTGCCATTCCGTAAATACAAAACAGATATTGGCTCCCGTAATCGCTTCCTCTATGCTATCCACATAGGCGATGGTGCCCCGTCCATTCACACCTTCCGGAAAGTGTTTTTCAAAATTCCTAGCTGCCACCGGATCGTAGGCCGTAATCTGGGCGCCGCCTTCCAACAAAAGCTTCACATTATCCAGCGACGGCGCTTCCCGCAGATCGTCCGTCCCCGGCTTAAAGGCCAGACCAAGCACCGCCACCTTTAATCCCTGGAATGTGATCATGCGCTGACAGGCTTTCTCATAGAGTCTGGTCTTCTGAGAGGCATTCACATCCACGGCGGCCTCCACAGTCTTCAACTGATAACCGTGCTGTTTTGCCAGATACTTAAGGGCCTTGGTGTCTTTCGGGAAACAGCTGCCGCCATAGCCGATACCGGCTTTGAGGAAATTGGCGCCAATCCTGGCGTCATAACTCATGCCCTCCGCCACTGCATCGATATCCGCCCCTACCAGTTCGCAGAGATTAGCAATATCGTTCATATAAGAAATCTTAAGCGCCAAAAAATCATTGCAGGCATATTTGATCATCTCCGCCGAACGCCTGTTGACAGATACGATAGGCAGGCCAAAGGGCTCATAAATTTCCTTTAGAAGCGCCTCAGCCTCTTTGCTCTCCGTACCGATAATAATGCGCGCCGCATGAAGGGTGTCGTGCACCGCAGAACCTTGCGCCAAGAATTCCGGATTGGAGGCCACTTCCACCTTCACGTCCCGCTCTAAGAAATCATGAATAAACTGCTCCACTTTATCATTGGTCCCCACCGGTACCGTGGATTTCACAACCACCAGACAGTCCCGCTCCACCGATTCCGCAATCTGTCTGGATACTGTGGCAATATAACTTAAATTGGCGGAACCATCAGGCTGTTCCGGCGTACCCACACCGATGAAAATGGCGTCCTTGTCCCGGTATGCTTCTCTATAGTCCGTTGTATAATGGAGTCTGCCGGCCGCATTGTTCTTCTGCATCAACTCCTGCAGCCCTTCCTCATAGATTGGCGTCACACCGGACTCCATCATTTTTACCTTCGCCTCATCTACGTCCACGCAGGTGACGTCATGGCCTTTCTCTGCAAAGCACACGCCTGCTACCAAGCCTACGTATCCTGTTCCTGCCACTGCTATTCTCATAACCGTTGTCTGTACTCCTTTCCAATCTGTCGAGAAAACACTTTTTCTCTGTCTTTTTCGCTTTTTCTTACGTCTTATATTTTACAGTCTTATATCTTCTCCCTGCTAAATATCTTCTTAATCTTGCGCGCCGCCCTGTCCACTAAGGTCGGTCCATGATTCCGACGCGCTTTTTCTTCATCAAACAACCCTCTTAAATCCGGCTGGCTGTTCACATAGTCCCACCAGATTTCCGCCAAATTCGCGTCATAACGGTTCCAGGGTTTGTCCCCCGCGTAGTGCAGGATTACCGGGGCTTTCAGGGCTTCCTCATACTCCTGCTGCGTATAAATTCCCTCTTCAACCAGCCTGTGATATTCACTGCCCTCCATGTAAGTTAACCGGTTATATTTGGGCGGCAGATAAACCATAGCTCCCTGGCAGGTAATATTCAAAATATCCTGATCCTGATAATAAAGCCGCTGTTTGGCCAGTTCGTTCCATTGCCTGTCCAGACTGCGTCTGCGAATCTCCGCCAGATTTAACAACGTGATCCCTGCATTAATATAATTGCCTCTCTGCTCCTTAAGCAGATGCCAATATGGTCTGTCGCTGTTCCACTCCCACTTATCAGCCAGATTAACAGTTCCCCTAACCGCTGCCAGCACATGGTCTGTCAACGGTGTTTCCCAAAGCGGCAGCAGACTGTCCAACACCAGGACATCTACATCCATATACAGAATCTTATCCACTTCAGGTAATAGTTTATGCAGAACAAGCCGCAAATAAGTGGCGACGGAAATATCCCTCACCTCATAAGAATCCGCATAAGGATTATCTATACTGTGCATAAATAGCTTGGACCCCGGATCCCTGACCGTCACGATCCGCCTGAGACTTTCCTCCACATGGGCTGCCGCACTTGTACAGACACAGTGTATTTCACAATGGGCTGCCGCACTGGCACAATGATCGACCAAAGATGCTGCCGTGGCCTGTACCGGCACAGTCAAGTTCTCATCAAAGCAAAAGGCCACTTTTATCGCTTCCATCATATCTTAAATACTCCCAAAGTCATCTCTCAATTCCAGCATAAAAATCTTTTACTCTCATCACACCAATCGTCAAAAGTCCAAATACACTAATCCCCAATTCCCGCCATGTAAAATAGGAATGGCTGGTTGAATGATTCTTCGTAAAATAATACCAAATAAATGGATAAAAAGAAACAAACAAGATTGCAGTCATGTGTAAAAATATTTTTTTCTCCACGCCAATATGGTTTTTCACGCGCAAACTTATTATATAAATTGCAATACCTATCAAAACGATCAGCAAAACCTTGGTATTGCAGACACCTAAATTTAACCGAAGCGTGTCAATATAGGAATACCGCTTTGAAAGATGACCGCTTCGGTATAAAATTTCTTCCAAAGCGTCATATATAATATTTTCTTCAGTTAACACCGAAGCAATGATCCATTTTGAAGACCACATCCCCACATATCCGATACCCCAGGAAATCGTATAAAGAGTAACCCCCCCCCCATACTTTTTTCTTTGTAGCGGAAAGCCATCTGCTGTCATAACTCAGACAGGCAATCAGCGGAACGGCCAGCGTGATTAACGGATATGTTAACAAATCAAAATATGCCGTCGCAATACCCGCCACCAAAAATAAGATGTTCCTGCTTGTATCATGCATATTTTTTCCAAGACCAAATATCACTATCAATGCAAACATCATAACATAAAAGCAAGGAGAATACTGCAGTGAACTGAATAGACTAACCGGTGATAAAAATATATACATTCCAAAAAAAGGAACGATTAAGATCCAGTTCTCAGATTTTATTAGTATACCTATTAACACAAAAACCAATGCAAGCTGCAAAATCATATTTATCTGCAGAATATCCGAATATGTAAATAAACACAACAACGGTCTCAGAATAATCTGATAACCGTGCCAATATCTCCCATAATGCTCTATGATATAGTTATCATTGGCCATGACCAACATCTCATAGAAAGAATCCATTGGATTTCTTCCATCCACTTCGACATTCGTGTTTAATAAAATATCTGTTCGTCCGTCCTCCGTCTCTGTGTAGGAAACATTGAGCAGCAATCCATCTGTAAATATATCCAACATGGTCTCTTCAATATTCTCCCAAACATGTGCTCCCAAACCCTTGTTATGCAAAACAATCGCTGACTCATATACATTATCATGCATATAATGCCGCGGAATAAAATATACCAGGATAAGCGCGATAAGACCTGCCGCCACACAAGCCATCAGAATAAATATCTCCTTGACTAACAACGCTACATATTCTCTCATTATATTTCCCCATTATCTTATTGGTACGATTTTATAAGTATAGCATAAAAACATACCCTTTTCAAACATCATGCTTGCAGGAGCGCGAAGAACCTCTCCGCACAGGTCACATTCGACAGCTGTTCCCGATACCGCACACAGTTACCCACATATCGTTCATTCTGCTCCACAATCTTTGCCAGAGCCTCCGCGCCCCAGCCATCCTCCACAATACCAAGTTCCTCCCGCCTGATATAGGCCGCATTGTAAGGCACTGAAGTCGTCAATACGGGCGTCCCCAGGGCGATGCTCTCCACAATGGAAACCATGTTATTATCTTTCCGGGTAGACACTAACAGCGCCTTGGCTCTTGCCACAATGGGCATCAATGCGGCATGGGACATCTGACCGCAAAAGACCACCTGTTCTTCCAATCCCAGATCTTGCACTAAATCTTTCAGCCGTCCTTCCTCTTCCCCTTGTCCGATGATGTACAGCCGATATCCGGTGTTTCCCTGCTTCACAAAACCGTCAAAGCCCTCTATGGTCCGGTCTATCTGCTTGCGGGCAATCAATTGGGATACCACCACGAACTGATCCGCCTTGTCTGACACATTGGAGAGCGGAAACTTTGTAAGATCCACCCCATGATCAATAACCGCTTCTGTTACCCGCGGCATAAACTGCCTGATAAAAGAGGCTGCCGCCTCTGAGCGCGGCACTACCTTTGCTCTTCTCATCATCAGCCGCGCCACGACCTGATACCACACTCTGGAAGGTATCTGATGAAACATATTGTTGTGGGCAGCCAGTTCATGCCATAACAAGGTCTTTTCAGGACAGAGCCTGGCCGCCGTATAAGACCAGCTGGCGAATACTTCACTACTGACAATCATGTCATATTCTTTGTGCTCCTTTAAAAACCTGCGCAGAGCAGGCATATAGGGAAAACATCTGGGTTGGAACAGTTTGTGCGCCACCGTCTGAAACCATAGGATAGGAAAGGGATATGTTTCCTCCTGCCTGGGCCGATAGTCCACAGCGGCAATCAGCGTCACCTCATGACCTGCTTCCAGAAACCCCAGACACATGGTATAGATCATGGTATCCTTGATGGAATCCACCTGTGGAATCCGATTGTGTTCCGCCGTATATAAAATAGGATTGATGACCAACACCTTACTCATATAAACCTCCACGATTTTCAGACAACGCCAGGAAACGGTCCGCAATCTTGGAAACGTCCAATTCTGCTTTCAATTCTGCTGCCCTCACGCCAAGCTGTCTGCTATAAGCAGTATCTCCTGCCAGCCTGTCCATGGCCGCTGCAAGCGCACTGACATCACCCACCGGCACCAGAAGCCCGTTCACACCGTCTTTGATATACATCCTGGAACCGCCGATGGGACAATCTGTGGCAATCACCGGCATCCCAAGCGCCATGGCTTCCAGCATGGAATTGGAAATCCCCTCATAGTCTGAAGATAACACATACATGCCGGCCGTGCGGATTTTCTCCTGTATCGTATGACAAAATCCCTGAAACCGCACACGATCCGCGACTCCCAGCCTCTCCGCCAGACTTTTCAATTCCGCTTCCAGTTCCCCCTTGCCATAGATTTCCAGTACATACTCCCTGTGTTTGTCTGCAAACAAAGCAAACGCTTCCAACAGGAGTTTATGATTCTTCTGCGCACTCAATCTGCCCACCGCCACGATCCGCGGCTCCCGCTCACCTTCATAGGGTGTGACGCCCTCCAGTTCCAGTGGATTGGGAATAACTACCGCCTTACGCCTGATCGCCGCCGGGAAACTCTTCGCCGCCTCCGGCGTCTGACATATCACCACATCCGCCAGCCGATAACTGAAATTCCTGATCTTGGGATGTTCATATTTGTGGGGATCATTTCTCTCAGAGACCAATACAAAATGCCGCTGCCCCAGGGCTGCCACTGCCGAAAACACCGCTCCCATCACGCTGAAAGCCCAGATTTGGCATCCCTTGTGCTCCCGGTAGAACCGCCGCATCCTGCCGATTCTTCCAATCCGCTCACGAAGCCGGCCGCCGGAAGGATTCCCCACACTGACCACCTCTATTCCCTCCCGCAAGGGATAGGCAGTCTCATGCCCCGCAAAGAGAAGAATCGTCACCTCAATGCCCCGTCTGCCATATTCATTTGCCAAAAGCGCCACCACCCGTTCTGTGCCGCCGCCGGGCATATCCGGTATCACAAATACGATTCTGTCCGTCATACGAACCCTCCCAAAAAAGTATTCCTCTTCCCACACTTGCAAAGCCAAAATAGAAACGTTACAATAGATAGCGATATAAATTCATCATATTACCTTAAAGGAGCCGTCTATATGTCATCCACACCGTTTTTGAGCATCCTCGTTCCCGTATATAATGTAGAAAAATACCTCTCCAGCTGCATCGACAGCATCCTTGCACAGGAGTGGACCGACTATGAACTGATCCTTGTGGACGATGGCTCCACCGACGCTTCCCCAGGCATCTGCGATGCCTACGCCCAAAAATATGATTTCATTCACTGTTTCCATCAGGCAAACGGTGGACTACCCTGCGCCAGACAGCAGGGATTCACCCATGCCCGGGGACAATACGTGACCTTTGTAGACAGCGATGACTGGATTGATTCTTCCATGTATCAGCTGATGTGCTGCGCCGCCAGAGATACGGGCGCAGACGTTGTCTGCTGCAACTATACAGCCGTCACTCCCAAGAAAGAGATCCACTGCTGCTCTCCCTTTGCGGACGGTCTGTATGATAAAAAGCAGTTAGCAGAAAAAATCTATCCCCAAATGCTCTATTACAGCGACGGGGACTTTTTTACCTATGGTATAGCCCCCAGTCTGTGCAACAAGCTGTTTCGCCGGGAACTGATCGGCCCCAATCTGTTACGGGTGCCCCTGTCTGTCAAACTCGGTGAGGACTGTCTTGCATCCTACATCAGCCTGTTACAGGCTTCCTCCATCTATTTTGTAGGAAAAACCCTCTACTATTATCGGAGTAATTCTACTTCGCTCACACACTATATGGATGATAAGCGTCTGCTTGAAAACCATACTCTTTTTGATATGCTTCTTGAGATAATCGATTTTTCACGCTACCCCTTTATGGAAAGACAGCTGGATTACTATATTGCATATCAGTGTCTGCTGACTCTTATCCCTGTCTTTCGAAATATCACTGCCTCTTGCGCGGATAGCAGAAAACTCTTCGCAGCGGAGTGTAACTATCCGCCTGTCCAGAAAGCTTTTCATGCTGTCAAGATTCATGACATCAAAGGACTGCACAACAAAATTTTTACATTCTGTATCCGACACAGACTTTACGGTCTGTTCCGTTTTTTCCTAAAACACTAGAAACAGACATTAAAAATCCGGCGTCCAGTCCCCTGTTTTATAGAACTGTTCGCTGGCCTGGAATCCTTTCAGGTCATCATTCATCCCAATTGTCCGTTTAAAGAGTCCCGTCTGGCTAAACATAATAAGAAGTGTCAAGAAAACCACTGCGCCCCCAATCAGGCGCGCATTTTTCCCAGAAAAGAAACGCTTGATATCTTCTTTCTTTGTATCCCCAGATTCCCGGACAAGCCATATCCAAGCTTTGGCTGCCCATCTGATATACGCTGCAAACCCTTTCGCCGCATAAGGAATCAGCAATACAAAATAGGGGATTGCATAAGAAGCGGAGCCCTCCCACACCATATGGAACAAAAACCCACCCAAAAACACTACATAGACGATTAATTCCTGTATTTTTGCCTTTTTACATGTAAAGAGCAGATAAAATAAGGCTCCTGTAAGAATCAGCGTCTGTATGATGTTGAGACAGATAGAAAGATAGGTGCACCCCTTTCCCAAAAACAGGCTATTCACCACAGGGGACAACTCAACATCTGATTTTCTCCCCACCATGCGTTCGATTGCGATAAACGTCGGATCATTCCACTGAAAAGCCGTCTTTCTTGCAAAAAATACCAGTCCATGATCTATCGGCTCTTCCGCCATCCATTCCAACTGCCGTTTCAACGCCTCTTTAGACAATTCATTGGCAAGTTCCGTATCGTAGTGGCTCTCCGTGTATACATTACCGTTAAAACCATTATAATTGCCCGGTCCATTCGGCGCCTCCTGCAGCCCCATCACCACCCAGGAGAGCATCACCTGTCCCTCCGGCATCTCATAACCCGACAAATGTTCCACATACCTGTTGACCGTCCAATTCATACCGGCCACGCCCAATATCAGCACCGCTAAGAATACAAGCGATAAGAGACAATTCTTCTTTCCCTTGTTCCCTGATTCCTTTTGCAACAAAATCTCCACCACATCATAGGCCAGAAAACAGCCGATCGCCACCAGATAAATCAGACAGTTCATCTTAAATACCGTGGCTAGTCCCATCAAAAGCGCCGCTGGTATCACATACAACAGCTTACGCGTCTCCAGATAGCGGACCATACAGTACACGGCTCCCAGGGAACAGGCCATACCTGGTATGATTCCATAGAGATAGGTAATATAGAACATATAGGGCGCCCACAGGACCAGGGCCGCATATGCCGCCGCGATCGACGCCTTATCCTCCTTCCAGAACCGCCCCATAATTTTTATGAGCAGGCCATAGGATATCATCAATAACAGCAGATTGACAAACTGCATGGCCACAAAATTTTCCGTTCCAAAAATTCCCATCAACAGATAATAAAACAATACGATCCCTGACTGGAACGGATACCGAAACAGATATCCCTCCTCCCCGTCCACACTCTGTTCAAAGGCGGAAAAATCTCCCTCCTGCCACGCGGCCGCAACCCGGCATACCTTAGCCGGATCTGAACCCGGATGCAGCTGTGTCGATAAAATCCACACCGTTCCCAAAAGAAATCCTGCCGCTGTGATGACCATAAGAATCGCCCTTTGACTGATCCTGATCTTCTTTTGGCTAAACACCCTGTAAAGAATAACGCAGACAACGGTGAGCAGAACAAGAATCAGCAGATGCATCAGCGGATAGTCCGCAATATTTAAAGTATGATCCTGCATACCCCCGTCTTCTCCCGGAATATAGCCCATAAAGCTGGTGCTGAAAATACTATGCAAAAACAGCACGAACACCACCGCGGCCAAAATAATCCTGACCAGGATATGGACCATCTTTTCAAAAAAATTTCCCATGGTTCCTCCTCTATTACCACCAATAACAGATGTATCAATTCTCTAAGCGCCTTTCCCAAACTGAAAAAGCACTCGTACACTCCTTTGCAGCGTGATCCACAGCGGAAATCTCACGCCGTTTCTCTTAAGCGCTTGATATCCCTCCCGGAAAGAAATCAGATAATTTCCGATTCCCGCATTACTGGTGCCACCGTAAAACATGGCTACCAGCACCCGTGGCACATAGGCAAGCCGATTATCCCCATCCTTTAAAAAACGCACCATGAACTCATAATCAGCCGCACAGCGATAGGAGGTATCATAAAGACCATATTTTTCATATATCTCCCTCTTCAAAAAAAGAGTCGGGTGCCCCGGCATCCAGCCCTGGGAAAGTTTTCCCTCTCCCATGCGCCATTGTCTGATGATCCGCTCACCCTCCACATACACCAAATCGGAATGTGCGCCCACGCAGCCTTGTCCGCCAGCTTCGATCGCCGTCACCAGACTGCTCACCGCCTCCGGCTGACAAAGCCTGTCATTACATACCGCGATGATATCGCCGGTACTGAGACGATACGCCTTGTTCATGGCATCATACAAGCCCCCGTCCTTCTCCGACACCCATCGCAGGGACAGTCCTGCACAATCTTTTATTCTGCCTTCAAACTGCCTGACCAAATCCAAGGTGCCGTCCGTGGAACCGCCATCCACAATCACGACCTCAATATTCTGATAATCCTGTTCCTCTATACTCTGCAATGTGACCGCCAGATTTTCTTCGGCATTATATACAGTCACTAACAATGAAACCTTCTTCATAAACGAATCCTTATATAATCTACGACTTTTATATTATTCATTCTACCCTGTTTTCCCATAAAAAACAATAATTTGCTGTCCTTGCGCCGGGTGGGGGAATACTTCATCATACACAACTAACACAGTTATCATCATATTCGGCAACAATATATGTATTGATTGCTTGCAATACAACTTTTAATACATTCTTCCATTCCAAATCTCCTACAAAATAATTCCCTTTTTTAAAACGTTCCCACATTTGCGCCATACCAATATCTTCTTGAATCTGTATCAGTGTTAATTCCATATCTTCTTTCGTAAATACAGTCTCTCTTTTCTTACATGTTGCCTTAAATGCTTTTAAAAAAATTTCTTTATCCACATCATCTGCCTGCATTTTTATGATGCCATAAACATCATAAAAATCTCTAAACCTAGTATTTGCAATTCCTCGCGTAAGGATAGTCTGTACCTTCTCCGCAAGCAGGGTTTCTTTATTGTATGTAAACAGTGAAATTGTCCTATCTTCAAACATCAATTTATATTCATATTCTATAGCGCCCGGTGTAATGATATCATCCGTTGAAATATCAATCTTAACGACCTGTCTCATACGATCCAGAACCATCTCTACCTTTATTCTGATTCCCGGATACTCAAAATCCGTCAAAATACTTGTCACAGAAGTAATATTTAAATTGACGCCGTCATCCAGTGGAACTGCACATATCTCAGAAATAATCCCCTGAACATCAGCCCCCTTCAACGGTAATGCCCGAACTGTAGCATCAATATCCATAGTAGCCCGCATATCAACGCCCAACAAAGAAGCTGCGAGCATACCACCTTTCAAGATAAAATTATTGCGATAACCAGATAATGATACGCGCTCCAAAAATCGTTCCATCATAAAATTTCTAATTAATGCTTGCGCAATATTATTATCCCCTTTGGAAATATTGCGCACCTTATCTTTTAACTGTTTTGACGTATGAATCATACAAGTACCTCCACATACTTCATTACTTCATCTCTAATTCCCAACCTTTCTGCATATTCAATCAACCTTGACAATTTTCTGTTTTTTCCAGACATATACTCTCTGATTGCCGTCTGGAAAATCTGTACCTCTGTCCTGTTTCTATTGGCAATCAAATCACAAATACACCTTTCCTTGTCATAAGTCCAGACCATATTACCACTGCTTGAAGGCATCATACATACTCCCATTTTATAGAGATCTCTTGATACATATTTTACCTGCAAATTATTAGTTTTTAAGTGGCTGGCATTATAACCTGTCGGTACAGAAACACAAATCGTTGAATACTCCCGATCCATCAAATTATGAAGATAAAGCGCCGTCTCACCAGAAAAAATAACGGCATTGCTTCTCGTTTGCATAATATATAATTCATCCGGCCACACGTCATCCGTAACATAAATCCCTCTCGCAACCTTTTGCAGTCCGTTCTCTTCTACATACTTCGCCAGATAGGGTTTCGTGATACCTTTCCTTGTTACCATGGATGTAAGCAAATACCCATTATTTTGTTCAATCAATTGTTGTAAAATATTATTTTTATCCATAACAAACCGCCATTTTTTACTTTCTCGCTTAAATATTATCACATCTAAGCGACAAAGTAAATACATTTTCCCAACCTCTACGTTGGTCGTTTATACAATAATATGTTGTAATATATTTATGCATATTTCATTTTATGGTTTTCGAACTACAACCTTTTGTTGTGTGATAGGATTTGTAACAACAAAGACGTTGTTGCAGCAGTCAAATATACAAGAAAGGAGTCTGCCGGGGCAGAACACAAAAGCAAAATGAAAGAACTACGTGTGATTCTCAGGGATTTACGAGAAGACAATGATATTAAGCAGAAAACCATCGCTGAATATCTTGGTATATCACAGCAGACATATTCCAATTACGAGAACGGCCATCGCGAGATTCCCATCTGGGTTGTCATCAAACTGGCGCGATACTATAAAGTCAGCGCCGACTACATGCTTGGTACTGAAAGCGGATATCTTGGCAACACCAATCTGCACAACAAATATCTGGGTGACGTCACCATGCACGACGTAATGTTTGATCTCCAGAAACTCAATGTTAAGGAAAGACGTGATTTACTCAAATATATCAAATTTTTGAAAAATACGGATTAAAAAATGTCTGGTTTCCATGACCAGACATTTTTATGCAGATTACTCTAGTAAATGAAATGCGCATCTAGACACGGCTCTCCCCATCATGGGCAATACAGTTGACCTGTGTCATACACGCAATTCCTGTGATCTTCTCAAGCAGCTCTTCTTTCTTCACCGTCCTGATCTCGATGATCATTTCCGCTTCCCCATTCTTGATGCATCTGGACTTTTCTTTATGATATCTGCACATCTCTTTTAAAATGTCTTCCACCTGTGCATAGTCCACTTTATCAGCCTCTGCGCGCAATACCAGCAGATCCGGCGCCTTCGCATTGGGAACCATATCCAACCCCAACAGCAATATCGTCATCACAATACATAATACAAACGCCAGCACATAAAGCCCTACGCCCACGATGATACCCGCGCTGATGGACCAGAACAGATATAGAAGATCCAGCGGATTCTTCACCGCATTACGGAACCTGACGATAGACAACGCGCCTACCATACCGAGAGATACTAACAGATTAGACTGCATCGCTATCATGATCGCCGCCACAATGAGGGGCATACCTGCGATCGCTACATTCAGATCCTTGGAATAAAAGGCAGACTTACTACTCAGCTTGTACACTGTAAAGATATAAACGCCCACCAGACAAGCCAGCAAAATGAGCAGCAAAATATTCATCACTGACAGATTGGTGCCGCCGCCCAAACTTTCATACACACTATTTTTGATAACATCCTTAATCGACATGATTGGTCTCCTTTACACTTTCGTTATAAACTCTCCACTTCCCTGCACAACTGGTATTTAGAGTATGCCGTCTGCTGCATATTGCCTAATTCCAGAAGCTGTAATAGGAAATCCGGTATGAATTCATCATATTTCACTTCTAATACTTTATCACACTCGCGCACAAAATCATAGCCGTTATTTTCTTTTCCGAAATCCTCTGTCCGACTGCTGGCCCGCACGTTCCTGTCAAACGTAATTCTTACATTGCCCGGTCCGAATACATACGCCTTTCTCTCATAAGCTACCACCACCTTAGGCCGCAGCCCCCTCGTACGGATTGCCAGATTAAAGAGCGTCGCCGGATCGTCCGCTGAAGCTGAATCTTCGATACATTCCCCATTCATCAGCCGTTCCATCTCTTCCTTGGTGATAGACTTCGATTTCTTGATGATTCTGCTGTCTTTCTTGGATTTTACTTCTAGTTTAATCACATCCAGAGAGTTATTATAAATCCTGATTCGATACTTGTCCCGCAGATTAACGCCGTCCACCGTCTCCTGCAGACAACTGTCCGTCAGATCGTCAAAATACAGGCTCACCACACTATACCCTTCCGGATTGCTCTCATTACTGTCCGGACGGAGCACCGCCTCCACCCGCTGCTGCAGCACGTACATTTCTGCTTCACTGCAGTTATACTTATTCTCTACACGGTACATAAGTTCCCCTTTCCCGTTAATCAATATCATCTTACCCAACTCTACATCTCGCAGAAATGTCAATCCGATACCGATTATAAAATCTCTCAACAATGCGCTGGTTCTTGATGATTCTTACTTACTATCCCAAAAGTATTCTCCCCAGCTACAACGCTGTACGGGCATAGTATAGCATAGAATTTATAGAAAACACAACGATAATCACACGCATAACCGCCTCAACCAGAATGGTTCGCCTATACTTCGTATGGCTATCTCTCTTTTCATCAGAATCATCTATATTCTGCGGAAAGGGCTTTAAACATAAGAATTCCTCCATATGCTTATATTTGCTCCCATAGATTTCACAAAGAGCGCCGTTAATAATGGACGAACTGATAACACCTTTGCCAAAGCCTGATTCCAGATACCATCATATCTGTCGGCACTTCCTGATATAAAGACATTTCTTCTTTTTACAGAGCATTCAATTGTCTTTAATATTTCAGTCATCTGATTATATTCATCAACAATTACTGCTTGAACGCCATACCTGCTCAAATCCTCCTTGAGTTTTTGCCTGTAGATGTTTCACCGCACTGACAGCCGTCGTATCTTCTGCAACATCGGTAGTGTCCAAGATTTCTTCACAAGTCTTTAAAGCTGTTGCAAAGTCCCCTGTATAATAATCATGCTGTGCAATAGAATACTGGACCGCCCTAGCCTCCAGGCTCTTCCTGCCAAACATCTGGTGATGGAAAAAATGCCGCCTTTTTCCTAAATACCCAGCAAGCTTTTGCACCGTGGAATCCAAATACGCATGGTTATACTCAACCCCATTATAATAGCCCAATTCGCGCATGGATTCCGGAAGTTTTGCTTGGTCACGCCATGACAAATCCTTAGCCCTTTCCAGACCGCCATTGCTACGACGGTAGCTAATAAATACTTTGTATTTCATTTTAGGATTCCTTTAAGGCAAAAATTGACGCAAACTCCCCAATCTGTCTGCACATCACCTGATAAATATCCTCTCCCCGCCTATAAGCCAATGTCCATTCCACAATCTTTTCCATGGCCAGCGCCACATTCCACACCGGCTTCCATCCAAAAACACTCTTCAATTTAGAACAGTCCAGTTTCAAAAAATTCGCCTCATGCGGTCCACCGTCCGATACGTTTTTCCAGCCAATCCCATTCCCCGTAAGCTGATTCCATTTATCACAGAACAATGTGACCAGTTCACCCGTCGTATAACAGTCTGCATCATCCGGCCCCACATTATAGTTCCCGGCATATCCTGTATCTTCATACTGCCTCTGCGCGATCATCAGATAGACCGCCAAGGGCTCCAGCACATGTTGATACGGTCTAGTCGAATACGGATTGCGCACAATAATCTCCTGACCATTTAAGACCGCACGCACACAATCCGGAATGATCCTGTCCACGGCAAAATCCCCGCCGCCGATCACATTGCCAGCCCTGGCCGTTGAAATGGCCGCTTTCTCTCCGCTTTCTTCTCCAAAAAAGGAATTTTTATAACACTCCGTCACCAGTTCCGAGCAGGACTTGGAGTTAGAATAAGGATCGTACCCGTTCAGTTCTTCATTTTCCCGATATCCCCAGGGCCACTCCTTGTTCAGATATACCTTATCCGTGGTCACATTCAAAAAGGACTTTACACTCTCGCAAGTCCTGACACACTCTAACACATGCACCGTACCCATCACATTTGTCTCATAGGTGTAGACCGGATCTTTGTAAGATTCCCGCACAATAGGCTGGGCCGCCATATGGATGACGATCTCCGGCCGTACCTGATCAAACACCTCTTTAAGATGCGCAAGATCTCTGATATCCCCAATTACGGAATGCACCTTTTTCTCCATTTCTGTCAGTCCAAAAATAGAGGGATTCGTAGGCGGTTCCAAGGCATACCCGGTCACATCGGCTCCTGCCTGTAAGAGCAGGGCGCACAGCCAGGTTCCCTTAAATCCGGTATGTCCGGTAATCAGGACTTTTTTGTTTTGATAAAACGCCAAATCCAACATAGATAACCTCTTATCTGTCACTATTCGTTCACAGCCTCAATCAGCATACGTACCATATAATCAATCATCTCATCCGTCATACCCGGATAAACCCCAATCCAGAAAGTATCGGCCATGATACGGTCCGTATTCTTCAATTCTCCCACAATACGATAGCCCTCGCCGCTTGTCCGCATCTCATCAAAGCAGGGATGCTTCGTCAGGTTCCCCGCAAAGAGCATACGCGTCTGTACACCGTGTCCTTCCAGGTACCGCACTACCTTTTCACGGTTTATGCCTTCCCGGCAGGTAATCGGGAAACCGAACCAACTCGGCTCCGAATCCTCACATGCCTCCGGCAAGATCAATCTATCCGTAATTTGCCCATCCTGGTCCGCCGCCAGCAAACCATCCTTTAACCTCGCAAAGTTATATTTTCTCCGTTCCACAAAAGAAGGAAACTTCTCAAGCTGGGCACAGCCGATCGCAGCCTGCATATCCGTTGCCTTCAGATTATATCCGAAATGGGAATACACATACTTATGATCATAACCTTTCGGCAATTCCCCATACTGCCCATCAAACCGATGACCACAGAGATTGTCCTTTCCGGGCGGGCACACACAGTCCCTGCCCCAGTCCCTGAAAGACCGCACACACTTATGCAGAAGTGGATTGTTAGTATAGACCGCTCCGCCCTCGCCCATGGTCATATGATGGGGCGGATAAAAACTGGAAGTGCCAATATCTCCAAAGGTCCCTGTCAACCCTCTCTTCCCATCCAATGTATATACAGAACCAAGCGCATCACAGTTATCCTCCACCAACCACAGATTATGCTTCTTACAAAATGCACTGACTGCCTTTAGGTCAAACGGATTCCCCAGCGTATGGGCGATCATTACCGCTTTCGTCCGGTCTGAAAGGGCCTCCTCCAACATATTCACGTCAATATTGTACTGCGGAATCGTCACATCCACAAACACCGGCACAGCCCCATACTGAATCATCGGCGCCACTGTCGTGGGAAATCCCGCCGCCACTGTGATCACCTCGTCTCCCCTGCGGATCGCCCGTTCTCCCAAAAAAGGCGAAGTCAAAGCCATAAACGCGAGTAGATTCGCAGAAGAACCGGAATTTACCAGCGAACAGTATTTGACGCCCAGATAGTCCGCCATGCCTTTCTCAAACTGATCCGTATATCTGCCGGAAGTCAGCCAAAATTCCAATGAACTATCCACCAGATTGACCATTTCCGCACTGTCATAGACACGGGATGCATAAGGGATACGGTCTCCTTCCTGATAATGTTTCTGATTGTGATAAGTATCACAATATTCCCTGACCTTCTGCAGAATCTCTTCCCTGGCCTGCTGTTCTGTTTTTTGATTCATAACGCCCTCCATATTTATCTTCATAAGAATCAATCCAAGACGCATTTCTGCGGTTTTAGCGTTTCCACGGCGCCTCGCCCCGTTCCCACAGTTCCTCCAGATACTCCTTATCACGCATGGTATCCATGGGTGACCAAAATCCCTCGTGCCGGTACGCCGCCATCTGCCGCTCCCTAGCCAATCGCTCAAACGGTTCCCGCTCTAACATCATACTGCCGTCTCCCAGATAATCAAATATCTTTGTATTCATCACCATAAAGCCCGCGTTAACCCAAGCCTGGTCTACGCGCGCCTTCTCTTTAAAACTTTCTATCTGACGAGTCTGTGGATCAATCTTGATTGCCCCGAACCGCCCCGCAGGCTGCGTAGTCGTGATGGTCGCAACCAAACCCTTTTCATGATGGAAGTCGAGAAGCGCATTGATATCCACATCCGAGACGCCGTCTCCGTAAGTGAGGAAGAACTCATCCCCATCAATATAATCCCGTATCTTTAGGATTCGTCCTGCCGTCAAAGTCTCAAGCCCTGTGTTGGCAAGCGTCACCTTCCACGGTTCCACATGACTCTCATGCACCACCGTCTGCTTGTCCTGCAATAAAAAGGTGCTGTCCGCCTGCCGTACATAATAGTGCGTGAAATATTCTTTTATCATCTGCCCCTTATAACCGCAGCATATGATAAACTCATGATAGCCATAGTAGGAATAAGTTTTCATGATATGCCATAGAATTGGTCTGCCGCCGATCTCTATCATGGGTTTCGGTCTTAAGGAAGATTCCTCCCCAATCCTAGTTCCGCGGCCGCCCGCCAGAATCACAACTTTCATAACTCCATACCCCTATTCCGCATCCATGGCGCTATGTTGGCGTTCCATAGATTTTCAGCCGCCACCAGATCTCTCCTGGTCTCTATCGCCGTCCAATAACCATTGTGACGGTACACCGCCAGTTCATCTTTATCGGAAAGTATTCTCAACAATTGTTTCTCAAGATCATAATTCCCCTGCAGGAAGCGAAAAATTGTTTTCTTAAATACAAAACAGTCCGCATTGATCCATGCCGTATCATTCTGCACCGTATCCTGTCCCGTATATTTAAAAACCCCGTTTTCATCGATCGGCAAAAGCTGACTTCTCCCTGTTGGCTTCGCCATCACCATCGTCGCTTCTTTATTTCCTTGGCTGTGCTCATCCACAAGCGCCCTGAAATCAATATCTGACAGACAGTCACCATAGGTAACGATAAAAGTATCGTTCTCAATATATTTCTCTATCATACTGACGCGCTGCCCGGTAGAAGAAAACAGACCGGTATCCACTACCGTAACCTTCCAGTCTTCGGTCTTGTTCTTGTGGACTTCTATGGTATTTGTCGCAAGATCCACGGTAATATCCGACTCATAAATATAAAAATCCTGAAAATATTCCTTGATCATGTCTACATGATAGCCACCGCACACGATAAACTCTTTAAATCCATGTTTGGAAAACTGTTTCATGATATGCCAAAGAAGCGGTTTCCCGCCAAGATCCACCATGGGTTTGGGGATTCCCTCCGTATCGTCATTTAAGGTACTTTGGGCCCCGCCCGCCAGGATTACGACTTTTAATTCTGAAATATCTTTATGATCTGCCATTTGGATTTACACTTTCTATGGGTTTATTATAAATTGGATGAAATATAATCCTGGAGCAGCTGCCCGCAGCCTACTTCAACATTCTCCTCTGAGCCAAATATATAACAGTCAAAACCTTTTTCCATAATCCTATTATATATTTCCCGGATTCTTTTCGACGATGCCGAACAATAGCCATTGTCCTTTCCAATTTTTGTATAATTCAAATAAGAAACTCTTATACAGACATCTTTTAAATAGGGGGCCAGTACCTTCAATAAGTCATCGACATCCTCATTGCTGTCATTCATATTTTGTATGACAATATAATTAATTTTTATTCTACAGGTCTTTACTGCCTGCTTATAACCCAACGCCTTATTTAAAATATGTTGAAAATCATATCCTTCCGGTAAATTCCTGACAATTTTATGTAATATATCCGGTTTCTCACTATAATATGGTATCTGCAAGGTTCTAATATGCGGGTACCTCCTCTTCCATACATCGAAACATTCGCTATGAAACCCAAAAGTAGCAATATTAAACCGAATATGCGGATATTTCTCCTCAATCACAGGCATGATATCCCCTATTTCCTCACATACAACGGAAGGTTCCCCAATACCATAAAAACTCACATAAAAATTTGGATAAGTATCCGGACTGATATGGCAGTCTTGCAGACAGGTGTTTATTTGCGCAACATAATCCTCTTTCTTTAGCTTTTTAACAGACTGTTTTAGATTTCCCGAAGCACAAAACATGCACCCTACCACGCAATTATACATGTTACTCAGCTCAATTGTTAAATCATGTATTTCCTCATCCATATAATGTAGAATGAGCATACACTCAATGATCCGCTCACCATCATAATCAAGTAAATACTTACGTACCGACTGCTTATTCCAACTGCGGGCCGAGTAATCCATGGTTTTCTGGTACACTTTGATAATCGGAAACGTCCTATGCCATAAATTCTCCATCCAACTGCTCCCCTACACTAGTTCTTCCTAAAAAATTGAAATCTCACGATGTCTCTTCTCAATGCCTTCTCCGAATCCCAATAAAAAGGGAACGAATAAATCTCGCTAGGCTTCGGAAAGTTTCCTTCGTTTTCGGCAATAAACATATTATTTTCCTGTGCCGCTATCATAAACTGCCGGCTTACGATTTCCTTCTGTGCGAAAACATTTACCGTTTTACCTGAATACGAAACCGACGGCAGGCACATGATAATCTGTCCGCCATTGTCCATCGTTCTCACCATTGCATTGATAAACTTAATGTACAATTTAGAAAAAATGGGTTTCTCTTCGGGTGTATTGAATCCATAAGGCGGATCTGTAATAATCAAATCCACTTTACTCTCTTCAAAGGATTTCAAAAAATCTATTACATCGATACCGTCCCGTATCTGAGACGCACTTCCATTTATGTTATGATAAATAAACTTACTGTTGATGGTACATGCCCTAGTATATTTCCCCAGGTACGTCACCATTCTCCCCTCGTTATTTCCATCCATTATATCATCTTTGCCTCTCTCCCGCAAATGAATATATGACAATAATCTATATAGGAACCCCTTAAATTCTTCTGCGGAGTCGCTGGTCAGATCAAAATCTTCCGCTTTCTCATAACGAAACTCGTTATGCTTATATGCCCGCCAAGTCAACAGTACAAATAATTGCGCAATAAATTCAACTTTTTCCTCTGTAAGATATTTTTTGTCCTTGGCAGATACCCTGCTTGTTATAATTTTAGACAATTCTTTTACAATTGAACAATAATTTCCCACAAACTCTTTTTCATTAAATTGTCCTTGGATGCTCGACAACTGGTATTGAATACCAATTGCCAACGTCTTCTTACTATCCTTCTCTCCCCCTTTCTTTATATTTAACTCTTTCATAATCATTGTATATTTTTCCGTATTTAATCCTTCAAGATATGCCAAAACTAAATCTTGTATGTATTGCAGATCCTTAATATCCATGGCAAAAAATCGCAAATTCATTCTTGCTATCATTCGTGATATTTCACACTTATCACCGCCCCAAAAATCAATATCATCATATTTTAGCACTTCCAGACCGGTAGTCCCCGATCCGACAAAGGGATCGATCACCCTGTATCTTTCCTTCACATTATTAGGCCATTCGCCTCTTCCTATGTTTATCATCGCCCCTACTAGTGTATGCGGAATGGTAACCGGATTAATCCATCCTGGTTTGTCTTCATCAAAAATATGAAAAGGATTTTCATTGATATACATTTGCTTATAACAAATATAATACCTCTTATCCCCAGGATATTTCGGATCACTTCCAATAGAGCGGTCAATGATCATCCAAATACTTTCCTCTGCATGACTCTGTTTTGCCTCCGCCTTTCCCATAATTTTGATCTTACCTTCTAACCGAGTATCATTCCGCAGACGTTCCATCACTTGTATCAAAGAAACGTCCTGCATGTAAAACTTTTCAAGATAAAATTTAATCTCGTCAAGTCCATGCTTCTGAAAATCATTTACATACATTTTATTTTTAATCGGAAAATCTTCATGCGTATACATGATAAAATTTAACGGCTCTTTATAATCCTGCAAATATGTTTTCAACCTATCCACCAAAGCGTCATATTTAGCCTTTTTCATATTTCTTGTATATATATTTTCACCGCAGGAATGGATATATCCTGATTGAAAACAGATCTGCTGAACATTAAGTTCTAGGCCATTGGGCACAGATACGATACACGACGTATAAGAGGCGTCTATTACAATGATGTTCTCAAACAAACTGCCATAATTTTCACAGATAGTTCCTAGTTCACGCCTTATTTTTGATACATCTATATTTTTCTCCCTAATATTTTTTAATGCTTTTTCATCTATAAAGGATTCTATAATATTTGATGTCAGATCAATAAACTCATTGGTGGTCATAAAATTAATCTGCGGTCGCTCACTCCCCTTCTTAACATTCAAACGAATTAGATCAATCAATTCCCTGAACTGAAGATTTGTGACAAATAGGTTCTGTTTAAAAATAAAGTTGTACGTTTTACCATTTTTTGTAAACCAATTTTCAAAAAAACTGTTCTTACATTTCCCTGAAGTATTGGTACAGAACTTTTCCAGACTTTCCAATAAGATTTCTTTTGTATCCATTTCTTTTTTCTCCTTGTCATTAAACTAGTATAAGATATTGGTCTTCCTGAGAGCATTAGGGATGTGTAAACCGATTAATATTATCGTAGCATTATTTTTGTGAATTGTATACTACATATGAAGTAATGTTTTCTGAATTCTCGAATCTTCCAGAGAGTGTCAATAGGGATTCAATATGTGAGAGAAATCTGCTTGACGTAATTAACAAGATATATGTATTGAAAAAATTGATTACTAATAGATAAATGAAGGATAATTCAAGATTATCAAAGAATAATTCGGTTATCAATTGGCTTATA
>CAMNSD010000025.1 GCA_946554445.1 uncultured Lachnospiraceae bacterium | reverse complement strand
ATGCGCCGCAGGCGGAACCGCAAGCTGCAGGCTTCTCCTCCGGTTTGTCAGATGCACCGCAGGCGGAACCACAAGCGCTCCCTGCCATATTCTCATTCCAACCAGCTATGTTTGATAATGCCATTTCCTTGTACCTCCTATATATGATTTAGTTTCAGCCGGCGCAATTGCCTTCTGTGATTTCCATTATACTGACAGGCAAAAACCCCACAAGTACGCACTTTTTTGTAACCCTGGTTACTTTTGGGTAACGATTGGGCAAATACGCGGTCTGCAGAGTTTTAAATAGGTGTAAATTTTTTGAAGTCTGCTCTAACTATATTGACAGAAAATAATATATAACATTATAATTAGAGTGTTACATATAATTTTGAATGTAATAGCTATTATGAGAGGATGGATAATACATATGAGAAGGAAAGATGACTTACCGGAATGTCCTGTTGCGACCACTGTCAGTATGATTGGGAATAAATGGAAGCTTCTCATCATACGGAACCTGCAAGCCCGGCCGTGGCGATTCAATGAGCTCCAGCGAGATCTGGCAGGCATCAGCCAGAAAGTCCTGACAGACAGTCTGCGCTCGATGGAAGCGGACGGAATTATCACGAGGACTGTCTATGCGGAAGTGCCGCCCAGGGTTGAGTATGCGCTGAGCGAACTGGGAGATTCCTTGTGCCCTGTTATGGATGAAATGAAGAAATGGGGACTCATGTACAAAAATCTTGTAAAATGAATGAAAAGAGATAGTCAGAAAAATCTGCGGTATCATAACAACGGATGCCAGGCATTGCCGGACATCCGTTGTTAAAAAAGAAGGTAATTTAATCAAATAGCTTACGCGCTGAGTATTGGCATTGAAATACCGTTGATGTACGCATAGCCTGCTTTTGAAGCTGCAGATCTTTTCATTTGTTCCTCAAAGGATTCGATTCTCTGACGAGCTTCACAAGCCTTTTCCTGTTTGGTCTGCTTTACCCAGTTGTTCTTCATTGCCGTATAAATAGATTCGGCCTTTCTTCCCATTACGACATTTTTATGCTTTCTCATTTTTCTCCTCCTGTCATTATCATTAATATTGATTAATAGTGACAATGCTATAGTAGCATAGTTTTGTTGGTGATTATTGCATATTTGTTGGAAAAATAATATAATAATTGGGAAAGGAGTACGGGACATGTTTGGGATTGTGAAAGAAAAAGAACTCAGATATTTAGAATACCTTCACCGGGAAGCGGAATACAGACATCATACCAATGCGGAGGATATGTACCAGTATGACCTTCTTAGGATGGGTGATCCGAGAGCGGTTAAAGAAGGTGTCAGGATGTTTTCATCCAATCTTACAGGACACATATCGGATGATCCGCTGCGCAACTACAAATATCTCTTTGTTGCTGCTGCTACCCTGGCTTGCCGCAGCGCCATTGCGGGGGGCATGGACACAGAGCGGGCGTACAATATCAGCGACCTGTACATCCTGAAAATGGATGCCTTGCAGAGCGTGGAAGAGGTGAAAACGCTTCATGCGGATATGCTGGCCTTTTATACCAAGGAAATGGCGAAGCTTGATAAAGTGAATGTCTATTCCAAGCCGATCGTCTTATGCATTGACTATATTTACAATCATCTGCATGAGGCAATCCGTACCGAAGATCTGGCGGAACATACAGGGCTGAACAGGAGCTACCTGTCAACGCTGTTTAAAAAGGAAACAGGACAGACTGTTTCCGGCTACATTCTTTCAAAAAGGATGGAGGCGGCAAAGAATATGTTAAAGTTTTCGGATTATTCCTATGCCGAGATTGCCTCCATCCTTGCATTCAGTTCTCAAAGCCACTTTATTCGGGCTTTCCGAGCCCAGACAGGATACACACCCAAAGAGTTTCGCGATAAATATTTCCGCATCATTGATGAGACTTAAGCAGGATTTTCTGCAAAATATAGTGGCATCCATTCAGCCGAGATTCGCCTAAAGCGAATCTCGAGGAGATAATCCCGCAGGGATTTTCTCCAAAATGTAGTGGCATCCATTCAGCCGAGATTCGCCTAAAGCGAATCTCGAGGAGATAATTCCGAAGGAATTTTCTGCAAAATATAGTGGCATCCATTCGGCCGAGATTCGCCTAAAGCGAATCTCGAGGAGATAATCCCGCAGGGATTTTCTCCTATTCTTGGCCCCTAATTCTCTCGATCAAACTCTCTTTTTCCACCTTTTTACGGATAAAAAGTGTGATCGCAGATTGGCCGCCAAGCAATACCAGTGCAAGAATTACGGTCTCCCAGATTGGGAAGTGATAACCGGTTAAGCTCATAAAGTGCATTTTTTTCGCATAGAGAAAGAACAGATATCCAAACAGATGCCCAAGCGTAGTGCTGATCAGAAGTGTACCGGTGGTAAAGACCATACCTTCTGCGGAAAGCATCCGGACAAGCTGCTGATTGGAAAGGCCCAGCGCCTGCAGGATCCCCAGTTCCTTCTTGCGGGTGATGATACTGGTGATCATTGTGTTGATCAGATTCATAAAGCCGATCACGGCAATCAGGACAAGGATTAAGTATATTGGGTATTTGATTAGGCTCAAACCAGAGCGGCCAATGGCCATTTCCTCATCCAGGGAATAGAGTTCAAAATGCTCATTCTCAGCCACAATATCCTGAAGTGTCTTTTTTACATCATCATAATTCGCCTCTTTGACATGCACATAGATGTCCGTGGTCGCGTCATAGGTCAGCCCCAGATTATCCCAGCTGTCCTTTGTCATGATAATGAGAGTAGTGTAACTTTCCGGCTGGGATACTGCGGTCAGGGTGACGGTAAGAGGGATTTCCCGGTCGCCGTCATGGAGTATCAGCGGGAAAACATCGCCCAAGGCAAGCCCATATGCGTCAAAGGAATATTTATGGGTACAGAGGATCTCATTGTTGGCAGTCATGCGGTCATAATCAATCTCACCGGATACAAGCTGTTCATTCAGCTCGGGAATATCCTCTCTGGTAAAATAAGAGATTGGCAGCCGGTCTTGAACATCTTCAAAGAAAGCGGATTCCTCATCTGTGGATGCTAGAATATTTCCAGGGGCGCGGGTTACGGACTCCACGCCTTCTATGGAAGATAGTTGTGCCAAAAATTCTTCACTGAAATAGTTCTGCTGAACAAGCGCGTCCAGATTGTTTTCCGGATATTCCTTATCGTTATGTGCATAGTTCAGGGAAATGCGAAACTCCCCTTCCTGTATATTACGCCTTGCAAGATCCTCCACACGACAGCTGTTCATTACGGCGGCTACGCAGATAAAGAGCACACTGCTTAGGCCCATAGTAAGCATGGTGACAAGGGTACGTCTCTTGTTGCGCGCAAGATTAGCCCAGGTCAGGGTGGAGACCTTCACGGTAAGATGTCCTCTCCGACTTTTACAGTCGGTGGTGTTTTCCTGATAGCGGATCGCTTCCACTGGCGATACCTTTTTCGCCATGCGGATAGGCTTCAGTAAAGACACCCATACGGTAATCAGCACAGAGGCAATCACTGCCAACAAGAATGGCAGGGAGAACATATGAAGCTGATTCCGAAGACTTTTTAGGTGATCCATCCGGGTGGAGTCCAGTGCGCTGGCATTGAGGATCCGTATGACCTGAGGAAACAGGAACCAGGGCAGGAAATAACCAATCAGTAATCCCAAGGGAATAGCAAACGCACATACGATACCGCCTTGACAGAAAAACAGTCTGGCAATCTGCCGCCTGGAAGCGCCGAGGGCTTTTAGCTTGCCAATCTCCTGAATATCCGTAATGACACCCACATAATAAATACTGTAGATGACCAGCGCGGAGAACAGGATCACCACCAGACTGATGACGACAACGATGCTGATGGCGTCCGTGTCGGGAGCAGTCATGGTATATAGATATTGATTATTACATGAGACATGTTCTTCATCCAGTCCGACATCTGTGGCTGTGCTGATGATTTTGGCTTCTATCTCATCATAAGAGAGCGTGTCTTCTCCATAGACACGCAAGTAAGCAGAAGGAAGGGATTCATAAAGTCCGGCTTCTTCGTATTGTGTAAGAAGGGCTTTGGAGACATAGGCGCCCCAGGCAATGCGGCTGTCAGAAATATCAGCAGAGATTTCCACATCAGTGAGCAGGCCGCTGATGGTGAACTCTTTGGTCTGCACTTCTCCCTTGCCGCCTGCACGGAAAGAAAGAGTGACCTTGCCACCCACAATGGGATCGGCGCCCACACGTTCAAAAAAAGACGGCACAGAGCAGATTTCATTTTCTTTTTCCGGGAAATGGCCCTCTGTGAGCTCTAAGTTGCTAAAATAGATACCGTCCTTGACCGTATCATAATATCTCAGATAACCATTCATTTTGCCGTTGATAATCTGGGCAAAGTTTTCCATAGTTGCCAAAGATTCCACGTTGATATGCTTTGACAGGATGGAGAGTTGTTCGGGTTCTGTGAGTCCAAAAGCCGCGTGGTAATTGGTCTGCGCCACCGCAAGCTGTCTGTTCATATCAAGCATGGCAATAGCGCTGGTGCCGATGGCCGTTAACAGCATGGTGGTAAGCATGATGGCGATGCCGGTCAGCAGGGTACGGCTTTTATGATAATGGAGTTTGCTTAGAGCAAGATGAAAAATCATCTTCATATCAGCCCACCACCTTTCCGTCTGCAATCATGACGGTGCGGTCGGCCATCTGTGCGATTTCTTCATTGTGTGTGATGACAACCAGCGTCTGCCCGTATTTTTTGGCGGAAGTCTTTAAGAGCGCCATTACCTCATCTCCGGTCTTGGTATCCAGGTTGCCAGTAGGTTCATCGGCTAGAATAATGGATGGCTTGGCGGCGATAGCCCGTGCAATTGCACAGCGCTGCTGCTGACCGCCGGAGAGGGTGTTGGGTAAGTTCTTTACCTTATTTTCCAGACCAAGCGTCCTGACAATATCCCGGATGAAAGGTTCGTCAAGTTCTTTGTTATCCAAGCCTAATGGGAGCACGATATTTTCCCATACATTTAAAGAGGGAATCAAGTTGTAGGATTGAAAAATAAAACCGATTTTCCGACGGCGGATCTGGGAGAGCCGGTTTTCTTTAAAGGATGATATATTCTCACCATCAAGCCACACCGTGCCCGAGGTCGGGTTGTCCAGTGCGCCCAGCATGTGGAGCAGAGTAGATTTGCCGCTTCCGGACTTACCGACGATGGAGACAAATTCGCCCTGTTTGATAGTGAGGTCTATACAGTCAACGGCTTTGACTAGATTGTCACCTGCACCGTAATATTTGCATAAACTGTCTGTTCTTAAGATAATGTTAGCGTTTTCACTCATAGATAAAATCCTGCCTTTCTAATGTATGGATATGTTTGCTATAAATACAAGATAAGACAGTAATCTTACAAAAGCCTTACAAAGGATAAATTTTTGCAAAAAATCGTTGAGTCGCTGTTAATTGACATAAGGCAGCGGGAACTGTACCACGAAAATACTTCCCTGTTTGACGGCAGGCTTTACTGTGATGGAACCGCCCTCCTCTTCAATGATCTTGCGGCTCAGGTAAAGACCGACACCAGAACCTTCGCTTTGTTGTACAGTGGGGTGCTGACCACGATAGAAACGTTGAAAGACTTTATTATATTCATTTTTAGGGATGCCGATGCCGGCGTCCTCGATCTCTATACGGACGTAACTGAACAGCTTACTGAGCCGTACCGTGATCGTGCTCCCAGAGGGGGAGTATTTGATGGCATTGTCCAAGATGTTCGCCAGGGCCTCTACGGTCCATTTCCTGTCTAAAGATAATGTCAGAGAATCGGCCGACGATTCATCCTGGTCCTCGGAATCGGTTAATACCTCTACCGAGATATTTTTCTGCAAAGCCTTAACATATACCGTGTTGACGGCGTCCAGAAGAATATCCGCTAAAGCAGTCTTCTCTTGATGCAAAGTGATCATGGAAGTTTCCAGACGGGAAATATTGATCAGTGCTTCCAACAAAGATTCCAGTTTCGTCAACTGCAGAGCGCATCTTTCCAGCAAGGCGTCGCGTTCTTGGGGAGAGTCGGCTTCCATACTTAAGGACAGGCAGTTTTTGAGGGCGCTGACGGGTGTTTTGAGCTGATGGGAGATGTCGGTTACCAGAGACTTGGTATTGTCGCGTTCTTCTGCAAGAAGCTGTGATTTGAGCATCAGCTTGTTTCCCAGCTTCAAGAGAGTGTCAGTAAAGGCTTCGTTAAATATAATGTCTATGTTTTTGCGCTGTTCTAAGAAAGAGTAGTCGTCCGACAGACAGTGGTCTAATAAGGTCAGAAGCTTTTGCTCCTGCCATTTACGTTTTTTGTCAAATAAAATGAAACAGATTGTGATGATCAAAAAAGAAAGAATAAAAAAAAGCAGCACTAAGAAAAGAAACGATTTCAGCGAATCGCGATACAGCGCATCCTCGTACATGGACAAAGACTCCCGATATCCGTACTGGCTAAGAGTGGCAAACCCGTCCGTCAGATAATGCCATTCGGTATCTTGGATTGCATCAATCAGCGTATCTTCCATGGAAGGATTTTCCGAAAGAACAGCGCCGGTAATGTTACTGAGTAGTTTTAACTTTTGCATATACTGTTCGTTTAAAAATTCAAATCCAATAAAGCCGAGGGAAACTGTAAAAAGCAGATAAATTACAAGAAGAGGAAAATATATGTTTTTATAAAAATGGGTTTGATTTCGCAACGGTCTCATCGTCTCTCACAGTTCCTTTCCCAAATGTATCCCAATCCCCGGACATTTTTTAGGATGGCAGGAGAGGAGGGATTGTCTTCAATCTTTTCCCGCAGTCGTCGGATATTGACAGAAAGCGTATTTTCATCCACAAAATTGCCATCAATATCCCAGATGGCTTCCAGCAGCTGATTGCGGGATAAAATATGAAGGGAATTTTCCATAAAAAAGGCAAGCAGGGAGTATTCCCTGGCCGTAAGCGTTACGGGCTGTCCATTTTTACATACTCGTTTTTCCTCAGGATATAACGCAATATCACCTGAGACAATACAGTCAGATTTCTCTTTTGGAAAACGCTTCATAAGGACGTTTACTTTGGAGACCAGCACGTTCAAAGAGAAGGGTTTGGTAATATAGTCGTCTGCGCCCTGAGCGTAGCCGGCCATCATATCTTCCTCAGTGTCGAGGGCTGTCAAAAAGAGAAACAAAACGCTGCTTTCCTGCCTAATCCGTGAGCAGAAATCCAGGCCGCTTCCGTCCGGCAGGGTGATATCGCATATGATGAGAGAGATATTGTGGATTTTATATAGTGTTTCCGCCTCCTGTATGGAGAAGGCCCTGTGCAGCGTGTAACCTTCCTTTTGCAGCTTTAGGCTGACGGAGAGATTGAGGCTGTCGTCATCTTCTAAAAGCAGGATTTCTTGGGACATGTAGAGATGGCTCCTTTTCTTTGAGAAATTGAGGCATTTTGATAGAATGTGTATTGTCTGTTGCCTATATGGACATTTTACCATAACATTATACTTTTTGTTACTTAAATCAGGTGAACTGTGGATGTGGGATATGCGCGTCCAAATGTATTGTGAAACATATCATAGACAGTGAGGACATAAAATGTTATGAACAGCAATGCATGGTTTCCATCTTATTAAAGTGGAATGTGCGGAGAATGGAGTATTATTATGTTGAATTATATCTGGGCATTTATGATTTTGATAGGCGTTGTGTACGGCGCTTTTACGGGAAAGATGGCGGAAGTGACGAATGCGGCTCTGGATTCTGCGGGGGACGCGGTGTCTTTGTGTATTACCATGATCGGTGTTATGGCGCTTTGGGTGGGATTAATGGAGATTGCGCAGAAATCGGGGCTGATTGCGAAACTGACGCGGGGGATTCAGCCTTTTATTAGTTTCCTTTTTCCAAGAATCCCCAAAGGACACCCGGCAAGGGAGTATATTGCCACGAATTTGATTGCCAATGTGCTGGGATTGGGTTGGGCCTGTACGCCGGCTGGATTGAAGGCGATGGAGGAGCTGGCGAAGCTGGAGGAGGAGAGAGGGACGGCTGGGTATGTGGCAGAATATCAGCGTGCAAATGAGGCTGTCGAAAAGAGCAAAAGCGGGCGTGTCGCCAGCAATGAGATGTGTACGTTTTTGATACTGAATATTTCCTCCCTGCAGTTAATACCGGTGAATATGATCGCCTACCGGCAGCAGTACGGGAGCGTGAATCCGGCAGGGATCATTGCGCCGGCGATTGTGGCGACGTTTATCAGCACGTTGACGGCGGTAGTGTATTGTAAGGTAAAAGATAGTTATATTTCCGTTTATTCTAATTTGACACAAAAAGCAAAATAGCCGTGTCCGGTATTAAACAGTAAACTATAATCAAAAACTTCCAAATAAACGGTTTTTCTATACTGTTCGGGTGTCATGAAGTGGCTGCTTTCCAATTGATATTGTGAAGAAAGGTGGTAATACATGCCAAGCCGCTCCAAAATTCGTATGGATAGTTCTTTGACGACGTTCATAACGAGTTTATCCATTTTTGTCAGCGGCATACCCAACATAGAACCGACAATCCTCAGCACCAGACTCTCTTCCAGAACCATGAAAATCTGCCTCTTTTTTTCGGAAGCCAGGCAATATGTCAGACGGATAATCATGCTTGTTCCAAAGTCTTCTCCGCTGTAATGCTCGCTTATAACTTCCACCGGTAATCGAAAGACTTCCTGTAGGGTATCAGTGAGCGCATGTTTTAGGACATCCATATCTGCACCTGCATGGTCTGTTTTCCACCGGTTTGAAACCTTACCTGTAATGGCACGGTCTTCGATCAGAATATGATAGGTAAGCCATCCTAGGCAAATACCAAGGAAATGTTGGATAGATTCCGGTGAATAGTCCGATTCGGTAAGGTCTTTTTCCAATGCCGGAAGCGTTTTACAGCGCATGTCATCATGCAGACGCTTGTGTATTTCATATCCCTTGTAGCCGGTTAATTGCATATAGGCTTCCTCGTTGGCAAAATGTTCTATCGCATAGTTTTTAAAATATTTGATACCTTCGGCACATGCCCATGGTCCGTTATTTTCATCCTGACTTAAATGTACTAATTTTCGAACGATGGAAAAAAGTTTCCGATGTGCATTGTCGATGGAATCAACCCCAATATTAAATTGTTTGCTCCATTCAGTTTCTTTAGACATGGCGTTCCTTTATGAAATGGGCAAGTAGCCTATATATGTTATTCTTGAAATAAGAATAGATTTATTAGTAGTATATGTCGAAAAATGGTGTATGGTGTCACTAACTTGACACGAGTGGGGATATGGAAGAACTGGCAAAGCTGGAAGCGGAGAGAGTGAGGACTTTTCGCTTTTATATTTGTAGAAACATTGACATGGTAAAATAAATAAATTAGAATGAAATTGTAAATTCAGTTATTTTTTCGCAATAGAATTTTACTCTGGAGGGAAAAAGAATGGATGTAATGTTAATGTTTAAAAATGAATTTTTTGAAGAACGTAAAGATTTACTTAGCAAAAATCATGTTTATCGAAATCATATCACCAAATTTATTAAATATTTAAGCTTGCCAGATGTACAGTTATCAAACGCACCTGCTAGAATTAATATAAATGTAATCGAGGAATGTATCAGATATTATCATAATGAAGGCGAACTTAATTCCAGATCAACCATGGAGTCGCACCTTGAGTCGGTTAAAAGCTTTTATGACTATTTAAGTGAGACTGGTAAAGCAACTGATATTTTTTCAAATTACAATTACAGTAAATTCAAGGATGAGATTGTTGAGAAATATGGCTTGCTGGAACCGGTAGAAAGAGGGAGCTATAAATGTGAGGATATCAAAACGATTCTAATTGAACTGGATAAGGCTATTGATAATTTTCAGGATGAAGCAGCAGGAGTCAGGGAAGAAGAAAGACATCTACAAAGAATCATACTAAGGCTGTTTATTAAGCTGACATTAATTGCGCCAGCTAAGAGAAGTGTAATTGCAAGTATCAAAAAATCAGATTTTACAGAGGAATATAAAAAATTATTGATAAATGGCATTAGTGTCAATATACCTTGCGGTTTGTCTAGAGATTTATGTGCAGCATTAAAATATGCAGAATCAAAGAATAAGGAAGCGATAAAGGAAGGAGATAATTTATTTGAATATTTGTATAAATATAAGGGCAAGTTTCGGGTAGAAAGTCTTAATACATGGTTTTATAATATTGCGCAAGACTTTGGGGTAATGGAGAATGAGTGCAAAGATAAAAAAACTTTGGCTGTGGAGCCAATTAAAAATATGGTAATTCAAATGATGGTTGATAATATGATCAATCCTGTATTTATATCAAAAATAGCGGGACTTACGCTTACCATGATTGAGTCGACGTATTATTCCAAAGATTGGAGTGCTAAACGCGAGGAAGATATGAATAAGTGCATTAATAAAAGTATTGCACAAAATGATTATTATTGTTATGTATAGAATGCATTTTAAATAGCAGGGAGTGTATAAGTATGGGAATATATTTAAATCCAGGAAATGAACAGTTTGCGGTTTCGGTTAATTCTGAACTATATGTGGATAAGACGGAATTGATTAAATATACGAATAGCCGTATCGGAAAAGATAGACCGTTGATTTGTTCCAGCAGACCAAGAAGGTTTGGGAAAACAATGGCGGTAACTATGCTGGCAGCGTATTACAGTAAAGGATATCATTCTGAAAAGTTGTTTGAAGGACTTAAAATAAGTCAGAATGAATTTTTCAAAGTGCATTTAAATAAGTATAATGTAATCTTTTTGGATATCCAGTGGATGTACGGAAATGCGCTTGAGGAAATGAAGAGAGATTCAAATCTTAAAGTAGTGAGTTATATTCAGGAACAGGTGATAGCCGAGTTAAGGGAGGAATACGCCGAATATGTCCGAGACGATGACATTTCATTGCCGTCGGTATTGGCAAAAATCAATGTTATGACAAAAGAACAGTTTATCATTATTATTGATGAATGGGACTGTCTGTTCCGGGAGGACAAAAATAATGAAAATCTTCAGAAGGAATATATCAATCTTTTGAGAGGATTATTTAAAGGAACGCCGTCGGGAGCTTTTTTAAAGCTTGCTTATATTACGGGAATTTTACCAATTAAGAAATACGGCACACAGTCAGCTTTAAATAATTTTCGGGAGCATACAATGGTCAGTCCAAGACAGATGGCGGAGTATGTCGGATTTACGGAGACAGAGGTAAGGACTATTTGCAAAGAACATGATATGCCATTTAAAGAGATGCAAAGATGGTATGACGGATATTATTTTGAAAAGATAGGACATATTTATAGCCCTAATTCTGTAATTGAAGCTGTAGATAGCAGGGAATTTGGGAATTATTGGTCTGGAACAGAGACGTATGAGTCTTTGATGACGTATATTGCAATGGATTTTGATGGGTTAAGACAATTGATTGTAGACATGCTGGGAAATCAGAGATGTAGAATTGACGTGGAATCATTTCAAAACGATATTACTTCATTTAAGTCTGCAGATGATGTTATTACCCTGCTGATTCATATGGGATATCTGGCCTATGATAGTAAAACAAAAAAAAAGTTTTTATTCCAAATGATGAGGTGAGGAGTGTTTTTTGGCGAGCGATTAGAAATGATGGGTGGGAAGAAGTAATAAAGGCGGTTGATGCATTGGAAGCTTTACTTAAGGCAACTTTGGAGATGAACGAAAAAGCTGTGGCACAGATGATACAAGAAGTCCATATGCAAAGTTCTTCCAGTCTGATATATAACAATGAGATTTCTTTGAGCAGTGTGATTGCGCTGGCATATTATAGTGCATGCAGAGATTATACTCTTGTAAGAGAATTGCCGACAGGAAATGGATTTGCTGATATGGTTTTCCTTCCTAAACGTACATCTCTAAATCCGGCATGGGTTGTGGAACTAAAATGGGATAAAACCGCAGAAGGAGCAATCAGTCAGATTAAAAGTAAAGGATATGTGTCTGTTCTTAAAGAGTATAAAGGAAATATTTTGCTTGTCGGAATCAATTATGAGAAGAAAAGCAGAAAACATCAATGTAGGATAGAAAAAGTTGAAATGTAATTTTTGCAATATTAAAAATTATTAGGGGATTACAAGAATGAAAGTATTATATTTAATGGTATTTAATCATCGGTTGTTTGGAGAACAAGAGTTTAATTTTAGTGGTCAATACCATTTCGAATTTAAAACCGAAAAATCTGAAAATAATGAAAATAAATGTTTGGAGTGCCGATTAAATCATGAGTATCCTTCAAAACTTTATAATTCTGATAACGTAGAACTGATATCATATATAATTGGAGATAATGGCGATGGAAAAACCACTCTGCTGGAGTTATTGATGGAAATTCTCCCGTACGAGGGAGGAATTAGTGCTGGTAATGGAAAAAATTATTTAAAGTATATTTGTGTTTTGAAGGAAGAGAGAAATAGTAATATTTATATTTATTCTACATTGGATAAAATAGAAATAAAAGCATCAAAAGATATCGCTATAAAGAATTGTAGAGATAATATTATAAGAAGAATGCGCTGCAATGATAGAGGATTTTTTGCTTGTCATGAAATGGAAGACACAGCTGTCATATTTCATTCGAATGTTTTTGATAGAAATAGATATAATGATCAAAAGGTGTTTTCTGGTGTAGAAGACATATCTTTTAATGGTCTTTTATATAAGGATTTTGATTATCGAACTACAAATCAAGAAAAAGGAACTGAAGTGCAATTAAGAATTTTTTTAGACTCAGAAATGATAAGACAAATTACATTTATTTCAGAATTTAGCGGCAGTGATTTGCAAGAATGGATTCCCTTTTCTTTACCGCAGAGATTATATATTTATTTTAAAGAGGAACATGATGTGTTAGATTCTATATATCAATATGATAAGTCAGAGGTAGATATAGAGAATGAGAATATAATTTATGAGTATGATAGAGACATTGAATTAAACATAAAAGATATAAAACAATTAAGAAAAGTATTGGCTCATATATGCAGAGATATTATAAAACGATATGATAAGTTATATAAGAAATCATCAAAAGAATTTCAATATCGGCTATATAAGGGGATATTGATGTCCTATATAAGATTTATGTTTCCCGATTCGGTAGGTGAGGGAACAACTAGAAAATTTCAAAGGCTGATTACTAGTTTAAGAAACTTTATGAGAGAATTTTATTTTGATTCAAATGTTGAGTTCATAGAAAAATTGATGGAGATAGCAGATATACGGACTGATAAATTAAAGAATGCGGTGGTAAAAATAAATGATTTTGCACGTAATATGGGAAAATATGGAATAAAAAGCCAGAATTTTAAATTCTTTTTTCTTACAAAGTCTAATCATAAAGCTATCATAGATTTTTATAGGTTGTTTCAGGCAACAGCTTTTGGCGCGGAGTACCTTACTTTCCGATGGGAAGGATTAAGCAGTGGTGAATATAATCTATTAAATATGTATTCGCGGATATATTCGTTGCGCGATAAAGTACGGGATAAAGAGTCAATCATTTTATTGTTGGATGAGGCAGACCTCTCCTATCATCCAAAATGGCAGCAGAAATTTATGAAAAGCCTAGTGAGTTTTCTTAACGGGTTTTATAAAAGGCAGCACATTCAGATTATAGTTGCAACACATTCACCGATTATGCTTTCTGATGCACTCAAAGGGAATGTTGTTTTTCTTAACAGCCAAGCAGGGAAAGATTTGGAGAATACATTTGGTGCGAACATATATGATTTATACAGGGATGGGATGTTTTTAGATAAAGATGATATGGGCATTATAGGAGCATATGCGTTAGATAAAATGAGATATGCGATGGATAAACTAAACGATTGGGAGAAAGGCCAAAGTTTGGATGATTTGGAGGAGATAAAAAGATTGATTGCTTGTATAGGAGAACCGATTATTAAGAGAATCATGCAAAATAGGCTTGAGGTGATAGAACAGGATATGGAAGGAAATGACACAAATCACACGAAGATTTCTGCGTTGATTGAAACATTAAATGAATTACAACCGGAACAGTTGGCAGAAGTTATGGAGAGGGTACAAAGGAAATAAGATGCAAAAGCTTACAATTTCAAAAGATGAGTTGATTTGTCATAAGAAATACTTTTATGATAATGTGGTAGATAAATTAAATCAGATGAAAGAAGAGTATAGAGATGGAACATACATTTCAAGAAAACAAAGGAAATTCTTATCGCTATGTTTGTATTATAAAAAGCAGCTAGCGATAGGAAAGCCATATCAATTGAGGAAGATACAACAAATTATTGACAAAAAATATGCAGATATTTTTGAGAAAGATGAAAAGTTTAAAAATGCAGTTGAAAAGGCGTTTGGTTATGACGATTTTAGCAGTGCTAACCTTGGCTGCTATTTATTAGAATATGTAAAGAAGAAATCAAATGTGCGTCAGCATGCAAGCTATGACAATAAAGAAATATTAGAGAAATTATATGCTGAACTAGAAAAATGTGATATAGAATTAGCGAATGAAATTCGAACAAAAATAGAAGATCTAAATACTAACATAACAAAAAAAATTCTGGAAAAGATTATTGGAGAAACATTGGTAGTGTATATCGCAGAAAAAGATATACCTATTGATAGACTGAGAGAGTGGAATCCCTACATCATGCAGTTTCACAGAAAAATAAGAACTTGTCCCTATTGTAATAGGCAATATATAACTCCCATTTATTCAAAAACAGGGAAAACCAGAGCTGACTTAGATCATTTTTACTCTAAAAGTAGATATCCCTATTTTTCTATGTCAATTTATAATCTGGTTCCAAGTTGTAAATCTTGTAATTCATCATTAAAGGGAATGAAAGAATTTAGTTTTGAAGATAAAACACCATACGAGATATCAATGGATGATTCTGCAGAATTTAGGTACTGGCCGTCATGCAAAATAGAATTTTTTGAAAAAGATAAGGCTATTCATGCATATAAAGAAGTTTTTAAAATTGAAGAATCATATGAATTTCACAGAAATGACGCAAAAGATTTGTTAAGAAAAAGTCTTAGATATTCATCAGATCGAATAAGAGAATTAGCAGAAATGGGATATATCTCAGAAAAAGAATTATATAAATTTATAATAGGTAAAACTAGTACTAAGGAGAAAATTTTAGAGGAACCTTTAAATAAATTTAAGAGAGACATTGTAAAAGAGATTTTTGGAGAACGTATATTGAAAATGGTTGAAGAATAATACTGAAAATACATAGGACTATGTGACAAAATAAGATTATAATCGAAAATGCTTGGGACAAATGGAGAAAAACAATCATGTCACCAACTAAAATTACCCTCCAACATTTCACTTCTCTACAAACTGCAATATGCTCACTATTCGGAGAAGGAACAAAAATTGAACAGACCAACCGTATATCCGGCGGCGATATCAATGAAGCCTATGGATTGGTTCTGACAGGCGGCCGGCGCATTTTCATGAAATCGAATACCAGGGAAAACGCCTCTCTTTTTAGCGCTGAGGCGGAAGGGTTACGGGCGATTTCCCGAACAGAAACAATCGCCACGCCACAGATTCTTGGCCTTGGAACAGATGAAGAAAGCGGCGGATATTCTTTCCTGCTGTTGGAATTTATCTCTGGCAAAAGCCGCAGCGCAGATTATTGGGAGAATTTTGCGAGGCAGCTATCCGATATGCATCATGCGTCAACGGCTGGATTGATTGCAAGCGGTAAATATGGTTTTGACGGCGACAACTATATTGGCAGGCGCAGGCAGATCAATGTAGGATATGACAGTTGGACAGCCTTCTTCCGGGATTGTCGCCTGGAACCGCAGTTTCGGGATGCAGAGCGTTATTTTGAAAAAGAGGATTGGAAAAGGATTGCTCGGATGCTCGATCATTTGGATGAAATTCTTGTGGAGCCGGAATACCCGTCTTTATTGCACGGAGATTTGTGGGGCGGGAATGTGATTACGGGAAATGATGGCAGGGCCTGGCTGATCGATCCAGCGGTTTATGTGGGACATGCGGAAGCGGATCTTGCCATGACAGAGTTGTTCGGGGGATTTCCGAGGGCTTTTTATGATGCTTATCGGGAAGTATCGCCTTTGCAGCCCGGATATGAATACCGCCGCGATGTGTATAATCTTTATCATCTCCTGAATCATCTGAATATGTTTGGGAGGATGTATCTTTCGGAAGTGAAAAATATTGTAAGACGGATGTAACAAAGAGAAGGGATATAGAGTAGGAGTTGCCTCTGCCAGAAAGTATGTGCAGCCTGTGCAAGATGAAAGTATCAAGATTTTTATAACATGAGTAAATATAAGTAGTACCCATGTGTTGTTCCAGGCATAGAATAAATTAAAATCCATTTAGGAATAATCTATGGAAATTTATGTAGTAAAACCAGGGGATACCGTGGATTCCATCGCAGCAAGCTATGGGATTCCGGTATCTTCCGTTATTTATAATAATCAGCTTGCCTATCCTTACTCCCTGGCGGTAGGGCAGGCGCTTCTTTTATCGACAGGAGAAGCTTCTGAACCCTCGTATCCGGCCTGGGTAAATGGCTATGCCTATCCGTTTATTCAACGGGACGTCTTAAGTGAAACCCTTCCCTATCTGTCATCCCTTTCTGTTTTTTCTTATGGCTTTACCACAGAGGGGGAATTAGTTCCGCCGACACTTGATGATTCTTTTATGATCAATGCCGCGCTTACGGAAGGAGCGCGGCCTGTACTTACCCTGACGCCGCTTGATGTTAATGGAAACTTCAATAACTTCTTGATCACTGCCGTAGTAAACAATCAGACCGCCAAAGAAAATCTTCTCAACAATCTTCTTATCACTGTTCAGGAAAAGAACTTCCAGGGAGTAGACATCGATTTTGAGTATATCCGTCCCGAGGATCGGATTCCTTTTGCCGATTTTGTGGCGGATGTGAAGAATTTTCTTGCTCCTTATGGATATCATGTTTCGGTAGCTCTGGCGCCTAAAACTTCCGACACGCAGGCGGGGCTTCTCTATGAGGGAAAGGATTATGCTCTTCTGGGGGAGGCGGCCGACAGTGTTCTGCTTATGACCTATGAATGGGGATATACTTACGGGCCGCCCATGGCGGTGGCTCCTGTCAACAAAGTCCGGCAGGTGGTGGAGTATGCAGTTACCCGTATTGATCCGGCTAAAATAGATTTGGGAATCCCCAATTATGGATACGATTGGACGCTGCCTTTTGTACAGGGCTCTTCCAGAGCTACAACCGTAAGCAATCAGGAAGCTGTGCGGATTGCCATAGAGGCCGGTGTTCCCATTCAGTTTGACGAAGTAGCTATGTCACCATTTTTTCAGTATGAAAAGGACGGTCAGCTTCATGAGGTATGGTTTGAAGATGTGAGAAGTTATCGGGAGAAGTTTTCTCTTCTGCCAATGTATGGACTGCGAGGGATGGGATATTGGCAGATTATGCGGTTTTTCAGGCCGAACTGGCTGCTGCTTGCGGATACCTTCCAAATTCAGAAAGTTTGAGAAATAAAATATAGACACCCTGGCATTTATCCGTAAAGTGGATAAATGCCGGGGGTATTTGAATTGATTTGCATCTTTTTCCCCAGATATAATCAAAAGAAAAAGGGAGGAGAAGATGGTGGTAAATCAAGCAAACGATTTCCTGGTGCAGGAAAAAGTTAGTGTTTTAATGAGAAAATTTGCAGTTCCCTGTATTATTTCGCTGTTAGTAGCAGCGTTGTATAACATTGTAGATCAGATTTATATTGCAAATGCTGCGTATCTTGGCTCTTATGGAAATGCTGCAAATAATGTGGTATTTCCGTTGACAGTAATTGCTCTGGCAATAGCCGTCATGATCGGAGATGGTTGTTGCGCTTTTGTCAGTATCAGTCTGGGCGCGAATGAAAAGGAGGATGCGCATAAGAGTATAGGATGTTCCATTATAGTATGTGTCCTGGTCAGTCTGTTTATCATGATGTTATATTTTATATTTCAGGATCAGTTCTTAACCGTATTTGGCGGTAGAGTAAATGAGGGGACTTTTACCAATGCCAAAGAATATTTTACTTGGATTACGGTGGGCATTCCTTTTTATATGTTTGGCCAGATGATGAATCCGGTTATTCGTTCGGATGGAAGTCCGAAGTTTGCGATGGTTTCCATTATGGCAGGAGCCATTTTTAATATTATTTTTGATCCAATCTGTATTTATGCATTGCAATGGGGAATGATGGGGGCGGCTGTCGCTACGATAGCTGGACAGATAATAACAGCATTGCTTGCAGTATGGTATTTGTTTCATATGAAAGCCGTAAAACTGCAAAGAGAAAGCTTTGGCATTTTTAGGGGCCTTATGAAGCGATTCCTTCCTCTGGGTATCACCAGTTTTCTTTCGCAGATTTCGGTGGTTGCGGCTATGGCGGCTATTAATAATATGATTGTGAAATACAGTGCGGTAGATGAAATTTTTGGGCAGCCGGAATATGCGCAGATTCCAATGGCAGTAGTTGGCATTGTGATGAAATTCTTTCAAGTTGTCATTTCTGTCTCAGTGGGACTGGCTGCAGGATGTATTCCGATTGTCGGTTATAATATTGGGGCAAAACGTATGGACCGGGCATTGGAATTGCTCAAAAAACTATTGGTCGCAGAACTGGCAGTTGGATTAATTGGATTGTTCATAGTAGAGGTTTTGCCGGAACAGCTGATTCATATTTTCGGGGCGGCGAATGAAAGTCCGTATTATACTGCTTTTGCCATAAAGGCGTTTCGTACCTATTTGTGTATGATGCCATTGGCGACTGTAAATAAAGGAACTTTCATATATCTGCAATCCATGGGGAAGGCGATGCAGTCCTCCATTTTATCGATGGTGAGGGAAATCTTGTTTGGTGTAGGATGGGCAGTTATCCTGCCGATATTTTATGGCTTGGATGGAGTACTTTATTCAATGCCTTTATCAGATTTATTGGCATTTTTAATAGCAGCTGTTTTAATCAGGAATGTTTCCAAATGGTTAAAAAACAATTATAAGAAATTGAGATGAAGCTTCATAAATATTATGGAGTGCTAAGCAGAAGGGAGAAAAATATGGTCATAGATGCAAATATGTATTGGATTCCGGAAGAACTATTTACAAATGAAAGTATGATGGAGGAGTTTTTAAGATGCATTCCTGCGGTGTATGGTGTGGCTGCCAGATGCGAATCGGTTGGAGGAACAGACAAAAGGCAGATTATCATTGAGGAACCGGTTGGATACCAGAATTTAAATTATGTGCAGGGGGAATACCGGATAGAGCAGCAGATAAGAGATATGGACGCAGCGGGAGTGGACAAGGCAGTCTTGAAAGTACCCTGTGCCCATGCATGGCTTTCCTTGGAAATGTGCAGAAAATTTAATGATGGTATGGCGGAGCACGTCAAAAAGGGACAAGGCCGTTTTACAGCGCTTGCTGCGATACCGCCGTATGCCGGAAAAGAAGCGGTTTATGAATTAGAGCGATGCGTAAAGGAATTGGGAATGACAGGGGTGCAATTATCCTCCCATTATGGTAATAAATACCTTGATGATGAGTTGTTCAGACCGTTTCTAAAGAAAGTGAATGCGTTAAAAATACCGGTGTACGTGCATCATTCTCCGATTCCGGTAGATTATAGCAGTATATATGAGTATAATAATCTCAGAAGATCTTATGGCAGATGTATGGATCAGACGATTGCCATAGGAAGAGAAGTATTTAGCGGTATGTTTAATGAACTTCCGGATTTAAAGATGGTTCATTCCATGCTTGGAGGTGCTTTTTTTGCCTATATGGACTCCATGTTTAGAAAAAAACCTGTGGGAAATAAGGACACAGTGAATCGTTTTGATACGAATACGGATTGTTTTTGTGAGCAGATAAGGGATAATATTTATTATGAAATATCTCATGCACAGCCCTGGGGCAGGGAACTTTTGGAATGTGCAGTAAAGATATTGGGAGCGGATCATATTATCTTTGGTTCTTCTTATCCGGTAAGGGCGGAGTGGCTGCTGGACGGACCGGATTTTGTGAAAGGTCTTGATCTGTCTGCGGAGCAAAAGGCAATGATATTGGGAGAAAATGCAAAGAAACTATATCGGATAGGATAAAGCAGAATTTTGTGTTCAGTTCCAGTGAGTGTTTCTGTCGGCATGCGTGTGAAGGAGGTAGGCAGAGATGGAAATTGACTATATCCGGCATTTTGTAGTACTTGCGGAAACAGGAAATTATTTAGAGGCTGCGGATATTTTATTTATGGCACAGTCATCTTTGTCAAGGCATATCAAAAGTATAGAAGAAGACTTGGGGGCGCCTCTGTTTGACCGTACTACGAGAAAGGTAGTATTGAATGACTTTGGAAAAGCATTTCTGCCGTATGCCAGACAAATTGTAGAAATACAGGATGAGTATAATAAAGTACTGCATACTTGTCTGAGCGGACTGACATCTACATTAACGGTGGCATCTATTCCGGCTATGGTGAAATATAACATTACGGATGTTCTTGCCGGGTTTCAAAGGGAACATCCGGAGTATAGGCTGAACATTATAGAGGCTGACTCCACGCAGATCTTTCAGATGATGGAAGAAAAAAGGTGTGAATGTGGATTTGCGAGAGATGCGGAAGGACTGTTTCGTGAAATGAGACAGATAGAGTTTACCTCGGACCATCTGGTGGCGGTACTGTCGCCGGAGCATCCACTTGCACACAATGAGTATCTGACATTAGAAATGCTGGAAAAAGAAAAATTTTTATTCCTGAATAAAAATACCACGATGTATTCCATATGTTATAATGCCTGTAAAAAAGCGGGGTTTGAACCGGACGTTGGGTTTACCGGTCTGCGCGGAGAGAATTTGATCGATCTTGCGGCAAGAGGAATGGGCGTGGCCTTGCTGACCAAGAAGCCGATTGAGCATTTGGCGGGTGAACGTGTCGTTTTGGTGGATGTGGTGCCGGAGGTGGCAACCCCCATCAGTCTTATTTATCCGGCCAAGGGGAAACTGTCAGATGCTTTGAAAAAATTTATTACTTATGTGCAGGATTACAAAAAATAGTGTGAGAAATACTTTATGAAGCGACATTATATAATAAATTGCAAGAGCCATAATGCGATGGACATTATGGCTCTTAATTTTGTTACATGCCCGGAACGGATTTATGCAAAGTGTGCAAGAATCGGAAGGGAAAGCGGATTGCTCTTGTAAATTTTCACATATAAAATAAGACGTACAAAGGAAATGGACAAATAAATTTACACAATCCTTTGTGGGCAAAAGAATGTAAATCAAAAAGAGAAGGGAGCAATTATCATGAAAAAGCAAAGAAGAAGATTTGCACTTGTGTTGGCGGTAAGTATGATGGCATCTGCCGTCCTTGCAGGCTGCGGAGCTAGTGCAGGGCAGGAAAGTATTGTAGATGTAGAAGAGCCGACGCAGGTAGAGGAGCCGGAACAGCCTGCAGAATCATCTGTTGGGGAAGCTGACACACAGGCGGCTATATCCGGGGGAAAGGCAGATTCTGTGACGGTTGGTATTATGGCAGATCCTGAAAATATGGGGCCTTGGTCGGGTATGTCAATGGGTAGGATAGCTGTTTTGTTCACTACTTATGAGTATATGATCACTCGTGAAAATGGCGTGGCATATGGTGTGCTGGCTAAGAACTATGAACAGATCGATCCCCAGACTTATCATGTAGAACTTTATGATTATATTCATGATGCAAAAGGGAACCCTCTTACGTCCAGCGATATTGTATTTAGCTTTGAATCCGCAATCGCTACTAAAAATTACGGCAAACTTTCCGTAATTGACAGTGTGACGGCAATTGATGATTACAATGTGGAGTTTAAGTTCAATAAGGCATTGGAAATCGGAGAGTTCGAAAATGTTATGTTGGAATGCGCTATTGTGACACAGGCTGCATACGAAGCCTCACCTGACCAGATGGCAGCGACTCCGGTAGGAACTTCTGCTTACCTTGTGGAAAGCTATGTCCCGGGTTCTGAAATTATCATGAAGGATACAGGGAATTATTGGCAGACAGATGAATCCCTTGTGCATGGGACCAGTGTTCATAATGTTTCAGAAATTAAATTTTCGGTGATTACGGAAGCATCACAGCATACAGTGGCGCTCCAGACAGGGGCGGTGGATATTTCGAACGGTGTGCCGGATACGGATATTTCTAAGTTTGGTGAAGGCGGAGAGTTCGCAGAGGGCAACGCAGTTGGTGTTGTGCTTGACAACCTCACATATGATGTGGAATACAATATGTCAGATAGTTCTGTATTTAAGGACGATGAAAATTTAAGACTTGCATTGGCATATGCGATTGATAAAGAAGGTGTGAACACCGGCGCATTTAATGGAAACGGTATGGCAGTAAAGGATTTTGCGAATACGACTTATCCGGACTATAATCCGGAGTGGGATAATGAAAATTACTATGATTATGATGTGGATAAAGCGAAAGAATATCTGGCACAGTCGAGTTATGATGGCAGAACTCTCAGACTGGAATACATTAATTCCGGCATGTCAGAGATGATTGCTCAGCTCCTGCAGGCATACTGGGGACAGATTGGCGTCACTGTGGAGTTGATTGGATATGACCAGATGATGGGGCAGCAGGAGCAGTATAATGCAGAGGGATTTGATATTTTATTAAAGTCCACCGGAAGTACAGACTACATAGTCAATCAGTGGAAACTGTGCTGGGATGCAAGGGACTATAGAGAGATTACCGGCGGTACAGCAAACTTTGTGGTAGATGAGGAACTGGATAGGCTGATGCAGGCAGCGTTAAATACCGATACATATGGACCGGAGAGTATCGAGGCGTTCCACGATTACTTGGTGGAAAAATGTTATGGTTACGGCGTAGTAGAAGGTCCCATCAATATTGTTCATTCTAACAAGATCACAAATGTGGCGTTGGACATCAGAAAGCAGATCCTTCCGGGTGCTTGTTCATATGCGCAGTAAATAACAAGATGTGAAGGCAGCCTGATAAGCTGCCTTCCTGCGTAACAGGAGAGGAGGACATATATGTGGAAATATGTTGTTAAAAGATTATTGTGGATGATCCCGGTTTTATTGGGGATCGCTGTTGTTATTTTTACTATCATGTATTTTTGTCCGGGAGATCCGGCAGCGGCTATTTTAGAAAATTCAGCGACACCGGCGGCGATTGAGGCAAAGCGTGTGGAGATGGGACTGGATCGCCCTTATATTGTGAGATTACTCGACTATTTAAATCAGGTGTTTTTACACTTTGATCTTGGCACTTCTTATTTTCAGAATCAATCCGTTATGTCGGGTATTTTATACCGCTTGCCTTATACGGTTACGATTGCGGTAATCTGTATGCTACTCCAGATCCTGATAGGAACCCCACTAGGAATCACGGCGGCGGTTCATCAGAATGGAGTGGCAGACAGGATCTGTATGGTCATCGCACTTGCCGGGGTATCCATTCCGGGTTTTTGGCTGGCCATGATGCTGGTTTTGCTTTTCGCGGTAAGACTGGGATGGCTGCCGCCTTATGGCGTAGGTGGAATACAGTATTTTATACTGCCCTGTATAGCAAATGCCTTTGCGGGAATTGCATCGCAGGCGAGACAGACACGCTCCAGTATGCTGGAGGTTATCCGCTCGGACTATATTGTGACAGCACGGGCGAAGGGACTTTCTGAAAGGGAGATTTTATATAAACATGCACTGCCCAATGCGCTGATTCCTATTATCACTGTTGTGGGAAATGGTATGGGCATGATGCTTGGAGGAACTGTGGTTATCGAATCGGTATTTTCGATTCCCGGTATCGGCATGTATACTACATCGGCGATCAATAACAGAGATTATCCGGTGGTAATGGGCGGTGTGTTGTTCCTGGGTGCATTATTCAGTTTGATCATGCTGTTGGTGGATGTGATCTATGCTTATGTGGATCCCAGAATTAAGGCGCAATATGAAGGACAGCAGAAATCTTTTGGAAGGAGGAAGAAAGCAAATGGCTAATAGTGCGGCGATTGCAGGAGGGGTAACACTGGAACGTAAAAAGAAAGAAAGCCAGTTCAGTCTGGTCATGAAGCGGCTGATGAAAAATAAGCTTGCGATGGCAGGCCTTTGTATTACGCTGTTTCTATTTGTGCTGGCGGTTCTTTCTCCCTGGATTATGCCTTATGAATATGACGAACTTAATATGATTGACCGCTTTGCCTCACCTTCTCTAAAGCATTTATGTGGTGCGGATGAAATGGGAAGAGATATTTTCAGCCGACTGCTTTATGGGGCAAGATGGTCTCTGGCGCTCGGTTTTCTGGCAACAATTATTTCAACAGTTATTGGAATGGTGATCGGTTCCATCGTAGGGTATTTTGGCGGGACTGTGGATACGGTGATCATGCGTCTGATAGATATTTTGCAGGCGATACCTGGAATCCTTTTGGCGATTGCTATTTCAGCATGTTTGGGAAGCGGCTTTGTCAATACGATCATTGCCTTATCGATTGGTGGCATTCCCATGACGGTGAGACTCCTCAGAGGTTCCATTATGGGTGTGCGGAAGATGGAATATTTAGAAGCGGCACAGACGATTAACTGCTCCATACCTCGACTGATCATAAAACATATTCTGCCAAACAGTATTTCCCCCATCATTGTATCTGTGACAATGGGCATTGGAAATACCATCTTAATGGCAGCTTCCTTAAGCTATATAGGGCTTGGCGTACAGCCGCCGACACCGGAATGGGGAGCTATGTTATCAGCAGGCAGAACTTATATGAGGGATTATCCGCACATGGTGCTGTTTCCAGGGATTGCTATCGCGCTGGTAGTGCTCTCCCTGAATATGTTAGGAGACGGATTACGGGACGCTATGGATCCCAAACTGAAGAAATAACAGGAGGATAAGAATATGGGCAAAAAGGGAACTCCGTTTATTGAAGTAAACAATTTAAAGGTTCATTATACTTCTGAAGGCAGGAATATCCATGCGGTAAATGGAGTGTCATTTTCCTTGCAAAAGGGAGAAACGCTTGGACTGGTAGGTGAGACCGGTGCAGGGAAGACAACCATTGCAAAATCTATTTTAAGGATTTTGCCGCAGCCGCCTGCACAGGTTGACAGCGGAGAGATTTTACTGGAAGGGACAGATCTGTTAAAGCTGTCAGATGATGAGATGAGAAAGATACGGGGAAGAAGAATCGCTATGATATTTCAGGATCCTATGACTGCATTGAATCCAGTCATGCGGGTGGGAAGACAGATAGCGGAAGGAATAGCCCTGCATGAAAAGATATCTGCAAAAGAAGCGGAAAAGAAAGCCAAAAGGATGTTGGAGATGGTAGGAATACCGGCATCCCGATATCGTGATTATCCGCATCAGTTTTCCGGGGGTATGAAACAGAGAGTGGTGATTGCGATGGCCTTATCCTGTAATCCCGATCTGTTGCTGGCGGATGAGCCGACTACGGCGCTTGATGTGACGATTCAGGCACAGGTACTGGATATTATTAAGAACCTTCAAAAGGAGATGGATACTTCTATGATCATGATTACTCACGATCTGGGGATTGTGGCGGAGGTCTGCGATAATGTGGCTGTTGTCTATGCGGGGCAGATAGTAGAGTATGGAAGCCGGGAGGAAATATTTGATCATCCCTGTCATCCTTACACAATCGGTCTGTTCGGATCCCTTCCGGATATTAATTCGGATGTGGAGAGATTATCTCCTATTATGGGGATGCCTCCGGATCCTGCCAATCTTCCTTCCGGATGTGCTTTTTCACCACGCTGTCCCTATGCGGATGAGAGGTGTAAAGCGGCGGGCGTTGAACTTACTGGGATTGACGGGACACATGTATGCCGCTGCCTGCACCGGGATAATGAGCAAGTTGAGAAAGCTGCCCGGGTAACCGGTTAGAGAGAGGAGATGAGAGAAAATGTCAGAAATTTTGATGGAAGTAAAGCATCTGAAGAAATATTTTGAGACTCCGAAAGGGATGCTTCATGCAGTGGACGATGTGACGTTTACGATTGGAAAAGGACAGACCATGGGAGTGGTGGGGGAATCCGGATGCGGAAAATCTACTCTTGGGCGTACCCTGATTCATCTGTATGAAAGTACTGACGGACAGATCTTATTTCATGGGGAAGACATTACACATGTATCCAAACATAAGCTACATCAATTAAGAGAACAGATGCAGATTATTTTCCAGGATCCTTTTGCCTCTTTGAATCCAAGAATGACCGTGGAGGAAACCATTCGCGAACCCTTGGAACTTAGCGGGAAATACAAGAAAGGTGAACTACAGGATGAGGCCGATAGAATCATGGAAATGGTTGGTATTGATGAAAGGCTTCGGTACGCCTATCCGCATGAACTGGATGGTGGGAGAAGGCAGAGAGTAGGAATCGGGCGGGCGCTGGCCTTAAATCCAACATTTGTCGTTTGTGATGAACCCGTGTCTGCTTTGGATGTTTCCATTCAGGCGCAGGTGTTAAACCTTTTACAGGATTTGCAGGAAAAATCGGGCGTTACTTATATGTTTGTCACTCATGATTTGTCGGTGGTAAAGCACATCTCTGATTATATTTGCGTGATGTATCTGGGGCAACTTGTGGAGACAACAACTTCCAGGGAATTGTTTGCCAATCCGGTGCATCCATATACAAAGGCATTGCTTTCGGCAATTCCTTCTGTTGACATTCATCAAAAAAGAGAGAGGATTATATTACAGGGAGAGATTGTGTCTCCCATTGAACCCAAACCCGGATGCAGGTTTGCGGCCAGATGTCCTCATGCAACAGAACAGTGCAGGCAGCCTCAGCAGCTTCGCGAGATATCAAAGGATCATTTTGTGTCTTGTTGCAGGGCGGAGGAAGTTTGGGAATAAGAGTAAGAAAGGTAGAGAACAATGAAAGCCGGAGCAGGAAAATCTGAGATTATAATAACAGATGAATATTTGATGATAGAAAATTTTACAGTGATACATAAAGCATTATATGCTCGTGCCGTAGTGATAGAAAATGGAGATATTTTTGTCTGCCTGTCTCTTGAGATGACATCGCTTCCCGAGGAAGAGGTTGGTTTAATACGGAAGGGGATTGCCAAACATTTTCACCTGAAAGAGTCACGAATCTGGGTGTGCGTGACGCATACGTTTTCCGCGCCTCATTTACTGCCGGATGCAATTTTAGGAGACAAGGAAAAAATAGAGCAAAAAGCGGTCTATCGTGAAGCGATATGCAAAGCATCCCTGAAGGCGGCAGAGCAGGCTTTTGACTCTCTGCAGCCGGTAACGGCAGGATTTGGAGAAGGGATGTGCGATGTCAACAGGAACAGGGATGTTAAATTGCAGGATGGATGGTGGATTGGAGAAGGCGGCCTGGGGCTCACAGACCATACCGTGTCAATTTTACGCCTAAACCGGGAAGATGGATCAGTACTGGCAGTCCTGTTCCATTTTGGCGTACAATCCTCCGTACTTGACGGTTCTGAGCTCAATGCGGGCGGTAAGGTTGTTACCCCTGATCTTGCGGGCATAGCCAGTGATTATATTGAAAAGTGCTATAAAGAGGAAGATACAATAAGTTTATTTTTAATAGGCGCAGCGGGAGATCAGTGTCCGATAGAGAAAACTGTAAGCGAGATTTTTGTACAGGGAGAGCGGGCGCGCAGAGACCGCCAGGAAGAGGGATTTGATATCTGTGAGCGGCTTGGTGAAAAACTTGGTAAAACAGTTTGTGATGTGCTTCCGGAAATCGTCTGTGTCAATGTGGAAGATAGGATAGAATACGGGAAGGCGAAGTTCCTCGTGCCGGGAAAAGAGATGGAGAGGGATTTAAAGAAGCTTCATCCGGTAAAGGAGGCAGAATATACCTTGTCCATGGACAGAGAAATAGAGGTAGAAGCAGTGTGTATAGGCAGTCTTGTTCTGATTGGAGTCAGACCGGAACTGAATTGTTGCAGTGGGATTGCAATCAGTGCAGGTTCACCTTATCAAAATACGTTAGTCTGCACAATGGTAAACGGGGCGTCCAAATATATGGCGGACAAGAGATCTTATGAAAGATATACGTATGAAGCAATGAATTCACCTTTTGGAAAGGGCGCGGCGGAACTGTTGACAAGAAAGACGTTGGAACTTCTTGAAAGTATGTATCGGGTATAAGGCATTAGAGTGGAGGAACAATGGAGATAAATAATATTACAGCAGTAACAGAGGTTACGGGAAACGGACAGATGGTATCAGCGGCGGTGCTGGAATATGATAATGTCGTTCCTGGTGATGGGATTAAGGCGGCTGATTATCAGGTAAAAGAACGGCATATCACAAAAATGTACACCAGTCAGTCAGGAGAACCAGGACAGGAGTCGGCGGAAGGAAGATATGTAATTCTTGAACTGGACCTAAAGGATAAGTCCGCATCCGTAAAAAGAAGAATTGGAAAAGGAAGGGATGCTAAGCTATGGATTGCGCCCGGAGAAGTGGAAGTCAGACTCCCGGGAGAAAACAATTACAGGAAAAATAACCAGGTAATGAATCTGACGGTAGATGCATTCCAAAATTTTACGTTTGTCACTACGGGTAATCATTGTAAGTTGGAGTTTAATCTTTTTTGCCCTTGGGTTATGGAGGAAGGAAAAAAGTATCCGTTGGTGCTGTTTATGCATGATGCAGGCTCCTGCTCTGAGGATATTATGGCGCCTCTGGCACAGGGGAATGGTGCAACAGTCTGGGCTGGACAGCGTGCGCAGGATCGTCATACATGTTTTGTTTTAGCGCCAAGGTATCCGGAACAGACAGCCAACGATGATTTTGAAGTCACCTGGGAAGCGGATGCAACACTGGAATTAATCCGTATGCTGTTGCGAGTCTATCCGATTGATGAAAAAAGGATTTATGGCACAGGCCAGTCCATGGGATGTATGATGCTCTGTGAACTTCTGATACGCAATCCAGGATTTTTTGCAGGGTGTTTTCTGGTGGCCGGTCAGTGGAATCCGGCCTCCATGGGAGTCGTAAAAGATGAGAACCTGTGGATTTTAGTGTCAGAAATGGATGAAAAAGCTTTTCCCATTATGGGGAAGTGTATGGAACAGGTGGAAAAGCAGGGTGGTTGTGTGGTAAGGGGAACTTTAAATGCCAAGGATCCGCTGGAAGAACAGAATAATGCGGTGAGGAGGCTTGCCAGAACCGGGGAGCATATTTTCTTTACCTGGTTTGAGAAAGACAGTGTACTGCCGGATGGAGAAGAGCCTTTCCCAGGTGCATATCATGTTCATACATGGACGCATGCCTATAACCTGGAAGCGATCCATGACTGGCTTTTTGCGCAGACAAAAGATAAAATTGATTTTTCAAGTAAATGTGAGGTGCTTCTGGAGGATGAGCTAGGGAATCGACTTCCTATGAATATACCATATTATCATGCAGAACTCATCGCGCCAGGGACATGGCAGATAGCCAGTGACGGAGACTATTTTTACCTTCTGGAGGGGGAGAAGGAAGCGCTTGTCATTGACAGCGGTTACGGGTGCGGTAATACAAGAGCTTTTTGCCAGAGCCTGACAGACAAACCGGTAAAATATATTGCCAACACTCATGATCATTTTGACCATACCGCAAACAACTGTTATTTTGAATGCGTATACATGTCAAAAGAAACACAGCCGTTGGCTACCATTCCGTTTCCAAGCTTTGAAGGGATAGACTTTCCAAGAGATTATCCTGTCGTGATTATTGATGAAGGATACACGTTTGACCTGGGCGGAAGAGAGATCGAAACAATAAAGTTTTCGGACCATGCGGTTGGAAGTCTTCTCTTTTTAGATAAAAAGGAGAAAATCCTCTTTTGCGGTGATGAATTGTGTATGCCGTTTGGAAAGGCATTGCATGGCAGTGTGGAACATGTCTATACAATGCTTGGGAAATTGCAGGACAGAATGGATGAGATAAGCGTATTGTATGGTGGTCCCGGAAGAGGAGAAAAAGATATCATCATACGCCTGAGAGAAAATATGAAGTATATTCTGGACGGTCATGAGGGAAAACCCCTGGAAAAGCAGGAGATGACACAGGAGCCGCAAACAGGAGAGCCTGTCGTGTATGCAAGGCGGATGCCTCATGCCCCAGACCGGCATCAGGATAATCCTATGGATATCCCGTTTATACGTGAAATGGAGTATGCAGGGATTAAAGTAATTTATGATACCAGGAAAGTATGGGAAACACGAGGAAATTAATTCCGTATCTGACTTAATCCTATAGAAAATCGAATTGTCCGTGCGCTTATAGCAAAGTACAATAAAGCCATAAGAGAAACTTAGTGAGGTACAAAGAAGGGAGCATGGTTGTAAAGATGAGTGAGATTTATGACTTAAGAAGCGCATTGGATTTTTTAAGAATGCAGCCCGGCCAGTTGGTGGAAACGGATGTGGAAGCTGATCCGGATGCCGAAATTTCTGGTATTTACCGCCATGTGGGCGCGGGAGGGACGGTACAGCGCCCTACGAGGGAAGATGGGCCGGCTATGCTGTTTCATAATGTGAAAGGGTTTCCGGGGTGCAGTGTTGTGACGGGTATACTGGCAAGCCGCAAAAGAGTGGGGATGCTTCTGGGAACTGACTATAAGAGGCTTGGATGGTATCTACGTGATGCTGTGAAGAGCCCGATCGCACCGAAATTGACACAAGAAAAGGCGCCATGCCAAGAGTGCATCTATCTGGCTGAGAATCCGGATTTTGATCTGCGAACGCTGGTTCCGGCGCCGACCAATACACCAGAAGATGCCGGGCCATATGTGACTATGGGGCTTTGCGCGGGTTCAGATCCGGAAAACGGGGATACAGACGTTACCATCCATCGCCTTTGTATTCAATCCAGGGACGAGATGACTATGTGGATTACGCCAGGTTCGCGTCATTTGGGGGCATTTTGGGAGAAATATCTGAAACTGAACAGGCCGATGCCGATTTCTGTGAGTATCGGTCTGGATCCGGCTGTTTATATGTGTGCCGGTTTTGAGCCGCCGACAACGCCTGTTGGATTTAACGAATTGCAGATTGCAGGCGCCCTTCGGGGCAGGCCGGTGGAGTTGGCTAGATGTGTAACCATTCCTGAGACCTGTATTGCGCATGCGGAATATGTCATAGAAGGCGAATTGATACCGGGATTGACCATGCGTGAAGACAGAAACACCAATACGGGAAAAGCCATGCCGGAGTTTCCGGGTTATACAGGAGATGCAAAGGGGGATGACCTGCCAGCATATCTTCCGGTCATAAAAGTCAAAGCAGTGACAACAAGGAAGAATCCCATCATGCAAAGCTGCATTGGCCCTAGCCATGAGCATGTGTCCATGGCTGGCATTCCAACGGAGGCCAGTGTGATTGATATGATTGAGCGTGCCATGCCGGGGCGAGTCACAAATGTTCACGCGGCGCCTTGTGGAGGCGGGAAGTTTGTGTCAATTATTCAGTTTCGCAAGAATAATATCAATGACGAGGGAAGACAGCGCCAGGCAGCCTTGCTTGCTTTCTCAGCCTTTAGCGAGATGAAACATGTTTTTCTAGTGGATGAGGACGTGGATATCTTTGACATGAGCGATGTGATGTGGGCCATGACGACCAGATTTCAGGGGGATGTAGATTTTATTCCGATTCCCGGTGTGCATACACATGTGCTTGATCCGTCCAATGATCCGGCTTATCATCCCTTGATTCGTGTGCATGGCATTTCCTGTAAGGCTATTTTTGACTGTACAGTGCCGTATACGATGAAAGAGGAATTTGTCCGCTGCCGGTTTCTGGAAGTGAATCCGGCAAAGTGGGTTCCGGAATTATTTTAGGCAAAGGGGTGGCGGTTATGCGGATTATTGTGGGCGTGACAGGCGCAAGCGGTGTCGAGATGAGTTACTTTTTGCTAAAGGCACTGCGCAGCATAGAGAATACGGAAATTTTTCTGATCCTCAGCGAGGGAGCAAAGCTGACCTGGGGATTGGAGTGTGATAGAGCGTTGGAGGAACTTTACAATCTGGCGGATTATGTGTTGGATAATGCCAATTTGGCGGCCTGTGTTTCCAGCGGCTCCTTTGTAACGGACGGTATGATCGTTATGCCCTGCAGTATGAAGAGCCTGGCGGGCATTGTGACTGGTTATGCAGATACTCTGATTGGCAGGACGGTGGATGTGTGTATGAAAGAGGGCAGGAAAGTGGTGCTTGTACCAAGGGAAATGCCGTTTTCCAGACTGCATCTGCGCAATCTAAAGGAAGCGGCAGAGTTAGGATGCGCGATTGTACCGCCCATGCTGACTTTTTATAATGGAGCGAAAACCATGGAAGACCAGATGGATCATATAGTGGGCAAGGTTTTATTACAGTTTGGTATTATTTATGATAAGTTTAAACCATGGAAAGGATGCATAGATACAAACTTTGTAGAGTGCTGTCCTGGTGCTGCCAGAAGATGATGCTGGGATAACGAGGGCAGAGAATGGGAGTAAGAGATGAAAGAGGTGAAGGTGTTTGAGGGACGGGCAGATTCAACATATCCATTGATCTGCCATGTCATTTCCATGGGAAGAGACTACACGGTTACAGTTTGCGGGGGTGTGCTTCCCCATATTGGCAGTACGGTGATGGCGCAGGCGAGACCGAGCCTGACGGGTGAGGGTATCAGTGCGACTTCGTCCACATTGAACTGTATGGGACATAAAGATGAGGAAGTTGCACGTATGTTTGCGGAGAAGATTGCGGTGCAGGGGAATTGTACGGCTGTATGTACCTGTGGTATCCATTTGGATGCTATTACCAAAGAACAGCTTGACAGGGTACGGCAAAGCTGCTGTGAACTGCTTGACCGTATCTTAGAGGAAATGTGGCTGTCATAGAAAAGCTGTCTGTCATAGAAAGCGGCAGAAGTCAACAAAGTTTTGCGCGGATCTGGATAAAGGTTTGTCTTTCAGATAACAGAGTGAAATCTGAGAGGAAATAGCTGGCGCAAGGTCGATGGCTGTCCAGGAAAGATTTTCATGGACAGGAGCGTTTTGAGGCAGGGTACTTGAAGGTTTGTTAACAGTGCAATATAATTCCCGGTGGATACCATGTCCAGGATATTTTCTATTCGATGGCTGGTAAAAGAGATATTAGGAATAAATCCTGAAGCTTGGCAGGCATTGACACACGTTTCATACAGCAGAGTCCCTTCTTTGATCAGGCAGAAATTTTCATCTTTTAATTCCCGTAAAGTCACCTGTTCTTTTTGTGCCAGTGGATGCTGGGAAGGCAGCAGGGCAATAAGGCGGTCCTGAATGAAAGGGAGCCGCGTAATCTCATGGTCTTCCAGAAAATTTTTCTCAAAATCAAGTTTGGACTCCCTTAGGAAAATTAATTCGCATTTCCTTTCACGAAGGAGATTGGGAAGATTTTGAGAATCCTCTTCCAGTATCGATACATGGCTATCGGGATATTTATGTTGAAAATCTGCGAGCAGGCTGACGATGCCATACTGAGCCATGGGCGGAATGGAGCCAAGAGTCACAACCCCCTTTTTACGGTTTTGCATCTGCTTGAGTAAAGAAGAATATTCAAACTCAGAATGGGTAATGTTTTTTGCATGGGGAAGCAGGGCCTTACCATATTCTGTAAGTTCTACGCGGCGTGTGGAGCGGTCGAACAAAGGGACGCCTAGTTCATTTTCCATGGACATGATATGCTTAGACAAGGTAGACTGGTTCATGTACAGACGCTCTGCCGCTTCCATATAATTTTTCTCTTCTGCAAGTACGATGAATTCACGAAAAAAAGAGATATTCATAAACAAGTCTCCAGTCACAAAAATAAGGAATTTATTCCAAATATGACTAAATCATAGAGGAATTTGAATTGCTTGTCAAGTTTGTTTCCCTATAATTTATGGTATAAGAAAACTTTCGTAAAGACAAAGGAGGAAAAATTATGGGGAACAAACAAAGAGTACCGTTGCTCAATAAAGTGGCTTACGGTGTGGGGACAGGCGGCGGCTGTATATTCAATCAAATAGCAGCAGCGTTTTTGCTCAATTATTATACTGACACGGCATTAATCGGCGCAGGGGCTATTGCGACCATGTTTTTGATCTGCCGTGTATTCGACGGTATCACGGATTTAATGATGGGGGCAGTGGTCGATAAGACTTCTACCAGGTGGGGAAAGGCCAGGCCATGGCTGATTGCTTCAGCGCCGCTGACACTTCTGGGTATTGTTCTTCTCATGAATGTGCCCATGAGTCTTGGAGCTAATGGTAAGCTGGTGTACGCATATATCACCTATATTTTTATGAATTGTGTTGTATATACGATCTATGGTATCTCCAATACGGCTTTATTGCCGTTGATGACACATGATTCAGGAGAATCGACCATGCTGGCTACTTTTTCGGCGGTAGGCAATAATCTGATCGGCCTGCTCGCAGGTTCAGCGATCACTCCATTGGTATTAAACTTCGGCTGGCGTACTTCCAGTGTAGTTTTAGGCGTGGCGGCATGTGCGCTCATATTAGTTTCTGCCCTGTTGAATAAAGAGGTGGATGCCGGAGTGGATGAGGCTTTGAAAGAAACGCTTCCCATGAGCCAGCAGCTTCCCGCAGTATTGAAAAATAAATATTTCTGGCTTTTACTTCTGATTGGTGTGTTCACATTGTTGATGAATGCAAATGCCATTGGCGGGCAGATCTTTTTCTGCAATGAAGTCCTTAAGGATCCGATGTTCATGTCTGTGCTGATGGTTGCGGGACAGCTGCCCGGTATTTTTATCTTATTTGCTATGCCGGCCATTTCCAAGCGTTGGAGCAAGCAGATGTTCCTGCTGATGGGGGCAGTTTTATTGATTGTCGGTTTTGCAATTACAGGTATTGCAGGGAATAACACTTCCATGATCGTGGTAGGCACTGTCATCCGTTCTCTGGGGGCAGGTCCCCTCTTGAGTGCTGTGTTTGCACTTGTGCCGGATGTTGTCGGATATGGATACTGGAAATTTGGCGTCCATTCGGAAGGGTTGATCTCCTCTGCGCAGTCTATTGGAGCAAAAGTCGGTATTGGTTTTGGAAGCGCTTTAACCGGTTGGATTCTGGCAGCAGTTGGATATCAGCCGGGAACAGAAGCATCGGAGACGGTTGTGAGCGCTATTCGGTTTGATTACACATGGTTGGGGGCTATTTTGAGCATTGTCATTCTGGTCATTGTGTTGATGCTCAACGTAGAAAAATATGCGTCCGAATATCAGCAGGTGGAGAAATGATTCGATTCACCAAATTTTATACAGGAAAATAAGAAGGAGATGGTTAAGGTTGAAACAAATGGAAGATAAGATGTGTTTTAATTCGGAAGCTTATGAAGTAAAAACCTGTGAACTGGATGGTAAATGTGTTACGTATCGCGCATATGAGAATCTTGTATATTGCGCTAACCCGGTCGATCCAATTCAAAAGATGAATCTTTATGTGCCGGAAATCTTGGCACAGGGAGGGACAATAAATGGTTATACGATTAAGACGGCGCCTATCTTTATGCCCAATTCTGTGGGAGGATATATGCCGGGAACGGCAGAGACTCCGGGACGTGATTTTAAGGGCCGGTCTAATACGGTTTTCGAAGCGCTGCTGCACGGTTATGTAGTGGCAAGCGCGGGTGTCCGCGGGCGGACAACCGGTACCGTATCGGATGAATTTTTCATTGGCGGCAATACCGGAAAAGATATTTCCGAAACCGGTAAAATGACGGGGCGTGCCCCGGCCCTGATTGTAGATATGAAGGCAGCCATCCGTTATCTGCGCTATAATAAAGAACGGGTGCCGGGAGATGTGGAACGAATTATTACCAATGGTACCAGTGCCGGTGGCGCTCTTTCCGCCATGGCAGGAGCAAGTGGAAACAGCAGGGACTATGAGACATATTTACAGGCAATCGGAGCCGCCGATGAACGGGATGATATTTTTGCGGCGAGCTGCTATTGCCCAATCCATAATCTAGAAAATGCGGATATGGCTTATGAGTGGCTGTTTCAGGGGCAAAACGATTTTCATAAAATGGATTTTAGGGAAGTGGAAGGTCAAATCAGGCCTGTACCGGTCAGCGGCACGATGACGGAGGCAGAGCAAGCTCTTTCCATGGAATTAAAAAAGCTGTTTCCTGCTTATGTGAATAGTCTTAATTTAAGGGATGTGCAGGGGAATCTGCTCACACTGGATCAGGAAGGGCATGGAAGTTTTGAAGAATTGGTAAAACAGTATATTTTGGAATCAGCGCAGAGAAAACTGGATCATCCGGAAGAAGAGATTAGACAGATGCCTGCCAGGGGAAGCGATATCAGACAGCAGGAAGGCCTGACTATTACAGAGGGAAAGGCGGTCGCCGTAGATTTGCCGGCATATGTAAAGACCATCACCCGTATGAAGAAAACACCGGCCTTTGACGCTTTAGATTTACGCAGCCCGGAGAATGAGGAATTTGGAACTGAAACGATATTTGCGAGGCATTTTACTGCCTTTTCTAAGGAACATAGTGCAGTCGGTGGAAATATGGCGGAAGAGGCGGTGATCAAACTGTTGAATCCCACACGCTATATTGGGAAAGCAGATACGGCGAAACATTGGAGAATCCGTCACGGCTCTTTTGATCGTGATACCTCTCTGGCAATTCCGGTCATCCTGGCTGTCATGTTGCAAAATGCGGGCTGTCATGTGGACTTTCATCTCCCGTGGGGGCTTCCCCATTCCGGGGATTATGATCTGCCGCAGTTGTTTGCCTGGATTGATGAAATTATATCTAATCCGCTCACAACTTCACAAACAAAATAATCCGGAACTTATTATTTTCGCAGTAACAGTCAATATTCCCGCCTAGTTTGTCGCAGAAAGCCTGCACACTTTTCATTCCCAGACCGTGTCCTTTGCCTTTTTGGCTTATGGGAAGGCCGGTCAGGGAATCGAAGAGGAGTTCATGCTCGCACTCGTTTTCCATGTCGATCAGCAGGTATTCCTCCGTGCAGTGTATCTTTCCATTTATATACCGCTTCGACGGTTCGGCATTTTTAACGTTTTGCACCGCATTTTCCAAAAGATTGGCCAGTACCATGGCAAAGGCGTATTCATTAACCGGAATTTTTCGGGGTATCATCACATCTAGATGCAGCGCAATATGAAAAGACTTTGCCTGTCCGACCATCTGGGTGAGAAGTGTATTGATGATCAGATTCTCACAATACTGATCGACTTTATTTTCATTTACCACCTTATTAATGTGTCCGGTTATGTTCCTGATTTCATCAAATTCTCCCTGTTCTATCAGGGAATCGATCATCATGGAATAATGCCTTATATCGTGACGCAGTATCTTAAGATTTAATTCGGACTGCTTCAATAAGTAATTTTGACTTTCCAGCCCTTTGATATAGGAGCCAAACATGACATTTTTCCAATATTCGTCTACCTGCTTGTTTGTGCTGTCCAGGTAGCGCAAAACAACTATATAAGATACAAGCATAGTGATCATTAAAAAGATGCTGACAGGAATATTCTGGGGATATTCATAAAGCGTATAGGGAAAGAAGGCAATGCAGGAAAAGCTACAGAAAAAGAACACGGGAATCAGGCACAGTTCCCACCAACTTTTTCCAAGATCCCGTTCGCAAAATTTATGGAAGATATTTCCGATTTTATAATACAGTACCAGTAAAATCGTAAGATGCATCAGGAGATTCCCCGTCAGAGCCAAAATGACGCTGCCTGTGAGGATATACAAGATGGAGGCCGTGATACTGCCTACGATCACATAATTGGAAGCGCTCAGACTGATAAATAGCACCCTGCTGTCCCTCTTCTTGGAAATGAGCAGTCCGGTGGATTGTGCTATGGCAATCTGTAGTATGGTGGTGAAGAAGTAGATCAGGGCATTGCCTGGGAACAGATTTAGCTTTAGGATGTCTAACAGGTTCATAATTGTACAGGAAACGAAACAGATAGCGATCGTTTTCTTCTGGGAATACCGATGAATCGGAAACAAATAGATAAATGCCATAAAAAATATGTGGCTAAACATATATGATATATTTTTCACATAAATCATTTTACTCTCCACTCTACTTATACTTTTCGGATACAAAGAGCAGGTATTCCCTTTTGACTCTTGCAGTCTTTGCCTTGCTGACTGGAAGCTGTTTGCCGGATTCCATGATCATACCGTCTGCGGTCAACTGTTTGACATAGTCGAGATTGACAAGGAAGGATTTGTGGATCTGCAGGAAATTTTTCCTTCTGGCAGCCTCTCTTGTCTCTTCCTCAAAAGATTTTCTGATGAAAAGACTCCTTATGATCTCACCGTCAGTCATATGTACTTCCTGTTTCCTGCCAATATTCTCAATATATTCTATTTTGGAATATGGCCTCTGCAGCAGGCCATTCTGCGTCTTGATGAGATACATGGACTCTGACTTTACTTTGGTATAAGACAAGGCATAATCCAGCGCTTCATAAAGTTTATCCTCATCAATCGGCTTTAAGAGGTATCTTATGGCGCGTACCCCGTAGGCGTCCAGCGCGTAATCGTCAGATGCGGTGATATAGATGATCGCACTTTCGTGGCCGGACATTCTGAGCTGTCTGCCAAGGTCGATTCCGGTTCGTCTGGGCATCAGCATATCTAATATATAGATATCTGTGAGTTTTCCCTCAGATATTTTCTGGTATAATCTGGAAGGATCAGAAAATTTCTCAAGTTCAAAATCCTTGTCCGGATGCAGTGTTTTGTATTTTAACAAGAGTTTTTCTGTTTGGAGCAGATCCTTAATACTGTCATCACAAATCGTTATTTTCATACTATAGATTCGGTCCTTTCGTCCAGGAGACTGGATTTGTCTTTCAATCAAACTGAATATTACTAAAATTATACCGGGATTTGCTATGGTTTATCAACCAGTTCCGACAGAAAATTCGCACTGGATTGCGAAAAACTCATGGCGAAATGTGAAGAAATGCAATTGACGCAAAAATATCAAGAAGATAGAATGGGTGCAGACTCGGCAATTTGTATCATAAGAATTGCTGGGTGGATCATAGGAAAGCAAAAACAGGAGGAGTAGGTATGAAAAAGTGGAAGTTGATACTGGTGGCGGGAATGGTGATTCTGGCCTGTGTGGGATGCGGTGCGCAGCAGGCAGACGATAAGCAGACAGAAGAGATACCTGTGACAGAAGCTGAGACGACAGGGGATCAGACAGAAAGTGAAGTAGAAGAGAAGAATGATAATTATGAGGATTTAGAGGAGAAGGGAAGTGCAGGTGAGACCGCGGAATTTGTAGAGAAGATTCAGACGGCGGTGGCCGCGAAGGATATGGAAGCCCTTGCAGATCTCTGTTCCTATCCGCTGGCAGTGAACGGCGAGGTCGTTGAAAGTAAAGATGCATTTATGGAATTAGGAAGCGATGCTGTTTTCACGGAAGAAAGATGTGCAGTGATCGAGTCGGTAGATATTTCGAATCTGGAGGAGACGATGGCGGGTGTCATTATGGGAGATGCCACGCCAAATATTATTTTTAAATCTGTGGACGGGAAATTGGGAATTACTGGTATCAACTGATAAGAGCGGCATATTTATATGACGGTGGGTTTTAGGCGGGGAGTTTGCGGACTCTCCGCTGTTGTTTTACGGCGTCTATGGAAATAGTATTTCATATTATATGAGAATATCATAAAATGAATATCATGAAATGTCGATATAAAGTAGGAATGAAGCACTGCGCTTTGGCTGCTTCGCGGCATACAAAAGAATGAAAGGAAGACGAGGGAGAGATGAGAAAAAAAGTCATATACCGTTTGGGCGCATATGTTTTAATGACACAGATGTTTCTTGTCAATATTCTGCCATGTCATGCATCGGAAATTGGGACGGGAGCGTATCCGGTGGGCAGCGCTTCGGAGACGGAGCCGCCGACACCGCCTGCACCGTCTATCACATCGGTCAGCGTTTCTCCCGTATCAACGGTGGTTTCCAAAAGTTCATCCTATGCCTTTGTGGCTTCTGTGGCTGGGCAGAATGACTACAGCCGGGAGGTTGCCTGGAGCGTACATGGACAGACCAGCCAGAATACCTTTATAGATGGCAGCGGCATCCTGCATGTGGGTTCGGACGAAACTTCCTCGTCCCTGATCGTGAAAGCGACTTCTAAGCAGGATGGCAGCTACAGCGCAACGGCGTTGGCAACGTTGCAGACTTCCAATTACTCTATACAAGTAAAAGCATCTCCGGATAATGGCGGTAACGTATATGGCGGCGGCACGGTGAAAGAAGGTGGGTATGCTGTACTTACCGCTGCGCCGAACAGCGGATTTGCTTTTGAGGGATGGTTTTTGAATAATAACAAAGTTTCCGAAAACACCCAATACACGGTGGAAAACATACATAGTGATGCTGTTTATATAGCGAACTTCAGGTCAGATAACTGCCAGATCAATATAAGCGTCAATGACAGCAATGCTGGTACGGCGACCGAGGGCAGGACCGTAAGATATGGGGAAAACATGGTGCTGGAAGCTAGGGCTAAAACCGGCTATCGGTTTGACGGCTGGATGGAAAACGGAACCATTGTGAGTAAGGACAGCAGATGGCAGTTGAATAATATTACAAGTTCCAGGAATCTGACAGCCATGTTTTCGAAGATTCAGTATACGCTTACCCTTAACAGCTGGCCAGCTTCTACGGGGACAGTATCCGGACAGGGTAGTTATGATGAGGGAACTGATATTAAGATAAAGGCGGTTCCGATGAGCGGCTATCGGTTTGCGTCATGGTCTGAGAATGGGAATGTCATCAGTACAGATCCGGAGTATTCCGTAGATGATATATCGAGAGACATGTTTCTTGTGGCGACTTTTGAAAAAGCACAGACAAAAACTTATTCTATAACAGCGCAGGTATCCGCCAATGGTAAGATTGTGCCGGAGGGAAAGAGTACAGTCTCGGAAGGTTCTTCGATGTCTTATGTGATAATGCCGCAGGATGGCTATATCATCAACGCTGTATATGTGGACGGTAAATCTGTGGGAGCGGTCACTTCTTACAGCTTCTCTGATGTCAGGCAGGATCACAGTATTTCCGCAGATTTCGTGATCAAACCGGGCGGCCATGAGGGCGACAGCGCGCAGACAGAGAAGTCGGATGGGAAAGATAAGACGGATAAAACAGATGGAGACAGCCCGTCGGATAAGGCCGGGCAGGATACGCAGGGAGAGGATATGGAAGGACTGACCGGCGCCTTGCAGACGCTTGGGGTTTCCGTACAGGAAGCGGAACAGCTGATTGAGACGAATAACGACATGGATTTGCTGGCAGAAGCTGTTGGAACCGGAGACCTGCAGGTGGTTGTCCATAATGATTTTGCGGAGACGAAGCAGGCCACTTCCCGCGGTGGATTTGATGATAATCCCAGTGTTAAAAATCTGAAAGTGATATGGGATAAGGTCTTGACAAAAGAAGAAAAAATGGAGATGCTGCGGGGAGATGTTCCGATAGTGATTAACTTTTCCGTGGATGATACCGACGGGGAGGAATCTCAGGAGACAGTAGAGGCGTTTGCACAAAACAAGCTGCCTGGTATGACGATTGGTCGGTACTTTGAAGTGCGCCTTACGAAAGCAGGGCAGGGGGATGCACAGGAGATCCGGGAATTGCCGGAAACAGTGGAAGTGGTGCTGAACATTCCGAAGCACCTGCAGGCGGAAAACCGTGAATTTTATATTTTAGGATTACATATAAAGGAAGATGGCAGTCAGGATTTTGCTCAGCTTTTGGATGAGGATGATGATCCGGATACGATCACATTTTCCACGGACAGATTCTCTCCCTATGCGATCGCTTATATTGACTGGCCGGCGGAGAAGACGGAAGATGCAGAAGTGGCGGGTGATCATGCGGATGATAATGGAATTGTAAGTGTGATTGCCATTATGGCGGTTGCGATTGCCCTAGTAGTTACCTTCTGGCTGGTGTGGAGAGTTGTCAGACGTAAGAGGCGGTAAAATTTTTGAATAAAATGTTACAATAAAAGCTATCATTGATACTAAAATTATTGACAATTATTAATAAATTGTTATAATAATAGTATCAATGATAGCTTTTGCTATACAAGAGAGGAAGTGAGAAATGGCAGAATACCAAAAGCAAAAGGAAGAAGTACAGATGTTTTTGAATCATATGAAAGCCATACTTCCCAGGAAAGGCAATATTTCAATAAATATTTGGCCATGGAAAGGTAACAGAGTAAATAAGACACAGGCTTATATGGCGGAAACAGGTATCAGTTTGGATGATATTATAAAAGTGCTTTATGAATTGCAGGTTTGTCATTATAGTTATACTGCAGATGATCGTAATATAAATTATAAAAATGAACAGGTATGGATTTTTGGAATCAGGAAGAATTTAGTTGATGAAGATGTGGATATATATATTAAATTAAAGATCCGCAAATTGGATAATGATATTTTATTGATAATGTCGTTTCATCCGGAAAATCCCGGATGCGATGAGCAGAGACTCAAATTTCCTTACAGAGAATCAGAATAGAAGAGGAAAGGGGCAGTAAGATGGACAAAGAGAGACTATGTTTTGAATGTGGTGCGAAGAACGCATTTGAATTAAAAGATACAATTAGGGAATACGAAGGCGCGGGATATCATTTTGAAATGTTAGTAAAAGTACCTTTTTGTAAAAAATGCGGCGCTCCCATATATGACCAAGAACTTGAAAAAGACATATCGCAAAAGGCAAATGAAAAAATACGTGAGCAGCGTGAGATTATCACACGGGGAGAAATATTAGAAATATTAGATGCCTATAATATAAGTCAGAAGTTTTTAAGCAGGTTGTTAGGCTGGGGAGAGATAACGCTTACAAGATATGTCAGCGGAAATTATACACCCAATCTCGTAAATAGCAATAGGCTTAAAGAGTTGAGAAACCCATATGTTTTTCAGTTGTTAGTACAGGATTATGAGCGTGAACAGCCGGAGATTAAGGAAGAGAAGTCTCTTAATAAGGCAGTAGCCGGCGTGCTTCGCGAATTAAATAAATTAAAAGAACTTCATGGGAGGATATTTGATGTAGTCAATTGGTTCTTGGCACAGACTTCAGAGGCGGAACCCATTACACATTTGGCATTACAGAAATTATTATATTTTGTTCAGAGTTGGAGTGTTGCGTTGATAGGTGAACCGATGTTTGAGGATAATTGTCAGGCTTGGGTTCATGGTGCGGTGTATCCTAAAGTGTATGATGTTTTTAAGCGTTTTGGATATATGCCGTTGCCCAAAGTGGAAGAAGCATGTGAATTTACCGAAGAGGAATTACAAATATTAAACGCAGTCAAAAGGTATTATTTTGATATGTATAGTGCAAAGGCACTGGAAGAAATCTGCCACCGGGAAGAGCCTTATATTGAAGCGAGAAAAGGATATTCGGAAGGTGAAATCTGTCATACTGTGATTGACAGAGAACAAATTCAACTGTATTATTTTTATTTATCTCAAAAATATAATATCAGTTTGGACAACATGTCAAATGTTAAGATTTATCTGCATAGGATTTTAAATGATTCATAAATATGTCACAACGGAGCAAGTAAAATGAAACTGACACAGCTAGACACATTACAGATTGCCAAAAGAGTGGACGCAATCCTGCACGTTCCGGGAAACTACCGGGGCGGGAATCTGGAGATGACGATCGTGATCGACACTACCCTGCAACAGGAGGATTTCCAGGAAGCGGTGGCGGGAGTAGTGGGGGCGCTTAAGAGGAGTAATGAAATTTTCCGCAATGTGCGGCTAAATTTGGTAATGTGGGGAAAAGAAATAAGCGCCAAAGTGGCGCCGATGGCGATGCTTATGACGGGGGGAGCGTTTACGGCATATGTCTGCAGCCCCTGTAAGAAATGTTATGAAGAACTTTTTGATTACCTGAAAAAGTTTCATGCCAGAAGCAAAGTAATTTTGGTATTTGCGGACGAAGGAAATGAAATTGTGGACAGACAGGCGGCCAAGGAAGCGCTCTCTCCGTTTTTGAAGAGTAAGATTCTGATCATTTCAGAGCAGATTATCAGCGGAACTCAGATGTTTCTCGGACAATAAAAATATGAGGCATTCAAAAATATAGTAAAGCCATTAAAAATACCGCCCTGACAGCAGTAGATTATTCTCCTACCTGCCTGGGCGGTGCCATATTACATTGGATTACAACAGATATTTTTTCAGAATCTGTGTGAGCCTGTTCATGTCGATCGGTTTTGCCACATGTTCATTCATTCCACAGTCGAGGCATCTTTGAATGTCATCGGAAAAGGCATCTGCGGTCATGGCAATGATGGGCAGATTTGCGTCCGAACGATCCAGAGCACGAATTGCCTTTGCAGCTTCGTAACCATTCATGACGGGCATCCGGATATCCATCAGGATAACATCATAGAAACCAAGTTCAGACTGCGTAAATTTATCAACACAGATCTGCCCGTTTTCTGCTCGTTCCAGTTCAAATCCGACTTCAGAGAGAATGGTCTCGGCAATCTCCCAGTTTAGCTCATTATCTTCAGACAACAGGATACGCTTGCCGGTAAAGTCGATGGCATTCTCGGTATCTTTCTGCTCGTTTTCCGCATCGCCGGTCATATAGCGGCTCAGACCTAGGAAGAGATTGGATTTAAATAGAGGTTTGGAGATGAAGCCCTGTACGCCGGCTTCTAGAGCCTCTTTCTCAATATCGCTCCAATCATAAGCGGAGATGATCAGGATCGGCACCTCCTCGCCCAGGTGTTTGCGCATTTCCTTGGCTGCCTGCAGACCGTCCATACCGGGCATTTTCCAGTCTAAGAGAACGATCTCATAGTCATCGTGGTTATCATGATGCTGCTTTACCATATCTACGGCGGTCTGGCCATCGGTAGCCCATTGTGCCTCGATACCGATATCTTTCAAGGAAGAGACAGTAGCTTTGCAGAGGTCTTCATTATTATCCACCACCAGCATCTTCCAGGGAGGAAGAACCATATCTTCTTCTTTCACCGTAGCTTTTTCAAAATCGAGAGTAATATGGAATTCACTGCCTTTTTCGGGTTCACTGTGCAGTTCGATGCTGCCTTCCATGGTGTCTACGATAGCCTTGGTGATTGCCATACCAAGCCCGGTGCCCTCAGTCTTATCCACCTGAGACTTCTTTTCCCTGGTGAAGGTATCAAAGATCTTCTCCTGAAATTCCGGTGTCATACCGATGCCGCTGTCTTTCACCCAGAAATGGCATCTCACATAGTTGTCTCCCTTAGGAGAGGACTCCTGTTCCAGACGGATATAAATATGACCGCTCTCCGGAGTGAACTTAATGGCATTAGACAGAAGGTTTAGCAGCACCTGATTTAAGCGGACGCTGTCGCAATAGATTTCTTCCGTCTGTATATTTTGGATAAAAATGTCAAAGTGCTGTTGTCTGGATTTGATCTGCGGCTGCACAATATTTACGATACTTTCCATAGCCTCCCGCAGGGAAATCTGGTTCATGTTCAGAGACAGCTTGCCGCTTTCAATTTTGGACATATCCAGGACGTCATTGATGAGACCAAGCAGGTGTTTGCTGGAAAGGGTTATCTTGCCAAGGCACTCCTTTACCCTATTCATATCGTTGATGTTTGCCATCGCTATGGCCGTCATGCCCACGATACCGTTCATCGGCGTCCGGATATCATGGCTCATGCTGGAAAGAAATTCACTCTTGGCCTTATTAGCCTGGACAGCCTCCTGCTCCGCCTGTTCCAGTTCTCGTAGCTGCTGCTGCGACAGCCTGTAGTAGAGGAAAAATATTATGACGATTCCCACCAGTACTACGCCTGCCATGACCAGGATGATGACCTGTCTTTGGATATTCATATCGTTTACGATATCTTCCAACAGTCCAAAGGGCATGATGGATACCAGATACCATTCGGAATCGGGCAGATGCGTGCACAGCATATACTCGTATTCATCCCCGTTATATATGAGAGTAGAATAATCGGCATCTGTGTTGAGAGCAGCCTGTAATTCCTGTATGTAGGTATCCCCTGCGTCCTGTTCTGAATTGGAAAAGATATCCAGAACCCGGTCAAAATAATTATCCCCATCCACATTTCTGACAACATAAGTGCCGTTTCTTCGGATAATGAAAGAATACATATCTGTGTTACTGTCATTTAAGGACAGTACTTCCTCCAGATAATGCATGGGAAGTCCGGCCACGATAGCGGAACTGGTCTGGCCATTCTGCATAGGATACTGGGCATCCACCAACAGACACATAATCCGTTCTCCGCTGGCGTCGTAGCTGGAAAATACACGTTGGTTACTGTTTTTTAATACTCTGTAAAAAGTACTCTCGTCATAGTACTCTATGGGTTCACCATAGATAATTTCTGAATCTCCGTCTTCCGTATAGAGTGCAAGATAGGTAAAACTGCGCACGCGGGCGCTCTCTATGAGATCATCAATCATTTCCTGACCATAAGTTACACTGTCAGGAGGGGTTCGATCCACAAGTCCTTGCAATTGAAAGACCTGCATACTGATGACTGCGTCAAAGGTCTGTTTGACCTGTCCGGCCATCGCATGAGTGTAGACCTTTCCGACCTGGCTGATTGCGTCATTGCTCTTTCTGGCGATGATCAGGGAAGATAGGACAAATACAATAATGCTGACAGCAATCAGGATTGCAAATCCTATCAAAACGACTCTTTTTCTCTTTTTAATAACCACAAAAAACCCCCCTGTTGTATACTCGGATACCTTAATAGTAATTATCCGCTGAAATGGTGTAACGATAAAACCCTACTTTATAGAGCGCCTTTGAAGAGAAGTATAACATATTGTAAAGGGGATTTCAATTCCGTTCATGGACATGTTAACTGTCACTAAAGTTTACTGTATACAATAATGACACGTTGAGAGTTGTATGGTATAATTATTTTCAATGTAAATGGAAAATGACAGGCGGGGGTACACGATGAAATATGATGTAATTATTATCGGCGCAGGGCCGGGTGGGATTTATTCGGCTTATGAATTGACACAGAAGAAGGAAAATCTGAAGATAGCGGTTTTTGAGGCAGGGCATGCATTGGATAAACGTCACTGTCCGATTGATGGGGATAAAGTTAAAAGCTGTATTAATTGTAAAAGCTGCTCTATCATGAGTGGTTTTGGCGGCGCGGGTGCCTTTTCTGATGGAAAATATAATATTACCAATGATTTTGGCGGCACCCTCCATGAGTATGTGGGTAAGAAGCAGGCCATAGAACTGATGCATTATGTGGATGAGATCAACATGAAATACGGCGGGGAAGGTACCAAACTGTACTCCACGGCCGGAACGCAGTTTAAGAAACTGTGCTTGCAGAACAATCTTAACTTGCTGGACGCTTCGGTCAGACATCTGGGAACAGATATCAACTATATCGTGTTGGAAAATCTGTATGCAGAACTGAAAGACAAAGTGGATTTTTATTTTGATACGCCGATTAAAACAGTGGAAGTGACGCAGGAAGGCTACCGGGTGATCACAGAGAAAGAGGCCTATGATTGTGACAGATGTGTCATATCTGTGGGAAGAAGCGGCAGTAAGTGGATGGAGAAAGTGTGCGGCGAACTTTCGATCAATACAAAGTCCAATCGTGTGGATATTGGTGTGCGCGTAGAGATTCCGGCGGTGATTTTTTCCCATCTGACAGACGAGTTGTATGAGAGTAAGATTGTCTATCGCACGGAGAAATTCGAGGACAGCGTGAGGACCTTCTGCATGAATCCCTATGGTATCGTGGTCAATGAAAATACCAACGGCATTGTGACAGTAAACGGACACAGTTATGAGGGTGTGGATAAGCGGACCAATAACACTAACTTTGCGCTGCTTGTCGCCAAACATTTTTCGGAGCCGTTCAAGGACAGTAACGGTTATGGGGAGAGCATTGCCAGATTATCCAATATGCTGGGCGGCGGTGTTATTGTACAGCGTTTTGGGGACTTGGTGCGTGGAAGGAGGAGCAATGCGAAACGTATCGCGGAAGGCGTGATAGAGCCAACGCTTGCGGCCACGCCTGGAGATTTGAGTCTGGTGCTCCCGAAGCGGATTCTGGACGGTATTATCGAGATGATCTATGCGCTTGATAAGATCGCACCGGGGACGGCCAATGATGATACCCTGCTCTATGGTGTGGAAGTCAAATTCTATAATATGGAAGTGGAGATCAACGAACATCTGGAGACAAAGTACAAGGGGCTTTATATCATTGGGGACGGCAGTGGCGTGACGCATTCCCTGTCTCATGCATCTGCCAGCGGCGTGTATGTGGCGCGGGATATTGTGACAGCTATGGATTGACAATATGATAGAATAAACTTATAAAAAGAGGCATAGTCCACAGGATTTCTGGGATGACTGGATATTCTGATGCGGCGGCTTCGGAACGGAGGGCATATGGTATTAGGGGCATTGGAAGCAGGCGGTACGAAAATGGTATGCGCCATTGGCAATGAGAATGGGGAAATCATGGAGCAGGTGTCCATCCCCACAGAGACACCGGAGATTACTATCCCAAAACTGCTGGCATTTTTTGAGGGTAAAGAAATAGAGGCGTTGGGCATTGGGTGCTTTGGGCCCATTGATGTGGACAGGGATTCTGAGACCTATGGATATATCACGACAACACCGAAGCTGGCATGGCAGAATTATAATATAGTAGGCGCATTTAAGGATAAACTGGGAGTGCCGGTAGGATTTGACACGGATGTGAACGGTTCAGCTCTTGGAGAGTACACCTGGGGTATCGCCAAAGGATTACATAGTTGTATTTATATTACCATCGGGACCGGCGTAGGTGTGGGTGCGATCGTGGACGGCAGACTGCTCCACGGCATGATGCATCCGGAAGGAGGGCATGTTCTCTTAAGCCGACTTCCGCAGGATACCTATAAAGGATTCTGCCCCTTCCATTCCAATTGTATGGAAGGCCTGGCGGCTGGGCCGGCAATTGAGGGCAGATGGGGAAAGAAAGCTGTGGAACTTGCAGATAGGCCGGAAGTGTGGGAGATGGAAGCTGAATATATCGCGCAGGCTCTGGTAGACTACACGATGACCTTATCACCCCAGCGGATTATCCTGGGCGGCGGTGTGATGCACCAGACACAGCTTCTGCCGTTGGTGCGTGAGAAATATAAGACACTTTTAAATGGCTATATCAAGACGAAGGAATTGGAAGACCTGGACTCTTATATTGTGGTACAGAGCCTCGATGACAAGCAGGGCATCATGGGAGCATTAAAACTGGGGATGATGGAGTTGGAACGCCAGTAGATGCTGCCTGGCAGATAAAAGTTGAATATTATGAAAAGATATCGCCCCGCAGTGACTATGCATTGCGGGGTGTATTTGTGGCAATTAGAAAAACTCCTCGCTTATCTGAGGCTGTATTTTTCAAAATATTTCTGTAAATATTCAATGATTACCTGGGCGGCCCGTCTGTGGGATTTCTCGCCAGGATGCGCGTGGGAGCCCACCGTTTCTTCGGTAGTGTCCGGCAGTTGCAGGAAGATAACGTTGTAGTCGCCGCTTACGGCCATGTATTGGTTGACTGCGTCATTGATTGCCAGGGAAAGATCATATCCCAACATACCATAGCACCAGATAATATGCGCCTGTGGATTATCTTTGCGCAGCATTTTTAAGAAGTCGATAACAGCAATTTTGAAGCGGCGCAGATCGTCCTCCTGGAAGGTGCCGTCCGGGTTCAGACGTTGTTCAAAGGTCTGGCCGGTCACAGGATCAGACCATGCGGGCTGCACGAAGGCGGAAGCATCGTTGGTGCCTAAATTGACAATGAGAGCGTCAATCTTTCTGCCAGTAAAATCGTAAGGGGCAAAGGCTCCCAGACTTTCATTGACGGAGCCGGAACAAAGTCCGCAGAGTTTTTCATAGCGGGAAGGGAGGTTGCAGTTAGGATTGGCGTCCCAGCTGGAAAGCACACCCCAGCCGCCCTGGGAAATCAGAAAGGCATCTGCGTCCAGGGCTTCGGCCACCATTTTTGCATAATTACGGCTATACCCCATGTACATGGGAATCCAGTCGGTATCAGCCTTCGCGCCGTAGGTACCCTCGCCGGAAGTAATACTGTCACCTACAAATTCCAACGTATATTTTTTCTTGGGAACAGGATAAAAAGTACCGTCAGCCTGTAAACCGTGGACCAGAAGATAGCAGTCCTCATCCTCTGTCATGGCCTGCAATTCCCGGGTAAACCGCACGTTTTTGACAGCTTCCGGACTCATGCCGCGAAACAGGCATAAAGAATATCTGCCCGGCATCAGCATCTGCCGACTCATCAGTTCACCGTTGATCTCGCAGGTAACCCATATTTCATGGATGTGATAGCCTGTCTCAATATCAATCCAAAGTTCCGAACCCGATACATTCACTTCCACAGCGCTTCCATTAAAGAAAAGCGGCAAGGGACAAACACCGGGAATCGTCCGCCCGTGAACCTTATAATAAGAAACTTCCCGCAACGAATATTTTCTGATATTTTCCAAACTATTATCCTCTCTTTTTCCTGAATGCTCCGCCGTATCCGAGTCCGCAAAACGGATCTCGCAAAGTTAATTGCGCAGCAATTTACAATTCTTTCTTTTGGCAGTATCCGAGTCCGCGAAGCGGATTTCGCAAAGTTAATTGCGAAGGAATTTAATTACCTTTTACTAGTATCCGAGTCCGCGAAGCGGATCTCGTAAAGTTAATTCCGAAGGAATTTACTTTTAGTATAATAAAAATCAGCCCGTCTGCATAGATTTTTATAAAAGATTCGGCAGGTGTATATATGGCCTCCGTATTATCCAATGTTTCCAATATTATCATTCCGGTTATCATCTTCTATATCGTTGCCTACGGAATATCCAACCGCTGTAATGTATATGAGGATTTTATCAAGGGAGCCAAAGACGGTTTTCATACGGTCATTCAGATCATGCCTACACTGATTGGATTGATGGTGGCTGTGGGGGTGCTTCGGGCTTCAGGATTCCTGGAATTTATAGGCGGGCTTTTTGGCGGGATAGCGGCGCGGCTTGGATTTTCTTCAGAACTGATCCCGCTGATGCTGGTGAAGATGTTTTCCTCTTCGGCGGCTACCGGACTTGTGCTGGATATCTTTAAGAACCATGGGCCGGATTCTCTGATCGGGCTGACGACTTCTATTATGATGAGTTGTACGGAAACGATTTTTTATACCATGAGCGTTTATTTTCTGGCGGCAAAGGTCACTAAGACACGTTATACTTTAAAGGGCGCTCTGTTAGCCACGTTGGCGGGAATTATAGCCAGTATCGTGCTGGCGGGGATGCTGGTATAGAGGAGGTTGCATAATGAAAACGGCGTCCGTCATGAACGCCGTTTTCATTGTGTGAGAAGGATAGAAATGTATCAGTCCTAATATATGTCAACAGGCATTGGTTAGATGCACTGTTATGTTTAGTCGAAGTCGGTCGGCACCAGTTCAGCACCGGCGACTCCATTGGAAGTGTAGTAACCACCGCATAAAAATCTATGTAGGATATTCTTGCGGGCCGGATTCTTTGATTCGGCTCTGTCTCAACTACAGTTATTACTATACATACAATTTGTGAATGGGATGTGTCAGAATTCGAAAGAAAAAAGAAAGAAAATATAAAATAAATTTTATAATTTCATTTCAATGGTTTTCGTGGCCATTTTTTCTCCGAATGTCCGGTCATGTTCCACAAACAGCAGTGTGGGGCAGTGTGTAAGGATTAGTTTTTCCAGCTGCATTCTGGAAAAGATGTCAATATAATTGAGCGGCTCATCCCAGATATAAAGATGCGCGGGCGTGAGCAGGCTTGTGGCAATTAACAGCTTCTTTTTCTGGCCTTCAGAGTATTCCTCCAGGCGCTTGTCGAATTGTGTCCGCGTAAAATCAAGCTGTCTCAGAATGGCTTTAAATAGGCTTTCGTCCATATTCGCAGAGCGGATGTAATCCTGCAGACTGCCAGCTACATGCGAGGTATCCTGATTAATGTAGGATATGGAAAGACCGCTGGCAAGCTGCAGTTCACCGGATAAGGTAACGGAAGTATCCCCCAAAATGGCCTTGATTAGTGTGGATTTGCCGCAGCCGTTTGCACCTTGGAGCCATATACGGTCACCCTGACCGAGTGAGAAAGTGAGGTCTTGTACAACAGTAGTTTCGCCATAGCCCAGATTTAAATGATCTGCGCGTACCAGAATCTGTTTATGATGTGTCAGGGTGGGCAGTTTTAGGTCGGCCACAGTTTCGATATCTTTGAGCAGGGTTTCCTTTTCCTCAATGGCGGCAGTGCGTCTGTTGTCAAGGTTTTTACGCTGTTGCTGCATCCGGGCGGACTTGGCGCCGATGTAGGCACGGGTGCCAATGAAACGGTCATGTTCCTTGGCGGGATCATACCCGATCTTCCGGCCTTCCGCTTTATCGGCCCACATGGCGGTACGTCTGGCGGCTTCTTTCAGTTTGCCGATCTCCTTTTTTAATTTTTGGTTTTCAGCCTGTTCGAAACTGTCCTGTTTTTCTTTATTGGCGTACCAGCTGTCGAAATTGCCCTTTTCCACCCGGATGGAACTACGGTTTAGTACCAGAATATGATCGACGCATTCATTTAAGAGCCATCTGTCGTGGGAGACCAGAAGAAAGCCTTTTTTGGTGCACAGATAGTCCCGCAGCAGGGTTCTGGCTCCGATATCCAGATGATTGGTAGGCTCGTCGATCAGCAGGAAATGATTGTCCCGGGAAAAGAGCAGGGCCAGCATGACCTTCGTTCGTTCTCCGTGGCTGAGTGTTTCGTAAGGCCGGTAGAGAATCTCGGCATCGGCTTTCAGATTGTCCAGTTCGCGACAGACCTTCCAGAGTTCGTAATCTGGAATCAGTTCTTCCGCCAGGTCCGCCGTGATCAGTTTCTCCTGCGCCTGCGTGACCGGGCAGGGGAAATAATCGAAACAGGTGGAATGGCTGATAGAACCGCTGTAGTCGTATTTGCCCAGCAGAAGGTTTAGGAACGTTGTTTTGCCCTTGCCGTTTCGGCCGATCAGACCGAGTTTCCAGTCCGTGTCGATGGTAAAGGACGTATTTTCAAAAATTGTATCGTAACTGGTATCATAGGAGAAAGTTAAATCGGATACCTGAATTTGTGACATAATAGATGCACTCCCTTCTTCTGACAAAAGGCTGTTTCGTGGTGTACAGGATGCCTTTTGTCCAATAAAAAAGTCCCTGTTGCCAGAGGACCTCAAAAAGAAACGGGAATGCCTATAAGAATAGAAACCCGCAAAAAAAATACAGTACACCAATGATATGATCTGCCTCTGATAACAAACTATGACTTGTTGCCGTGTTAAGTTGTTAAAAACAGATTACATCCTCAATGCGGTGTTACCTCACTTTTTGCTTGATAGGGATGATTATAGCGGATGGAGAGGGAGAATGCAAGGGGTAAATGACGAAAACATTGCTCTCGAAACATGAAATACGCCAAATAGGCGTTTATTGTAATTGCGAAATCGGTCTTCTCGTGGTATATTGTGTAATAAATGAAGGGAATCTATTATCACAGGGGATGAATTTGGGAGGAAATGATGAAAGATTCAACGATTTTTGAAAAACGATTACAAAAACACCATGATGAACTGCGCTGGCTGTATATGGAACTGTATGAGAACGATTCCATGTTTGCAGAACTGTGCGATCAGATGTATACCTATTATCTGGCGCGAGACCAGAAGATGAAAGCCCTCGACCAGAAGCGGGAGAAAGATCCAGCATGGTTTCGCAGGAAAGATATGCTGGGCATGATGCTCTACATTGATAACTTTGCGGGCACCATACAGGGACTGCAGGAGAAGCTGTCTTATTTGGAATCCTGCAATGTGAACTATATTCATTTGATGCCGTTCTTGGATTCTCCGCAAGGACGTTCAGATGGCGGATATGCCGTGGCAGATTTCAGGAAAGTGCGGCCGGATCTGGGCAGCATGGACGATCTGGCGCAGCTTTCGGCGCAGTGCCATGAGCGGGGAATCAGCTTGTGCATGGATTTTGTCATGAACCATACTTCGGAAGAGCATGAGTGGGCCAGGAGGGCGCGCCAGGGCGAAGGCGAATATATGAGTCGGTATTTCTTCTATGATAACTATGATATACCGGCACAGTATGAGGAGACGGTGCCGCAGGTATTTCCGACCACCGCGCCGGGCAATTTCACCTGGCTTCCGGAAATCGGACATTATGTGATGACATCGTTCTATCCCTATCAGTGGGATCTGAATTATCAGAATCCCCGCGTGTTTAACGAGATGATGTACAATTTCCTGTATCTGGCCAATCAGGGTATGGATATCATACGTATCGATGCGGTGCCTTATATCTGGAAAGAACTTGGCACCCAATGCAGGAACTTAAAACAGGTACATACTATCGTGCGGATGATGCGCATGATCGGTGAGATTGTGTGTCCGGGCGTGGTATTGTTGGGCGAAGTTGTGATGGAACCGGAAAAGGTAGTGCCGTATTTTGGAACGGTGGAAAAACCGGAGTGCCATATGCTCTACAATGTGACAACGATGGCCACCACTTGGAATTGTGTTGCCACCAGGGATGTGCGTCTTTTGAAGAAACAGATGGATGTGGTGAACGGTCTGCCGAGGGAATATACTTTCCTGAATTATTTAAGATGCCATGATGATATTGGCTGGGGGCTGGATTATCCTACCCTGCAGACCTGGGGCATGGATGAAGTGGCCCATAAGAAATATTTGAATGATTACTTTACAGGAAATTATCCGGGCAGCGTGAGCAGAGGAGAACTTTATAATGATGATCCCAGACTCGGTGATGCGAGATTCTGCGGCACCACGGCGTCCATGTGCGGCGTGGAGAGCGCAGGGTTTGAGAAAGATCAGCAGAAAATGAAGGATGCCGTCCGTATGGATATCATGCTCCACGCTTATATGCTGACTCAGTCAGGGATTCCTATGCTCTACAGTGGTGACGAGGTAGGCCAGGTAAATGATTACACCTATAAACAGGAGCCGGCAAAAGCGGCGGATTCCCGTTATCTTCACAGGGGAAAATTCCGTTGGGAACTGGCGGCGGAGCGGGATGACAAGGAGACTGTGGCCGGACAGATTTTCCAGGCGCTTGGGCAGCTTGAGGCGTTGCGCAAAAAGGAGAAAGTCTTTGAGGCGGATGCGGACTGTCAGGTGGTGGATGCCGGGGATGACGCAGTACTGTGTCTAATGAGAACCAAGGGTAAAGAGCGAATGCTGGGGATTTTTAATTTCCATGATCTGGAGAAGAAGGTTTCACTGGAACAAGACGACGTTTGGAAAGATATGCTGAGTGGAAAAGTACAGGATGTAAAAGATATTACCCTGCCGGGGCATGGGTTTGTGTGGGTTAAGAGGAAGAAATCCTGAGATACCCAAGTTTCTAAGAACTGTAAAATATTTGAAGTTGGAGGGCTTGCATGGGAAAAATAAAGAAGCATTGGTTTAAAGGTTTAAAGAAGAAAAAAGACAGGGCTGTATGTGTCGATGGAGAGAACATTTCCATTCGGGTAGTTACAGGTTCCGATAGGAAAAAATACATTACGCTCCAAGATGCCAAGATGGATGTAAGAGCAGTAGAAGCAGTAAGGTCGGCGGTAGCCAAAGCAAAGATATGTGAGCAACCGGTGGCTAAGTATGATGTTAAATCAAAAAGGGCATATATGGAATATCCTGATGGAGCGATAAAATATGTCAGATAAAAAACCTATGATATTAGTGTTGGCTGGACCTAATGGTTCTGGAAAGAGTACGATAACACAGTATTTTGAAAAAATTGGTGTTTATACCAATGCAGATGATGTTGTGGCATCCACTGGTATGGATAATGAGGCTGCGGCTCGATTTGTAGATCAAAAGAGATATGAATCTATAGTGTCAAAAGAAGATTTTACTTTTGAAACGGTATTATCTTCAAATTATAAATTAGACATTTTGAGAAAAGCCAAGGAGGAAGGATATTTTATAAAATGTATTTTTGTGCTAACAGTAAATCCTTGGATTAATGTAAGTCGTGTAGAAGCAAGAGTTGCAGCAGGTGGTCATGATGTTGACAGGAATAAGATTGTTGAAAGATACTATAAGTCTTTAGGTAATATAAGAGAACTTATTAAAATATGCGATATTTTACATGTGTATGACAATACCATAGAGCCAGTAAGAATTATAAGAAAGCATAAGAGAGAGATTTCTATTTTCCCAAATGAGTTATGGAAGGAAAAGGATTTATTAGAATTGATCAGAGGAAATAAATAGATGCAGCAATCGCAGCTAACAATACTAATGGCAATTATAATAGCTATCATTGTCCTGACAGCGGCGGCCATACTTTTGCTAAAGTGTGTCCGTCGTTTTCGCCGTTACCGCAGGACAGGCTTCATGGATGAGATGGAAGGCCATGATTTTGAATATTTCTGCGCGGAATTGTTGGAAAAGCAGGGATTTATAGAGGTGGAAGTGACGCGGGGAAGCGGAGACTTCGGCGTAGATATCCTGGCGGAGAAAGACGGCGTCACTTACGCGATTCAGTGTAAGCGTTATAACGGTCCGGTAGGCGTGGAGGCCGTGCTTCGTACCTATGGAGGCTGTGCCTATTATGAGCGGATGGTGGGCGCGGTCATGACCAACCAATATTTTACGGCGCCGGCTGTGGAGGCCGCAAAGAAACTTCAGATCCTACTCTGGGACAGAGGTTATATTGACGAGATGATGGAGGAATAGTTTGACTATCAAAGTAATATCTGCTACAATGAGACAACAGAAATGACGAAGGTTGGAGAGCCGAGATGGATATCAATAATACACTGAATGAAGTATTGGTCAAATTGTTCCGTGATATCAACACCATAGAAGAACGTGCCATCAGGACAGGAGAGTACCGGGATGTGACCACAAATGACATGCATGTCATAGAAGCGATCGGCATGGAGGATGCGAAGAATATGACCAGCGTTGCCAGGGAACTTGAGGTAACTACGGGAACGCTTACCATATCCATCAACGGTCTTGTAAAGAAAGGCTATGTGAACAGAACCCGCAGTGAGGAGGATCGGCGGGTGGTGCTGATCTCTTTGTCGGATAAAGGCGTCAGGGCCTACCTTCACCACCAGAAGTTCCACGAACAGATGATAGATGCCGTGATTGCAGGGTTGTCGGAGGAAGAACAGTATATATTGGAACAAGCCCTGCTTAAATTAAACAGGTTTTTCAGGGACAAATAATAGAGCATGACATGAAAAACTCTCAAGGACATTGAGAGTTTTTTCGTGTCATGGATTCCATAAAGCCAATCTTGAGGCCAGTGACCGGTAATCCGCTGGGCCGTTCTGCAAAAGGAAACAATGAAATTGATATTGAAAGTCTGTTTGGTCGCAGGCAGCGTCAGTCTTTCCGGGTTTGGCCCAGATGACGGCGGCCTGTTTTTTTAATTCCATGATTTCCAGATAACCAAGGTAGTATTTCAGATAATTGCAGGGTTCTTCAGCAATATATTGGTAGACGGCCTGCACGCTCTCATCGTTCATGGCGCCCAGTGAAGAAAAGATTCTCTTCACGTCTTCCAGAGAAGCGCCGTCATAGTGGATTGCCACATCCAATAGGGAATACAGGCACAGCTGAATCTGTCGGTCGAGACGGCAGGCCTGGTAGTAGAGAACGGCTTCTGGGTGCGTGGCCTCCGCCAGCTGGATCGCATAGTCGTAGGAGGAAAGTTCCACATACATGGCCCAGCCTTCGATAAAGCCGCCGTAGTAAAGAATGCTGCGCAGGGGCGGAATGTTATGGTCATCCCAATAACGCTGGCTGTAGACGGTCTGGTACAGATGGCCGGGATAACCTTCATGAGCCAGTGTGGTAAAGAGAGACAGGTCGCCGGTGGTGTCCTGGGTATTGATATAGATGATGTTGTCGCAGACATCGTCAATGGGCGGCGTCATATAAAAGGCAGGGGCGCTATAGGGCTGCAGGCTCGGATCTACGTATTTGACCACGGAACGGATTTGGGAATTGTCCTTTCCGGACGGAATGGCAGGATAATCCTGTTGGATGGCCGTCTGCAGATAAGACAGATATTCTTCCGGAGAAGATTTGGGCAGAAGCGAGGGCTCCTGCAGGATCAAATCTTTGAGGGAGGGATCTGTCTGTAACAGATGCATCAGGGATTCATAATGAAACTGCAGATCCTGATAGAGCAGTCTCTTGATCTCTGCAATATCCCGGTAAGAGCCGGTGCGCAGACGCAGCAGGGCTAGATAGTAGTCGCGGCCCCCTTCGTACTGTGCCAATCCGCCGAGGTGTTTGCCCGTTCCTTTTAAGAGAGTAATCTCATCAGCCAGTTTATCGTAGGCGGGAGCGACGACAGTTGTCAGGAGGCGGTCATGTTCCGACTGATAAGAGATCGCCTGTTCCTTGCTGATGACACCTTGCGCTGAAAGGGCATCCAGTTTCTCCTGAAAAGTGATCTCCAGGAAGTGGCTGCCTTCCGCCAGGGAGTCCGGATCCATCAGCGCCATACACTGTGCGATTGTTTTGTCGGCCGTCTCATCGGACATAAAAAGTCCGGCCTCCGCTTTTTCCTTCTCGTAGACCACCAGACCGTCAAAATAAGACGGAATCTGGGAGAGGATATGTAGATAGTTTTCAACATCCGTTGTGCTATCCAACTGATATTCCGCCAGAAGGACTGGGAGTTCCGAGGGAGCCCCCGAAGAGGGGGACAACGGTTCCGCGAAATATGGATGGGCGGTGGTGCCTGCTGTTGCGGACAGGTAAGTGTCCAGCAGATCGTACAGATATTGGTTATCTTCACTCAACGAATCACGGTTGATCGCGGCCAAGATGTTTCTGGTCTGTGAGAGTTCATAGATATCGTCAGCAGCCTCGCCAGCGTGATAGACAGGCAGAGTTAGGCTGGATTCGTCTATGCCATAGGCGGCAGCGTTGTCTATTGTATAATGAAAATGGATAGGATTGGCCTGCACTTCGTTTAGGAAAAACTGTTTACCGAAGGCTTCGAATTTGGCGTCCTGATGGCTATGTACATAATAAAACAAGGTGGAGGCGCAAAAACCGCCCAAAAGAATCAGGGCAGCAGCCCATTGTTTGAATGTGAGAGTGCGTTTCAAGTAAATACCCTCAAGAGAGATTTGTATTAATATATGAGAGGATAAGACAAATAATGACCGGATCAGAAGATGATCCGGTCACGTCCGCTTTCTTTGCCAAGATATAATTTTTCGTCCGCTTCTTTTAAGATGGTGGTCAGGTCGCTGTGGTAATCGTATTCCACTAGGCCGTAAGTCAAGGAGACGGTAAAAGTCTCAATGACGCCGTCAAACACGATCGCTTTGATCTTCTGTCGAAGTTTCTCCAAAGCTATCACCGCTTCATCCCCGTTCAGTTTGGGGAAGATCAGTAAAAATTCTTCGCCGCCCCAGCGGGAAATGAAAGAATCCTGCGGCAGTTCTTTCCGGAAGGTCTCAGAAATCTTTTTAAGCACCACATCGCCCACATCGTGGCCGTAAGTATCGTTTACATGTTTAAAGAAGTCGATATCGCACAGGCAGATACTGATCTGGTTTTCCGGATTATTGAGCAGATCGTCCAGATATTCTATGGTACTGCGGCGGTTATAGAGACCGGTCAGTGTATCGGTATTAGCCTGTTTCATAAGCTGTCTGTTGTATTCGATTAGTTTACCCTCCAGTTCCTGGGAATCGGCGCTGAATATATAAGCGGTCAGCGCGAGCGTCAGGAAAACGAAAAAGGTATTTACAATCTGCAGATAATTTCCCAAAGAGGGCGTCAAAGTAAATACAGGCGTATGTGACTGGCAGTAATAATACAGGTATAAACGTAGGACCAGCAGACAACCTGTGTAGATGAACTTGGCTTTTTCGTATCTGTATTTAGAAAAGAAGCAAAATACAAGCAGCGTGGTAAGAAAATGCTGCACTCCGATATTCCAGCCAAAGCAGAGTACATTGGCTATCGTCCAGGTAAGGATATAGATATTTAATATACAGTAGGACGCGAAAGAACTCCAATAATAGGAGCACACAAAGGAAAGAATAAACAGAACAAGGGAAAAAATGGCAAAAGCAAGCGCCCTGACATCCCTGATACATGCGATTAAAAAACAATTGAGCAGGGAATAGGCGGCCATGGACAGAATTAGCAGCCTAAGGACAACAATTAGTTTGGATGACTCATTCTTCCTGCCGGTGTCTTTACAGATATATTCATAAATCTTGGCAAAAACAGAATTTTCTTTCATTATTCTTATCTTTCATTATGAGTTTATTTGCTAAAAAACGATACACATGTTTATATTACACCTTTTAGCGTGTCAATGCAAACAAAGAATCTTAATTTAATGTAAAAATCTTAATTTAATAGAAAAAAATTTACAATTTATCTTTTCACAGAAAATTGGTAGAATGGTTAAGAAAGGAGATTAAAGTATGCAGGCGGCCAAAGTAAAGTATTCCATCAAACATAAATTGATTCTGCTTTCCGTGATCGTGGCGATTCCCTTTCTGGTGATGGTCATTTATCTGATCTATGCGCTCCATAATTACAGCAAGGCCTATGACAATATTGTGAGCAATATGACTGTGGCGAATAATTATAACCTGAATTTTAAGGAGGAGATGGATGAGAGTCTCTATAAACTTGTGGTGGGTTATGTTACTTTTGAGACAGTGGGGAATGATAAGAGCCTGAAAGATCCTTATGTTCTACTAAACGAATTGCGCAGTGAGTTTGGCAACCTCATGAGTATCACGACAGATGGGGAGAGCCGTGCCTGGCTTCAGATTCTAATGCGTAATATTGATACGCTGGAAGACCGCGTGGACGATATTAAGACAAATGTGGAGAATGATAACAGTTATGATATGAATATCGAGATGCTGGATAACAATATCTATATCATGACAGAACTGATTCAGGATAATATTCAGTCCTATATTTATTATCAGACTAAGAGCATGGAACATCTGACGGAACAGTTAAATGAGAAAGTGAATACTTTTACGGGATTTTGCGGCGTTTTACTTTTTCTTCTACTCTTTCTGGCGGCGGTTTTGATTGTTGTGATAGTGATGGGTATCACTCAGCCCATCCAGGAATTGTCTCGCGTCACGCAGAAGGTGGCAAAAGGCGACTTCTCGGCCCGCGCTTGTGTGGACTCCGAGGATGAGGTGGCGGTGTTGGCGGACAGTGTCAACAGCATGACGGAGAGCATCGAGGGACTGGTGCATAAGATTAAGGAGGACGAGCGCAAGATGCGCCGGGCTGACCTGCGGCTTTTACAGGAACAGATCAACCCGCACTTCTTATATAATACGTTGGATACGATCGTATGGTTGATCGAGGGCAATGATTCGGATAAAGCGGTAAACGTAGTTATGTCTTTGTCGGAATTCTTCCGGCTGGTGTTGTCTAAAGGGCGGGAGTATATTACCATACAGGAAGAAGAACTTCATATTAAAAGCTATCTGGAAATTCAGCAGGTGCGTTACCGGGATATCCTGGAATATGAGATTCAGATTGCGCCGGAACTGTATCAGTATAAGATTCTGAAACTTACTTTGCAGCCCCTTGTGGAAAATTCACTTTACCATGGCATTAAATATAAGCGTGCGAAGGGAACGATTACCGTGACGGGCTGCCTGCAGGGGGATAAGATACATTTTGTTGTGCAGGATAACGGCGTGGGTATGGATGAGAAGGAATTGGAAAAGCTGAAAGGCGAGATCTATAAACCTTGCCAGGATACGGAGAAGGGCTTCGGGCTTGCCAATGTCAATGAACGCATCCGCATGAACTTCGGGCAGGAGTATGGGATGCAGATTGAATCCGCCAGGGGAAAAGGCACCCGTGTGGAGATTGTTATTCCCGCGATTCCGTATGCGGCGGATAAAGGAGAGAACATAGATGAGTAAGAAGAATGCATTTGTCAGGAGCCTGGTCATTGTACTGTTCATTGTCATTTTGTCTTTGATGGTGATTGGCGGCCGATTGTTTACTAATATAGAAGAGGATAGTTCTGTGAGCGAAGAGGAGGACCGGATTGTGGTGGGAGTGTCGCAGCTTGGAAGTGAGTCGGGCTGGCGGACTGCCAATACAGAATCTGTGCAGAATGCATTTACCCAGCAGAACGGCTACTTTATGATTTTTCAAAATGCCAGGCAGAAGCAGGAGAACCAGATTAAGACAATCCGCAGCTTTATCTCCCAGAGGGTAGATTATATCGTATTCTCTCCGGTGGTGGAAACCGGCTGGGAAACTGTGCTGCAGGAGGCGAAAGAGGCGGGAATCCCGGTTGTTCTCATGGACAGAAATGTGAATGTACAGGATAAAAGTCTCTATGTAACCTGTGTGGGCAGCGACTTTGTGGAAGAAGGAGAACGGGCAGGCCGCTGGCTGGAAAAGGATCTTAAGAAGCGGGGGATGAACGATAGACAGGTTAATATCGTAGTGCTGAAGGGTACGGAAGGATCATCTTCGCAGATTGGGCGGACGATAGGATTTTCAACGGTGGCTTCCGATCATTTGAACTGGAATATCCTGGAACAGGAGTATGCGGATTTTACTTCTGCCAAGGGCCGCGAAGTGATGGAGACTTTCTTAAAAAAATATCCGGACATTGATGTGGTGGTGTCCCAGAATGACGATATGACATTCGGTGCGATTGAAGCGATCAAGGAGTCGGGGCAGACGGTGGGTATCGGCGGCGATATTACGATTATTTCCTTCGATGCGGTCCATGATGCGCTGGAGATGGTAGCGAAAGGTATCATCAATGTGGACATCGAGTGTAATCCCAATCAGGGAGAGTATCTGTCTCAGGTGATCGATATGCTGGAAAATGGCCAGGAAGTAGAGCAGCAGTATTATGTGGAAGAGAATATCTTTACGATAGAGAATGTGACAAAGGAATTGCTGGAGGAGAGGAATTACTAGAAAGGGGACGGAACAATGCTAAAAATATTTCTGGTGGAGGACGAGAGTATTGTCAGGGAAGGGCTGAGGGACAATATGCCGTGGGAGCAGTATGGCTATCAGTTTGTAGGAGAGGCCAGTGATGGGGAGATGGCGCTGCCGCTCATCCAGAAGACTAAGCCGGATGTTCTTTTGACAGATATCAAGATGCCTTTCATGGATGGCCTGTCTTTGAGTCGCATTGTGCATCAGGAATTTCCTGACATGAAGATTATCATCATCAGCGGTTATGATGATTTTGAGTATGCGAGACAGGCAATCTCCGTAGGCGTGGAGCAGTACCTTTTAAAACCCATTACCAGAGCGAACCTGCAGAAAGTGCTGACGGATTTAAAAGTAAAGATAGAGACGGAACAGGAGCAGCGGAAATACCAGGAGAAATATCAGGATGAATCCAGGGAGTATGAGCAGTTTTCCCGCACCAATTTCTTTGTCAAAGTATTTGAGGGACGTATGCCGGTGCAGGATATTTATGAGGAGGCGGCGAAACTTTCCCTGAAGATCAATGCGCCCTGCTACAATCTTTTGATGTTTAACTTACAGGAAAAACGTGCCGGGGAAAATATGGGGTTTGAATCGGAGGACTTTGCCAGGAAGAGGGAGGAACTGCTGCACTACTTTGTGCGATATCCGGAGAATCTGGTCTTTCGCTGGAATGTCAATACTTATGGTGTATTAATTAAGGGCAATGTGGAGCAGATGCAGGAACTTGCAGACAAATATCTGGAGAATGTGGAACGGATCTGTCAGCCCACGGAGGATTTTCTGGACTGGTATGCGGCCGTAGGAGAACCGGTGGAGCGACTAAGTCTTTTGGCGGAGTGTTACAGCAAGGTCAATCATCTCTTTGCCTATCGTTTCCTGATGCCCCATGTGCACATTTTTACGAAAGAAGTGACAGAGGACTATATGCCGCAAAGAGAGGGCAGTAAGATTGGAGACATTGACTACTCTAAAATGGATCCGGAACTGTTCAAAGATTTTCTGCTTCGCGGCAGCAGGGAAGATATACCGGAATTTGTGGATAGTTATCTGTTGACTATCAACGAAGCGCTGCAGTCCACGATGTTTCAAAATTATCTGGTGCTGCATGTCCGCTTTGTGACGCTGGCTTATGTGGAATCTATCGGCGGCGATAAGGAAGAGTTTATGGCAGAGGCGGGCGGCCAGATACAGGATAAAAATCTGTCCGTGGAAGAAATCCCCCGCTATATCCGCAATATGTTGTACAAGGCTATAGAACTGCGCGACAGAGAATCCGACAATCAGAGTAAGCGGGTGTTGAAGAAAGCCCTTGATTATATAGAAGAAAATTATTCTCAAGAATCGTTTTCTTTAAACTCTGTGGCGGGAGAAGTCAATGTCAGCGCCAATTATTTCAGCGCAATCTTCAGTCAGGCCATGCAGATGACCTTTATTGAATATGTGACGCAGAAACGGATGGATAAGGCCAAAAAACTTCTGAAACAGACGGAGAAACATTCTGGTGATATTGCCCTGGAAGTGGGCTATAAAGATCCTCATTATTTCAGCTTTGTGTTTAAAAAAACGCAGGGCTGTACGCCCAGGGAATACCGCGCGGGCCAAAAGAACTAAGATCTGTATGGCCCGGCGCTTTCCTTCTGCACGATCTCCCAGGGGATTTCCTGTGATACCACAGGGATCCCCCTTAATTTCTGCATCATACACTCGGCAACACTCCGCCCCATCTCATGAGGCCTGTGTGTCAGGGTGGTGATCCGAATCTTACTCAGGTCGCTTAAGTAACTGTTGTCGAAACAGACCACTGAGAGATCCCGGGGCACCTGGATGTCGGCATAAGAGAGTTCTTTCATAAGCCAGTAAGCGGCTTCGTCATTGTAACAGATGATGGCGGAACAACCGGGCAGACGCTCCTGGATAAATCTGGTGAGAAAGCGGGTATCTTGTCTCTTGCGCAGGGCTTCGATGTCCAAGGTGTCGAACCATCCTACATGCCTGTCTTTCAATTCGTGTCCAAGATCCCTTAGACAGGACGCGACGCCCAGATAGCGCTCCGGTCCCTGCTTGTCGTCTGATTTAAACAGCCCTGCAATGCGGGTATGTCCCAATTCAACCAGGTACTCGGCCAGAAGATAACCACCGTAATAGTTATCGTCTTTAATACAGATTTCGTCTGTCATACCGTTGTAACAGTTGTGTAGAAAGAGGAGAAAGGTTCCGCCTCTTTTCAGTTTCTCGTATAGATCTAAGTTTGGGCTTGGGAGGGCACTTTTAGAGCCCTCTATGATCATGCCCCGCGGAGGATCCTGGAGCAGGGAGAGGAGATACTTCCGCTCGGTGGATACATCGTTTTCCGTGGGATAAATCTGTATCTGGTATCCCTGGGATGCCAGGGTGCTCTGGATATCGCCTAATAGGCTGGGATAAATATATTCCTGCCCACTGGCCACAAGAACAGGGATGATATTGCGGCTGGGAAACGGGAGCAAACCTGTGGCGTAGGAGCCGCTGCCTTGACGGCTTGTGATAATGCCCTGATTTCGCAGGGTAGAAAGCGCTGTTCGGACGGTCTGCCTGCTGACCTGATACTGTGTGCACAACTCCGCCTCTGTGGGCAGGGCAGTGATTCCTTCCTGTAGATTTCTTGAAATCCTTTCTATGAGTTGTTTTGTAAGCATTTCGTACTTGTTCATGATAGAAAATTCCTCTTTTTGTTCATGATTTGTTCATAAATTATACAATATTTATTCATAAAATATTTTCCAATCTGAAAAAAATGTAATCTGATAGCAAGATATGACAATTTTTACGGTACAATACAAGTGTTTAGTGTAACCTACTTTCTGGTAAAAATCAATAAAAATTCAACAAAATCATAAAAAATTATAATAAAATCACAAATTTGTATCAAATAATATTGACATAAAACAAATTTGTATTGTTTAACTCCCCCAAATTGAAAAAATGCGGTTATTTAGTGTTGAAGCTGAAAGGATGTTTTGTTAAAGTAGTTTCAGGAACGGGACCGATACGGTTACCGATTCCAAAACATATTTCAATTCTTCAATATGATGAAAATGAAAGGGAGGAATTAAGTAATGAAGAAGAAATTAGCAGTTTTACTTGCAGGCGCTATGGTAATGGCTAGTCTCGTAGGTTGTGGCGGTTCTGACGCTCCGGCTGAGCAGGCAGCAGCACCTGCAGCAACAGAGGCACCTGCAGCAGAAGAACCCGCAGCAGAGGAGCCTGCAGCAGAAGAACCCGCAGCAGAGGAGCCCGCAGCAGAAGAGCCTGCAGCAGAGGCATCTGGCGAGTTGATCAAAGTTGGTATCATCAACAACGATCCTAACGAGTCTGGTTATCGTACAGC
>CAMNSD010000024.1 GCA_946554445.1 uncultured Lachnospiraceae bacterium | reverse complement strand
AATAATGGGAAAAGGTGAAACGGTGAAAGCCAATAATACCAATTTTTTAATGAAAATGGTTAGAAACCAATGTTTTATCCCGCTGGCGGCACTCTTACTGTTGGTGGTGATTAACCTGGTCGCGGATCCCGGATTCTTTAAGATTACGCTGGGATATAATGCGGCAGGTAATCCGGTTTTGTCCGGTTTCTTGATCACAATCCTGGACAGCGGTTCAGAATTAGCGATTCTGGCAATCGGTATGACGTTAGTAACAGCGGCTTCCGGCGGTCAGGATATCAGTGTAGGCGCGGCTGTTGCCATTGCAGGCAGTGTTCTTCTGCGCGTGCTGTGTGGTGACAATTCCCGTCCGGAGACTTTACAGGCTCCCATTATCGTAGCATTCCTTGTAAGCTGTGTGGTGGCGATGCTGTTTGGCGCCTTTAACGGTGTGCTGGTGGCTTACTTTAAGATTCAGCCAATGATTGCGACATTGATTTTGTTTACCGCAGGTCGTTCTATTGCGGCATGGATCAACAACAATGAACTTCCGGTTATCAGTGATCCCAGCTTTAAATATTATGGGGAATTTATACCGGGTATACCGATTCCGACGCCGGTATTCATTGCGGCTGCTTGTATCATTGTCATCGGTATTGTATTAAAAGTGACTAACTTAAGAATTTACACACAGGCGGTTGGTATCAACCAGAGTTCTTCCAGACTGAATGGTTTAAATCCGGCATTGATCAAAGTTTTGGCGTTTGTGATCTTAGGTCTGTGTGTGGCAGTGGTAGGTTTGATCAAGGTAAGCCGTATTTCCTCCATCAACTATTCCGTTATCGCTAAGGATATTGAGATGGATGCCATCCTGGCAGTTGCCCTTGGCGGTAATGCTTTGAGCGGTGGTAAGTTCAACATGACGGCTTCCATCATCGGCGCTTATGTAATTCAGTTCCTGACAACCACGTTGTATAAGTTCCAGGTACAGTCCGATGCCCTTCCGGCATATAAGGCTGTCGTAGTTATCATCCTGGTGGTAGTCAGTGCGCCTACCGTGAGAGAGTATTTCTCCACTCTCACCAAGAAATTGAAACTGAGTAAGGAGGTGGCATAAGGATGGCTAAGACAGATAAGAAAGCAGCACCGGCAGGCAAGGGGTTGGCCAATAAGCTGCAGAATGCCAGCGACACAAACTTACTCCTCAGTATTACGGTTATCGTGTTCTTCCTGATGTATATTGGCGCTATTATATTTCAGGGATCCGGTTTCTTGAAACCGCAGACATTCTTTAATATTTTGAATAACAATGCGGCCCTGATCATTCTGGCGTGCGGCCTGAGCCTTGTTATGATCACCGGCGGAATCGATATTTCCGTAGGTGGTATCACAGCGTTGATCAGTATGTGCTGTGCTGTGTATCTTGATTATAAGGGTGGTAATGTCTATGTTTCCGTACTGATTGCGCTGGCAATCGGTCTGGCGTTTGGTGTATTCCAGGGTTTCCTGGTAGCATATCTGGATATCCAGCCTTTCATCGTAACGTTGGCAGGTATGTTCTTTGCAAGAGGTATGACAACGATTGTAAATACCAAGCCCTTTAACGTAGAGAACGAGGCGTTTAAAGCGTTGAAGATGACACGTATCATTATGCCCGGTATGGGTTCTATCAATAAAAAGGGCGTATATATCGATGCGTACATAGAAATCGGCGTTGTCATTGCTATCCTTGTGGTACTTGTTATGTTCTGTCTGCTCAGATGGACTAAACTTGGACGTTCCTTCTATGCGGTGGGTGGTAATATGCAGAGTGCCCTGATGCTCGGTATCAATGTGAAGAGAACGAAATTTATCTCCCATGTAATCTGCGGCCTTCTGGCAGGAATCGGCGGTTTCGTCTACTTCCTGCATGTGGGTTCCGGTTCCGCATCCCATGCGTCCGGCGCAGAGATGGACGCGATCGCATCCTCCATCATCGGCGGTACGATGCTGACGGGTGGTGTGGGTAATATCATCGGTACATTCTTCGGTGTGTTATCCTTGAGTACGATCCAGAATATCGTATCTTCCGCAGGTCTTGACGAGGCATGGTGGACGGGTATCACAAGAGCGGTTATGCTCTGCCTGTTCCTGGTGATCCAGAGCGTAGTTATGTCTGCTAGAAAGAAGAGAATGGCGGAAAACAAGTAATGTATTATATGTAAATATAAGCTGCCGGATCGGTGATAGCATTGCCGGCCGGCAGTTTTATATAGGAAACAGATCATAATGATTGTTGCAAAATTTAGTGAGGCAGGTCTATCCTTATATCCGAAAATGTGATATGATAGAAACACTTAGGGGGTTTCGGGATACATCGGGAGGAGAAAGGAAGGGCTTTAAATGAGAAAGATTGGGGTAAAGTTTGCAGCGGCCATTATGGTGCTTGCGTTGATTGGCATTGTGTCTCTGGGAATCCTGGCGAACAGCCTGACGGCGATCACAACGAGCAGCCAGCAGGTCATGAACAATGAGGTTGAGAAGATCAATCTGATCCACGGGATCTATGAGTGTTATCAGGACATGTATATGAATGTGTACGCTCATATCAATGGAAAACTGATAAGAGTCATGGATAAGAAAGCGGACGCGATCATGGAATCGCGGGAAGCGATGTGGCAGTCCATGGAGGCATATAAGGCCGGTATTACTTCCCCTGAGGTGGAAGAGATTTATGTAATTTTGGAAAGCAGGCTGCGGGATTTTGACAAAAATGTGGATTCGGTGATAGCGACCAGCAGGTCAGGGGACAAGGATAAGGCCAATTCGCTTGTCTCCAATAATCTGGGAATGCTCAATAACACCATTGATACAAATATGAATACGCTGCTGGATTTTTCCGCAGAGGAATTGGAAACCAGTAAGGCTTTGCTTCGGCAGAAGGCGGAGGAGTCTTATATGGTGATCATTGTGGTCATTGTACTGCTGGTAGTGGCGGCAATTCTGATAACGATCATAGCGATTCGTGTGATCGTGGTACCGATTAAGAAGATTGCGGTAGTGATTAACGGCATGATCGAAGATATCCATAACGGTCAGGGCAGTCTGACAGAAAGAGTGCCGGTGCAGACCAAAGATGAGATTTCCACTCTTGCAAAGGGTGTCAATGAATTTTTAGATATTTTACAGGAAATGATCGGCGGCGTGATCTCCTGCAGCGAGGAGATCAATGTGCAGCAAAAGAGCGTCAATGAGGTGGTGGAGGAGACCAACAACAGTGCCAGCGAGACTTCTGCTACTATGCAGCAGCTTGCGGCCAGCATCCAGGAAGTTTCCGCGACAGCGACCTATGTAAATGAAAATACCAGACAGGCGGAAGCGTCTGTGGAAGAGATGGTCGATAAGGCTGTGAACGGTACGAAGTTTGCAGAGGAGATTAGGAGCCGGGCGGAGGAACTCAGAAAACTTGCACAGGAAAGCAGGGAGACGGCCGGCAGTATGATCCGGGAGTTTGATGTAACCCTGCAGGCGTCCATTGAGGACAGCCATCAGATAGAGAATATTGCTAATCTGACAGGAGATATCTTAAGCATTGCCTCTAAGACCAATCTTTTGGCACTCAATGCATCCATTGAGGCGGCGAGAGCGGGTGAGGCAGGAAAAGGCTTTGCAGTGGTTGCGGATGAGATCCGGGTGCTTGCGGACAGTTCCAAGGAGACGGCCAACAATATCCAACGGATTTCCAAGGGTGTTGTGGATGCAGTCATGACGTTGGCGGATAATACCAACAATCTGGTCAATTTCATCAACGAAAGGATTCTGCCTGATTATGAGATCATGGAACAGACCGGCGAGCAGTATCTGAACGATTCCATTACGGTCGATCAGATGATGGGCGAAATTCGGGATTCCATGGAGAATATCGGCAAGATGATGCGGGATGTGGCACAGTCTAATGAAAACATCACCAACAATGTCCAGGAGAGCGCACAGGGCGTTACGGGCGTGGTGAGTAATACAACGGCGCTGGTCGATAATATGCAGAACATTATAGGCGCACTGGATCAGGTGTCCAACGTGATCAGCCATTTATCGGAGCAGACGGCTTGTTTTCAGGCCTAGATAATGGCGTTTTACAGGATTGGATAGTTTTAGGGCTGCCTTATGGGCAGCCCTTTTTTTAGAAAAATATGGAGGGTGACAGTATGAACACAGCAAAGAATTACAGGTTTTGGTTTTGTACAGGATCTCAGGACTTATATGGGGACGAGTGCCTGAGAAAAGTAGCAGATCATTCTGCGAAGATTGTGGAAGGATTAAATGCTTCCGGCAATCTGCCTTTTGAAGTGGTGTTAAAGCCTACATTGATCAGTCAGGCTTCTATCCGCCAGACCTTCAATGATGCGAACAATGATCCCGAGTGTGCAGGTGTGATTACATGGATGCACACATTCTCTCCGGCTAAGATGTGGATTCTGGGTTTAAAAGAATTCAGAAAACCTTTATGCCATCTTCATACACAGTTTAATGAAGAACTTCCCTATGACACAATTGATATGGATTTCATGAATGAGAATCAGTCTGCACACGGAGACAGAGAGTATGGCCATATTGTGAGCCGTATGGGCATCGAGCGTAAGATTATTGTGGGACACTGGGCGAATGAGCGTGTACAGAAGCAGCTGGGAAGCTGGATGCGCACGGCGCTTGGCGTGATTGAATCCTCCCACATCCGCGTATGCCGTTTCGGTGATAACATGAATAATGTAGCCGTGACAGAGGGCGATAAGGTAGAGGCACAGATCAAATTTGGCTGGGAGATCGACCATTACTGTGTCAACGATCTGGTGGAGTATGTGGATGCAGTGCCCCAGGGCGAGGTCAATGCGCTGGTAGACGAATATTACAGCAAATATAAGATTATTGATGAAGGCAGAGACCTGGATGAGTTCAAAAAGCATGTGGCAGTGCAGGCACAGCAGGAGATCGGTATTGAGAAATTTCTGGTGGAGAACGACTATCATGCAATTGTTACACACTTTGGCATGCTGGGCGGTTTGAAACAGCTTCCGGGACTTTCCATCCAGAGACTGATGGAGAAGGGCTACGGCTTCGGTGCAGAGGGTGACTGGAAAGTGGCTGCCATGGTCCGCATGATGAAACTGATGACGGCGGATATCAAGGACGCAAAGGGAACTTCCATGATGGAAGACTACACTTACAATCTGGTGCCGGGTAAAGAGGGCATCTTACAGGCGCATATGTTGGAAGTATGTCCTTCTGTGGCTGACGGCGAGATTGGCATTAAAGTCTGCCCGCTGTCCATGGGTAACAGAGAGGATCCTGCCCGTCTGGTATTTACTTCCAAGACAGGTCCGGCAGTGGCATGTTCTTTGGTAGACTTAGGCACTCGGTTCAGACTGTTGATCAATGCAGTGGACTGCAAGAAGGTGGAGAAACCGATGCCGAAACTGCCTGTGGGTACGGCATTCTGGACGCCGCAGCCTAATATGGAGATTGGCGCTACCGCATGGATTCTGGCTGGCGGTGCACACCACACGGCATTCTCTTATGACCTGACCGTAGACCAGATGGTAGACTGGGCAGCGGCGATGGGTATTGAGAGCGTTGTGATCGACAAGGATACCACGATTCGGAACTTTAAGAATGAATTGAGATGGAATGAGGCGGCATTTTAATTTTAAAAATGTAATGAACAGGGCTGCAGTAAGGCTGCAGTCCTGATGATGAAGCAAATCAACAGGAGGTATAAAATGGGAGCAAAAGAAACGATTGCAAGCGGGAAGTCAGTATTGGGAATTGAGTTTGGCTCTACCCGTATCAAGGCAGTGCTGGTGGACGAGAATAACAAACCGATCGCGTCCGGTGCACATGACTGGGAGAACAGACTGGAGAACGGTATCTGGACTTACAGTCTGGATGATATCTGGAACGGTCTGCAGGACTGCTACAAGAAGCTGGCGGAGGATGTGCAGGCGCAGTATGGCGAGAAACTGACGAAGATTGGTGCCATCGGCTTTAGTGCGATGATGCACGGTTATATGGCTTTTAACGAGAAAGACGAACTGATGGTTCCTTTCCGTACATGGAGAAACACCATCACAGAAGAGGCTTCCAATAAGCTGACAGCGCTCTTTAACTATCATATTCCCCAGAGATGGACGATCGCTCATCTGTATCAGGCAATCTTAAACGGGGAAGAGCATGTGGCGGATTTGAAATTCGTGATCACGTTAGCAGGTTACATTCACTGGAAGCTGACAGGTGAGAAGGTTGTGGGTGTGGGCGAAGCGTCCGGCATGTTCCCGATCGATATTGCCACGGGGCAGTTCAATGAGAAGATGATCCAGCAGTTTGATGAGACTGTAGCGGATAAGAATTACGCTTGGAAGTTAAAAGATGTACTGCCGAAAGTATATACAGCAGGAGAACAGGCAGGCAGCCTGACTGAAGAGGGCGCGAAACTCTTGGATCCCACAGGGACACTGCAGGCAGGCGTACCGTTCTGTCCGCCCGAAGGTGACGCAGGCACAGGTATGGCGGCTACCAACAGCGTGGCGCAGCGTACCGGTAACGTATCCGCAGGCACCAGCGTATTCGGCATGATCGTTATGGAGAAAGAACTCTCCAAAGTGTATGATGAGATCGATCTGGTGACCACACCGGACGGTAGCTTGGTTGCTATGGTACACTGCAATAACTGTACTTCCGACTTAAATGCATGGGTGAACCTGTTCAAAGAGTACTCCGAAGTGATGGGTATGAAAGTAGATATGAACGAACTGTACGGCAACCTGTACCGCAAGGCCCTGGAAGGCGACGACGACTGCGGCGGCTTGCTGGCGTACAACTATTTCTCCGGCGAACACGTGACAGGTTTCAACGAAGGTCGTCCGCTGTTCGTGCGTACTCCCGATGCGAAATTTAACCTGGCTAACTTTATGAGGACACACCTCTTTACATCCCTGGGCGCATTGAAGACCGGACTGGATATCCTGTTGAAGGAAGAGGGTGTTCGCGTAGATGAGATTTTAGGTCATGGCGGTCTGTTCAAGACCAAGGGCGTAGGCCAGAGCATTCTGGCAGCAGCGATTGACGCACCGGTAAGTGTGATGGAGACAGCCGGCGAAGGCGGCGCATGGGGTATTGCCCTGCTTGCTTCCTACATGATCAATAAGGATGCCGACGAGAGCCTGGCAGACTTCCTGGAGAGTAAAGTATTTGCAGGACAGAAGGGTGAGAAACTGGAGCCTGTGGAGAAGGATGTGAAGGGCTTTAACGAGTTTATGAAGCGTTACAGCGCAGGACTTGCCATCGAGAGAGCGGCAGTGGAGAATCTGAACTAAGATTTCGCGGCCGGAATCTCAGCGGTTAGTGTGAAATGTAACGGAATGGAGGAAACAATGTTAGAGGAATTAAAGAAACGGGTATATGAAGCGAATATGCTTCTCCCCAAATACGAACTGGTTACTTTTACCTGGGGCAACGTGAGTGAGATTGACCGCGAGAGCGGCATCTTCGCCATTAAACCCAGCGGCGTTGATTATGATAAACTGACGCCCGACGATATGGTGCTGATGGATTTAGATGGCAATAAGGTGGAGGGTAAATACAATCCTTCTTCCGATACGGCTACCCATCTGGAACTCTACAAGGCGTATCCGGAGATTGGCGGCGTGGTACACACCCATTCTTCCTATGCTACAAGCTGGGCGCAGGCCGGCAGAAGCATTCCTTGTTACGGCACCACCCATGCAGACTATTTCTATGGGGAGATTCCCTGTCTGCGCTGCCTGAACGAGGAAGAGATCGCGGACGCCTATGAGAAGAACACAGGGCTTCTGATCGTCAGCGAGTTCAAGAGAATGGAGAAGGATCCTGTGGCAGTGCCGGCAGTACTGTGTAAGAATCACGGACCTTTTGCCTGGGGCAAAGATGCACATGAGGCAGTACATAATGCTGTGGTTTTAGAGGAAGTGGCTAAGATGGCGTATCGTGCAGAGACTATCAACGCAAGGATACAGCCTGCGCCGCAGGAACTGCAGGATAAGCATTATTACCGCAAACATGGCGCTAACGCTTATTACGGGCAGGGCAAATAAGAAACGACATAAAATAGAAAACAGAGCGCAAGTTTTATATAGTGACTTGCGCTCGGTTGTGCTATGATAGTGGTAGTAAAAGATACACAAATATATATCTATGGAGGTTAGCGATGAACAAATTAGAGTTACAGAAAACAGCTAATGAAGTTCGCAAGGGTATCGTGACAGCGGTACATAGCGCTAAAGCGGGACATCCGGGCGGATCTTTGTCAGCGGCAGATATTTTTACGTACCTGTATTTTGAGGAGATGAATATCGATCCTAAGGATCCGAAGAAAGCGGACAGGGACCGCTTCGTGCTTTCTAAAGGACATACGGCTCCGGGCCTTTATTCCGTATTGGCTAACAGAGGTTATTTCCCGGTAGAAGATCTTAAGACACTGCGTCATCTGGGCTCTTATCTGCAGGGACATCCCTGTATGCAGGAGACGCCTGGTGTGGATATGTCTTCCGGTTCTCTGGGACAAGGTATCTCGGCGGCAGTAGGTATGGCGCTGGCAGCTAAGATGGACAATAAATCTTACAGGACATACACTCTCCTGGGCGATGGTGAGATTCAGGAAGGACAGGTATGGGAGGCGTCCATGTTTGCCGGACACCGCAAACTCGATAACCTGGTAGTGATCGTGGACAATAACGGTCTGCAGATCGACGGTAAGATTGACGATGTATGTTCCCCGTATCCGATTGACAAGAAATTCGAAGCATTTAATTTCCATGTGATTAACATTGACGGCAATGATTTTGATCAGATCGACGCCGCTTTCAAAGAAGCAAAAGCTACGAAAGGTATGCCTACCGCAATCATCTGTAAGACAGTGAAGGGCAAAGGCGTTTCCTTTATGGAGAACAATGCAGGCTGGCATGGCAAGGCTCCCAATGATGAAGAGTATGCTACGGCAATGGCAGATCTGGAGAAGATCGGTGAAGAATTAGGAGGTGCAAACTAATGGCAGATGTTAAGAAAATCGCAACAAGAGAAAGCTATGGTAATGCACTTGCTGAATGTGGTGCAGAGTTTCCCAACCTGGTAGTATTGGATGCTGACCTTGCAGGCGCTACCAAGACGGGCGTGTTTAAGAAAGCCTTCCCGGACCGGCATATCGACTGCGGTATCGCGGAGTGTAATATGACCGGCATCGCAGCTGGTCTTGCCACCTGCGGTAAGGTGCCTTTCATCAGTTCTTTCGCAATGTTTGCGGCAGGACGTAACTTTGAGCAGGTGCGTAACTCTATCGGTTATCCCCACCTGAACGTAAAGATTGGCGCAACTCATGCGGGTATCACCGTTGGTGAGGACGGCGCGACACATCAGTGTAATGAAGATGTGGCTTTGATGCGGACTATTCCCGGCATGACAGTGATTGTACCTTCCGATGATGTGGAAGCAAAGGCAGCTGTCAGGGCGGCAATTGAGTTTGAAGGCCCTGTATATCTGCGCTTTGGCCGTGCGGCTGTGCCGGTGATCAACGATAAGCCTGATTACAAATTTGAGATTGGCAAGGGCGTTCTCTTAAGAGAGGGCACCGACGTGACCATCATCGCCAGCGGTATCACCGTTTCTTCTGCACTGGATGCGGCAGAAATGCTTGCGGCTGATGGCATCCAGGCGGAAGTGATCAATATTCACACGATTAAACCTCTGGATGAAGAACTGGTGCTTGCTTCTGCGAAGAAGACCGGTAAAGTTGTGACAGCGGAAGAACATACCGTGATCGGCGGTCTTGGAAGCGCTGTATGTGACTGCTTGTCTGAGAAACATCCGACTCCTGTACTGCGGATTGGTATGCAGGATACCTTCGGTGAATCAGGACCGGCAGCAGCTCTGGTAGAGAAATACGGTTTAGACGGAAAAGGAATCTACGCAAAGGTAAAAGATTTCGTGAAATAAATCACAATCTGGCGATAGAGAGGCATTTGAGATGTCAGAGAGAAAAAATATTTTATCTCCCTCCATTCTGGCGGCGGATTTTGCCAGATTGGGGGAGCAGATTAAAGAGGCCTGCGAGGCTGGCGCAGAATACATACATATTGACGTGATGGATGGTGTCTTCGTACCGTCAATCTCTTTTGGGATGCCGGTAATCCGCACTATCCGCAAGGTGACAGATAAAGTGTTTGACGTACACCTGATGATCGTGGAACCGGAGCGTTATGTCAAAGAGTTTAAGGCGTGCGGCGCCGACAGCATCACCTTTCATCTGGAAGCCACAGAGGATGCGGATGCAACGATCGATCTCATACGCAGCCTGGGTTGTCGGGTAGGCATGTCGATCAAGCCGAAAACACCCGTGGAAGTAGTCAGGAAATATCTGCATAAATTGGATATGCTTCTGGTGATGACGGTGGAACCGGGATTTGGCGGACAGAAGTACATACCAGAATCCACGGAGCGGATACGCCAGGTAAGGCAGATGGCGGATGAAATGGGTATAGATCTGGATATCCAAGTGGATGGCGGTATTACACGGGAAAACGCCAAGGTAGTGTTGGAGGCCGGCGCTAATGTGATCGTGGCAGGATCGGCAGTCTTTGGCGGGAATATCACGGAGAATGTGAAAGCGTATTTGGCGCAGTTTTGAGTTTTAAAAGATGTAAAAAGAGTGGTTGATTTCTCAACCACTCTAGTGTATAATCAAATCAGAAGTAATCGGAATTGAGTCTCCGATTGCCCTCAGTTTGGTAAAACTTATAGAAATAAGCATCCTCACTTTGAGCCGTAGGGATGCTTATTTCTTGTTATGATTATCTATGTAAGATAGAGCCGCAAATAAAACAAGTAATAATGTCAGAATTTCCATCATACTCATGGGCCTCACCCTCTTTCTAAAGACTAGAGGGCATCATCGGAAAGTCGCACCCAACCTTCTTTTCAATTATACATATCTATTATATCGTATATAGAGTAAATGTTCAATGTGTTTTTAAAAATATTATCATTATAAAATTACGAATTTTAAATTAACGATAAGTATTTGAAAATAATCATATTTTCAGGGCAAATTTTAAGGAAATAAAATAAAAAGAGTGGTTGATTTCTCAGCCACTCTAGTATATAATCTAATCAGAAGCGATCGGAATTGAATCTCCGATTGCCCTCAGTGATAAATGGTTATAAGAATAAGCATCCTACACTTTGGGCGGTAAAGGATGCTTATTTCTTGTTATGATTATCTATGTAAGATAGAGCCGCAAATAAAACAAGTAATAATGTCAGAATTTCCATCATACTCATGGGCCTCACCCTCTTTCTAAAGACTAGAGGGCATCATCGGAAAGTCGCACCCAACCTTCTTTTCAATTATACGTATCTATTATATCGTATATAGAACAAATATTCAATTGTTTTTGAAAATATTATCATTATAAAATTGCGAATTTTAAATTGACTATAGGTATTTAAAAATAATCATATTTTTTGGGGCTGATTTAAGGAAATAGAATAAAAAGAGTGGTTGATTTCTCAGCCACTCTAGTATATAATCTAATCAGAAAGGCAATCGGGTGTGACTCCGATTCGCCCTCAGTAAAATTGAAATGCAATAAGAGATAGCATCTAAACTTTGTGAGGGTTCAGGATGCTATTTCTTTTTGCTGTTATGATCGTTTGTCTATGTAAGCCAATGCAGTAAAAATGACTAGCAAAAGAGTGAGAATCTCTAATGTGTCCATAGGCATCCCCTCCTTAAATACTAGAGGGCATAAAGCAATCGGAAAATCACATCCAACCTTCTTTTCAATTATACATATTCATTATACCGAATAAATAGTAATTATTCAACATACTTTTTCAATCCTACGCCACAATATTCTGCAGCCACACACCCTTCTTCACCAATACAAATCCAATGACACACTTGATCAGATCTCCCATCTGTACGAAAGTAAAGACAGCAATGACAGGAAGCGTTGTATAGTGGCTCAAAGTAAAGGCAATCGTAACGCTGACACACCAGATAAAGACGCTGTCAAACAGGAAGGTGATGATGGTCTTGCCGCCGGAACGCAATGTAAAATACGAGGCGTGCAGAAAGGCGTTCTGGGGCATGAAAATAGCGCAGATCATGATAAAATAGGTTGCTAACGTCCGCGCTTCATCGTTCGTCTTATATAGAAGCGGGAAGAAACGTGCCAGGACGAGCATCACAAGCGCCACACAGGTACAGCAAAAAACAGAAAAGGCGATCATCTTATTATCCGTGTCGCGGGCTTCTTCCATCTTGCCGGCGCCTAGAAGCTGGCCGACAATGATAGCCACGGAATCTCCCAGGGCGATGAAGACGATGTTAAATACGTTGTTGATCGTGTTGGAGATGTTCAGTCCGGCGATTACATTGAGGCCCCGCACGGAGTAGCACTGCGTCAGCATGGCCATGCCGGCGGCCCACAGCGTCTCGTTGAGAAGAAGGGGTGTGCCTTTGACCAGGATCTTCTGTACCAGATTGCCGGGCACCTTTAAGGAGCGGTACAGTCCTTCCACAAAAGGATTCTCCGCCTTGTGTTTATGCGTGTGGACCAACACAATGGTGGCTTCCACATAGCGAGAAATAATAGTGGCGATGGCCGCGCCCTGTACGCCCAAGGCCGGTGCGCCAAACTTTCCATATATTAATATGTAGTTTAATATCAGATTGACGAAGACGGCCACGATGCCAGCCTTCATGGGCAGGATAGTCTGACCGCATTCCCGCAGCGTGCTGGAATAGACCTGCACCATCATAAAAGGCGGCAGACCGAGCAGCATGATCCAGAGATACTGCCTGCCGTATAATAAGGTGGCAGCTACGCTTTCAGCGGTCCCCTCTCCCTGCAGGTAAAAGGCGATCAAAGGATTGCCGGCAGCCAGAAGCAGGACGACGGTAAACAGCGTGATGACAGAGACCATCCACACCTTAAAGCGGACCGTCTGCCGGACGCCCTCCACATTCTTCTGTCCAAAATACTGGGCGGTAAAGATGCCCGCGCCGGATACGCCGCCAAAAAGACAGAGATTATAGACAAAAAGAAGCTGATTTACGATGGCGACGCCTGACATCTGTTCCGTACCGATCTGTCCGATCATAATATTATCCAAGAGACTCACAAAGTTCGTGATGCCGTTCTGGATCATGATGGGCACAGCGATAGCCAAGACCATCTTATAGAAAGCCCTGTCACCGACTAATTTATGGATGAAATTGCGTTTTGTCGTCTGTGTTGTTGCCATGGCAGCCTCCTGATAAAAAAATAATATAAAACATAGGTGAACTAAATCAACATTTTACAACATCCTTTGGGCACATGCAATGTGTATTTTTATCAGATTTTATCAGATTTTGTCAAATAACAACTACATATTCAGTTCATTTTTAGTTAAATTCATGACAATTTATGCTTGATATTCTACGGATAATAAAATAGTATTGAAGTAGGGAACTTTATTAAATACTATAACCTACAATAGTAATTGTAGAGATTACTGGAGGCAATTATGACACTTGAAAACTTAACAGATTGTGAACAGCTGGTGATGAAGACGGTATGGGATTCAGAAGAAGAACTGAGTCTCATGGAAATCATGCAAAGGGTTAACGACAAATACCATAAAGAGTGGAAGCCGCAGACGGTGTCCACCTTTTTGGCGCGCCTTGTGAGAAAAGGCTATCTGAGACATTATCGTCAAGGTAGAGTATTCTTCTATCAGATTCTTGTTCCACTTGATGAGTACAAAGGGCAGCTGACGAGTGATTATGTAACTTTTTGGAATCATGATAATGCAGATGAGTTCTTGTGTGCTTTGTCCAACGAGAGACCGTTACGACAAGATGAAGTGGAAAGGATACAGAAGATGATCGATGGATTGGATAAGTAATTTATTTTGTGCATTGTTGTTGGCGAATATCTCCGGAACTTTATTCTATGTCATCGGAATAATCTTCCGGAAGATATGGTTTAGAAGAGATGTACGTTTGATCCGCTTTTCGACGCTGGTGGTATTATGTGCTTACATAATGCCAGTGGTTTATTTCATCATCCGGATAGACAGACAGGTCAAAGGCAACCAGCGCGGCAGCGTCAATATGTTCTATAACACGCCACAGACCATAGAATTGTTTGCTATCATGGGATGGGTGTGGGTGATCTTGTTCTTGGCGCTGTTAGCGTATAAGTTGTATCGCCGTCATAAGTGGACTAGAGTCTGGCGGGGTAATATCCCAGAGGAAGACGAGGCAACGAAACGTTATTTCTCGGAAATATGCGCTGAACTTGGCATAGAGGGCAAGGTATCCCTGGCCAGGAATGATTCGGTGGATATGCCATGTATTACATACTATCACGGCATGGTGGTGATTCTGCCACTTAACAAGTACACAGAGGAGGAGACGCAGGTCATCCTCTATCATGAGTTGTGCCATTATGTGGAGAAGGACATGTCGTTGAAAGCGTTAGGCATTATTGTCAGTCTGCTGCATGTGTTTAATCCTGTGGTACATGTCATGCTGCGGCAGATGTCGTTGATCTGTGAGATAAGCTGTGACAGGATGGCGTGTGAGCGGTCTGGTGACAGATTTTCTGAACAGATATATTTCCAGACGATATTGGATATGGTGAATGAGGACAAGAAGAGAGAGCGATACCAACTGTTTGCACTGGCTGATGACAGATCGAATTATGAGAGGAGAGTTGCAGCTATGGGTGAATATCGTAAAAAAGGTGGATTTCGGAAAGGCGGGACAATCATATTGACAGTCGCCTTCCTGTTGGGAAGTAGTTTCTCATCCTTAGCGGCAGGAGCCGAACTTGCGAATGCTTATGAAGGGTATGCGCACGAAACAAAGGTGAGGACATCTTTGGGTAGCAGTATCGACGCGGTAGATTTAGCGGCGATAGAAGACTTGGCAAAAAAATATAATATTGATCCGAATGACATTGTGATAATGGATGATGTTAACATGAATGTTCGTGGAAGGACTATTACGCTTGACTGGAATGTACTGGCGGGAAAGACATTTATGACCAGCGGATTCTCCGAGGATGTGGGAGATGTAGTTGAAGCATGGGTAATCGGTGATCCAATGGACAGGACTTTTGAAACAGGTCTGAAGGATCCCGATAATATTATGCATTACGCAGAGGGTAGTGATAATATCTACTTTAAATATGATGTTGTAGATGAAGGCAGATATTATTTCTATGTCTACAATCCAAGTGAGACAGAGGATTTGGGAATTATAGCTACAATTATAAAGTAGTTTTCTACAGTCCATACCGCGGTCCCAGTAGAACCTGATAGAATAGGTATCACTGCATTACCGCCTGAATCCTAAGGTATTTTCATTGTAAACGCTTTGCCATGATTCACAAATATATCTTGGCAGACCAGATATAAAACGACATATAATAGGACATTGCAAAGGAGTTGTTGTAGAAGTAGATGGATAATCTACCGGAGCGGCAGCTCCTTTTTTGCGCCTAAATGTGCCTAAAATAGAAAGAGGGTGTCGTAAAATGATTAAATCAACATCACAGATTGCAGAACTAGGCGTTGGTGACGAACTCAGAAAAGATTCTGTGTGTTGCGAAAATACTAAAAAGATATATGGAGGTACTTTTATGAGTTCGAAGGCGATGAGTCTTAAAGGAAAGATATATACTGCAAAGTGACAATTAAACCGTGAAATAATCAAATGAGAATAGAAAAGGTACATTGTAAATATGGAAAGAATGCCGTATAATACAAATAAATCTATGGAAAGTTATCTAATATTAGAGTTGGCATAATGAGAACAGACTTAAAAATGAGGAATAGGAGGAACTGTATGACAGCAATCAGACAGGAAGCAATTCAAATGTTGGAAAAAGTACCGGAAGATAAACTGGGTTTTGTAATTCAGATCATGCAGGGGGTGAACGGACTGTTAGGAACAATAGACACAAAAGAAAAAGAAACTGTAGATTTAAAACAATTTGTTATGGCATCTACAGAGCGGGGGCAGAATGCTGATAAATATGTAAGGGAGTTGAGAGATAATGACAGATTTTAAGAGAGTATTTATTGATACTGCTCCGATTATATATTTTTTGGAAAATAGTCCTCTTCATATGGAATCAATGGAAAAATTCTTTTCAAGATGTCTGAAAAATCATATACAGATTGTGACCTCAACACTTACTATTGAAGAATATCTTGTATTGCCCTATAGCGATGGGAAAATGGAATATGTGGATAATTTTAAAAGGTTTATTGAATATATGGATATTGAGGTAGTGGATATTGATGCGGCAATAGCGGAACGAGGAGCAAAAATTAGAGGACAATATAAAAATTTTAAGGCTATGGATGCATTGCAGATTGCGGCGGCAGTAGTAAGAAAATGTGATATGTTTTTTACAAATGATAAACAGCTTCGACAAGAAAAAGAACTTCCGTGTATGACAATGGAAGATATATAAGAAACAAAATGTAAGGAAACCTCACTCTCAAGGTTTCCTTTTTCTGACTGTGGAAGATGGGACTTGAAAGAATTTCCCCACACCGCAACCCTCATAGAAAGGAGTTTTCCGCACATCAGCTAATTGAGTGTAACCAAAAGTGTAATCAGCTTGTTTATACTTTTATTCAACAAACTGGAAATTATATTACTTACGTTCCATAAATCCTATGGTTGAAAAAAACAATCCTATAATCCCAATTCCAATAGAGAGCAGTTCCATTCCTGATGAACAAAGAGAAATTATGATAGCAAAGAGTAATATCGCAATACCTAATCCAATTTTTTTCATTGTAAATTCTCCTTTACAAATCCCGATTTGTCGATTTGATTATATCATAGCTTTGCAGATCATCATCCAATTTTTTTGAATGATATTCCTATTTCATATTTAGAATATAATATAACAATATGATTACAACATCACAGATTGCAGAACTGGGATTTACCCGTGCGCTGCTATCTGTATATGTGAAAGAAGGCTTATTGGAGAGAGGCAGACATGGAATCTATATATTGCCGGACTCTATTCATGATGATATGTATACGTTGATGATGCGTTCGGAAAAGATTATTTTTTCACATGATACGGCACTGTTTTTAAATCATTTGTCGGATAGGACACCATTTATTCATTCGGTTACGATTCCAAGCAACACGAAACTCTCGAAACAGATGCAGGAGGAGTGTATTTGTTATTATATTAAGCCGGAACTGCATAAATTAGGAATTGTAAATTTAAAGACAACGTTAGGAAACACTGTGCGTTGCTACAATGCAGAAAGGACAATATGTGACTTACTGCGTTCCCGTAATAAGATAGATGAAGAAACCGTCATAAGTGCAGTAAAGAATTATGCGGCTTCAACAGAAAAAGACCTTAATTTACTGGCTGAATATGCGGTGGTATTTGGCGTTGCAAAATACTAAAAAGATATATGGAGGTACTTTTATGAGTTCGAAGGCGATGAGTCTTAATGGAAACATAAAAAATTATGCGAAAAGTAATAATATAGCAGCTCGGGTTGTTTTGCAGAATTATATGTTCAGGCTGTTTTCTTTAGAGGATGTTGTGGAGTGCAGGCGGTAGCCTCCCAGGCCTTGCCCTGGTTTTCCGGGAGTACATAGGAGGGAGGTGCGTAATATGACAGCTGCGGATATGATTTTGATATTCATCGGGATAATCAGCTTGCTGATATCCTTTGGCGGGTTCATTATTGCGTTTCTGATCTTTCTCGACAAGAGAAGCGGAAAGAAGAAATAAAAATGCCTCACCTGTCTAGCCACAGGTGAGGCGGTGTCCGTAAGGACATTTCCACCCTGGGAGCATCCACTATGGAGTGGGTGCTTTTCCTATGTCTAATATTAACATAGAGAGCGAAGAGTTTCAAGCGGTATTTCATATAATTTCCCTCCTCCCTTGAATTTACCACCCAGATGGACTACAATAGATACGGCTATGAAGTGGAGGATATCGGGAGGGCTCTATGCGATGAAGAAACTGGGACGAAATGACCTTTGCTGGTGCGGCAGTGGCAGAAAATACAAGGCGTGTCATATGGCTATGGATGAGAAGATTGAGAGTTATGCGCTGCAGGGACATATTGTGCCGAGCCATGATATCCTGAAAACGCCGGAGCAGATTCAGGGAATCCGTGAGAGCAGTAAGATTAACATTGCAATCCTGGATGAGATTGAAAAGCAGATTCATATCGGGATGAGCACGGAGGAGATTGACAGGATTGTCTGCGATATGACGAAGGAGATGGGCGGGATCGCGGCGCCGCTTCATTATGATGGTTTTCCGAAGAGTGTCTGCACTTCCATCAATGAGGTGGTGTGTCATGGGATTCCCAGTGAAGACCGCCTGCTACAGGACGGGGATATCGTCAATGTGGATGTTTCCACGATTTATCAGGGATATTTTTCGGACTCTTCCAGGATGTTCATGTTGGGAAATGTGCCGGAGGAGACGCAGAAGCTGGTGCGTGTGGCCAGGGAGTGTATTGATGTGGGCCTGGAACAGGTAAAGCCCTGGAACTTTCTGGGGGATATGGCGCAGGCAATCAACGATCATGCGAAGAAGAACGGTTATTCCATTGTTCGGGAGATCGGCGGTCATGGCGTGGGACTGGAATTTCATGAGGAGCCTTTCGTCAGCTATGTGACCAGCAAGGGGACGGAAATGCTGATGGTGCCTGGCATGGTGTTTACGATAGAGCCGATGGTCAATATGGGTAAGGCGGATATTTATATTGACGATGAGGACGGCTGGACGGTCTACACGGATGACGGCAAGCCTTCCGCGCAGTGGGAAGTGACGCTTGTTGTGACGGAAGATGGCTATGAGATATTGACTTATTAGTATGGACGTAATTTCGTTTGGAAGGGTTATCATCAGAGTACATCCGGTTTTGGGGGATGTGCTCTCTGTTTTTTATCTTAAAAATTTGTGAATAATTCCGATATTGTCAAGCGCAAGCGTATCTGTTATCTTAACCATACAATCTTTGGATTCATTTAAAGTATACTTTGTACCGCGCTTCTAGGGCGCCGGTTCCCGGCAGATCGCCGCTTATTTCCAAATGTTGAATATAAGAGAAAGAAGGAAGGATATTATGCGTGAATTTATGACAAGAGTGTCAGATTATTGGAACGAGAGGAAGAACGATCCGGACAGGAAGGAGAACAGACTGGCTTTGGTGGTAACGGTGTCGGTAGCCGTGGTGATTATTGTGCTGCTTATGATACTTCTGTGGGGATATGCCGCAAAGGACGGCAAGGAAGCGCCTATTCCGGTACAGCCGGGACAGGAGATAGAGGAGGCGGACCGGAACCGGGCGGAAGAGGGGACGATGGCGCAAACAGTCTACGAGAAGGAAGCCGTTAAGTATATGTCGGAAGATTCCGGCGAGAAGCTGCGGCAGGAGTATCTGACAAGTACGGCTTTTCTGGGGGAAAAGGTGGAAGAACTTTTACAGACGATGACGCAGGTGCAGGATGGGCTGCAGGCAGTGATCGGGGAATATCAGGAGGCTGACGCGGCCTCACAGGCGCAGATTACTACGTTGTATAAAGAAGTGGAGACCATTGTGCAGAATCTCAAAGAGACACAGGTCAAACTGGTGGATCTGACGGATATCATACAGGTTATAGATAAAGAGAAGATTCCGCTGATTCAGCAGCAGATTGAGGTGATACGCACAGACATGGAACGGGTGCAGGCAGATATTTCCGGCCTTCATGAGCAGATGACGGCGCTGAAGAAGGAGGATGAAAGGCTCTGGTCCAGCATCAGCAGCTTGGAAAAGACAGTAAAGAAGGCGTTAAATCAGAATGTGGCCGATGTCAATAACAGGATCGATCAGCTGCAGGCAGGCATCGATCACGTTAACCGGGAACTTGAGAAAATCCTGCAGGAGAATGTAAGCCATGTCAATGAAAGAGTGGATACGCTGTTTAATCAGATAGAAGAAAAAATTGATGCGTTGGCGGAGAATGTGCTTCGCTATCAGTATGAAGCGGAAAGTAATACCTTATATTTGATGCCCATGAAGGAACAGGAGGGCGAATGATGAAGAAGGCCGGAAGAATCCTGGCGTTGTTGGCAGGACTGGGGATTATATTGGGAATAGCGGTGAGAACGAAAGCGGAAGATACAGGAAGCCGCGGTGCATTACAGTTCCAGGGCGTTGGCGGAACCGTACAGATTTGGAGTCAGGATGTAAGCATATTGCAGGACAGGGTGTGCACGATTCCGGAGGAGGCGTTTGATCCGGGGTATTATTCTGTCTATACCGCAATAGGGACGGAGTAGACTGTTTGGTCTAGACTGAGTGTTCAGGACAGGTATAGCATCTTGTTCCGTATGGGTTCCCTCAGATGACCGTGGCAGGAATTGACAATCCAGCCCCCTTATGTTAGGTTAATTACAGTATGTTTTGCATGATGGGAAAGGAAGTTGGTCATGAATAAGGGAAAATATTATATCACAACGGCGATCGCCTATACTTCCGGCACGCCGCATATTGGTAACAGTTATGAGATCGTATTGGCGGACAGTATTGCGCGTTTTAAGAGAAAAGATGGCTACGATGTGCAGTTTCAGACGGGTACGGACGAGCATGGACAGAAGATTGAGTTAAAGGCGCAGGAGGCGGGCGTTACGCCGAAGGAGTATGTAGATAAAGTGGCTGGCGAGATTCGCCGGATTTGTGATGCCTTGAATACTTCTTACGATAAATTTATCCGCACCACGGATGATTATCATGAGAGACAGGTACAGAAGATTTTTAAGAAACTGTATGATCAGGGAGATATCTATAAAGGAGCCTATGAGGGGCTTTATTGTACTCCCTGTGAATCCTTCTGGACGGAGTCCCAGCTGGTGGATGGTAAATGTCCCGACTGCGGCAGGGAGGTTAAGCCGGCTAAGGAGGAGGCATATTTCTTTAAGATGAGCAAATATGCGGATAAACTGATTGCACACATCAATGCGCATCCAGAATTTATCCAGCCAGTTTCCCGCAAGAATGAGATGATGAACAATTTCCTTCTGCCAGGTTTGCAGGATTTGTGTGTTTCCCGGACCTCCTTTAAATGGGGTGTTCCGGTAGATTTTGATGATAAGCACGTGGTTTATGTGTGGCTGGACGCCCTGACTAACTATATCACGGGGATTGGTTATGAGGCGGACGGTGAGAGCAGTGAGCAGTATCGGAAATTATGGCCGGCTGATCTGCATCTGATCGGGAAGGACATTATTCGTTTCCATACCATTTACTGGCCTATTTTCCTGATGGCTTTGGGAGAGCCGCTGCCGAAGCAGGTATTCGGGCATCCCTGGCTCTTGCAGGGAGACGGCAAGATGAGTAAGTCCAAGGGCAACGTGATTTATGCGGACGACTTGATCCATTTCTTTGGGGTGGACGCGGTGCGTTATTTCGTACTGCATGAGATGCCTTTTGAGAATGACGGGGTGATTACCTGGGATCTGATGGTGGAGCGTATGAACTCCGATCTGGCAAATACGCTTGGCAATTTGGTCAACAGAACGGTTTCCATGAGCAACAAGTATTTTGGAGGCGTTGTGGAGAATAAGAAAGTAGGCGTGGATGCCGGCGCGGAAGATGTGGACGCCGATCTGTTCCGGGTGGTGACAGACACCTATGCGAGAGTGTCTAAGAAGATGGACGAACTGCGGGTGGCGGATGCGATTACAGAGATTTTTGTGCTGTTTAAACGCTGCAATAAATATATTGATGAGACGATGCCGTGGGTGCTGGCCAAGGATGAGGCGAAGAAAGACAGACTGGCTACCGTCCTGTATAATCTGCTGAACGGTATTCTGGTGGGCGCATCTTTGTTAGAGCCGTATATGCCGGAGACTGCGCAGAAGATCACGGAGCAGATTAAGGCGCCTTTGGTTGATTTTGAGATATTGGAACAGTGCGCGGAGAAACAGGATGTGGGCAGAGCGTCCACGCTCTATCCTTCCGGCAGCAAAGTAGTGGAGACACCGGAGATTCTCTTTGCCCGTCAGGACATCAAGGAAGTGATGGAGAAAGTGGAAGTTATGTTTGCAGAGCGGAAGGCAGCTGCAGGCGGAGAAGAAAAGGATGCCGGTATGGATGAAAAAGTGGTGGAATTAGAACCCAAGGATATGATCACCTATGATGATTTTGATAAGTGCCAGTTCCAGGTGGGACTTGTGTTGGAATGTGAGGAAGTGCCTAAGTCCAAGAAGCTGTTAAAATTTAAGGTGCAGGTTGGATCTAAGACCAGGCAGATTCTTTCCGGTATCAAGCAATATTACAAGCCGGAGGAGCTGGTCGGCAAAAGAGTCATGGTGCTGGTTAATTTACAGCCCAGGGAGATTGCCGGTATGATGTCGGAGGGCATGATCTTGAGTGCGGCGGATGAGGAAGGCAATTTGGCGGTGATGGTGCCGCAGAAGGATTTGCCGGCCGGTTCAGAAATCTGCTAATATTGTTCGTCGGACAGTGTGGCGGCTAGAATATTTGGCGTCAGACAGCATGGCGGTTAGATGGGATTTAGGGAATAAGAGAGGACTTTGGAGTGATACAGAAAGAGGAGTTTTACTTTGGTTCCAGGGATGGGGAGCACAGGATTCATGCGATCCGCTGGATCCCGGAGATTGACAGGCCGGTCTGCATTCTGCAGATCATACATGGTATGTCGGAATATGTGGACCGTTATGACGAGTTCGCGCAGTATTTGGCGGGTAAAGGGATTCTTGTGGTGGGAGACGATCACCTGGGGCATGGAAAATCCGTAAATCCAGGAGAACCTTTCGGTTATTTCTGTAAAGAAGATGCGGCAACCGTGCTTGTGCGGGACGAACATAGGTTGAAGAAGATGATACAGGAACAATATCAGGGCGTGCCCTATCTTATTCTGGGACACAGCATGGGTTCCTTTATTGCGAGAAACTACCTGATTCGGTATGGAAGCGGTATTGATGGCGCCATTATTATGGGCACAGGGATGCAGCCCAGACCGCGGCTCGCCGTGGTGAGGATACTGGCTGCGCTGCAGACGCTGTTTTGCGGGCCGAAGCATGTGAGCAGGCTGATTGACAGACTCGCCTTTGGTAATTTTAATAAGAGAATAGAATCACCGAAGACGCCAAGCGACTGGCTCTGCGCCAATGCGGAGAGCGTGGAGCGCTATATAGCGGATCCGCTGTGTGGTTTTGTTTTCACGGCCAATGGTTTCCAGACCTTGATGAAGCTGATCTGGAATCTGAATGACAGCAGGAAGCTAAATAAGATGCCCAGGCAGCTGCCGGTATTCTTTGTGTCAGGCGAGGAAGATCCGGTGGGGGACTATGGACAAGCGGTGAAGGATGTGTATGAGTCTTTCCAGCGGCTGGGTATGGAACATGTGCAGATAAAGCTTTATCCGGGTGACAGGCATGAGATACTGAACGAAGCCGACAGGGAGGATGTGTACGGAGATATCTACCGTTGGATTCTGCAGAGGGCTACCTGATGAATCATTTGTGGATGCCTGAGAATGAGGAATGATATAACATGAAGAAATTATTTGGGTTATTATGTGTGGCGGCGATCGCAGGCGCAGTGTACGTGGCGGTCATTGCACCCGGACAGGGAAAGGAAGTGACCGTGGAGACATTGGAGGCCGAGGCGGAAGGGTTTGCGGACCATGCCCAGGAACTTTACGAAGAATACGGGGAAGAAGTGGTGGAGCAGGCGAATGAGGCCATCAATGATGCCGTGGAGAGCGCGGTGGAAGGTGCCGCCGATAATTTCTGGGAAAGCCTGAAGCAGAGCGTTACGGATTTTTTTCATGATTTGAATCCTTTTTAGGTTGATGAAGACCGCATATACTTGTAAGTATGGCGGTTTTTATTAACATTTTTTAGGGGAATGTTTTGGGAATTTCTGCTTATACTATACTTAAATTGTGCTTCGATTAAACCAATATGGTTGTGAAGATAATTTGCGAAGACAAACAATGCAAACAATATCAAAGAAAGTATTAGAACAAAGAGTGTATTAGGAAGATGGAGGCGGACGATGAAAATAGCATTTTTTAGCACGAAACCCTATGATAAGATTTGGTTTGAGCCTATGGGCAAAGAGTATGGTTTTGATATTCGGTTTTATGAGGTGCCTTTTCAGGAGGAGACTATTTCTCTGGCGCAGGGGTTTGACGCGGTATGTATCTTTGTGAACGACTATGTAAATGCCGGGATGATACAGGCGCTCTACGATATGCATGTGAAGGCGATTCTCTTAAGAAGCGCGGGATTTAATCATGTGGACGTGAAGGCGGCGGAGGACAAAGTCCTGATTCTGCGCGTTCCCAGTTATTCACCAGAGGCCGTGGCGGAGTTTGCCATGGGTATGTTGATGACAGTCAATCGTTATACACATAAGGCGTATAACAGGACCAGGGATTTCAATATGAGTCTTAACGGACTTATGGGCGTGGATTTATATCATAAGGTGGCAGGCATTGTGGGCACCGGTAAGATTGGGCAGGCGATGATCCGCATCTGCAACGGGTTTGGGATGCAGGTGTTGGCCTATGATCCGTATCCCAATCCCAAGTTGGATGTGGAATATGTGTCCCTGGAGGAGATCATGGCGAAATCGGACGTGATATCTCTACACTGTCCGTTGACATCTGAGACCAAGCATATCGTGAACCGCAGTACCATTGCAAGAATGAAGGACGGAGTTTATCTGGTCAACACTTCCCGTGGGGCACTGATCGATACGGATGCGCTGATCGATGGCCTGGTGGCCGGTAAGTTTGGCGGCGTGGGATTGGATGTGTATGAGGAGGAAGAGGGAATCTTCTATGAGGATAAATCCAATGAGATCATGCGGGATGAGAATCTGGCCAGATTGATGACTTTCCCCAATGTGCTGATCACATCCCATATGGGGTTCTTTACGAAAGAGGCTATGCAGGCCATTGCCAAAGAGACGCTGGAGAACGCCTATGCATTGGAAAACGGGCTTCCGTTAGTGAATAAAGTGGGCTCTGAAGCGGCCAAATAGTTTCCCAAATGATCTGGCGGTATACAGGTGGACATTCTGGCGGAAGGTTGTAATTTCGTGGTAAATAAGATAAAATGATAACAGATTACAAAGGAGCCGCAGGTAGTTTTGGAAATGTCATATCAGATTAGAAGTGCATATCGAGATGAATGGGAAGATGCCATGGCACTGGCCTGGAAAACTTTTTTGAGGTTTGAAGCAGATGTCTATACGCCGGAAGGGGTAAAGAATTTTGAGAATTTTATCACAGACGAAACCCTGCATCGAATGTTCATTATGGGATCGTATCAGATGTTTGTCGCGCTGGACGGCAAGAAGATTGTTGGCATGATCACCCTGCGGGATAATGCACATATTTCACTGTTATTTGTGGATGAGAAATATCATAGACGGGGAATCGGCCGCGCCCTGATACAGCATCTGTCCAATTATCTGCTGGCGGAGGTGCAGGCTAGTCGTGTGACCGTGAACTCGTCTCCCTATGGAGTAGGGTTCTATCACCGGCTGGGATTTAAAGATCTGCGTCCGCAGGAACAGAAGGACGGAATCACATACACGCCGATGGAGTTTGTATTGTAATGACGGGAGAAATGTATGGAATATATTAAGAGCAAAGATATTTTCCTGCTGATGCGGGATATCATGAAATTGATCGATCCGATACCGATGGAACATGGTTCCAGAGTGGCGTACATAGTTTATAAAATGCTGCAGGAAGAAGGAAAGTACGAAGAGTTTGAACTGGCGGATATCGTCATGGTGGCTACCATGCATGATATCGGAGCCTATAAGACGGAGAAAGCCCGTATCAACGATATGCTGCAGTATGAGACGAGAGACAATATGGCACATTCTATCTACGGGTATCTGTTTTTTAAATACCTGTCCCCAGTGCCGGAACTTGCCAAAATAATCATGTATCATCACAGGGACTACGAGAAACTGCGAGAGTCAGAATATGAGTATAAAGAAGTGGCTTCCTATGTCAACATTGCTGAGAAGATAGATATTTATTCGAGTACCATGGGTGCGCAATTTAATCCGCGCATGTTCCAGAAACAGGCGGGGGAGAAACTTTCCGCGGCGGGACTGGAGCGTTTCTATCAGTGTGATGCCAAGTACGGCATCCTGGAAAAGATTAAGAGCGGGGAGTTCAAGCAGGAACTGGATGAAATCGTGGATTATATGATTTTTTCCAATGAGGATAAGAAGCGTTTCTTGGAGATGGTGATGTACTGTCTGGGATTTGCCAGGGAATCTATGGTGTTTGATACGGTCACAGCAATCTGTATCTGCGAAGAGATATGTCAGATGATGTTTCTGCCGGAGCAGGAAAGAGAGATACTGTATTACGCTACCTTGATTCATGATATTGGGATGTTAGCCATTCCCAAAGAGATTGTCAGTGCACCGCGAAAGCTGAAGAAAGAGGAGATTAAGGTAGTTCAGACACATATACAATTGGCGCAAAAACAGCTGGGCCAGAAGATGAAACCTGAGGTGGTCAATATCGCGCTGGCACACCATGAGAGGGGCGATGGCAGCGGTTATCCGAATCATTTGAAGGAAGGACAGATCAGCCTGCATCAGGGTATCGTGCAGGTGGTGGATGTGGTGAGCGCACTTGTCAGCAAAAGAAGCTGGCGGGAGGGTATGCCGAAGGAACGTGTGATCGGGCTGCTGAACGAGGATGGCACCAAGAAGCGTCTGAAGCAGCAGATTGTGACGATGTTTGTCAATTCCTATGATGAAATCATGGAGCATGTGAAGAAAGAGACAGCAGGAGCCCTTAAGATGTACCAGACACTGAACTTACAGTATCAACAGGTCAGTAAGAAGTACAAAATCTAAAAATAGTAAAAAATTTACTAAAATTTTTGTTTTATATAGCTTTTTTGTAGCATTATGTAATATAATAGAGTCGTATCTTTGGAAAAGAGGCTGTTATGGGTAGATTTTTAGATATGGACAGTCCTGTTATGCGGATTTTAAACCGTTTAGCAGATTTACTGATTTTAAACTTTTTAATGATTATCTGTTGTATCCCGGTCATAACTGTGGGTGCTGCGTTTACGGCCATGCACTATGTGCTGCTCAAGATGGTGCGTGATGAAGAAGGATACCTGATTAGGGGGTTTTTCAAATCTTTTGCAGCGAACTTTAAGCAGGCGACTGTTTTATGGCTCATCATGCTTCTGATAATAGGTGTTTATATTGGAGACGGGCTGATCTTTCAGTACTCTTCCATCCAATTTCCCAAACCATTGATGATTGCGGTGGTGGCGATAGCAATCTTACTGCTGATGACGGCGGTCTATGTATTCCCGTTACAGGCAAGATTTGAGAATACGGTGAAGAATACGCTCAAAAATGCAATGATATTAGCTTTCGCCAACCTGCCAAAGACAATACTAATGGTAGTGCTCTATGCGCTGCCGCTGGTAATCGGATATTTTTCATCGTACGCGCTGATTTTTGTGATCATGTTTGGCATTTCTGCTCCGGCCTACGGAGCGGCACTGCTGTACAGCGGTATTTTTAAGAAGTTTGAACCAGAGAAGGAAGAGGTTTCGGACTTGGATTTTTCGATTAACGTAGATGAGGGGAATGGGGAAATCGATGGATAGTCAAAACAGGTCAACTGTACTACAATGGCTGCTCCCGACAACGGTTATGATGGTTGTTGTTGTGGCCATGCTGATCAACTTCTCCACGAAGAGGAGTAGAGAGGCGGAAGAGGCGGTAGCCAGAACGCTGATTGCTTCCACAGAATCTTTCGGGGACGAGTTTATACACCGGCTTGAGGTTATCAAGAAGGTTGCGAGCCCGATTCGGGAGATGTTGGATCGAGAAGGCATTGAGGATCCAGAGCGTGTGGCGGAATTACTGGATGTCATTACAGAGTGTTCTGATGCATATAAGGTAGTTTACTGTGATGTGAGTGGACAAGGATGGGACCAGAAAGGCGCGGAGGTGTCCGTCGCAGGAGCAGATTATTTTGAAGCGGTGCAGCAGCCGGAATCCCTTTATGTATATACAGAAGAGGAACAGCCGACTATGGTGATCGTGGAACATATTTCCACAGACAATCTGCAGGGATACCTGCTAATGTACTATCCGATGGAATTGTTTAATACGATGCTTGCCAAGTCGGGTTATGATTCCTCCTCTTTTCTGGTGGTCTTAGACGATGACGGATATATTCTGGGCGTCAGCGGAGCGGGCAGCAGTAATTGTCTGCAGACGGGTAATTTATTGGAAGCGATTGAGCCCAATAACAATGAATCGGCGCAAACGCTGCGAAATCGTATGAGTAACGGCGCAAGGGGTACTTCGGATATTGAGATGGGCAAGCAGCAGCACATGCTGGCGTACGCGCCTCTGGGAATCGAACACTGGGAAGTAGTGTTGGGCGTCAGTCAGGATTATGTGGCGAGACAGGTTAACTTCCAATGGAAGAGTGCTAAGGATATGATATCGTCACTGTTCATAGTGATCATTACCTTCGTATGTATTGTCATGGTCATTAATATAGTAGGTAAGATACGAAGCAATGAGAGGAAGAAAGAACTGGAGGACAAGGCGGACACGGATCTGCTCACGGGATTGAACAATAAGCTGGCCACAGAGCGTAAGATTAAGACTTATATGGCACAGAATCCGCAAACCCAGTCCATGATGTTTTTGTTTGATATTGATAATTTTAAGAAGATAAACGATACTATGGGACATGCTTTCGGTGATGAGGTCCTTAGATCCTTGGGAATACAGATCGGATCCATCTTTCGGGCAAGCGATATCATCGGCCGGGTAGGCGGTGATGAGTTCATGGTCTTCCTGAAGGCGATTCCGGATGATGAGACGATCCTGAAGGAAGCCAGAAAGGTAGAGAATTTCTTTAAGAGTTTCCAGGCAGGCGAGTATGTGAAGTATAAAGCCACGGCGAGTATCGGCGTAGCAATCTTCCCGCAGGAGGGGGCTGACTTTGAGACGCTTTATAAGGCAGCTGACCAGGGATTATATAAGGCGAAGAAACGTGGTAAAAATCAGCTGGCGTTTTACAGCGATGCGAGAACGCCAACGAAACCGATACAGGAGCCACAGGAGACTGAAAAGACTGAATAATTGCGAAAATTTAGTAAGGATAACTAGAATTAAGTATGAGGCGGCGAAAACTTTCGCCGCCTTTTTCATGTGTTTTAGTAATTTTGAATAAAAAAACAAGTTTTTTGAGTTTTAAAATAAAAAGTATTGACATATATGTAAAAGAGGGATACAATGAGAGTACGAAAACGATTAAGTAAACACATAAAGTTTTCGGGAAACATTTATTTTTCATCATATTTAAAGGAGGAAATGAAAAAGTGAAAAAGAAACTGGTAAGTATTTTACTGGCAACAGCAATGGTAGTTACTCTTGCAGGCTGTGGCGGCAGTGACGCACCGGCAGCAGAAGCACCGGCAGCAGAGGAACCTGCAACAACAGAAGCACCGGCAGCAGAGGAACCCGCAGCAGAGGAACCCGCGGCAGAAGAGCCGGCAGCAGAAGCTCCCGCAGCAGACGGCGAGTTAGCTTACAGCGGCAACATCTCCATCATGCACTTCTCCACATCTGAGGAGTCCGAGGGTAACGGTGGTTCCGATGGTTTCAGAACATGTCTGGCAGAGTGGATTGGCAATCATGCGAACATTACAGTAGACGAAGAAGTTCTGGCAAATGACGACTATAAGACACAGATTGCTACACGTGCAGCAGCAGACGATCTTCCGGATGTGTTCCTGCTTCAGGGTATGAACACCATCAACTGGGCGAAACAGGGCCTGTTATATGATTTGACAGATTCCATTAAGTCTTCACCTTACGCTGCTAACTATAACATGGATTACCTTGTACCTTTCACAGCAGATGGCAAGTATTATGCATATCCTGCTCTGACAGGTGGTACATGTACAGTAGTTATCTATGATGAGGCTATGTGGAAAGAGGCAGGTTTTGATTCCTTCCCGACCACTTGGGCTGACGTAGAGAAGGCAGCTGAGTACTTCGGCGGCCAGGGCATTGACACCATCGCATTTGGTAATGGCGGTCAGTGGCAGCTGAACTCCTGCTTCGTATCCTGCTTAGGTTATCAGTACACAGGTACACAGTGGTTTGCTGACATCATCGCAGGTACAGGCACTTTCGATACACCTGAGTTCGTAGCAGCTTTGACAGAGACACAGCGTCTGTTCCATGACACAAGCATCTTCAACAAAGACTTCAATGCAATTACCAATGAGGACGCTCGTGAGTACTACATCTCCGGCGATGCAGCAGCATTCATCGGTGGTAACTGGGATGCTTCCTACATCCAGGCTTCTCTGGAAGGAGATCCGAAGTATGACACAACCAAGTTCGCAGTACTTCCTCAGGCAGCAGATGCTACCAAGTATGAGAACTTCCAGAACATCGGTCTTGGTTATGGTATGGCAATCAGCGCTAAGGCAGCACAGGATCCTGACAAATTGGCAGCTTGTATCGACCTTTGCCAGTATCTGACAGGTACAGCTTTCTCTGAGTTCGTAGGCGCTAACTATGCACTGGCTGGTTTCTGCAGTTCCGATGTTGATCTGTCCAAGTTCGATCAGTACACACAGGATTTCTACAACTTCTCCTATGTGGACAACAAGGGCTGTGAGATTTATGACTCTTATGTAGATGGTTCCGTTTGGTCCGTACTTAACACAGAGATGCAGGAAATGGTTAACGGAGACAAAGATCCCGCAACTGTTGTAGCAGATACAGAAGCTGCATACAAAGCATATCTTGGTCAGTAAGATCAGAATAAATAAGTAAAATGAAATAGGTATACCGCCTGGGGGATTTTCTCCCGGGCGGATTCTTACCTGCAAGGGTTGTTGTGAGTAAGCGAAGCGTTCTCGTTTCGCGTTTGGGGTATGTCTCAATCAGAGCATGAAATAAGAAATGGGGGACGATTCTATGCTGAAGTCTATCAAACCAAAAAAATGGGTTGTAGCTGCATATCTGGCTGTGCCTGTGGCGCTCTATGTGTTCACGGTATTTGCACCGCTTGTGGCAGCTCTTTTTTATAGCTTTTTTGAGTGGAAGGGCGGCCCGGTAAAGACGTTTAACGGACTGGCTAACTACACACAGTTGATTCATGATGAGGTATTCTGGAGTGCTTTCTGGCATAACATTTTCCTGGTGCTTGTATGTATCGTTGGACAGATTGGCATTGCGTTTATCGTGGTGCTGCTAATCAATTCCAAAGTGACCAAGTTACAGGGAATCCACAGAACATTTGGTTTCTTCCCGAGTACCATCTCGGCAGTCTGCATTGGTTTTATCTGGCAGATGATCTATGATTCCAAAAGAGGTTTGCTGAATTACTTCTTAGAGAAAATCGGAAGAGAAGATTTACAGAAAGTGTGGCTTAATGAACCGGGCCTCGTTATGCTGTTGGTATCGATTCCTTTGATCTGGCAGTTTATCGGTTACTATATGGTTATTCTCTTGTCAGCGGTGTCTTCCATCAGTACGGAAGTCCTGGAGTCCGCTGAGATTGATGGCGCGACAGGCATACAGCGCGCACGTTACATAGTGTTACCTTTGATTAAGAATACTTTGCTTGTGTGTATCACCCTCTGCGTAGCGGGTAACATGAAAGCATTTGATAATATTTATGTCATGACGGCGGGCGGTCCTGGCTACTCGTCCATGGTTATGGCGATGTATGGATACAAGGTTTCCTTTGAACAGTCTAACTTGGGATACGGTTCCTGTATTTCCGTGGGTATCTTCGTACTGGCGCTGGCCGTGATCGGCGGTTCCCAGCTGCTCATGAATTATCTCATGACGGACAGCTATGACCGCAACGAGAAGAAACACCTGAAACAGATTGAGAAGGAAAGAAAACAGGCGATTAAGAATCGCAAAGCAAACGCGTAAAGGAGGGGATCTGCTATGGCTAAAGAAATGAAGATGACAAAAGTCGAAGATAAATCTGCAGGCACCCGCGTGCAAAAAGGCGTGCTTACGGTAGTGATTAATTTTTTCCTGTGGTTCTTTTCACTGACATGTATCTTCCCGTTAATCTGGATGCTCTATTCCTCTTTGAAGGAGAAGAGAGTATTCAATGCGGATATTATGGGGCTTCCGAAGGAGCCGACACTGGTCAATTATACGAAGATTTTATCTAACAAGGATTACCGCCTGATGCAGTCGGTGATGAACAGTGCAAGGACAACGATCTTGTCCGTCCTGTTGATCGTATTGATTGCGTTTATCGTGGGTTATATTCTTGCAAGAATTAATTTCGCAATGAACAAACCGCTCTATGTCATGTTCCTGATGGGTATGCTGATACCAATCCATTCCCTGATGGTTCCTATTTATATCATCTTTTCCAAAATGGGACTGTCGAATCACTGGTATACATTGCTCTTACCATATGTTTCCTTCGCGCTGCCCATGTCGATATTCCTGGTGCAGGGCTATGTGAGGGGGATTCCGACAGAGTTGGAGGAGGCTGCGGCCATTGACGGTTCCACGTTCTCAAAGACCTTGTTTGGGATTATCTTACCGGTATGTAAGCCGATTCTGGTGACGGTGGCTATCATCAACGTATTCAGTTGCTGGAATGAGTTCTCATTCGCCTTGATCCTGATCAAGGACAGGGCGTTGTACACAGTGCCGCTGGGCTTAAAACAGTTTACCGGTCAGTTTACTTCGGACTATCCGAAGATCATGGCAGCTATGCTGATCACCATGGCGCCTATCGTAATCTTCTACTTTGCATTCAGCAAACAGATCATTAAGGGTATGGTTGCCGGCGCAGTGAAGGGTTAAACTGCATAATGGAACTGTGTGATAAATATAGAAGTATATTGGGGAGTATACTGTTATAAATGATATAAATGTGATGATAAAGCCAGAGACGGGATTTGAGGGAATCTTCGTCTCTGGCTTTTTATTGTGTAAGTATAAAAGGATTGACATATACCATACCGGGGTATATTATATAAGAAATAAACATAAAACGAATACCATCAGGAAAGAATAATATCAGCATAGTACTAATATGAAGGAAGAATAAGGGGGAGAGAAACTGAATGACACCGAACAATACAGATAAAATGGCTAGGGAAGTGATGGAAACTAATCAGCAGACTGATGAAGAACATATGAGAGAAAAAGAAACAGAAGAAATGACAAATATGTCAGAAAACATATGCGCTTGTTGTCGGCATAAGAATACACCCAGAGACGAGCGGGAACAGAAAAAGTTAAACAGCCGGATTAACCGCATTATCGGGCAGTTGAAGGGAATCCAGAATATGATAGAGGATAATCGTTACTGTGGGGATATCCTGATCCAGATTGGTGCGGTGGAAAGTGCGCTGCAGGGATTGGGCTATCAGATTCTGCAGGAACATATGGAGACCTGTGTGGTGGAGGAAGTAAAGCAGGGGAACACTGCAATTATGACAGAGGCAGTAGAGTTAATGAAGAGATTAAAATAGGAAGCATTTGATGGCGGCAGGCGGTTTCGTGCGAATTTAAGAAGCGGAATAGAAGTTGTGATGAAGGAACGTCGTAGTCGTCATGGAGGATGGATATGGAAAACAAGAAATTTAATATAACAGGCATGACTTGTGCAGCCTGCAGCGCGCATGTGGAGAAAGCCGTGCGCGCAGTGGAAGGTGTACAGTCAGTCAGCGTGAACTTACTGATGAACAACATGGTGGCGGAATATGAGAACCCGGCTAGCGAGCAGATGATCTGTCAGGCTGTGACAGCGGCTGGATACGGTGCGTCCGTGGCTGGTAATGATGTGAAGGAAAAGGCCGGCAGTGAGTTTGAGGACCATGAGACGCCTAAACTGCGCCGCAGGCTGATTGCTTCCATATGTTTGTTGCTGCCTCTCATGTATGTATCTATGGGACATTTGATGTGGGGATGGTATGTGCCGGAAGCTTTTGCCAGGAATCCTTGGGCGATCGCGCTGTATCAGCTTTTGCTGACGGGGTTGGTGATGGTCATCAATCAGAAATTTTTTATCAGCGGCTTTACAAGTCTACTGCACCGCGCGCCCAATATGGATACGCTGGTGGCGCTGGGAAGCAGTGCGGCCTTTGTCTACAGTACGGCTGTCATGTTCCGCATGGGCGATTATATGGGCAGTGGTCAAGCGGATATGGCTGTGCACTGTCTGCATGATATGTATTTCGAGTCGGCGGCGATGATCCTGACGCTGATTACAGTGGGCAAGATGTTGGAAGCCTATAGCAAAGGTAAGACCACGAACGCAGTCAAGAGCCTGATGGATCTGGCACCCAAGACGGCGCACGTGATGCGGGATGGCATGGAAGTGACGGTGGCAGCGGAGGAAGTGGTGCTGGGGGACCTTTTTGTGGTGAAGCCCGGTGAAAGTATTCCGGTGGATGGCGAGATTGTGGAGGGCGAAAGCGCGGTGGATGAGTCTGCGCTTACTGGTGAGAGCCTTCCGGTGGATAAGGCGGCGGGAGACAGAGTCAGCGCGGCGACTTTGAATCAGAATGGGGCGATATTGTGCAGGGCAACCCGTGTCGGCAGGGATACTACCTTGCAGCAGATCATAGATATGGTGGAAAATGCGGTAGCTACGAAGGCGTCTATCGCGCAGATAGCGGACCGCGTGTCCGGTGTGTTCGTACCTGTGGTTATCAGTCTGGCAGTCATTACGGGAATTGTCTGGCTGGCCGCGGGGGCAAGTATCGGAAAGGCGCTCTCCTACGCCATCAGTGTGTTGGTGATCAGCTGCCCCTGCTCTTTGGGGCTTGCCACGCCGGTGGCTATTATGGTAGGGAATGGCGTGGGCGCCGGACAGGGTATTCTTTTTAAAAATGCGACAGCCCTGGAACGAGCCGGTAAAGTAAATTTCGTGGTGCTGGATAAAACAGGCACAGTGACGGAAGGAAAACCGCAGGTGACAGATATCTGTCCTGCTGAGGGTGTTTCCGTCGAGGAACTTCTGCAGGTGGCGGCTTCCCTGGAACAAAAGAGCGAACATCCATTGGCCAGGGCAGTTTGTGAACGGGCACAGACCGATCGGCTTATGCCAAAGGAAGTGGAGAATTTTAAGGCGCTTCCCGGCTGGGGCGTGGAAGGATATTGCGCTGGTGAAAAGGCTGTGGGAGGGAATGGTGCGCTGCTCACACAACGGGGAGTTATGACAGATGCTTTCAGGATACGAGGCGAAGAAATGGCTGGCGAAGGCAAGACGCCGCTTTATTTTGCCATGGAGGATAGACTGCTTGGTATGATCGCGGTGGCGGATGTGGTGAAACCGGATAGTGTAGGCGCGGTAGAAGAACTGAAGCATATGGGAATACAGGTGGTTATGCTGACCGGAGATAACCGCAGGACGGCACAGGCCATTGGCCGACAGGTGGGAATTGACGCCATTGTCTCAGATGTGCTGCCGGGGGATAAAGAGTCTGTGGTCCGCAGATTATCTGAGTATGGACAGACTGCCATGGTGGGAGATGGGATTAATGATGCGCCGGCGCTGACCAGGGCGGACGTAGGGATTGCCATAGGGGCTGGTGCGGATGTGGCGCTTGATGCGGCAGATATTGTATTGATGAAATCGAAGCTGCAGGATGTGTCGGCGGCAATCCGCCTTTCCAGACAGGTGTTAAAGAATATCCATGAGAATCTCTTTTGGGCTTTCTTTTATAATTGTATCGGGATCCCGCTGGCTGCCGGTATCCTGGTGCCAGTAATGGGTTTGAGTTTAAATCCCATGTTTGCAGCTGCGGCCATGAGCCTGTCGAGTTTCTGCGTGGTGACAAATGCCCTGCGATTGAATCTGTTTGCTGTGCGGGACACAGGACGGGATAAGGCGCATAAAAAGGTTCCTATGCCGGAATTTATAGACGGTTTTACAGGAATAGATCAAATAGCAATGCCAAATAAAAAAGATAAAAAGGAGGAACATCAAATGGTAAAAGTATTGGATATTGAAGGAATGATGTGCGCGCATTGCCAGGCACATGTAAAAGAAGCCTTAGAAGGCGTGGAGGGTGTGACAAAGGTAGATGTCAGCCTGGAGCAAAAGCAGGCCAGCGTTACGATGGCGGATGAAGTGTCTGACGACACACTGACAGAAGCCGTGACAAAGGCAGGCTACAAGGTTTTGGGATGCAAGACGGCATAAGGTGGGGGTTCTTTAAGGCTAAGTATGAGGCCGCAAAATTCGATTTGGTTAAGATGTATAAGAAGACAGCCAATTCTTAGTCAACTTGCCGTGAACGGACAAATAATTTGTATAAAGTAAGCAATTTTTACAATCGAGAGAAAAATCTTTGTGGAATAGTGGTATGGTAAACGAGAAAAAAGTCCGCTATACTAATCACAGAGTTGATTATCAGATGATAATCGTACGGGAAACTAAAAAAATTACAATTAGGAGGCAATCATGGCAAGTTTATCTTTAAAAAATGTCTGCAAGGTATATCCTAACGGATTCGAGGCAGTAAAAGATTTCAATCTGGAAATCGCAGATCAGGAGTTCATTATTTTCGTAGGACCTTCAGGTTGTGGTAAATCTACAACACTTCGTATGATCGCAGGTCTGGAAGATATTTCTTCCGGCGAACTGAAGATCGGTGACAGAGTGGTCAACGATGTTGAGCCTAAGGACAGAGATATTGCAATGGTATTCCAGAACTACGCTCTGTATCCTCATATGTCTGTATATGACAATATGGCTTTCGGTCTTAAGTTAAGAAAAGTTCCGAAGGACGAAATTGACAAGATGGTAAAAGAAGCAGCTAAGATCCTGGATCTGACAGCACTTCTTGATCGTAAGCCGAAAGCTCTTTCCGGTGGTCAGAGACAGCGTGTGGCTATGGGCCGTGCAATCGTTCGTAATCCTAAGGTATTCCTGATGGATGAGCCGTTGTCCAACCTGGATGCAAAACTGCGTGTGCAGATGCGTGTTGAGATCTCCAAGTTACATCAGAGACTGGGCACCACCATCATTTATGTAACACATGACCAGACAGAGGCTATGACTCTTGGTACAAGAATCGTTGTTATGAAAGACGGCGTGGTTCAGCAGGTAGATACACCTCAGAACTTATATCAGAAGCCTCAGAACCTGTTTGTAGCAGGATTCATGGGATCTCCTCAGATGAACTTCCTGGATGCAGTTGTTGAGGTGAGCGGCAGCGATGCAAGCCTGAAAGTTGCAGGCCAGACAATTCCGTTACCGGCTGCTAAAGCTAAGAAGCTGATTGATGGCGGTTATGCAGGTAAGACTGTAACATTCGGTATCCGTCCTGAGGATGTATATGATTCCGAAGCTTTCATCCAGAGCGCTAAGTGTGTATTTGAGTCTACCATCAAGGTTTATGAGCTGCTCGGTGCAGAAGTTTACTTATACTTTGATCTTGCTGAGTTCCCGATTACAGCAAGAGTGGATTCCCGCACAACGGCAAGACCTGGTGATACCGTTAAGTTTGCTTTTGATGTTGAGAAGATTCATATCTTCGATAAAGAGACAGAGCAGACTATCACGAATTAGTCAGAATAATCATAAGGGGGGATGCTTTGGCATCCCTCTTTTTGAATCTATATCTTGTATAAGGCATAAGACAGAGAGGGTACTGTATGATTTCAAGTCAGATTATTAAGACCAGTATTGAAGAACTGAAAGCTATTTCTAAGATTGACATGGGAGTATGGGATTTAGAAGGAAAAATAGTCGCGGCTACCTTTGAGCCGGAAGACATAACACCGGTGCTGATTACGGGATTTGTAGATTCGCCTGCAGACAGTCAGGTGATAGGGGTGCATCATCTGATGAAGGTATTGGATGAGGATGAGGTCCTTTTTATTCTGGATGCAAAAGGAGCCAGCGAAGATACCTATATGATTGGTAAGATAGCAGTCTGCCAGTTGCAGAATCTGATCATTGCCTATAAAGAGCGCTATGACCGTAATAATTTTTTCCAGAATCTATTGTTGGATAATATGCTGTTGGTGGATATTTACAATCGTGCTAAGAAACTGCACATTGAAGTGGCGGTGCCAAGGGCGGTCTTTTTGATTGAGACAGATAAGGAGAAGGACTCGACTGCCATGGAATTGTTAAACGGCATGTTTACGTCCCAGGTGGGGGATTACATCACATCCGTCGATGAGAGCAATGTGATTTTGATTAAGGCGCTTGCCCCTGAGGACAGTTACGAAAGAATGGACCAGATTGCGCATACCATTGTAGATATGATGAACATGGAAGCGATGCTTAACGTGCGCGTAGCATATGGTACGATCGTGGGAGAGCTTAAGGACGTGTCAAAGTCTTATAAAGAGGCAAAGATGGCTCTTGATGTAGGTAAGATTTTCTATGCGGAAAAGAAGGTGACGGCTTATAATACTTTGGGGATTGGCAGACTGATTTATCAGTTACCAATCAATCTGTGCAAGATTTTTATTGAAGAGATATTTGGGGACAATGTGCCGAGTGAACTGGACGATGAGACGCTCACAACAATTAATAAGTTTTTCGAGAATAACCTAAATGTATCAGAGACATCGAGACAGCTTTTTGTACATCGTAATACACTGGTATATCGGATTGAGAAGTTGGAAAAGAGTACCGGTCTGGATATCCGGACATTTGACGATGCGTTGACGTTCAAGATTGCTCTGATGGTGGTTAATTATATGAAGTATTTGGATTCTTTGGATTATTAAAATGATATAAAAATATGTCGGACGAAAGATTGTCCGGCATATTTTTGTGCGTCCGGGCATATATATTGGGTAGATGCCTGCAGTAGTACAGGCTTCAAGTCATATAAGAGAGAGGGAAAGCTATGTACCAGAAGGAAATCATCTACATGGGACTGCACAAGGATGGAAGCAGACTGGGGAGCGCAGGTTTTCTGAAAGTGGAGAGCCGGGATAAGGAGAGCAGTCTGTATCTTAAGATTAAGAATATACCGCACTCGATAAACGGCAGATTTCCGGTAAGGTTTTATAATGGTTCAGATTGGAAAGAAGTGGACGGGATCACCCTGCAGGAGGGAAGCGGATTATGGGAAAAATGTGAGCCGGAGTGTCTGCAGCAGATGCGGCTGCAGATCATATTGCCAAGCGGATATCTAATTGAAGGAATCAGCAGACAGGCACAGCAAAAGCTTAGTGAACGTCAGGAGAATGAGAGAGTTTCGGAAAAGGCCGGCGCGGCCTTGCAGGAAGAAGAGATACCAAAAGAGACCAATACAGCGTATGAGTCAGATAAACAGGATGTTGTAGAGAGCAGGACAGCAACTCAGGAAACAGTGGAGCGTATCCCGGTCCAGAAGCAGAGAAGGAGTCCCCAGGAAACAGTTGCAGAGCCGCCGGTCATGGTTTCAGAGGAACTGCCGTCGCCGATGGCAGATGAAATGCAGATGGATGGTGTCAAGGAGGACAAGTGGGAACAGATTCTGGATACTTATACACAGATTCATCCTTATGGTGATGAACGTGTCTATGTGAAGTTGGAACCTAAAGACTTTGTGATCCTGCAGGCGAAATATCAGCATCTGGTCAATAACAGCTTTCTGCTGCACGGCTTTTACAATTATCGCTATGTGATATTGGGAAAAGAAAACGATTATTATCTGGGTGTACCGGGCGTATTTTATGAAAGAGAAAAGATGGTCGCATTGATGTTCGGCTTTGAGGCTTTTGAGTGCTCAAGTGGTGAGGCGAAGCCGGGAGAGTTTGGGTATTATCTGCGGCGGGTGGAATTGTAGTCAGATACCCTCACAGTCGAAGGCGGGAATAAAACTCTCCGAGGAAGTCTCGCCTTCCTGAATAAAGCCGTTTTCGATGCCGATTTGGATGGCATAGTCCACAATCCTGTCGTATTCTTCCGGGGTTATCCTGCGATTGAAGGCGGGGATATCTGTGACATACGGCATGGGAGTATATTGATTCATAATACTGACATATATGTCATTTCCATAGGTCTGGTGCAGGTACTGCAGAAGATAACGGGAGTCCGTCTCACATCCCGGCAGGAGCAGATGACGCACGATAACACCTTTTAACATCAGGGAATCCTCGCCGTCCGCAAAAACGGGGCCTCCTGTTTGACGAAGCATTTCCTCTATTGCGACGGAAGCTTTGGCAAAATAGTCGGGAGCGTTAGAGTATCGGGCGCTTAAAGTAGAATCGTGGTATTTCAGATCGGGGAGATAGATGTCGATCAGACCTTCTAAACGTTTGAGGGTATCGACATTTTCATAACCGGAAGTATTATAGACAACGGGAATCGTAAGACCGTTGTCTTTTGCTGTCTGTAAGGCATGAATAATTTGCGGGACATAGTGCGTGGGCGTCACCAGATTAATATTATGCGCCTGCTTATCCTGTAATTCCAAAAAAATTTCAGAAAGACGCTCTACCGAGATTTCCTTGCCGCTCTGTCCCTGGGCGATCGTGTGATTTTGGCAGTAAATACAGTGCAGATTGCAGCCGCTGAAAAAGACCGCGCCGGAACCATTGGTGCCGGACAGGCAAGGTTCTTCCCAGAAATGCAGGGCGGCGCGGGCGGCCATGATCTTGTCGGATTGCCCACAAAAGCCCGTCTGTCCGGCAGTCCTGTCCACATGACATTTGCGGGGACATAAGGTGCAGTCTGATAGGTCCGGCAGGGAAGGTGTATTTGTATTGGTAGAATCAGTATGGGGCTGTAAAGACATTTTTTTCATTTTCCTAAGATTCAAAGTGTGACAGCAATTGATATTCTTCAATGACTATATATGATTATGTAAAGACTACATTTAAGCTATTTTAAAACCGTGCGCTTTATGTCGAGCCGAACTTAAGCACGTTACCTTTACAGTTAACTCCGCCAGGCACCCTCACGGCACATGAAAAATTCCACTTAGTGCTGCTGTGTTCCCACCCTGACACGGTTCATGGACATTCATTGCGTAAGACCCAAACTTCATCGCCACTTATAAAGGGCAGCTACCCAAGCGAAAGCCCTCGATAAAGCATCACCCCCACTAGAGCGGATTGTGGGTACAGGGCACCGCTAACGCCCCGGCTGCACGGTTTAATCAGTATACTGTTTTTTGGGAGATTTGTCAACTAACATTGGCGGAGAGATTTCATTCTGAGAAAAAAGATAATAAGAAAATAATTGTTGAAAAAAGTAGAAATAGATGATATTCTGACATTGCGCAGGAAAACTGCGTAGGAAAGCATCCATGACAGGGTGGCAGCCTCCCGAGCCAAATCCTGGCTTGCTGATATCCTCTGGTAGTTTGATTGGCTGAATAAATCAAATACTTTTGTAGCCGCCAACCAGATTTGAAAACCAGATCCAAAATATTTTAGGGTAAAAAATCATATTAGATGGTATAATTGCTATATTAGTAAAAATTTGATATTTTTATTAAAAGGAGCGACCAAACAGAAAGGAGCGGAAGATATTTATGAAGGTGTTGATGATCAACGGCAGTCCAAGAATCCATGGCAATACATATGTGGCATTGCAGGAGATGGAGAAAGTGTTTGTGAGTGAAGGAATTGAAGTAGAGATTCTTCATGTGGGAAATCAGGCCATCCGGGGTTGTATCGCCTGTGGTTCCTGTGCTAATACAGGGAAATGTGTATTTGATGATATGGTCAATGAGGCGGCGGCAAAGTTCGAAGCCTGTGACGGCTTGGTGGTGGGGAGCCCTGTGTACTATGCTTCAGCCAATGCGACTTTGGTGGCATTTCTGACGCGTTTGTTCTACAGTACGCATTTTAGTAAAACTATGAAAGTGGGCGCCTGTGTGGCAGCGGCCCGCAGAGGCGGACTGACGGCTACCTTTGACGAACTCAATAAATTCTTTGCGATTGCCGGTATGCCGGTAGCTTCCGGACAGTATTGGAACGGTATCCATGGAAGAATGCCGGGTGAGGCTGTGCAGGATGAAGAGGGGCTGCAGATGATGCGCACACTGGCAAGGAATATGACTTTCTTGATGAAGAGTATTGCGCTTGGCAAAGAGGCTTATGGGATTCCAGAGAGAGAGCCTGCTGTTGCGACGAATTTTGTGCGGTAGGTATTGCCTTTATCTTTGGGTATATCGTTATAACAGCATTGCGCAACTACCATAGATTGGTTTCTGATTCAAAATTATAGAGGAGACCACCATGACCACAACAGTAAAAAGAGGATATTTTCCAGATGTTAAACCGGGGAGATTAAAGCAGAAAATTGTAGAAACTTTACTTCCATTTGCGCTTGAAGCGCAGGTGGAAGTAATTTATAATGTGGATTCGGTTTTAGAGAAGCTTGCCTGTGTAATCACAGAAGAGATAACTAATCTTGAATCCTCACAGTAATTGCGACTGCAAATACTTAAATGGCAGGATCATTTAAGAATGCCTGAATGTAGGGGAGCGCTGCCCCGATAGAAATATTATGTTTGGGCATTTTACTGATCAAAAGGAAATCGTGTGCCTCCGAAAAGGGTGTCAGCTGCTGAATCTTTTCATGAAGGAAGTCGAGATCCTGCCTGCACAGATATTGAGCAAGATATCCGCCAAGAATAAAATCTGTATCATAAACCAGATGGAGCATATTGACAGAACTGGCCAGGTTGGTGAGAAAGTTGTTCCACCGTTCCAAAGAAGCAGGCTCTTTTTGGCGCACTTTTTTAAAAAAGTCCTCAGCATTTTCATTTCCAGGAAGAAGGGATGACATTGACAACAGGGTTTCCATGCATCCTTTTTGTCCACAATAACAGGGTAATCCATTGGGCTGCATCTGTATATGTTCTATTGTGGAACTATGACCATGTTTTCCAGACAAAATCTGTCCCTGTGAGATAATGGCAGCGCCAAGATGCTTACTTAATGAAAGATAAAAAGCGTCCGTTAGTTCAGGGGATACCCATAGTTCCGATATGGCAGCACTGTCCGCATCATGAATAAAACAGCATGGAAATGGCAGATGTTGCGACAATTCCGTGATAGAAAGTCCTGTGCAGGACAGAATTTTACCATATACGATAGTCTGCTTATCCGGACTGATCAATCCCTGCACGGCAAAGCCGATACCAAGAATCTGATGGTCTTCTATTTTAAGAGAATCTGTAAATTCTAAGATTGTATTGCATAACGTTTTGAAATAAGTTTCATTATATTCAAAGTTGATTGCAGATACCATGTGGTCGATTTTTTCGCCATACAGGTCAACTGCAATTATTTTTATTTCTTTTTCTAAAATTTCCACACCAATACTGATACGATAATTCGGAATAATGGAGTAAGCAGAAGCCTTTCTGCCCACAAATTCTGTATCAATCTGCCCATCTTTACTGATCATACCATTTTCCTCCAAAGCAGAAAGATTTGTTGTAACGGTGGGACGGCTAAGACGCAGATTGTAAGATATGTCCTGCTGAGAGACTTTTTTGTTTTCATAGATATAGTGGTAAATTAGGCTGCGGTTATTTTGTTTGATCTGGTTAGGGGTTATGCTCTTTTTCATAATTATTGCCTCTCATTTTGTAAAAAGATTTTACGAAATTATATTTTATCATAAGACAGAAAGAAAAACTATTGTCTAATTTGTATGATTTAGCATAGTACATAATTGTTTATTATTACATGTTGACGATAAATAATATTGCTGATAACATGTAAATATAATTTGATAAATGATTTTACAAAATAATTTTAAAAAAGGAGAAAGATTATGGGAATTATTGAAAAAATGAAGCTGAATGGAAAAAAAGGGTTTGTGACAGGCGCGGCAAGAGGTATTGGAAAAAGCACGGCTACAGCGTTTGCAGAAGCAGGTGCAGATATTGCGATAGTTGATCTCGATATTGCCGAGGCTAAAAAGACAGCACAGGAACTTGTTGACAAGACAGGCAGGAAAGTGATCGCAATAGGATGTGATTGTACCGATCCTGAACAGGTGGATGCCATGGTGGAACAGGTGGTAGAGGAACTTGGAGGACTTGACTTTTGTCATAACAATGCAGGCATCTGCATCAATGCGCCAGCTGAGGAGATGACTTATGAACAGTGGAATAAGGTAATCAATATTAATTTAAACGGAATATTCCTGACAGACATAGCGGCTGGAAAATATATGCTTGCACATGGCGGCGGATCTATCATCAATACGGCGTCTATGTCGGCCCACATTGTAAATGTACCGCAGCCGCAGTGCGCATACAATGCTTCCAAAGCTGCGGTAATCCAACTTACCAAATCTTTGGCTATTGAATGGGCAAAAAGGGGAGTGCGCGTGAATAGCATTAGTCCCGGATATATCGGAACGGAATTGACTTTAAATTCTCCGACGCTGATTCCGCTGATTGAAAAGTGGAATGAGATGGCGCCGCTTGGAAGGATGGGTAAACCGGAGGAATTACAGGCAATCTGTGTATATCTGGCAGGAGATACCAGTTCATTTACAACAGGTTCAGACTTTATTGTTGACGGGGCGTTTACCTGTTTCTAAAAGATGGGGATGAAAACAATAGATGGATAGAGAAAGGCGAAAATTATGGGGAAATGGGGAAAACGCATTGGCTACGGAATAGGGGATCTTGGATGTAATCTGGTTTTCAGTACGATGGCATCCTATCTTATGGTTTTTTATACAGATGTATTTGGGATTACGGCTGCTGCTGCGGGTACCATGATGTTAGTGACAAAATTTATTGATGCATTTACAGATACGGGAATGGGATTGATCGTGGATCGAACTCATACAAAATGGGGACAAGGGAGGCCGTATTTTCTACTGGGTGCGGTACCCTTTGCAATCTTTACCTTTCTGACATTTTATATCCCGGCTTGGGGGAGCAGCGGCAGGCTGGTGTGGGCATATGTGACTTATTGTATGCTTTGCACTGCTTATACAGTGGTAAATATACCGCTTAACACAATCGTGCCGCGATTGACCTCTGATGTACACGAACGGGATATTCTGGTGTCAACAAGAATGGTATGTGCTTTAACCGGAACTGCCATTGTCATGTCTATTACGGAACCGATGGTGAGGTTTTGGGGAAACGGAAATGAAGCAAAGGGATATCTTATCACGATGACCATATATGGAATTGCCGCCATGTGTATCTTCTTTGTCACCTTTGCAAGTACAAAAGAGGTTGTGCCACCGACAATCATCCAGAAACATTCTTCACTTCGGGAAGACTTTAAGGGGCTTACCGGACAGGCATGGATTTTGTTTTTCTTAAACCTATTTTATTTTTCATTGTATGTTGTAAGAAATACAACTGTCCTGTATTATTTTAAGTATAATTTAGGCAGAACAGAATGGATGTCCCTTGTTGGAATACTGGGAATACTCTCCGGTTTGCCGATGCTTCTTTTGCTTCCGACATTGGAGAAAAAATACAGTAAGAGAAATCTGATGTTTTGCAGCATTCTCTTATACATAGTGGGCGATTTGTTAATCTTTGTCGGAAAAAATTCAGCGGTATGTCTGTTGACCGGTCTGGTGGTTACAGGATTGGGCATCTATGGTATTTTTGGTATTACATTTGCAATGCAGCCCGATGTTATTGATTATTCAGAATATAAGAAAAAGGCAAGTGTGGCAGGTTTGATAGCAGCGTTTCAGGGATTTTTTGTAAAAGGCGGTATGGGATTCACCAGTTTTATTATCGGGGTATTTCTAAAAAAAGGCGGCTATATTGCTAATGCAGAGCAGACGTCCAAGGCGCTATCTTATATTCAAATCTGTTTTATATGGATCCCGATTATATTGTGTGCATTGATAGCCATGTGTACTTTCTTTTATAAACTAGATGGACTGCGCAATGAAATGACACAAGAATTGGAGATGCGCAGAAAGGATATGTCGAATGCAGTATAAAGGTGCGATTTTTGATATGGATGGGGTTTTGTTTGATACAGAGCGCATTTATCAAGAGACGTGGCAAGAGATTGCAATCCAGCAGGACATATCATTGGATGGCAGTTTTTTGAAAGCAATTTCTGGTACAAACGGCGCTCATATGTGCCATGTGATTGAAAAGTATTATCATGTGTCGGATGGAACAGATATTATGGAGACATGTATGGAACGAGTGAGGCAGAAGCTGTCTGTTCATGTTCCGGTAAAAAAGGGTGTCTGTGAAATATTGGATTTTTTCCGTAATAACGGAATAGGTATGGCAGTTGCAAGCAGCAGTGCGGCGCATCAGATAGAGACCAATCTGCAGATGACAGGTATACAGGATTATTTTTCAGTCATTGTAAGCGGAACAGAAGTAAGCAAAGGGAAACCGGCACCGGATATTTTTCTATTGGCAGCAGCGAGACTACAGTATGCGCCAGAAGAATGCCTTGTATTTGAAGATAGTGAAAATGGAATCAGGGCCGGTTACGCTGCGGGATGTTTTACGATAATGGTGCCAGATTTGATCGAGGTATCTTCAGAGATACGGCCATATTGCAGAAAGATATATTCGGACTTGAAGCAGGCCATGCGCTGTTTGGTTTGATTGACAACAGCTTTTGACACATATTAAGCATGACCATAATATTATTAGTTATCGCATTTTAGAATTTTAGAGGATATAGCCATGACTACAACGATAAAAAGAGGACATTCTTTAGATGATGAAAGAGAATATCCGTATATATGCTTGGAAGTAGTATAGTATATGGATTGTAACAGGAAAAAGGCAGATGGAGTAAAATCCACCTGTCTTTTTCATTGCTTTTTTTCTCCCCTTCCTCCCCTCTCCTAAATTACAAAATTTGCAAAGTATACCGGATAAAATGCGATGTATTCCCAAAACAAACAAAAAGTTGCTTTTTGTTATAAGATAATATTACATTTTTCGGCACCGGTATTTTGATATCAAAATATGGCATTTTGGAGCCACAATTAGGTATGTTCATAAAAAGTCGATGGAATATGGAATAGAGTTGACGGAGGAGAAGACATGGAAGAGGGTTTGTTTTATGAGAATGATGTCAAGGTAACGAAAACAGCGGTAAAGGTGATTCGGTGGCTGGTCGTTGCGTTTCCGATTTTAATGATCCTGTCAATTGCTGGTGTTTTTCAGACGAAGATAAGTGAACTGATCCCCCTTACCCTGTTGGCTATTGTTGTGACAATGGGGCCAGGCATAGCCTATAAAATGAATACGCCGATTCACGTTATGAAGTATGTTACGACCTTTGCGCTGGCCGGTTTAGTGGCGCTGATGGCTATGAATGCGGCAATCGGCATTTATATGACTTACGCTTTTGCAATGGTATTTAGCCTGTTTTACTATGATAAAAAATTTACTATACAAGTTTCAGTGGTATCCTATGTTTTACTGGTTATCTCTTTGTATGTCCGTTCCCTGCATGTACAGCAGATAGAATTTGAGACGAATTTTATGTGGTTTCTTACCCGCTCGATTGGGTTTTTGATGGAAAGTATTGTGATGAGTATGATTTGCGTAAAAATAGCAGACCTTTCTCATCAGATGCTGGTCAGGCTCGCGGATACCAAACAGACGGCGGCTCTGATAGATGAGTGTGAGAAGGCATCCGAGGAACTTGGTGGTGTGATAGAGCAGATGGAAACCTATATCCACGGTTTTGCGGATACCAATGAGAGCATTACGGGTTCTGCCCAGGCGACACTTCGTGACTGTAACGAAAGCTTTCAGTTTGTGGATTCGGTTCGGGAATCGATTCATGATCTGAATCAAAATGCCGAGGATCTGACGGGCAATATGGAGCAGATGTTAGAAATATCTAAGGAGACATCAGATAAAGTACATGGTTATATCGAGTTGATGCAGAATACAACGAAGAGCATTGGCATTATCGAACATTCTGCGCGTCAGACCAGCGGTCTTTTGGACAGGCTGGAGGCTGGCGTAAAGGATATCTCCGAGTTTGCCAATACCATTGCAGGCATTACCAGCCAGACGAACCTGCTGGCGTTAAATGCTTCCATAGAAGCGGCGAGAGCAGGAGAAATGGGCAAAGGATTCAGTGTTGTGGCGGGGGAAGTGGGAATGCTTGCCAAAAATTCCAAACAAGCCAGCGATGCCATCACAGGAATTATCCAGAATATTTTGAGTCTTTTAAATCAAGTGCAGAATTCCAATCAGGAGAATATAGAAAATGTGACAACAGAGATTGGAAAGCTGCATGAGGTGGAGCAGAAGGCGGAAAAGATAGGGATACTTCAGGAGCAGTCAAGAGAAAAGACGCGGATTGCCGCAGATTCCAGCACGCATACACGTGAATGCGGTGAACAGCTTTTAGACATGATAAGGCAGATGGAAGATTTGGTGAAAAGTACTATTGCGCAGGCGAATCAGATCGTCACAGAAACACAGACACAGAAAAATGTGACCAATGAGGTAGAGGAATCTTTCCGTCAGGTAAATGCTGTGTCTGAAAATCTACTTCAGATCAGCCAGGCGGGCAAAGAGACATCTGGCGGGAAAGGAGATAAGGATGAAGATGGAACGATTTAAGAAGAACGTTATGCAGGAAATTATAAAGCTGAGGGAAAAACACAGTTTAAGGAAATCTGTGGGGCAGAAAGTGATTGTGGGAATACTGGTCACGGCGTTATTGGTTGAGCAGATAGGGACTTTAACCGTGTATGCCAGTGCGGCGGAGACGACTGAGGAAGAAACAAAAATGGTCATTTCTGCATTTTCAACGTTGCCGGAAGAAATCAGGGAACAACGTGTACCTGTGGGAACGGCACTGGAAGAACTTATCCTGCCTGAAACATTGGAAGCAACAGTGTTGATAGAATCGAATAATGCTGAGGAAACGGAGGACTCAGAAGAGACGGAAAATTCAGAAGGAACAAAGGATTCGGAAGAGACGGAAAAAGCAGAGGATACAAAGAACCCGGAAGAGGTAGAAAATCCAGAGGAGACAGCGGATCCGGAAGGGACGGAAAAACCGGAGGATACAAAGAACCCGGAAGAGACAGAAAACCCGGAAGGGACAGAAAATCCGGGAGGAACGGAGAACCCGGAAGAGACAGAAAATTCGGAAGGGACAGAGAATCCGGGAGGAACGGAGAACCCGGAAGAGACAGAAAATTCAGGAGAAACAGAAAATCGGGAGGAAAATCCGTCCGAACAGGAAACAGGCGATAAGAAGACGGAAGACCAGGAATCTGATACAGATATAGGGGATACTGCCAAAATGCAGACAGAAACATTTACAGTATCCTTAGAAAAAGTGTGTTCTTCTTCGGAAGAAATGATTGTAGAAACTTTAGTTCGTAATAATGCTGACTCTGCATCGGAGGATGAGACCGAGGAGACAGGGGAAGAGAGTACGAAGGAAGAGACGACAGAGGAGGAGATTAACAAAGAAGAAACGATAGAAGAAGAGGTTAACAAAGAAGAGACAACGAAGGAAGAGGTCAGCAAAGAAGAATCGACAGAAGAGACAAAAAAGGAAGAAACAGGAGAGAGCATAACAGAAAATATCACGATAGAAAACATTACATGGACAAGCTCGCCAGAGTATGACGGTGAGACAGTGGGAGAGTATATTTTTACCCCTGAATTGCCGGGGGGGGGGGTATATTCTGTTAGAGGATGTCAGTCTGCCGCAAATTACGGTAACGGTTGAAGAGGAGCAGACAGCTGCACCGCAGATTAGCCAATGGTATTTTGATGAGAAAAGTGTTGTACCAAAGGGGGATTTGTTCTACGAAGACGGAAGGTACAGCTTTTATTTGCCGGGAGGCGACAGTGAAATACAGATTCCAGTTGGGGACATCATACCCTATTTCCCGGAAAAGGTAATGGTGGAATTGAATGATGCTGGCATGAACGGTTCGGCGGACGAGGCGGATATGGCGGGTGATGCGGATCAAGCAGGCAGCGCAGATAAGATAGGTGATAAGGAAAGTACGAACAATGCGAATAATGCTGGTTATGTGAACAACACAGGCGATGGAGATAATACCAGTCATGTAGATAATGGGGAAGGGATAGACAACACAAAGGGGGATACTTTAAACGAAGAGGTTTTGTCCATCCTCGACTGGGAGTGTCCGGAATATGCGGAAGATGAGGAGGGGAATCTGCCTTACAGTGGAAGATTCTTCTTTAAAGCGCGGCTTGGAATGGACGGAGAAGAGAAAGAGTATGCCTATGCGGAGGATGTGGAGCAGGTGGGCATATGGCTAGTGTTTGACGAGCCGATGACGACAGCTGCGATGACCGTCACACCCGGAAGGATAACCTCTGACCAGGAGTGGGGAGAACAGACTTTGGCTGCGGGAACTTACACCATTGATCCGGGAGTGACGGTGACTGTATCAGGAAGGCTTACGGTCAGCGGGAGTGTTACGATTAATGGCGGTGGTAAGCTTGTGAGGGCTAGTGGGTATACGGGGAGTAGTTCTAATAATGGTTCTTATAGCACTTTACTTTATGTTTATGGCGGAAATCTGACACTGGAAAATATTAACATAGACGGTAATAAAATAGATGCATATGGACCGGCAGTTTTTATAAAAAACGGAACGGTAAATATGAGGGACAATGCAGTAATCCAGAATAATTATAATAGGAACAGTCCTTCAGGTATAAAGGCCGGTGGTGGTGTGTATTGTGAGGGGACCTTGAATATAATGGGAGGGACCATTCGGGATTGCAGAACAAAAGAAGAGGTTACGAGCAATGTATATAGTCATGCTGGCGGCGGGGTATATATAAAGAGTGGCACTTGTAAAATGACGTCTGGCAGTATTACAGGTAATTTTGCTTCTCATGGTGGCGGAATCTATCTTGGCTCAGAAAATGTGAAACTTATTGTAGAGGGTGGCACCATTGATGGAAATGAAGTATACAGCAATGGTAAAGGAATGGGGATATATTATTCCACACTTAATGATGCAACTTCTATATTATCTATTGGAGGGGAAGCGAATATCAAGGATAACATATACTTGGATAATACCAGAGGAACTCTTTGCCCAGAGATTACCTCTGCCCTGCGCTATAAGATTACCCTGAAGTGCAGTTCCCGTGATGAAGGAAAAGTCCTCGCCAAGGGCAGCGGCTATACCCTGACTGGTGTGGATGCCAGTAAAGTTACCATGGCGGATTCTGACCTTTTTTCCAAGCTGGATAAAGCAAATAACCAGATTATCTTAAGTTCCACAGAGGAAGCGGAGGCGGAGTGGCAGGAGTCATCCGGCGGAGCATGGAAGACTGGTAAGTTTACCACGGCGCTAGCTAACGTATATTCGGGCGGTACCATTCGGCTGCTGACGGATATTGTCTTTAATGAAAAGGTGTTGGTAGATAAGACTGTCACGATTACCAGCAAAGATTCGTCAAAACCATGTACTATAACCAGGATGCCGACCGGAGAATTTGGAAACATAACGTTGACGGGCAGTGGGAATCTGACACTGACCAACATTATTTATGACGGGAACAGGGGTTATATTAGCGGAGAAGGTGTGAAACAATCACTGATTAAAGTTGGGAATAATGCCAGTGATACGGGAGTATCTTTGACATTGGGAAGCGGCTGTACGATTCGTGACGGTTATAAAATAGAAGGTTCCGGTGTGATCGCCGTATATGGAAACATGACCATGAATTCCGGTGCGGTCATTGAAAACTGTGAGGTGACCGGTACCGGCGGCGCAGTGTGGATTCATTCCAACGGTACTTTTACCATGAATGGCGGTACCATCAGGGGTTGTAAGGCAGGCGGCGGTGGTTCTGCCGTTTCCGTGGACGGGACATGTAATCTGAAAGGTGGTACCATCACGGGGAATACGGATACCTCCGATAAGAACTGTGCGGTTTATCTGCGTGGCAGCGGCAGTGGCCATTTGACCTTAAACGGGATATCCATTTCAGGCAATACTTACAGCGTTTATAATGACGGCAAGAATGTTTCCGTTACCGGAAATTCTACGCTTTCCGGCAGTATTTACACAACCAATGCGATTACGGCCAGTGGCACTGCGGTGAGCGGTCTGACGAGTACTTATACAATTAAGATGAGTTCTGTCACAAACGGAACCACAGTGGTGACGGGCAGTAAGGATACTCAGCATTATAAGTTGGATAACGCTGGTTATGGATTGATCCCTGGCAGTGGAACGAGTCTGATTGCGGGGGCGGCTTATACCATAACCTACAATAAAAACAGCGGAACAATAGCAAATGAGAGCAATTATACAAGCTACACTTATGGAGCGGGACTGACGCTGCCGACACCGACAAGGACGAATTACACTTTTGGCGGGTGGTATACAAGTTCTAATTTTTCTGGAACGGCAGTAACAAGCATTTCTACAACCGCAACGGGAAACAAGACTTATTATGCAAAGTGGACGGCAAATACTTATACCATAACGTACAACAAAAACAGCGGAACAATAGCAAATGAGAGCAATTATACAAGCTATACTTATGGAGCGGGGTTGACGCTGCCCACATCGACAGCGACAACGAGGACGGGCTATACGTTTGACGGGTGGTACACAACCTCAAATTTTTCAGGAAGCAAGGTAACAAGCATTTCCGCAACCGATACGGGGAATAAGACCTATTATGCAAAGTGGAAGGCAAATACCTATACCATAACGTACAACAAAAACGACGGAACAATAGCAAATGAGAGCAATTATACAAGCTATACTTATGGAACGGGGTTGACGCTGCCCACATCGACAGCGACAACAAAGACGGGTTATACTTTCGACGGGTGGTACACGACCTCAAGTTTTTCGGGAAACAAGGTAACAAGCATTTCCGCAACAGACTATGGAAACAAGACCTATTACGCGAAATGGACGGCAAAAACTTACCAAGTGACTTTCGATTATCAGGGTGCGACTGGCGGCAATAGCACTGCGAACAAAAATGTGACTTATAACAGTACTTATGGCACACTTCCCACGCCCACAAGGACAGGGTATACCTTCAAAGGCTGGTTTACACAGGCAGGGGGAAATGGAAGTCAGGTCGAGGACACGACCACCGTTAAGATCACATCCGCCCAGACGCTGTACGCTTACTGGAAAGATGAAACAAAGCCAAATACACCCATTTTGAAAAGCGGTGTCACCCTGCCCACAGACTGGACAAAGACACAGAAGACGATTCCACTTACACTTTATGACGGTGTGGGGGTGACAGAGTTGTGGGTAAAGGTTGACAGTGATGCCTACATAAAGGTGAGCGGTTTTACAAGCGGCAGCACTTCTTATTCTTACACGGTTAAAGAAGGAGACCATAAGTATCAGTTCTATGCGAAAGACGCGGCGGGAAATCAGTCAGGGACAAGCACGGAATTCAGAGTAAAATTGGATACGGCCAAGCCGGTGATTGGGGAACTGACTTATGCGAACCAAGCGGCGAATCTATGGCATTGGATTATCGGCAAAAAGGATCTGCTTATTTATGTACCCGTCATCGATGCAGGAAGTGGCGTGACAGCTATCAGTTATACCATGACGCCGGTGGATGCCAGTGGTAATCTGGTGAGTAGTAAGGCCGAAACGAAGACTGCATCCGTGAACAGTAGCCAAATGGCCACGATTTCTTTTACCCAAGATTTTAAAGGGGCGATTGTTATTACCTGTACGGATGCGGCGGGTAATCAGGCGGACAGCGTGACGGTGAGTGCAGGCGGCGGTGTTATCGTTGAGAACAATGCGCCTGTGATAAGTTTTGCCGTAGATGGCAGTGCGGTGGCGGAAAGTTATTATGATGCCGCGCCAAGTATTACAGTTACAGTTACGGATCACGAAAATGCAAGCGGTCAGAGTATGGTTGCGGGTGGTATTGCTTCCGTGACCTATCAGGTAGGCACCGGCAGTACGCAAAAGGTAGACCATAACTATAACGCAAGTATGGTGACAAGCGACAGCTTTACAATTCCGGCAGAGGAGATTCCGACTGGAGAAACCGTAGTTAAGGTAACGGCAAGAGACCATGCCGGCAATGTGGAAACGGCGGATGTCACTGTCAGGGTAAAAGGAGCGGAGAATACGCCGCAGGCGGTGATTGACTATAGTGCCGAGAAGTTGACCGGTCTTGCGGCAAACGGGCAGTATACCATAAATAATGTAGTCTATACAGCGGATGCACAGGGAATGATTTCCATAGAGAGCGGTTGGCTTAACAGTACGCTGTCCATAATAAAGAAAGGTAATAACAGCACAACGCTTGATAGTGCATCCCAGAGTCTGCATGTGCCGGCCCGTCCAAATGCTCCGACACCGGAACTTGCAAGCCGGACAGATACGCAGATTACACTCAGGCAGGTTTCAGGCGTGGAATATCGAATGCCCGGCGGTGAATGGCAGACCAGCCCCGTATTTGCGGGACTGACGGCCAAGACAAAATATACGTTCGAAGCCCGTTATCAGCCGACAGGAAATAGTTTTAAGTCCCAGACGGGCAGTGCAGAGATTGCCACATGTCTGGCGGCGCCGGGGGCAGACAGCGGGAAAGATCTTGTCATAGTAGATTATGAGAAAGAAACTTTTACCATTCCGGACGGCGTGGAGGCGTTTCAGGATCCGGCATGTACACAGCCGATTGCTTCCGGTGAGGAACATGATATAACGGATTATATTGGCGGCGGCATCTATATACGATATCCAGCGGACGGTGATTTTCCGGCCAGTGCGCCCACCGAAATCCCTGTGAAAGGACGCCCGCAGGTTCCCACCATTGGCTGTAAAGACGAAACCTATCCGGGAGCAGGAAACGGCGCTGTGACGGGACTGACGGAGGGAACTGCCTATGAGATTTCCAATGATGGCGGCAACACATGGACGGATGCTGTCTTAAGCGGTACGGAGATAAGGGGACTCACGCCCGGCAGTTATCAGGTGCGTGTGAAAGCGGGAGAAGATCATTTCAAAAGCGAGCCATCTACGGAGGTTACCATTGGCACAATTCCGCCCACAGCGGAAATCCCACCGCAGGCTGGAATAGATTATAAGGACGATACTTTGACCGGTCTTGCGCCGGGTGAGAAATATGAGGTGAGTTATACCACACCGGATGGCACGAAATATACGCAGGAACGGACTGCAGATGCAGACGGTAAGATAAAATTTGATGAGGACTGGCACGGGCAGACGGTGGAGATTGTCAAAAAAGGCAACGGCCAGGATAAGGTGGATAGTACGCCGCAGCGTCTGGATGTGCCAACACGTCCAGTCGCGCCGCAGCCGGGTACAACAGATGAGAGCGGCCGTGGACAAAATAACGGCGCGATTACCAATCTGACACCGGGCGAAACTTATCAGATTTCTGAGGATGAAGGAAAAACCTGGAAAGATGTGATTGCCGATGATGAAGGACAGATCAAGGATCTGGCGCCGGGAAGTTATGAGATTAGGATAAAGGGGAAAGATGATACCTTCAATTCTGAAAGTATAAAGTGCGACATCAAGGCTTATCCAACCAAAGGCGGTGGCCATAGCGATCGTGACAAGGTCAATGTCGATGAAAATATCGCTGGTGGCGACGGCGATGGTGAGAACGCAGAAACAACCGGCGGACTGGGAACAGTTCTCAATACCGGAGCGATTATAAAGGAAGTGGAAAAGAACAAAGAAGTTCCTGATACCGAGATTTCCATGACGACAGGCGAATTGGCGGCAGTTGTTTTAACAGATGCGGAAAAGCAGTCGGTGAAACAGGGAGCGAACATCAAAATCATTTTGGTTGTGGAAGATGCCGGCGCCAGCGTGAGCCGCCAGGATAAGGCAGTGATGAACAGAGAGAAGGGCAACTATCAAGTCGGACAATACCTTGATATCAGCCTGTTTAAGGTACTGGGGGACAGCAGGGAACAGATATCGCAGACAAATGGACTGATCAGAATCACCATTGCCGTTCCCGATGAGTTAAAGAATACGAGCAATACGAAGACAAGAGAATTTGCCGTTATCCGTGTGCATGACGGCGAGGCGGTTATTTTACATGATTTGGACGACGTGGAGGAAACCGTCACCATTGAGACGAACCTTTTCTCCTCCTATGCGCTTTTGTACCGCGACGTGACGGGGGATGGCAGTGAAAAAACAAAATCGGGAAGGGACGATGAGCCAAAGACCGGTGACTATACTTCTTTGGAATGGTATGCGACCATAGAGATGATTGCAGGACTTGCCTACCTCCTTCTGTACTTTGTGGATGGCAGCTGCGGTATGACAGAGGAAGAGAAAAAGGAACTTGTTTCAAAGATTATCAAATGGGCCCATAGAGGTGGAAAACTGCGCAGAGATCTGGCGCTTGTCGCGATTTTCCTGCTGCTGGTATACTATCACAGCATCGGTAAGAAGACGGATAAGAAAATCAGCAACATAGATGACTGGATGAAAATATCGGTAGAATAATCGGTTGTAGTTTTCAAAAAGTATAATATTTATGGAAAAGTGCGCATTAATAGCTTATTAGTGCGTACTTTTTTAGTTAGAACAAACTGAGAAGGAGTATGAGGATTAGAAGAACTGTGATAAGATAAAGGGGAGGCAATCACCACGGAATCCGGCTTGCTGAGCGACGGATGAGCTGAAATATGTAAATGATATCAGAGTAATAAGAGGATAAAAATGGAAGAGCAATTGCAGCTTATTTTAAAAGAATATATTAAGAATGTGGATGATGTATGCAATTCTCTGTTAAAAAGCATTAATAGTTCTGAAAATCTTAACTTAAAAAACAAATACGATTTTCTAAAGTATAGAGCGAGCAGCAGAAAAATGGAATTTGAAGCGGATGGAATGCGTTATCAATTACATGGGAAAGGATGCATGGCATATAATGCGGAAAAGTTCATGGATTGGGACTTTGGATATCGGAGCAGATGGTGTGGCATTAATCCATGGAAAGTTTCATTTACACTGCAAAAAAATAATAGCCCGCATGTCGAATATTATGATGGAACTTTATTACAGACAACATGCGAGCAAGCTATTCAAAAAGGTATTATGTTTAAACAGGATGACCAATATTATTTTGAGATGACAGCGGATGAAATCTATAAACCGGAATTTCCTGCAGAATTTGATACATTGGTTATCGATTATTTTGATTCAAGTTGGTCTTTGTCAAGAAATAAAATCATTGATCGATTTATCAGGAAAAGCACATGGGTTTATGACCAGATTGATAAGAGTGAATATAAATATATGTTAAGATTTCTGTTAAAAGGAAAGGAGATTTACGCCATTCCTTATAATGACATTGGTTATCCTGAAAATGCAGTGAAAATTATGAGTGACGAGATCATTAATAAATTTTCACCACATTCTATTTCATGGAACAGAGAGATACTTTTATAGAGGATGATGAAGCAGGAGAATGGAGGAGGCAGAATAGATGAAATATGAAGATGGAAATTTTCTGTTAAAACAAGCAGGATATTTTGAAGAGAGAGACATAGATATTTCTACTATATTACACATGTATAAAGAGTACGGTTACCATTATAGTGATAAACAAAAGGACTTTATAAGGAAGTATGCATACTTAGAAATTCATTATATTCATCCTGGTTGGAAACAGGATATGCTTCTTCGGTTAAATCCAGTAGAGGCACAAAAGGCAATAACAATGGACGTAGTAGAAGAGTATAATGAGTTCTTGAAAGATGATTTATTAATTATTGGAGATATAGAAAAGGAAAATATGACATTATTTTTATCTGAAAAAGGATTTTATTTTGGAGGATATGATGATTGTCTTATTAATTGGGGTGAAAGTTTTGAAGTAATGCTTAGCAAGCTAATATCCGGTGAGAAAGGTGAATTGCAAATAATGGAATAATATTTGCAAAAATAAAAGCCAAAGCAAAGACGCCTTGGCTTTTTAGCGGAGATGGAGGGATTCGAACCCTCGTGCCCCGGAGGGCTAACGCATTTCGAGTGCGCCCCGTTATGACCACTTCGATACATCTCCATACGAATAAGATTATAAGTTGAAATCAAAGCCTTGTCTACTGTTTTCTAAAATCTTTTGGGAATCTTTTGCCAAATATGATAAGATAGTAACTATCAGAGAAACGAGGAAACAGGTGTACGTGCAACAGGTCAGGTGAACTATATGGCAATGACACAGGATGAAAAGTATATGAAAGAGGCAATCCGCCAGGCAAAGAAGGCATATGCGCTGGGGGAGGTGCCAATCGGCTGTGTGATCGTATATCAGGATAAGATCATCGGCAGAGGCTATAATCGTCGTAACACAGATAAAAATACGCTTTCCCATGCGGAGATTACAGCCATCAATAAGGCCAGTAAGAAGATGAAGGACTGGCGGCTTGAAGAGTGTACGCTGTATGTGACGTTAGAACCTTGTCAGATGTGCGCCGGGGCCATTGTGCAGGCACGAATCACGGAGACTGTGATCGGGGCCATGAATCCGAAGGCGGGGTGCGGTGGATCTATTTTAAATATTCTGGAAATGCCTGAGTTTAATCACCAGGTAGTGGTGCGCCGAGGGGTTTTGCAGGAGGAGTGTACCATTCTGCTGAAGAGTTTTTTTAAAGAACTGCGGGAGAGAAACAGGGTAGAGAAACAGCTGCGCCGGGAAGCACAGGAGGTTGATGGTATAACGGACTGTTAGAGCAGAAGAAATATGTAGGACTGTTAGAGCAGAAGAAATAGAAGTTGTGGTGAAGGAAAAAATAGGCTATAATTTATTTAGTGTTTTTATGCAGCGGCAATGTGGAAAACAGGGTATAAGGAGGAAGTAAAATGAAAAGAATCGGAATGTTGACCAGTGGCGGAGATTGTCAGGCATTAAATGCTGCTATGAGAGGTGTTGTGAAGTGTTTATCCTGCAGCGGAGAGGACGTAGAGATCTATGGTTTCCTGGATGGTTATAAGGGACTGATCTACGGGGATTTCCGGATGCTGACAGGCAATGACTTTGCAGGAATCCTGACCAAGGGCGGTACCATACTCGGCAGTTCCAGAACGCCTTTTAAACTGATGAGAGAGCCTGATGAGAACGGACTTGACAAAGTAGAAGCGATGAAACAGAACTATTACAAGCTGAAACTGGATGTTCTGGTGATCTTAGGCGGTAACGGTACGCACAAGACAGCTAACATGCTTCGTGAAGAGGGGCTTAATGTGATCACGCTTCCCAAGACCATTGACAATGATCTGTGGGGCACAGATATGACTTTTGGATTCCAGAGTGCGGTGAATATCGCAACGGATTGTATTGACTGTATCCATACCACAGCCTCTTCCCACGGTCGTGTGTTTATTGTGGAAGTGATGGGACATAAGGTAGGATGGCTTACGCTCAATGCCGGTATTGCAGGCGGTGCGGACATCATTTTGATCCCGGAGATTCCTTATGATATTGACAGCATCATCAAGGCTGTGGATGCGCGGGCGGCGAGAGGTTCCCGTTTCACCATCATGGCTGTGGCGGAGGGCGCTATTTCCAAAGAAGACGCGAAGCTTTCCAAGAAAGAATATAAAGAGAAGATGAAGAATTATCCTTATCCGTCAGTCTCTTATGAGATTGCTGATAGGATCATGAAAAAGACCGGCAAGGAAGTGCGTGTGACAGTGCCTGGACACACACAGCGCGGCGGAAGTCCCTGCCCGTATGACCGTGTATTCGCAACCCGTCTGGGCGCTGAGGCAGGTAAGCTGATCCTGAAGGGCGAGTACGGATTTATGGTAGGTTATAAGAACAGGGAGATCGTGAAGGTTCCGCTGGAAGAGGTGGCAGGCAAATTAAAGATGGTGTCACCGGATGCTACTATCGTCAAAGAAGCAAAGATGGTAGGTATCAGTTTCGGAGATTAATATATGTCGTATACAGCGTTATATCGCAAGTTTCGGCCCAGTCGATTTGAGGATGTGAAAGGCCAGGAACATATTGTTACTACCTTACAAAACCAAATAAAGGCGGATCGTATCGGCCATGCCTATCTTTTTTGTGGGACACGGGGCACCGGTAAGACTTCAGTGGCCAAGATATTTGCCAGAGCGGTCAACTGTGAGCATCCGATAGAAGGGAGCCCCTGCGGGGAATGTGCAAGCTGTAAGGCACTGGCGGCAGGGGCAGGCATGAATGTGATCGAGATTGATGCCGCATCTAATAATGGCGTGGATAATATCCGTGAGATTGTGGACGAAGTTTCCTATTCGCCGGCGGAGGGCAAGTTTAAGGTCTATATCATAGATGAGGTGCACATGCTCTCCATCGGCGCTTTCAATGCGCTCTTAAAGACATTGGAGGAACCGCCTTCCTATGTGATCTTTATCCTGGCGACCACGGAGGTGCACAAGATTCCGATTACCATTCTTTCCCGCTGTCAGCGCTATGATTTCCGCAGGATCACGATCGACACGATCACGGACAGACTGCGGGAACTGATGGAGGAGGAGAAGATATCGGTGGAGGAAAAGGCTCTCCGGTATGTGGCAAAGACTGCGGACGGTTCTATGCGTGACGCTTTGAGTCTCCTGGACCAGTGTATTGCATTTCATTTTGGGCAGGAACTGACTTATGATAAAGTATTGAATGTGCTGGGGGCGGTGGACACGGAAGTGTTCAGCAGGCTTCTTCGGCATGTGGTGGATCGGGACGTGACGGGCTGCATCGGGCTTTTGGAGGAGATAGTCATGCAGGGCCGGGAACTGACGCAGTTCGTCACGGATTTCACTTGGTATCTGCGCAATCTTCTGTTATTAAAATCTTCTGACGATATTGAGGATGTGATAGATGTATCTTCCGATAACTTGGCACGTCTCAAAGAAGAAGCACAGATGCTGGAAGTAGAGTCTATTATGCGCTATATCCGTATCTTTTCGGAACTGTCGGGACAGATTAAATATGCGTCCCAGAAGAGGATACTGGTGGAGATAGCGCTGATTAAACTGTGCCGTCCAGATATGGAGAAGGATTTCGGATCCGTGGTGGAGCGTGTCAGGGTGATAGAAGAACAGCTGGAAAATGGTGTGACGGTGATGCCGGTGGGGGTGCAGGATTATGCCGGGGAAAACGCCTTGTCTGGTCAGGCAGGTGCAGTACCCATAAAGGAGCGTCCGCCTCTGCCCAAGGCGATTCCGGAGGATGTACAGGCAGCGGTGGAGCGATGGCAGGAAATCGTCTCAAACGCGTCTATGCCTATGAAACAGTATTTGAAAGAAGCAAGGCTGAGTCTGGGCGGCGATAATAAATTGATGGTTGTGGTGGAAGACGGACTGGCTTCGGATTATTTCCTGAGGCAGGAAGGACATAAAGAACTGCTTACGCAGATGTTATCGGATGCGGTAGGGAAAGAGATTGATGTGACGGTGCAGGGGATACAGAGTAAGGAGGACTTTGCGCTCAACTATGTGGATCTTTCCCAGATCGTGCATATGGATATTGAGATAGAATAAAATCAAATAAATTTATCATAAAAAGGAGACAGATCATGGCAAAACGTGGAGGATTCCCCGGTGGCGGCATGCCGGGCAACATGAACAATCTGATGAAGCAGGCGCAGAGGATGCAGCGTCAGATGGAGGAGAGTCAGAAAGAACTTGAGACCAAGGAATTTACGGCGAAATCCGGCGGCGGTGCGGTGGAAGTGACTGTGACCGGTAAGAAGGAAGTGACAAAGGTTAAGCTGTCTGAGGAAGTGGTAGATCCGGATGATATCGAGATGCTGGAAGACCTGGTGATGGCAGCGACGAACGAAGCGCTTCGTATGGCGGAAGAGGCTAACGCGGAAGTCATGAGCAAGATGACAGGGGGCCTTGGCATGGGCGGAGGATTTCCCTTCTGATGGACTTATACAGTGGACATATCAATAAGTTAATAGAGGAGTTGGCGGCGCTTCCCGGAATTGGGCACAAGTCAGCGCAGAGACTGGCCTTTCACTTGATCAATATGCCGAAGGCGCGGGTGGAGCGGCTGGCGCAGACCATTGTGAGCGCCAAGGAGAATGTGCGGTACTGTAAAGAGTGTTATACGCTGACAGATCAGGATGTATGCCCGGTATGCGCCAATCAGCGCAGGGATCATACCACGATCATGGTGGTGGAGAATACCCGTGATCTGACGGCTTATGAGAAGACGGGCAAATATACGGGTGTCTATCATGTATTGCACGGGGCAATCTCTCCTATGTTAGGGATCGGGCCGGGCGATATTAAGCTCAAAGAGTTGATGCAGCGTCTGGAAGGTGATGTGCAGGAAGTGATCATTGCCACCAATTCCAGCTTAGAGGGAGAGACCACAGCTATGTATATCAGTAAGCTGGTCAAGCCTACGGGTATTCGGGTAACGAGAATTGCCAGCGGCGTGCCGGTGGGCGGCGATCTGGAATACATTGACGAAGTGACTCTGCTTCGGGCGCTTGAGGGCAGGGTGGAATTGTAAGCAGAAGTCTACAGAACTTGAAAGGGATTAGCAGGAAAGGAGCTGGGGTAAAGATGAGTATTTTAAAAGAAAAATTTGGCGTGGCAAAATCTGGTGAGGAAATATTTTTATATACACTGAAAAATAAGAACGGTATGGAGGCAAAGATCACGAATTTTGGAGCCAATCTGGTGAGCCTTCTGGTGCCGGATCGAGGCGGTAAATTGGATGATGTGGTGCTTGGCTATGACAATCTGGAAGATTATTACAGAAACGGCAGTTTCCTGGGCGCGACCATAGGCCCCAGCGCCAATCGTATTGGCGGCGCCTGCTTTACCATTGATGGCAAGGAGTATCACATTGCAGTCAATGACGGGCCTAACAATCTGCACACGGATATGGAACACGGTTATCATAAGCAGGTGTGGGCGGCTGAAGAAGGCGAGGATTCCCTGACGCTCACCATAGAGGGCAAGGATGGGGAGATGGGATTCCCCGGAAATAAAAAGATTACCATGGTTTACAGTCTGTCTGATGACAACGCACTCAAGTTAAGCTATCATGCGACTGCGGATGCGAATACGATCATTAATCTGACCAATCATACATATTTTAATTTATCAGGCCATAAAGCGGGTACCATTGAAGACCATATCTTAAAGTTAAATGCAAGTCATTTTACACCAGTAATTCCGGGTGCGATTCCCACAGGTGAAATTCAGTCTGTGACAGGAACCCCTATGGACTTTACCGTTGCGAAATCCATCGGACAGGATATCAATGCCGACTATGAACAGCTTAAGCTGACGCTTGGCTATGACCATAATTTTGTGATCGACGGTGCGGATGGAACCCTGCGGGAAATCGCGGAGGTAGAAGATCCGAAGAGCGGACGGAAGCTGAAAGCCTTTACTACACTGCCGGGCGTACAATTCTATGCGGGTAACTGTATTGCTGAGGAGCCTGCGAAAGATGGTGCTTTCTATAAGCCGCGGATGGGATTCTGTTTGGAAACACAGTATTATCCGGATAATATCCATCATGAGAATTTTCCCCAGGCAGTATTCGGGCCGGGGAAGGATTATCAATCGGAGACAGTGTATCAGTTTATCTGATGCGTAAGGGAAGGGTGTAGTTGACTTGTAATAGGGTTCAACGGTTTTAAGGGGGAGTTCTATGAAAAAAACAAGGATTGTATGTTTGCTTTTTTGCGTTTTGGTCTGTTGTTTTTTGACAGGATGTGGGAATCTGCTTAAAAATGAGCAGATGGATCGGGAGGTAGAGCGCTTGATTGCGGCCTTAAATGAGGACGATGCCGATCGGATTTATCAATCCCTGCATCCGGGGATTGTTACCCGGGAGGAATTTGACGAGTCTTATGAGACCATCCGTAAGATTTGGGAAAAGTCCTACACCCACACCAAAAAGCTAAATGCCATCAATACCCAAAAAACCTTGGGCAATACTGGAAATTCCAGTATCTGTGAGGCACAGTATTATGTTTACACGCCGGATAAATTCTATACGATTAATATTTCTTATCTGTCCGATGATAATGGGGAAGGGATGGGCGGGTTCTATCTCAAAGAGGGAGCGGAACCAATGCAGATCAGCGGCAGCTTTACAACTGCCAGTGAAAATTCTGTGCTGCAATGGGCGATATTGATTTATGCTGTCCTATCCTATCTGTTGATTATCATCACGGTAGTTGATATTCTTCGGAAGCGTCCTCGGTTGTTTGGATTGTGGCTGATGGCGGCTTTGACCTTTTTCAGTTTTCTGCTGCGGAAGGTGCCTGACAACACCTATGTGAGTATGGGTGTAAACTGGTTTATTATGCCTGCTTTAAAAATTTACAACAACGGTAGTTGGATTTTGGTTCTTGCGTTTCCGGCAGGCGCTGTTGTCTATTGGTGTCTGCGCAGAAAGCTGCTGGATCGAAAATCCGAAAAATTGAATGACAGTAAAAAGGTGCCTTAGGTGCACCTTTTTTATTTTGTTTATCGCCGGATTCTCCTATATTTTCAAGGTGCGTATGATATACTTGTATGCGGGGACGGATTCGTTGACAAAAAATAGGTTTTGTTAACGCTGAACTTAACTATCTTTGGAGGATGTGTGTGGCGAGGAGTGAATGAGATGGAATCGAAGTCGATTGTCATTCACAAAGGAGGAAAAGAAGAAAAGTACAAGCTTTACGTAGAAGATTATGTATTATCTTATCTAAAGTATGAAACCGGATCTTTAGAATGTTCTGAGATATATTTCTATGGAACCAAGCAAGATGAGGCGAGAAAGTATATCATTTATGGAGCGGGGCGCGATAAACAGATTCCGGTTTTTGATACATATGATCTGCTGGAAGAAATTATGTGCCGGTTGACGCAGGCGGGGCCAGTGTTTATGGTACGGGAGTCGGAAGAGATTTATCAGATTAAAGGATTTGATATCTTTTACCAGGACAATCAGGCGATGCAGAGTTATATGGTAGAGAGACAGCGTAATTTTAAACGGCCTCAATCCGCAAAGAAACAGGACAGGCATGAACCGGCAGGGATGCCTGTGCAGGGTGTGGGTAAGGCGGAAACGAAGTCTGTTCATTCCCATGGGATGATGTCTGCGCAGTTGGGTGCAATTTTGATTATTCTGGTTGCCATTGTCATTAATTCAGCAAACAGCTATGATAAGATGGAGCAGTTAAATCAGTCGGCGGAAGAGGTCTTTTTTGCCATAGAGAACCAGGAGGCAGATGATTCGGTGGCGGACGAGTATGAACCGGAAGAAGATATTGTGGTGGAACGGGAGAAGGATCAGGAAAAGGATGCAGAAGACGATTCGGAAAACAATCGGGAAATCGTTCATAAAAATGAGGATGATGGAGAGGCAGAGAATGCGGCGGAGATGGAACAGTCTAAAGATGATAATCCCGGACAGGAACAGTCTGAGAATGATAAGCTTGATGAAAGTGCAATAGAAGGCGTATTGAAAGATGCAAATGTGCAGAAGGCGGATTCTGCAAATGCAAAAGAAGAACCTGCGGCGAATGAGGGGGACCAGACAGAAGCACTTTCCAGAAATGTGACGAGATATTATAAAGTGGAGAAGGGCGATACGCTTTATACAATCTGTCAGAAAATCTATGGAGATATATCCCAGGTTGAAAAAATATGCGAACTGAATGATATTTCAGATCCGGATCGAATTCGCTCCGGACAAAAAATAATATTGCCCTGATGCATTGTGGATATGGTATAATGGACGCAGACTCGGCAGTCTGCGTCCCAAGAATTGCGAAGCAATTCTTGCTGATGTAGCGAAGGATTACAGCATTTGTGGATATGGTATAATGGACGCAGACTCAGCAGTCTGCGTCCCAAGAATTGCGAAGGATTATAGCGTTGGAGGATATGGTATACTGGCCGGGAAGGAAGAGGTATAAAGAGGTACAGCCGATGGCAAATATTAGAGACTACCTGAAAAGAAAAGCAGAGCGGGAAAATGAGAAGAACAAGATTCCCCGAATAAGTTATAGGGAAAAGATAAAAAGTCATAAATTTACGATTTTTTATCGGACGATTCTGGTTATCATTTTGATTGCTGCGATTGCTGCCGCTGCTTTTATTCAATGGCAGAATAAAATATATACGGAGTGTGTGGAACTTTCTTCTGTGCAGATCAATATTACGCAGGATGTTAAATTAATGCCCTTTTCGGGGCATCTTCTAAGTTACAGTAAAGATGGCGCAAACTGTATGGATACCAAAGGAAATGCGGTATGGAATCAGACATTTGGAATGCAGAATCCAATGGTGGATATTTGTCAGAATGTGGTTGCGATTGGCGATTATAATGGAAGGACAATCTACGTCATGGATACGACAGGTCCCTTGGGCAGTATTACCACGAACAGGCCGGTGCGTGATTTCTGTGTGGCGGCCAATGGCGTTGTGGCAGCAGTACTAGATGACACAAATGTCACTTTTATATGCCTGTATGATGCAAAAGGGAACGAATTGGTACGCTTTCGGACTACTATGAAAGAGAGTGGATATCCGTTCAACGTGTCTATTTCTCCAAGCGGGGAATTGGTGTGTGTGTCTTATCTGTTTGTAGATAGCGGTCTTATGAAATCCAGTGTGGCGTTTTACAATTTTGGCGCTGTCGGACAAAACAATACAGATAACTATGTCAGTGGTTTTGATTATCTGAATGCGGTAGTTCCTCTGACACATTTTTTGGATAATCGTTCGGTGTTTGCGGTATCTGATGATCGAATCATGTTTTATGGAGGAGCACAGAAACCTGTTAGTGTGGCGGAGGCTCTTATCAGTGAAGAAGTTCGCGGCGTATATTATGGGGACGAATATATCGGACTGGTGTTCAACAGCACACAGGGTAATAACAGATATCGACTGGATGTATATCATAAATCAGGGGTATTTCAGCAATCCATTGAATTTGATATCGAGTATACGGATATTTTGTTCCATGAGGATCAGATTATTATTCATAACGAGTCTGAGTGTTGTATCTACAATAATAAAGGGATACAGAAATATGATGGTACGTTTAATAGGTCTGTAATGGTATTGATACCGTTGAGTGGGAACTATCGTTATATGGTAGTAACGCCAAATTCAATCGATACGATAGAGTTAAAATAAACATGACGATGAGGCAGGAAATGGTTACATTCATTTTTGCGACAGCTATATTTCTACTATTTATATGGAGGATTCACAGAGGATTTAGCAATGGGATTATGCAGGAGATTGTCAACATCCTGTCCGGTGTGATTTCTCTGGTTTGTGTTGTTCTTATTTTTTTTGCAGTAAGCAGTCTGACGGCTAAAGCGACTAGTACTTTAACAGTGTGCATTATTGGCCTGGTTTTGCTGGGAATTGTTTTTAAACTTTGTAATCTTATATTTCAGCCGCTCTTAGCACTTGGAAATCTTTCCGTGATCGGTGGACTCAATAAATTATTGGGGGCTGTCATGGGTGCGGCAGAGGCATTGATCCTCTCCTATTTGCTTTATAGAGGACTGGATTATATGGGGATTTATGTATTATAAATTTATGCAGAAAATTTTTTGAAAAAAATCAAAAAAACCCGTTGACATCTTAGGGAGCATCTGATATTATAT
>CAMNSD010000023.1 GCA_946554445.1 uncultured Lachnospiraceae bacterium | reverse complement strand
AAGGTGCTTTCCTATTTCTTCTATTCTTTTTTCCTACAAAAACTTTACCCTAGCACATATGAAAAAGGCCTCCCGAAATCTTCGAAAAGCCTTTTCACCACTTCTGCTGTCAACAGCTTGTCTGTCCTCTGCCTCACATCTGCAATCTTACAACCTCACATCAAAGGGAACATATCCCTTCTTTAACATTGCAAGCGCTTCTTCCTGTGTCGATACAACATCTTCCTTTAATGCCTCAGATTCCGCAACGTCTATTCCTTCTGCGGATACTGCCACAAATTCTGCTGCACCAACAGCCATCTCTTCCGTCAATTCCTGTGCTGTCTCTTCTATCACATCCCCAGTCAGATTCTCCGCCGTCTCTTCTATCACATCTTCGGTCAGATCCTCCGTCAGTTCTCCGACCTCATCCAGAATCTCTTCCAGCATGCCATCTGAACCTTCGATGCCAAGCGCCTCTTCCACCATTTCTTCCCGTCTCTCTTCCGGCGTCTTGGGTTCCATCTTCTCTGCGGCCTCGGCAATCTTTTCGCCGCGCTCTGTGGACTCATCCAGAATATGCCACATCTGTTCGCTGTTATAAGCCGCTTTGGCCGCCGCGATCTGATCTTCATAAGTGTGCAGCATATTCAGTTTCTCGGCAATCTCCTCCACACTTTCGCACTTGATATTTTTTAGGTTATCCTTTTTCTGTTCAAAGTAATCTACCTGCTTCTGTGTCTGTTCCTGCCGCTCTAATTTATCCCTGGTGCTCTTTAACATGCCGGCGCTTCCCATCCGCCGTAATAGCCCGCCTGTCCTATCCCATGAAATGTTCATCTATACGACCACCTTTCCGACTGTATTTTTCATTTTTTATTTCGGAAAAAGTATCCTTCCCCTAAAGTATTGTGACATAAACAGGAAATTTTCCGTCATAAATTATGAAACGGCCTCTCATAGAGGCCGCCTCAAGGTCGATTCTCATTTTCAAATTTTAATCAGTTCATACTGATCGGTGCCCAGACCGATCTTGACCGCATGTGCAATACAGAATCTCCACTCCGTATCCGGATGCGTCATATGGAAATGGTCGTGTTCTTCCTCGCCGCCGTTCTTCTTGATATTCTCTCCCAGAATGCTGTCCGCCACAGGCGCCGCCTGATTACACAAGTCTGCACAGGCCTGATCCAAAGCCACCGGATCAAAGGATGCCAGCATACCGATATTAGGAATAATCGGAATATCATTCTCCGAGTGGCAATCACAATTGGGCGATACGTCACAGATCAGGGAAACATGGAAGCATGGCCTGTCCTTACATACTGCCAGGGAATACTCCGCCATCTTATAATTGAGAACCGCTATGGAATCCACGAAATCCGCAGCGATCGCATCTTTTGGACACACTGCCAGACATCTGCCGCAGCCCACGCACTTATCATGGTCAATCTTGGCCTTACCGCCCGCAATCTGTGGCGCTCCGTGAGCACAGATCCTGTCGCAGGCACCACAGCCCACACAGACACTCTGGTCCACGCTAGGTTTCCCGTCACAGTGCTGTTCCATCTTACCGGCCCGGGAACCGCAGCCCATACCGATATTCTTAAGCGTCCCACCAAAACCTGCCATTTCATGTCCTTTAAAATGTGTCAAGGTAATAAACACATCCGCATCCATAATGGCCTGACCAATCTTTGCTTCCTTCACATACTCACCGTTAATGGGCACAATCGCCTCGTCTGTTCCTTTCAGACCATCACCGATGATCACATGGCATCCTGTCTGATAAGGTGAAAATCCATTCACATAGGCAGTTTCCAAATGATCGAGCGCATTTTTACGGCTTCCCACATAGAGCGTGTTACAATCCGTCAGATAGGGCTTGCCACCCAGTTCCTTCACATAGTCCGCCACCACTCTCGCATAGTTAGGGCGCAGAAAGGCCAGATTGCCGTACTCACCAAAATGAATTTTAATGGCCGCATATTTATCCGTAAAATCAATGGTCTCAAAACCTGCCGTCTTCATCAGCCGATGCAGTTTCTGTAATAAATTCTCCCGTTCCGTCGCTTTAAATGATGTAAAATAAACTTTTGCCTGTTCCATGTCCGTCTCCTTTTCCAGTCATTATTAACATCCATCATCCTATATCCTGCATTCTGTCCGGTTTTGCTTTATTACCAGTCACACTATGCCCCGTTTAGTACCGAAATATTATTCCCTGCAGCCGGCTCAGTCAAACTGCTTAAACCGCTCGATCATGATCGCGTACTGTTCCTTAATCTTCAGATACAGCCCTATGGTGTTCTCTTTTTCCTTTTCAAACTCTTTGATAATGTTATCGTAATTTCGTTCCAGGCTGGTGACCACATTACGGTTGATCTTGCCGCGATCCGCATCGGAGTTCATGATATCCAGTATCTTTTCCTTGCTGAAAGCTTCCTTGTAACTACGCTTGCCATACAAGGCGCTTAAAATATCCGCCACCGCAATAATCTGCTGGGGCAGCGTCAAATCCGCGGCGCTCAATCCCTTATGGTATCCTGTGCCATCCAATTTCTCATGATGTCTGACCGCGATCTGCAGGACCGCATCATCCACAACGCCTTCCAAAATCATCTCCGTAATACGCACGTGGGCCTTCATAATCTTCATCTCATCATCGCTCAGACGTCCCGTGGATTCCAGAATATTCAAGGGAATCGCAATCTTGCCCAGATCATGGAGCAGCGCCCCATAATGGAGATCCCGCAGATCCTTGCCGGAAACCCTGGACAGCCTGCCCAGCTGCTCCGCAAAATGCACCGTTGCCAGCGTATGTATCACTGTATGCTCGCTTCTAAAATCAATGGTGTAGACCAGCATTTCCAGAAAGCCTCTCTTATACTGTTCCGAAAAAGCGCGCTTTGCCAACAGGACATCCAATTCCTCCCTGTACTTACCGTTCACCAGGTTCTCCGTAATGCCGTAACGCTTCTCAGCTTTCTGGAAAAGATCCATGGCTGCACCGGAAAACTTAACGTCACGATATTTATTAAAATAATCCTGCCCCAGTTTCTCATCCTTGAGATGCAGGAAAGTATCCATCTTGTCCGCTAGGCTGAGCAGTTCGATCACATGCATGTACCGGCTCTGTATCATGCCGTGCCTGTTGTAGTCCAGATGATGATATAATACGATTTCTGCCTTATCCCCCATAGGTGACAGATATTTTAAAAAAAGGAAGCCATAAATCGAGTGGGGCCAAAGATTCTTGGTCTCAAAATCCGACACATTCTTGACATTGTCTTCCTTATACAGGCCGATATCGTGCAGGATACCCAGCATCGTATAATCCACCAGTTCCTGCTCGGTGTAATGCTGGTCAGTGTACGTATTCTCGTATTCCATCATCTTGTATAAGATGTATCCTGTGACCTCCCCGTGCTGCATGATTTTGTTGTTGATAATACCAAGCGTCTTACGGATAATCTCGTTGACATCTTTACTGCTGATAACACTCATTTGTATTGTCCCCTTCATCGCTATCGCTATAAAGATATAGTATCATTTTTTTTCTGATTTGTCCCCTATTTCTTTTCAGAAAGCGAAAAATTTACCATGTCATCCATTTTCTGAAAATTCTGAAAACCATTTGACGAACACATGTTCTGTATGGTATATTAGTGAAACAGATAATTTTCCGAGTTGCTTTTCACATGTTATCCGGAAATGACGCCTAAATAGCTATATGGCATAGTTATGGAAAAACTCCCCTGTCATTCCAATTTGTAGAAAGGAATCTCATTATGAAACAACACACTTACCTCTGCATCGACCTGAAATCTTTCTATGCCTCCGTGGAGTGCGTGGAAAGAGGTTTAGATCCCATGACAACGAATCTGGTGGTGGCGGATCCCTCACGGACAGAGAAGACCATCTGCCTGGCCATCACCCCTGCCATGAAGGCGCTGGGTATCAAAAACCGCTGCCGGATTTTTGAGATTCCAAAACACGTGGACTACATCGTGGCGCCGCCCCGTATGCAAAAATATGTGGACACCTCCGCCGATATCTATGAAATTTATCTGAAATATATTTCCAAAGAGGATATCCACGTCTACTCCATTGACGAAGCCTTCATGGATGTGACCGATTATCTGACACTTTACCAGCTCTCCGCCAAGGAACTGGGGTTCCGGATCATGCAGGATATCTATGAACAGATTGGCGTCCGCGCCTCCTGCGGCGTAGGTTCCAACCTCTATCTTGCCAAGATTGCCCTAGATATCACGGCCAAACATGCCGCCGATTTTATCGGGGAACTCACAGAAGAAAGCTATCGTCAGACGCTGTGGGATCATAAACCCCTGACCGATTTCTGGCGGGTTGGCGCCGGCACCGCCAAAAGACTGGAACCTTTCGGCATCCGCACTATGCGGGATATTGCTGAAGCCGATGAGGATTTGTTATACCGGCTTTTCGGCGTAGATGCGGAACTTCTGATTGATCATGCACGAGGTTTGGAACCCGTCACCATTGCGGATATCAAAACCTATAAACCCCACAGCAGCTGCCTGACCAGCGGCCAGGTCTTAGGCTGTGACTATCCTTTTGAAAAGGGACTTCTCATCGTCAAGGAAATGACTGATCTGTTATGCCTGGAACTTGTGGAGAAAAAGCTAGTCACCCGCTCCATCACTCTCCACATAGGCTACTCCAACCGGTTAAACGTTCCTTCCGCTCACGGCACCGCGTCCCTTGACATGGATACCAACTCCGACCTGCTCATCATACCGGCCGTAACTGCCCTCTATGAACGGATTGTGGATTCCAGTTATCAGATTCACCGCATCAACATCACCTGCAATCATGTGATGCCAGAAGAATACCATCAATACAGTTTTTTCGTGGATGCAGAGGAATTAGAGCGGAACCGCAAAATGCAGCAGGCTGTCATTGACATCAAAAATAAATTTGGCAAAGACGCCATCCTCAAGGGCATGAACCTAGAGGAAGGCGCCACCACCCGAGAACGCAATCATCAGATCGGAGGACACAGAAGTGGCGAGTAAACCAAGGAACAAAATGCCCATAGAGGAAAGAGCCAAGCAGTTTATGCCTTTTGCCGCCTTAAGCGGACTGCCGGACGCCCTGGCCGCTAAGGAAAAGGTGCTGGTCCCTAAAATAGAACTCTCCCCGGAAATGGAAGAAGAACTGGACCGTCAGATGCACCTGCTTGCCAAAGGCAAAATGGCCACTGTGGTTTATTTTCATAAGGGGGAATACATTAAAATAACAGGCCTGGTCGCCCGTATGGACGAAACCAGCCGCCTGTTACAGATTGTGAATACCAAGATTCGGTTTGAGGATATTTTGCAGGTGATGATGATAAAAGGCTAAATATATCTCTTGAATCTTAGCTGCCACTATATTATAATATGCATAAAGAGAAGCATATCGTAATTCCGTTAATTTATCAATTTAATTATCATTCAAAAAAATTCAAATGTACAAATATAACAATCAATTCTAATCCAGTTGACGCAACTCCTTCTGGGAGAAAAAGAGCATTGCAAAAATAATCGCTGTCATTCCGGCCGCCACATACACCAATCTATAATTAAGGTTTCCATCCCCCAGAACTATCTGAATCACATTACAAGCATTCGGATAGTTCTGCAAAAACTTTGGAATCCAGCTGTCTGCCAGAGGGCCAACCAATAAATAGGAAAGCGGAATGATACCTTTGGCCACCATACTTCTGGCCGCGTATACTCTGCCCTGCAATTCCTTCGGTGTCTTTAAAATCCACAATGTCCCTGCCAGCGTATTTACAATCGGAGTCACGAATAGAAAAACAAATTCCCCTAAAATAATGAAACCGATATGATTTCTGATTCCCATAACACAGATTGAGGTACCCGTTACAATTGCTGCAATGAAGATACTCCTGCTATAAGAATATTTTATGCCCTTTCCGGTAATAAATAAGCTTCCAAGAAAAATACCAATCCCTCCGGCCATCTTTACCAGTCCCATATCAAAACTGTTACCCAGAGATAATACCAGCGGTTCTGTCAAGGAATCTGAGACATTGAGAAAGAAATTGAAAAATGCAAAAAATATCATCAATAATGTCAATCCTCTTGCGGAAAAGATAAATTGAAATCCCGCCAAAATGTTCTCAAAAATATTTTCATGTTCCTTCTTCTCTTTGTTCGAATCCGAAAAAAGCCCTGCCGGCACTCTGATAAAAATTAACATTGCCACCAGAAAGGTACAAAGATCAAGAACCAATAATCCTTTTAAGCCAACAGGATAATATAATATTCCGGCACAAACAGGCGCAATAATGCTGCTGACAGATTCAATGATCTGATTCATGCCTCCTGCTTTCTTGATATCACTTTCTGTTACCAGGGTAGATAGAGAAGCCTGATAGGCATTATTATCCAGCATATTTGCAGTGGCATTCACAAAAGTAAAGGCACAGATCATTCCAAAATCGAATCTTTCCGTCATAAGATACAGCAATAATAATAGACTCGTTATAGCTGCCGTCGAATCTGCTATTAAAATTATTTTCTTACGATTGAAATAATCACAGACGATACCGCTTAACGGTGCCAAAATAACAGATGGCAAAATCGAACAGAGCATGGTGACAGCCATGGGAGTCGCTTTGCCCGTTTCTCCAAAAACCCAGACACTAACGCCAAATGTTGTTAAACTGCTTCCTAGAATCGAAACAAATCTCGAAAACCACACCAAATAAAAATTCTTACTCATAATTCCACTCTGTACTTCCTATGTGCGTCACAAACCAAATTTAAATCCCAAAACATCAAAAATCCCATATACAAGCCTTTTTCCTGTATATGGGATTTTATCATTTTATAATTATATCTTACACAACACCCTGTGCTTTCATAGCCTCAGCCACTTTCAAAAAGCCTGCGATATTGGCGCCTGCCACATAATCGCCCTCTTTGCCATACTTCTTGGAAGCCTCGTCCAGGCTGTGGAAGATGTTGACCATGATACCCTGCAATTTCGCATCCACTTCCTCAAAGGTCCAGGAAAGTCTCTCTGAGTTCTGGCTCATCTCCAGGGCTGATGTCGCTACGCCGCCTGCATTGGAAGCTTTACCGGGGCAGAACAGCACGCCGTTCTTCTGTAAGTACTCTGTTGCTTCCATGGTAGTAGGCATGTTAGCGCCCTCTGCCACTGCGAAGCATCCGTTTGCCACAAGAGCCTTGGCGTCCTCGACATCCAGCTCGTTCTGAGTTGCACAGGGAAGTGCAATATCACATTTCACAGTCCACACGCCATGCTCGCCGTTCTTCTTCTCGTGATACTCAGCATTCGGTCTCATAGCCGCATACTCTGTCAAGCGGGCACGTTTTACTTCCTTGACCTCCTGTAAGGTTGCCACATCAATACCATCGGGGTCATAAATCCATCCTGTGGAATCGGAACAGGTCACCGGTTTCGCTCCTAACTGCTGTGCTTTCTGGATTGCATAGATTGCCACATTACCTGCACCTGATACCGCGATTGTCTTACCAGCAATATCTTTTCCGTTGCACTTTAGCATTTCTTCTGTCAGGTATAACAGACCATAACCGGTCGCCTCTGTTCTTGCCAGGGAACCGCCATAGGTAAGGCCCTTACCGGTCAGCACCCCTTCATATAAATTACGGATTCTCTTATACTGTCCGAACATGAAACCGATCTCGCGGCCGCCCACTCCAATATCACCGGCAGGCACATCTGTATCAGCGCCGATATGTTTGCAGAGTTCTGTCATAAAGCTCTGGCAGAAAGCCATAACTTCTCTGTCTGATTTTCCTTTGGGATCAAAGTCACAGCCACCCTTACCGCCGCCAATCGGAAGCCCTGTCAGGGAATTTTTGAAAATTTGCTCAAAACCCAGGAATTTGATGATGCCCAGGTTTACGGACGGATGGAATCTGAGTCCTCCTTTGTAAGGTCCGATCGCGCTGTTAAACTGTACACGGAAACCATTATTCACCTGAACCTGTCCCTTGTCATCCACCCAGGGAACACGGAACTGTACGATTCTCTCCGGAACGGTCAGTCTCTCTAACAGAGCATCTTTTCTGTATGCTTCCTCATCCGCTTCAATCACAACACGGAGAGATTCCAAAACCTCTTTGACTGCCTGATGGAATTCCGGCTGTGCAGGGTTTTTCGCTACTACTAACTCGTAAACCTCGTCAACATATGACATTTTTCATGTCCTCCTTTAATTTGTATATAAGTCAACATGTCTTTTTGCGTCAAATCCCCCGCCGCAAACAAGCACTTGACACATTCACTTGATACATTGCTGGCGGGAATAAAAGACACGTTTTCCTTGTCCACGTACCATTATAGTATGACATGATAAAATCCACAAGACCGATTTAGCAGATTAAAGCGTAAAATTTTTACGAAATTTTTTGACATCTATTGTACAATTATACTAAAATACTTGTATACAATCTTATAGATATTCTTTCAAACGTCTTATGTTCTTCTCCTCAAAATCTACCAGTTCCTGGGCCAGCTCCACCGCCTCATCGGTAGCCAGCTGGTTATGTTTTAACGCCTTCCACATACTGGTAATCCCTCTGCTACTTCCCTGGATCATCATTTCTGCCAGATGGCCGGTACTGATATTTAACGCCGTACTGGCATGAATATTTCCCTTTAAAAGCAGTTCATTGATCTGGCTGCCTCGGTACACTTCCCCGTCATTTTCCAGAATCTTGTCCAACGCCCTGTTATGGATTTCTGAATACCGCAGGGACTGCTTGGACAACTGCAAAGAAAAGTCATCATCCCCTATCTTATCCAAAATCGTATCAATGGCTGTCATGCCCATCTGTGTGTTTTTCTGAATTTCCCTTAAAATCGCCGCATCGTCATGCTTCATAATACGCTTCTCCTTTTCCTAAAGAAATTTATCTAGGCAATTGCAAAATCGCACAAAAAAGAGTATAGGAATCCTATACTCTTTAGCTTTGCCTGATTATTTACATTTAATCGTTTCTGTCGTCTGACAATCCTACTCTACATAGTCGGACTTGACATAGGCAGTCTTACCATTGTAATCAATCTTTGTCCAGCCGTCCGCCTGTTTCATGATCACCTTCAGCTTCTCTCCCGCATATGCGGTAGCCAACTTCTCTGACGTCTCGCTGGCGCCGCTCCTGATCCGGACATTCTCCTTCACCGTCACTGTACCCGTGGAAGCTGCAGGGGTACTAGTGTTATCCTCTTCTTCCTCTTCCGGTACCGGCTCGTTCTCCTCATCGTCTCCAGCCACGGCAACTTCTGTCTGGGAAGGCTCCAGATAATCGCTCTTGATAAAAGCCTCACGGCCATCGTACTCTACCTTACTCCAACCGTTCCCTTTCTCCTCCAGAAGGGTGAACTCATCTCCTATGGCTGCCTTGCCAATCTTATCCGCTGTCTCGCTGTCAGATGTCCTGATATTGACCACATCTATCGCCTTCACCTTGGTCACCACCATAGTCGGTGTTTCCGGCTCTTCCACAGTTTCTGCCGTCTCCTCGGTCTCTTCTCCCGTCTGTTCACTGCCTTCTGTGCGCGCAAGCGCTTCGCCCACATTCTTATCAATCTCTTCGTTCAGTTCCAGAAGGAAGGTTGCCAATTCGACATCCTCCGCCACCATATCATTATAAGCGGCTGCCGCCCTGTTATTGAGATCTATGGCATCATCCTGCAGATTGAGTTCCCGCATGTAATATAATTCGTTATCGTCTTCCTCGCCGTCCTCATTGATATAGAAGTCTCCATTCTCATCGGTACAGACATAGAGTACTTTCATGCCGGGAACCGGCCTCTCATAATCATAAAACTTCATTTCCGCGTATACATAGGTAAGATAGGTTCCTTCTCTTGGTCCCTTCTTGGTGTATACTTCCACAGTCGGATAGGATTCGATGTATTTGCTCATCTCCACCGCCCTGATCAACTCTGTGGCATCCATATATTCCACGATACTGGACAGGGTATCCGTGTCCCCTTCCACCATGGCGTTGTAGTAAGTCTGTATGAACTCATTGAGTCCCGGAACGGCGTCCTGCTCAAGAGGCACCTGCGGCACCGCAATCATCGTATCCGACACATTCACTTCCTCGGTCGCTACCGCCGTCTCTTCCTGCTCTATTCTTCTTTTATTGGCACTGACTGCCGTCACTACTGTGATCAATACACAGACTGCCAGCACCACAGGCATTACGATCTTAGAATACCGGATCAGCCAGTCTTTCAGGATTTCAAATTTCGCCTTTAGAAAATCCTGTATCGTATTATTTGATGTATTCATCCACAACAACCTTTCTAAAATATCAATCAAGACCTTCGTCTTAATTTAAGTGCACCCGACAGGACTCGAACCTGCATCAAAGGCGTCGGAGGCCTACGTTTTATCCATTAGACTACGGGTGCTCACCTGGATGTCTCAATTGTTACAAATTTGTTACATCCTTAGGTATCATACCACAAGTGAGCACCGTTGTCCAGTCATCAAATACTTAAGAAAAAATTTCCTCTATTTCCGCCCTTTTTCTACTGTACCGGTAAAGTCTGTAGGAAAGCACTTCCTCCGGTTCTACCTGCGTCCTGTTGACTTCGTCCACCATCTTGACATAGAAATCGTATCCTTTCCTGTGGTCATCCGGAATCAACAACACTTCATGGATGGAACTTGGCAGAATCAGCAGGTCGCAGCCCATTCTCTCGGCCAGCAGTTTCAATTCCTTTGAGTATAATAGGGCTGCCGCACCAAAAATCTTCTCCCGATTGGTCAACACATACATCGGAATTTCGTCCTCTTCCTCCAAAGCAATTCCCGTCATTTCTACCAGCAGTTCCCGCATGGAGAGCAAAAGTTCAGGCATTCCTTCTCTCATGTTCTGCTGCGCCGTCCGATAGAGACTGTCCACACTCTGTCCCCACATTGTCATATGGTTAGTGTGGATCGTGATGGAAGCCTTTCCGACCAATTCTTCCTCCATGGCATAGTAAAAGACAATCGCCAGATCATGCCATTTGAAATAAGGCACATCTTCCAGAAGTCTGCGGTTCTTATCAAAATTGATCAGTTTATAAAAGATTCTGCTTTTGACCTTCTCAAAATCCCGAAAAAACTCCATATCCAGATTGATATCCCGCATTTGATCCTCGTAAATGCTGATAATCTTATTCACCAGCGCCGCTATAGCCGCTCCTTCCAGATACTCCTGATAGATACCCTCCAGATAAATGGTAGGCGAGATATTATCAGACTTGGCCATCACAACGATGCCTGTCAATTCCACATCATTATTCTTGGTCACTTTCGTCACCCTGATTTCATACGCCTTCCCCATCCTTTTGCTTACTAAATCCACAATATTTTCCGTAAATACATTGAAATCCATTTTTCCTCTTTCCCACTCTCCCCGGGCAGGTCAGTTAACGGGTTCCATACTTTCAGATGCAAAAGCCATACATATAAAAAGACAATGTAAACTTTCGCTCACATTGTCTTATAGGCGTATATTTTGACTTATATCTTATACTCTGGATAAGTACTCTCCTGTTCTGGTATCGATCTTGATAACTTCACCATTCTCCACAAACAGGGGAACCATGACCTTCGCGCCGGTCTCCACGATAGCAGGCTTGGTTGCGCCTGTGGCCGTATCACCCTTAAAGCCGGGCTCTGTGTCCGTGATCTGAAGTTCCACGAACAGCGGCGGCTCGATAGCGAACACGCTGCCGTTATAAGAACAGATCTTGACCATCTCGTTCTCTTTCACAAACTTGAGTGCATCCCCGACCGTCTCGCCATTGAGCGCAATCTGGTCATAAGTCTCTGTGTCCATAAAGTTAAACAGATCACCGTCTGAGTATAAATACTGCATATCTTTTCTGTCAATCCGTGCCTGGGGGCATTTCTCGGTAGGTCTGAAAGTCTTCTCCACCACACCGCCATTGATGATATTCTTAAGTTTGGTTCTGACAAATGCTGCTCCCTTACCGGGTTTCACATGCTGGAACTCTACTATCTGATAAACATTGCCCTCAAATTCGATGGTAATGCCGTTTCTGAAATCACCTGCTGAAATCATAAACTAAATCCTCCTCAAGTTTTTCACAAATATAATTCTTTACTAGTTTATACTAAAAAATCTCATTTTTCAACCACTTTAGAAAAAAAGTCCAAAATAAAGTCAATCCCCATCAGATACCCGGCAAGCCCCTGTCCATAAATCTGTTTATCGCAGGCTGGCGCCGTCACAGACACCTTGCGGAACTCCTCCCGTTCCATGATATTGGAGATATGCACCTCCACCTTAGGTATCGTAATGCTGGCAAGGGCATCCCGGATCGCATAACTGTAATGCGTGTAGGCGCCAGGATTGATCACAATCCCTTCCGTACCGTCAAAATAAGCGTCCTGAATCCTATCGATGATCGCCCCCTCGTGGTTACTCTGAAACACCTCAATGGTGCATCCTTCGTTCTGCCCTTTCTCCGCTATCATATGCAGCAGATAGTCATAATCCTGTGTTCCATAGACACTCTTTTCCCGAATCCCTAAAAAATTAATATTCGGTCCGTTGATCACCAATAATTTCATAACGCTATCTCCTCCGTCCTGTAATCTGCCCGGCTGTCAGCCAAGCGCCTTTTCTATCTCACACATAATCTGCTCAAAGTCCTTACCATCCACATTGACAACGACATCCGCCGTCTCCCTGTAACAGCCATCCCGTCCGGCAAGCATCGTCCTAATCTTTGTCTGCGGATCATCCCCTTGTAATAACGGTCTGGTGGTATCGTGTTTTACCCTCTCGTAAATAGTCTCCGCACTGGCCTGCAAATAAAATACCTGTCCTAATTTCCGTAATAGCTTCCTGTTCTCCTCCCGCAGCGGCAGGCCGCCGCCCACCGATATGATCTGGTCTTTGGCCGTTCGCAAAAGTTTCTGCAGGCACATGGTCTCCCTATCCCGGAAATATGCCTCGCCATCCACGGCAAAAATCTCCGATATGGGGCGTTGTTCTTCCCGTTCAATCTCCTTATCCGTGTCTATGACCGGCTTTCGCAGACGATAAGACAGTCTGAACCCCACCGTAGTCTTTCCAGATCCCATAAACCCGATCAATATCACATTTCCCATATTCTTTCGTATCCTTCCCGCCAGCACTTCCTCATCTTGTCTTATGCTTATCTTAATCAGCCAGGGTAAAATGCGCCTTTAATTTCTCATAGACCATCTGCGCATCCGCCTCTGACACCGTCACGTTATTCCAGAGTTCATAGGCGATAATCCCCTGATATAAAAGCATCTTCAAACCATTGTACGCCCTGCCGCCATGAGCTTTCGTCATTTTCATAAACTTGGTCTCCCAGGGACTGTAGATCAGGTCGAATCCCGTATGGATTTTCTTATAAAATGCTTCCTCGGCAATGACCACATCTTCCACATGAGGCGCCAATCCCACAGAAGTACCCTGAATAGCCAAATATTTTCCTGCCGGTATTTGGGAATATTCCTTAAGAAGCATTGGCATGACCACATCCCGCCCTATGGCGCGATTGACTTCTGCTGCCACTGCCTGTACCTTATCCCAAGTACGGTTCAACATATATACCTTGTCCGCGCCCTTTACCGCACACAGATAGGCCACCGCCCTGGCAGCACCGCCAGCGCCCAGAAGGATGATCTGCTCTCCTCCTATCCGGATGCCCTCGCTTGTCATGGCCCGGTACAAACCTTCCATATCCGTATTATATCCTTTATAGCCGTCCGTCGTCCTTACCAGCGTATTGACGGCGCCAATATTTTGTGCAAGTTCATCAATCTCCCGTAGATTTGCAATTACCTCACTCTTATAGGGCACGGTCACGTTTAAGCCCAACAGATTCAGAGCAAAAGCGCCTGCAACCGCCTCTTTTAGCCTGTCCCGCTCCACTAACAGGGGTACATATCTCATATTATGCCCCAATCTTTGCGCCAGTGTATTGTGAATCATTGGTGAAAGAGTATGTTCCACCGGATTTCCAATCAATCCGCAAATCTTTGTTCTGCCGTCTATTTCCATATTTTTCTCCTATCTCAGATTAGTATACCGTCCCTTGGAACGCCTATAAAAAAATAACACAATCCACTCCAATCGCCGTTTCAGCACAATCTGAATCTCCTCCTTAGGATGAATGGGCTTCACCAAAAAAGTCCTGATTCCCGCCTTCTTCGCCCCCCACACATCCGTAAAAAGCTGGTCTCCCACAAAAAAGGTAGTGGATGCATCGGTCCCCATCCGTTCCATCGCCTTTTTATAACTTCTAATGGAAGGCTTACCCGCTTTATAAATGTATTGAGAATGTACCTCATCGTTAAACATTTTAACCCTTGGCTCTTTATTATTGGATAATAACATACTTGCAAGACCGATAGCCCGCAGCCGCTCAAACAAGGCGATACTCCTTGCATCCGCCGGCGCGCCATGGGGCACCAGGGTATTATCTATATCAAATATCACCCCTCGATATCCCTGCCGATATAATTCTTCATAATCAATCTCATATGCCGAATCCAGATATGCATCCGGATAAAAACGTTCTAACCAAGCCATGGTCTGCACTCCTTCCCAAACATCCTTATATTAGCAAAACACCCTGCAATAATGCAAGGTGTTTTCGTGTTTACTGGCATTTTTATGCAATACCATTGTTTTTTAAACATAAAAAAACAAACTAAATCCGCCTATTTATCCAGCACGCTCTTCAACTCATCCATAAAAGTATTGATATCCTTAAACTCCCTGTAGACAGACGCAAACCTGACATAGGCTACCGCTTCCAGATCCTTGAGTTTATTCATCACCAGCTCTCCTATTACCTGGCTGGGAATCTCTTTTTCTTCCCGGTTGAAAATCTCTGTTTCTACTTCGTCCACCAGCTGATTGATCTGGTTGGCGCTGATCGGTCTCTTATGGCACGCCCTCAGAACGCCCGCCTCAATCTTCGACCGGTCATAGGTCTCTCTATTATCATCTTTCTTGATGATGATGAGCGGTATCGTCTCCACCTTCTCATACGTGGTAAACCGTTTATCACACTCATCGCAGACACGCCTTCTTCGTATAGAACTGTTGTCTTCCGCAGGTCTGCTGTCGATCACTCTGGTATTTTCATGACCACAAAAAGGGCACTTCATCAGGATATCCTCCATATCTACCTGTATTTTTACATGACTCAATATGATTATTATAGACGATATCATAATTTATGTCAACTATTTTATGGAAACTATATCACCCAAAATTGCAAAATAACCAGCGATCCCATAACATGTAAATTTCCGTTTTACAGGCAAATATCCACAATGATGATGTCCGGTCCAATCTGCTTGATATCCTTATAACAGATGACATAATCTGGATCGCTTCCAAACAGACCGCACCATTTATTGTCTCCCGGAATGATCAGTTTAAAAATCTGTCCGGTACATTCATCAAACTCGAAATCATTCACCCTGCCAAGCTTTTCACAATTCTTCAGATTAATGACTTCTTTCTTCTTTAATTCCGAAAATAACATAGGAACCTCTCCGGGCTTTTTACTTATCATATGCTCCTGCCTGAAAAAGGTTCCTATTGTATTATTTTATTAATCCACTGTCACATACTCTGAAAAAACATATCCTTCGCTGTACCCGTCTTCGTTTAGGACAATCTTATACCACTCGCCGCCCTCTACGGCTTCCAGATACTCATAAGTCTCTCCCGCCTGCGCCACTTTGATGACATTGGTCCCGGAAGTAGCCGGGTTATCTCTGATATTTACGTTTTTAATGATAGTAAGGGTTCCCCCTGAAACCTCTTCCTGCTCCTCTTCGCCTTCTTCCATTTCCTGTCCCGGATTTTCCTCCGAATCGTCTTCCTTGCCTTCTTCTCCTTGTTCTTCTTCCTCGGACTCTTCCTGCTGTTCCTTGGCTGCCTTCTCATAATTCTTGGGCATATAGCGCTGATACAGATTAAAGGCCAGAAAAGCCACGATCACCAGAACAACACAACCGATTACTGCCGTCATGATCGTGAGAACATCAACGCCTTCCTCCTCATCATCGTCATCCCAATCCTCGTCTTCCCAATCCTCATCTTCCTCGATTTCCTCCCGGTAGACCGGTCTTCTTTTCTTCGGTGGCGGCGCCGGCTGAGATCTCTTCGCTGCCGGCGGCTGGGGATTTTTCCTTCTAACCGGTTCCTCCTGGGACATCCGGCTTCTTTCCCCACTGCTTCTGGAACTGCCGCTTCTTTCCCCACTACTCCTGGAACTGCTGCTCCTTTCCGCACCGCTCCTGGAACTGCCGCTTCTTTCCCCACTGCTTCTGGAACTGCTGCTCCTTTCTGCACCGCTCCTGGAACTGCCGTCCCTCTTCCCATGCCCTGCCGAGGAAGTTCTTCTAGGATCCGCTCCCCGGGAAGAGGCTGACTCGGAGGATGTACTTCTACGCGTCTCTCCTTGTAATCTGCGATCTTTCTTAATCTCCGCCTCCGTCTCCGACAGAATATTTCTCTCTATCGATTCCATGGGAATATCCATGGCGTCCTGGGAAACAGGCTTTTTCGTCTTTTTGCCTCCCATCACCCTGCCACACTTGGGGCAGAATTTTTCATTCTCCTGAAGCAGCGCTCCACACTCTGGACAACGCCTCTTCTTTATCACTCTGGCGCCGCACTTGGGACAAAATTGATCTGCCTCAGATATCTGGGCGCCGCATTCTGTACATACCATATTCCCTCTCCTCCACAATAAACCTGACGATTGTTTTGTCTTTATAACTTTACCAAAAAAATCCCTTTTTGTAAAACTATATCCTAAAATTTTTCCTTAAGATTTCATGAATAATTCCCGGCCAATCGCACATGCTTGTTAGAAAGACAATCCACATTCCAAAACTTAAAATACGAAAGGCTGGGTAAGACTATGATGCAAAGCAAAGTAGAAATCTGCGGTGTAAATACCTCTAAACTGCCGCTTCTAAAAAATACTGAGAAAGAAGAACTTTTTAAACGAATTGAAGAAGGCGATCTCTCCGCCCGCCGTGAATATATCAACGGTAACTTACGGCTCGTTCTAAGCGTCATCAAAAGATTCCATTCCAGCAATGAAAACGTGGACGACCTCTTCCAGATCGGCTGTATCGGTCTGATCAAAGCCATTGACAACTTCGACAGTTCCCTGAATGTAAAATTTTCTACCTATGCCGTACCCATGATCGTTGGTGAGATCAGGCGGTATCTGCGTGACGCCAACAGCATCCGGGTATCCCGCTCCCTCAAGGATACCGCCTACAAGGCGATCTATGCCAGGGAACACCTGACTCGAACCAACTCCAAAGAACCTACCGTTACAGAGATTGCCGCTGAAATCGGCATTCCTAAAGAGGATATTGTCTATGCGCTGGACGCCATCCAAAGTCCCATGAGTCTCTATGAACCGGTCTATACGGACGGTGGCGACACCCTGTACGTGATGGACCAAATCAGTGACAAGAAAAACAGGGAAGAAGTCTGGGTGGAACATATCTCCTTAAGCGAAGCCATGAAAAAACTTTCTGAGCGGGAATATGAAATCATTTCCCTGCGCTTCTTTGAAGGAAAAACACAGATGGAAGTTGCTGAGAAAATCGGCATCTCCCAGGCCCAGGTATCCCGGCTGGAAAAGAACGCCTTAAAGACCATGCGTCTTTATCTGACTGCTTAACAAAAAATTAAGCTTGAGAATATTCCAAAGAAGGACCGGCAAATTACCGATCCTTCCTTACATATGTGAAACATTAAAATTTTGCAATATCATAAGTCAGCGTAATGTCTTTACCGCCATATAGCTTGAAGTAATTCTGTACAATTCGGTCTGTCACCACGCGTATGTTTTCTTTTTCTGTTCCCATCAACACCACCAGGAACTGGGAACTGCTGTATCTGGTGCCAACGTCCACTCCACGCAGGGACTTGCAGATTGCTTGTTCCATACACTGCATAGCAATCTCCATACGCTCTAACTTGACCTCGCTCCCATCCTGAGAAAACAAGGTAAACAGCAGAAGCTGCGTCTTTTGCTTACTCCGGTTGGACATATGCTGTACGAAATCATAAATATGGGCAAACTCATCGTAATCAACCTGGAACAGTCCCCGGTATTCCTCACGGTTCTGGATGATCTTGATCACTCTCTCCAGATCGCTCTTGGACTGTTCGGGCGTGCGTACCAATCCGGCGCCCTCATAGAAGCCATAACGCAGGTTTTCATTCTGCTTCACATGGTAAAGCGCCTTGTCTGCCCTCTCATAAAGTTCCTCAAACTCCCGGCCATCTACGCCAGATATGCTGATACCGATGGAGAACTGCGTTTCCTTGAGAAGGTCCACATTTTCCTGCTTCTTCTCAAACGCAGCCAGAATTTCTTTCACCTTATCCACGGCATCGTCTCTTCTTCTGGCGCCCTCTATGAAATACAAAAACTCATCGCCGCCCGTCCTACAGACGATATCCCGTCCACACACTTCTCGCAGAACATCGGAGGCAATCTTGATCACATAATCACCCACAAGGTGACCATGTTCTTCGTTGATCCTCTTGAAATGATCCAGATCCAGAATCATGAGGCAGCCGCCGGTCGTGCGAAGACCAGCCGTAATCTCCTGCTCGCCTTTGCGCTTGCTCAAAAGTCCTGTCAGATAATCGGTGGGCGCCTCCAGAACGCTTTCCGCCCCCATCGCCAGCCCTACGATTTTCTCACTGTCAAAGATTGGCGAAGCCAACTCATCCTCAGGCATCCATACCTTCTCAAGCGCGCCTTCCTTAATCAAAGCCACGAAGATATCCACCAGTTCCGGATCCCACTGGCTTCCCTTACCCTTTTCCAATTCCTCCATCACAATGCTGTCATTCAGCCTGCGTCTATAAACGCGGTTGCTGGTCATAGCGTCATAAGAATCCACCAAACCGATGACACGCGCCACCAACGGAATCGACTCCCCCTTTAATCCTTCCGGATAGCCTTTCCCATCATAACGCTCATGATGGTATTTGGCTCCGATACTCACATTGGGAAACATCTTAAAGTCTTTTAAAATCTCCGCCCCCATGATCGTGTGGCCCTTGATCAGCCTAAATTCCAGATCTGTGAGTTTAAAGGGTTTATTTAAAACAGCATCCGGCACTCCAATCTTACCAACGTCATGCAGCATCGCCACATAATAAATATTCTGAATGTCCTCCTCAGACCAACCCAGACGCTGCGCTAAAATCTCAGAATAAGCCGCCACACGCATAGAATGACCTTTGGTATAATCATCCTTCGCATCCACGGTATTGGCAACCGTCATGATCGCCTGAATCGTGATGCGCTCCATCTCCTTGGTCTTCTCATCCAGTCTGCGCTGCAAATCCTTACGATAGCCATCCAGTTCGATCGTGCTCTTGATACGGCTCATCATAATCTGGGGTTCAAAAGGCTTCGAGATAAAATCGTAAGCCCCCACCCTGAAACATTCGATCTCCGTTTCTACACTGCGGTCCGCCGTCAAAAAGATGACCGGTATCTTACGCCATCTATCATCCGCCTGCAGGGCTTTCATTACCTCAAAACCGCTGATCTCCGGCATATTGATGTCCAGAAGAACCAGATCCGGGACATGCCTTTCCAGATACTTATAGGCCTGCCTGCCAGAATTGACAGCCACCACCTTATATTCATCCCCCAATAAATTCTGCGCCGTTGACAACGTCAGTCTGTCATCATCGACAATCAAGATTATCTTCTTCATTTGTTTCCCCATCTACCCCGTTTTCTCAACCATTTCCAACAGTAACCCACAAATTACCTTGCGTTTATTATACTGCTAATTATTGTGAAAAGCAATTTAATTATCCTTGCTCATCTCCTTTTTTAGACGCCTCATAATCTTTTTCTCAAGCCTCGATATATAGGATTGGGAAATCCCAAGCAGTTCCGCTACTTCCTTCTGCGTCATTTCCCTTCCGTCCGCACTTCCCAGACCAAACCGCAGTCTGATAATGGTCTGCTCTCGTTCCGAAAGCTTGGCGATCGCCTTGATCAAAAGTTTCCGCTCCACTTCATTTTCCAAATCTTTATAAATCACATCCTCGTCCGTTCCCAGAATATCGGAAAGCAGAAGTTCATTGCCGTCCCAGTCCACGTTCAAAGGTTCGTCTATGGAGACTTCCATCTTATGCTTACTGTTTCTTCTCAGGTACATTAAGATTTCATTCTCAATACAACGAGAAGCATATGTGGCCAGCTTGATGTTTTTTTCCGGATTGAAGGTATTGATAGATTTGATCAACCCTATGGTACCGATAGAAATCAAATCCTCTACTCCCACGCCCGTATTGTCAAATTTCTTCGCAATGTACACCACCAATCTTAAGTTATGCTCTATCAGAATGGACTTAGCTTCGTCCTCATACTCCGTCCCCAGGTCGCCTATGATCTCATTTTCCCTCTCACTCTCAAGAGGTGGCGGCAGTACCTCCGTTCCGCCTATGTAATGAATGTCTCCCTGTTTCGTCATCAAAAATTTTGTGTCCCTGTGCACCATCTTAAACTGAACCCTGCCAGGGATTGCCACTTTTAAAACCATCTTTATTCCTCCTAGTTTTCTAATAACCGGGGGTGTAGTATCATCTGGTATACACTCTCTTCCGATATTCCCGTATCACAAATCGCAACGATAACGTGTTCTCTCCTGGTCTCCCGTCCCTCTTCCTCTATGATCATCTCAGGAATCTCATAGGCATTCAGAATCCCCCTGTCTTTCCCCACACTCTGGTAAGGAACTGCATGATATTTCTCCGGCATAAAACAGGAGGACATACACTGCGCTATTTTGTGGCTGATCACACTGACCGGCGCGCCGTTCACGGGATCCGCCAAATGATTGCCCGTATCCACGAACGCACACACCCGGATTTCCTGTGCAAGCGCCGGCACATAAAACCGCACCGTCCGCAGGCTGTTACGGCTTCTGGCTAAAATTAAGCCAATCACCGCCTCCAAAATCCGATACGCCAGATAACCAATCAAAATGGTTAGGAAAATACTTCCCCCGCCTTTCAGAATCCCTCTCAGCCGGTTCAGAATCCATATCATGACGCTGCCTAAAAAAAATCCACAGCCAGCCATCACCAGACTACTATGAATCAGCTTTCTTATGCTATGTACCCGATATGTGATACACATCATACACATACTGACAGGCAGCGCGCTTATGAACAGCCTGCCATCCATCCTTCCGACAGGCATCATGACAGCCAGACAGCTTAATACGGCACCAAGCACTGCTCCCAGACATTTCCTTCTATGCGTGGCAGTACATCGAAGGAACCTGCCAGTCAAAGACAACAGATACAGGTTCGTTATAAACTGCAGGACAAAAACACTGTCAATATATAATTTGTAATACACCTCTCACCTCCGTGCCTTAAGAACATTATAGGGAAAAGCAGATGCATATTCTGTCACAATCAGGGAGCATTTCCACTATTTTTCCAGACACAAACCAACAAAAAACCACAGGATTTTCTCCTGTGGTTATATTTACAATTGTTCCGCCTATCCGAGGTCACGAAGTAATCCTCGCGAAGTTAATCTCTTCCGCTTATCCGAGTCCGCGAAGCGGATCTCGCGAAGTTAATTCCGAAGGAATTTACTTCAGTTATTTACTTTTTAGGAAATCCGGAATCTTTAACGATTTCTCCTCTACCGAACTTCTGATATCGCTGGTCCTGTTAAGCCCGCCAATCTGCTTTAAAGTCGGCTGCGGTTTGGCTTGTCCGCCAGGCTGCGCCGCAGTAACCGGCTGTTTGAGCCCCACGCCCGGAGTTGCAAATGCACCAAGGCCCACACCTGCGGAGGTTCCGACCGTCCCCTTACTCTGTAAGGAGGTGGGGGTTATGTATCCGCTCTTAAACCCAAGACCACTGGCTTGTCTTGCCTTTTCCTCGATACCGGTAGCTATGATCGTCACATTACAGGTATCCGACATGCTGGAATCATACATGGCACCGAAAATGATATTCACTTCATCGCCAGTAAGCGCTCTCACATAATCGGAAGCGTCGGAAGCATCTGCTAAGGAAATATCACCAGAAACATTGATAATCACATGGGTTGCGCCAGTGATGGTAGTCTCCAAGAGCGGGCTCTCTACCGCCATCTTAGCTGCTTCGCTGGCCTTGTCGTCTCCCTTGCCTGTACCAATACCGATATGGGCAATACCCTTGTCCTTCATAACCGTCTGCACATCGGCGAAATCCAGGTTGATAATAGCCGGCATATTGATTAGGTCTGTAATGCCCTGCACCGCCTGCTGTAGGACTTCATCCGCCTTCTTTAACGCATCAGGCATGGTAGTACGCCTGTCCACAATCTCCAATAACTTGTCATTAGGAATTACAATCAAGGTATCTACATTGTCTTTGATCTTCTCTATACCTGCCAACGCATTGGTCATACGTGCCTTGGCCTCAAACCGGAACGGCTTGGTTACTACGCCGACTGTCAAGATTCCCATATCTTTAGCAAGTTTAGCCACTACCGGCGCCGCTCCCGTACCAGTACCGCCGCCCATACCACAGGTGACGAACACCATATCCGCACCCTTCAACGCCTGCGCCACTTCCTCGGAACTTTCCTCCGCCGCTTTCTCACCGATCTCCGGCTTAGCGCCCGCGCCAAGTCCCTTGGTCAGCTTCTCGCCAATCTGTAACAGTGTAGGAGCCTTGCACAACTGTAACGCCTGTTTATCAGTATTGATACCAATAAATTCCACACCGTCTATCTCTTCATCTATCATTCTATTCACAGCATTGTTGCCCGCACCGCCGACACCGACCACGATAATCTTCGCTGCAGACTCAGCATCATTCGACTTAATCTCAAGCAAGGTGATTCCTCCTCCTAATATCTACGTCCAAATAAACTCATATAGTTTATCATATAATTATTTTAAAAAATTAGCAACCTATTTTTTTGTTTTTCTGCGTTTTTGTTATCATTTTCCTAAATTAGTCCTGCTCAAAACTGTAAGTCGTGGTATCCTCACTGTATTCCCGCATATCTAAAGTACCGCTTTTCCCGACAAGACTAGGAAGAAGATACTGCAGTGTCATAATCTTCTCATCAATATCCTGACTGTCGCCTATGGCAACCTTTGCCTCCCCAAAAATGAGCGTCACCTGATAATTACTATCAAAGTAAATCTTGTCCGCAGCAAGGGAATACTTGGACAGCTGCTGAGAAATGTTCAATATCTCATCAAAAACTTCCGGTTTCTCCACCGGCAGCTGATCATGCAAAATCACATGGTCAAAGGAAAGTCCTGTCACCTGAGGGATTCCAGCAGTCTTCACCTCCGAGGTCTCCACCACAATCCCGTCTTTGTCAAAATACACATAGCGGCCCAGATAAGAGACATAACCCGCCAGCGCCTTTTCATACACGGTGATGCGGACCGTATCCTTCGCTTCAATGGACACATCCATGGTCTGAATGAAAGGAATGTCATCAATTCCTTTGTCACGATATTTCAGGGATAAAAACAGAGAATTATCTCCATACCGTCCCCCCATGACCATCTCCATGATTTCTTCATTCGTATAATGGATATTTCCCTCCACATATACCTTTGTAATCGTGTAATTCTTTACGATATAATAATAACCGCCAAGAAACAATGTCAGGAGAAGAACACATACACCGGCTGCAATCCCAATTCTTTTAGATCTGCCGAAACGGATCTTCTCCTGTTTCTCCTTGTGTCTTCTGCTCTTTTTCGGCTGAATATCACCGTTTTTGACAAGCCGCAGATTCGGATTCCTTTTCTTCACTTTTCTGACTGTCTTCTTGTCACTCATTCCACAACCTCATGATATGACACATGTGTCATGCCAGTTCAATGTCCGCTCCCAGTTCCCTGAGACTTAATGTGATATCCTCATATCCCCTGTCTATATAATGACGGTTAGTCACGATACTCGTGCCTTCCGCCGCCAGCGCCGCCACTACCAGCGCCGCTCCACCGCGCAGTTCCTTGGCTTCCATAATGGCACCATGCAGGCCGACTGTGGGATGCACATAAGCTCTTGTGCCCTGCGCCGTGATATCAGCTCCCATCTTACACAGTTCCGGCACGATCCGAAACCGATTCTCGAACACCGTTTCCTCAATCCAGCCCGAATAACCTGAAAAGGCCATTACCACCATAAAAAGGGATTGTAAATCTGTGGGAAACCCCGGATAACAAGCTGTCACCAGTCCGTTTTCCAGCGGCCTGCAGGCTCTACCCGACACCTGAATACCATCTTTTTCACGGGCAATCTGTGTTCCCATACTCTCAGCACAAGCCAAAACGCTTTCCATATGCGGACAGGGGGCATCCTCTAAAAATACCCTGCCGCCGGTACACATGCAGGCCGCCAAATACGTGCCAGCCACAATCCTATCCGCCGGTATGCGAAACCGTACCGGATGAAGGCTCTGTACGCCCTCAATCACCAACCGGTCTGTACCGACACCCTCAATCTTTGCCCCAGCGCTTTGCAAAAACTCGCATAAAATCTGAATCTCCGGCTCCCGCGCCGCAGGATGAATGACCGTTTGGCCCTCTGCCAGCACCGCCGCCAGGATCAAATTCTCTGTCACGCCCACGCTGACGAAGGGAAGTTCATGAAAAACACCCTGCAGACTCCCCGCCTGAGCGCAAAAACCTTCCTCGTTCTCCACGATCTCCACACCCATACGGCGAAGCGCCCGCAGATGAAGGTCTATCGGCCGCTTACCGATCACACAGCCTCCTGGATACTCCATGCTCACACTGCCCGTTCGGGCAAGCAGGGCGCCCAAAAGCATGATGGAAGAACGCATGACACCCACAGAATCCGCTGGCATATCACACTCTGCCAGCTGACTTGTATCCACCCGCACCAGATTTTCCTCTCTTGTCACTTTGCAACCCAGACTCTCTAACAGCCGCAGCATATGAAACACATCGGAGATGTACGGGCAATTCTCAATCTCACAAGTACCGTTTATCAAAAGTGTCGCCGCGAGAACAGGCAGCGACGCATTTTTTGACCCCTGTATCTTTGTCTGTCCCTTCAGACAGTTACCACCATAGATACGAATAGCGTCCATATCATTACCTCAAATTTAAAATTTGACCTATTCTATCTATATGGATTTTCGATTAAAAATTATCTTGTCCTTATAAATCTTTCAACCGTATCCCCTTCGCCACACTAAGGACCAACCCAATCTCTATCAAGAGGAACATGACCGAAGAACCTCCGTAGCTGATAAAAGGAAGGGAAATACCCGTGTTGGGAATCGTGTTCGTAACCACCGCAATATTCAAGATCACCTGAATGGCGATATGTCCCATCACCCCTACCACAAGCAGGGCACCGAACAGATCCGGCGCGTTGTTGGCTATGATCATCAATCGCCAGATCAAAAGCAGGAACATGACGATCACCGCAATCCCGCCGAAAAGCCCCAGTTCCTCACAGATAATGGAAAATATCATATCGTTCTGCGCTTCCGGCAAAAATCCCCGCTTCTGCATACTCATCCCAAGCCCCTTGCCCAGTACACCGCCGGAGCCAATGGCGTAGAGCGCCTGCAGTGTCTGAAATCCCTTGCCGCTGGCGTAAGCTTCCGGATCCAGCCATGCCAGGATGCGAGCGCCACGGAAGTTCACACTGTCCGCCTGAGACTGTGCCATCTGCACCACAGCAAAAACTACTATCGCCGCACCAGCAAGCGTTGCCAGTCCCAGCAGGATAAATCGTTTATAATCCGGACAGGAGACAAACAGCATCAGCACCGCGATACCCATGATGATGATGGCAGAACTTAAATTGTTGGTAATCTGCCAAATCATCACCGCAATCGGCGCCGGCACCAGAAGCACCGTCCAGAACCCCTTCCTGGTCCGTATCCGCTTACCCATGGTACAAATCAGACTGGCCAAAAACAATATCATACCCACCTTGGCCACCTCCGCCACCTGCAGGGAGATAGGTCCTATGTACAGCCATCGAGTGGCACCGCCAGACTCATGTCCGAACGGAATGATCAAAAGAATCAGCACCGCCGATACAATATAGGCAAGCGCCGCAAACCGTTCCCAGAAATGATAGGGGATGTTGGACACCACAATCATCACGATAAGCCCCAGGATCGACGCAAAAAGCTGCTGTTTCAGATAGTGCGTGGAATCCCCGTAATCCAGGTTCGCCTCATAGGAACTGGTGGAAAACACCATGACCATACCAAATCCCAGCAAAAACAATACGATAAACAGCAGGCTGTAATCCATAAAACTCTCACTTTTCTGTTGTCTTTTGCGTGAAGAATTTCTCTGTGCCACTTACCCTTACTCCTCCAGTTGCTCCACAAGTTCTTTAAACATCCTGCCCCTGACTTCATAGTTGGGAAACATGCCCCAGCTTGCGCAGGCCGGCGATAACAGCACCGCGTCTCCCGGCTGCGCCTGTTCCACACAAACAGTGAACGCCTCCTCAAAAGAATCCGCCAGCACCACATTCTCGATACCATGTCTTTTCGCACAGTCGGCTATCTTCTCTCTGGTCTGTCCGATTAGCACGAAACATTTCACTTTATTGTCAAAGGCTTCTATCCACTCATCATACTCACTTTGCTTATCATACCCGCCGCCGATCAGCACCGTAGGCTTATCCATCGCCCGGATTCCCTGAATCGCCGCATCAGGATTGGTTCCTTTGGAATCGTTATAATAATCCACGCCTCCCTTAGTGGCCACAAATTCAATCCGATGCTCCACAGCCTGAAACTGTCTGACCACCGCAAGAATCGTCTCCATGGGCACCCCCATGGCCTGGGTGATGGCAATCGCCGCCATCACATTTTCCACATTACAAATACCCATCAGATTCATCTCATGAATATTCATCAATCTTACGGCTTTACCATTCTCTGCCTGCCAGATTTCTTCCCCATCCAGATAAAAACCATCCTCCAGTTTTCTCTGAGACGAAAACCAGACCACCCTAGCCGGACACCGACTTCCAAACTCCCTGGTATAACTATTTTCATAGTTAAGCACGCAGATCTGTTCCTTCGTCTGGTTTTTGGTGATGGCCTCCTTCGCCGCCGCATAGTTTTCCATGGTATGGTGGCGGTTCAGATGATCCGGAGTAATGTTTAAGATTGCCGATACATCTGGCCGGAACTTTTCCACCGTCTCCAACTGGAAACTGCTGATCTCCGCCACCGTCACCGTCTCTTCTGTGGAGTCCAGGGCTGTCACCGTGTAGGGATTGCCAATGTTGCCCACCACATCCACATCTGCACAGCAGGCCGCCATAATCTCTCCCACCAGGGTGGTTGTCGTTGTCTTACCGTTAGTACCCGTGATACCGATCACGCGTCCTTTTCCCAACTCATAAGCCAGTTCAATCTCGCCCCAGATCTTGATGCCCTTCTGACGAAACTCCTCCACAAACTCCGTATCTGTAGGAACTCCCGGGCTCAAGACCACCAGTTCTATGCTGTCTGCTGTTTCTTCCGGCAATGTGCCAATCACAATCTCAGCTTCCACTCCCGGTCTTAATTTATTCCCAACATCTTCCGGAGATAACTTATCATTCTCATCAAACAAGACCGGCACAGCCCCCGCATGATGCAGTGCTTCCACTGCCCCAATCCCGCTGATCCCAGAGCCTACCACTAACACTTTCTTCCCCTGTAACTCCATAATCTCAACCTTTCTGACAGTTATTAACTGTCATTCTATCATAAACCAAATATCCGGCTCCCCACCGACAGATAATACGTAAATCATTTCACGCGGAGAATGCCCCACGCACTTCGGGCATTCTTAGACACCCATCAACGCCACCAGACAAAGAAGCGCCGTCACGATAGAGAACACTGCCACAACTCTCGTCTCCGACCAGCCGCAGAGTTCAAAATGATGATGAATCGGCGCCATCTTAAAGATACGCTTTCCGCCGGTCAGCTTGAAATAAGATACCTGCATAATCACAGATACCACCTCGATCAGATAGATAAATCCTACAATCGCAATGAAAATCGGCATCTGCATCATATAAGCCGCCGCCGCCACAAATCCGCCCAGCGCAAGGGATCCCGTATCGCCCATAAACACACTGGCAGGATGCACGTTAAACAATAAGAATCCTAACAGTGCACCAACAACCGCACAAGTGATGGGTTCTATCCCGCTCCCCGTCCCAATCGCCACCACAGTAAAGAAGGTCGCCACCAGTACCGTCACAGAACTTGCCAGGCCATCCAGACCGTCTGTAAAATTAGTGCCATTTACCGTGCCAATCACAATAAAAAACAGAATCGGAATATTCCACCATCCAAAATCCAGATATACGCCATCCAGAAACGGCACCCTCATCGCCAGAGACACATCCGTATAGCGGAGCAGGTAAAATACAAAAATCCCCGTCACCACAATCTGCAGGGCAAATTTCTGCCATGCACGCAAGCCCATGGAACGTTTTAATACCACCTTGATATAATCATCCAAAAACCCAATCAGGCCAAATCCCAGCGTCAAAAACAAAATGGGCACAATCCTTGGGTAATCCTTCACAAACAAAAGGGAAGTGACCACCACGCTGACCAGAAATAAGATTCCGCCCATAGTCGGCGTGCCATTTTTCTTTAAATGGCTCTCCGGTCCTTCTGTCCGCTCTGTCTGCCCCACCTTAAGTCTCTTAAGAAACGGAATCACCAAAGGCCCCAGCACCACACTGATTGCAAAAGATAACATCACCGACAATAAAATCGTACCATTCATATTGATCCATTAATCCTTTCCAAGACTTCCGTCTGTACTTCCTGTTACATTATAATCTATCTTTTCCAAATATGGAAGAATATTCTCAAAGAGCTGTCGAATCACCGGCGCGGCAATCTGTCCCCCGTAATATGTGCCCTTGGGGTTATTGATAATCGCCACCGCCAGCACCTGCGGATTATCAGCCGGCGCGAATCCCAGAAAAGACGCAATATATTTGCCGCTCCCACGGGGCAGTGTCTGGCTGGTAGCCGTCTTACCGCCGATCCGATAACCTTCCACGGCACCGTTTCTTCCACTTCCATCCGCCACCACCTGCTCCAAAATATAACGCATGGTCTCGGAAGTCTCCGCGGAAACTACATTCTCCCGCACCGGATAAGTAAACATTTCCATTTGACTGCCATCGGCCGCCGCTGTCTTTACCGCAAAATGAGGCGTAATCCGTCGGCCGCCGTTGATGATAGAAGAAGCTGTGGTCGCCAGCTGAATCGGCGTAATCTGAAACGACTGCCCAAAAGAGATCGTAGCCAGTTCCACCGGTCCGATATTTTCCATCTTATGCATGATGGTTCCTGCCTCACCCGGCAGGTCGATGCCCGTCTTTTCCAGAAGGCCGAACTGCCTGAAATAGGAATAATACCGTTCAACGCCGATGCGCAGTCCCACGGTAATGAATACGGGATTACAGGAATTCATCGTCCCCTGCACAAAATCCTCCGCCCCATGGCCGCCCACTTTATGACAGCGTATCTTACGGTCCTCCACCATGATAAATCCCGGACAGTTGAAGGTATCCGTAGTCTTTACCATACCGGACTCCAGCCCTGCCGCCGCCGTCACGATCTTAAAAGTAGAGCCCGGCTCATAGGTATCATTGATACAGCCGTTTCTCCACATGGCATTTAGAAGTTCCTGCTTTTTTTCTTCGGAAAACGCTGCCGAATCCATACCGTTTGGCAGAGTATAAGGATCATTTAGGTTAAATTCCGGTACGTTTACCATGGCCAGGACTTCTCCGTTTTGCGGATTCATGACCAGTATGGATACGCTGTCAGCCTTCTTGGTCTCCATGGTCTGCAGGGCCAGCTGGGTGGCATAACTTTGGATATTCATATCCAGACTGATGTAGAGGTCCTGCCCGTTCACAGGTTCCACCCGCTCCTCTCCTTCTTCCGCTAGTTCCACGCCCTTGGCATCGGTCACCGTTAAGATAGTTCCCGCCTCGCCCTGTAAATATTCCTCATAGATTACTTCCAGACCGATAATCCCCTGATTGTCACCGCCGGTAAACCCCAGCACCTTGGATGCCAGCGTGTCATAGGGATAATATCTTTTATAATCCTCATCCACCTTCACGCCGTCCAGTTCATAAGATCTGATGACATCCCCTGTACTCTTCTCCACATTGCTGCGAATCTTCTCTATGGAAGAACGTTTTTCCACCCGTTTCCTGACATACTCTTCACTCAGTTCCAGTTCCCTGCACAGTACCTCTATCACTTCCTCCGGATCCGTAATCTGACTATGTATCACAGAAATGGTACAGACAGTCTTATTATCCGCCAGAATCTTTCCGTTGGCATCTATGATCCGCCCCCTGGCCGCCTTAATGCTGCGCTCCCTCTCATGCAGTTCCTTTGCCTTCTGGGTATAATATTCGGACTGAAAGATCATCAGATAGGCCAGCCTGCCCACCAATCCTATAAATACGATAAAACACAGGAAAAAGACAGCCACAGTCTTACTCCGGTGATAAGTTTTATGTAAGTAAGGTATCTCCTTGGCCATATAGAAAACCTCACAAAAAGGTATTAATATAATTTATTACCGTTTTTATGAGGTTATTCTTATTCCCTTCTATTCTGTTCCTTCCGGCGCGTTTCCTTCCGGTGTATTGCCACCTTCCGCTCCCGCGCCCTCTCCTGTACCAGTGCCATCCGCACCCTCCGGTGACTCGCCCATCATACTGCCGCCGCCCATCACAGTACCCAGTTCAGGATCCAGGAAATTGCCAGTATTCGGATCCACCAGATAACCCGTGGCCGGATCCTTCGGAAAGCTTCTCCAGACTTCCCGATCGACCGTATCTTCCGGTTCTCCTTCCGCTCCGCCTTCCTCGCCGGTCTGTGCTTCTTCTTCCGTACCTTCTCCCGCCGCTTCCGGATCGATGGGATTGCCCTCTTCATCCAGTTCTTCTTCCTGACTGCCTTCTGGCGTCCGGATCTGAATCTGCAGCTGTTCCAGTTCTTCCCGCTCTTTATCTGTCAACTCTTCCGTCATAAAGATATTCTGATAAGGCAGCACTTCTGTCAAAATCTTACGCACAACCCTGGTGGCATACTTTGCATCATCCTGCGGATACGCATTCGGTCTGTCCACCACCACATAAATCATAATCTGGGGATCATCTGCCGGCGCATACCCCATGAAAGATACCACATACTCCTTATTTCCTCGGGGCAGCGTCTCCGCCGTACCAGTCTTGCCGCCAATCATATAACCGGCCGGTCTGGCCGTATGTCCGGTTCCATGTTCCCCTGTCACCACCGTATTACAGTACTCTCTGATGGTATCGCTGGTGGTGTTGGAAATTGTCTGTTTCAGGATTCTCGGCTCCACATTTTCTATGGTGGCCCCATCCGCTGTGGTAATCTTGCTCACCACATGAGGTTCATAATAGTAACCACCATTGATCAGGGAACAAAAACCGGCAGCCATCTGAATCATTGTGGCGTTAAAACCCTGACCAAATGAGTTGGTCGCAAGTTCCGTGGGACCAATCGTATTTTTGTTATAAACCACTGTGTCTGTACGCGGTTCTCCCGCCAGATCGATATTAGTCTTTAGCCCGAATCCGAACAGATGCTGATAATCCACAAACCGATCTTTCCCCAGGGCAAAGGCCACATTCATCAACACCACGTTACAAGAACGTTCAATTCCTTCTTGAACGCTAATCCGGCCATCTCCATAGGTCTGATGGCATTTAATTTCATAATCACCTACATGAAGCTTTCCCTCACAAAGATAGGTTTCTTTACCCGTAATCGCACCGCTCTCGATAGCCGCCGCCACCGTAAAAGGTTTGGATACCGATCCCGGCTCGTAAGAGTCCACGATACAATGGTTCTTCCAGAGGGCATCCAGATGCAGATACATCATCTGATCGTCCATGGCATCTAAGTCTTCCTGTGTCACATACGCAGTAGGTTTTACTTTTACACCTTTCTCATCCAAAAGTGGCATCCCGATCAGGTTCTGCTTATTCCTGGTATCATTCAAATCATAATTGGGGTAATCCGCCATGGCCAGAATATTGCCTGTGTTCACCTCCATAATGATGCAGCCAAGACCTTCTGCACCGTTGCCAGTCCTCACATTATCTTTATAATCTTCATTAAATTCCTTCAAGTATTTCTCCACGATTGCCTGGATATTGGCATCAATGGTGGTCTGGATATTATAACCGTCCTTTGCCGGGATTGTAGTCCGTTCCAGGGTGGAATCATCATTCAGATAACCGTATTCACGCCCGTTCGTACCGCACAGGATATCATTATAATATTCCTCAAGTCCATAAGTTCCCACATTATCACTGGTGGTAAATCCAATCACATCACAGGCCAGGGAACCATTGGGATACTCTCTCCTGTACTCATCTTCGAACCAGACACCTTTAATGTTTTTACCCTGTTCAGGATCTTTTTGCAGATCCTCAAAAGCCACCTTTTTCTCATACTCCACTCTCTTGGCCATCACATAGTAAGCAGAGTTGGGATGTTCTGCGATATAAGTTCTGACCGTGTTCGTGTCAATGTTAAAAATCTGTTTCAAGGCGTTTAAAGTAGGTTCCAGATTATTCTCATCCTGCATCAGCAGATTGGTGTCAAGAATAACATTATATACTTTATTGCTGACGGCTAAGACTGTACCATTGGAATCCACAATCTCACCACGTTTAAAAGGTATTGTCGTAGAGTCATACTCCTGCTGCGACAATACCTGCTTTTTGTAGTCCTCACCATTATCCCTGTTAATCAGGAACAGCCGTGCGCTGAGTCCAGCGAAAGCCACCAATATAAACATAAATAATATCAGCAGCTTCTTTTGCATTTTGATGGTAAATCTGTTGATGGTATTTTTCTGGTTGCTCAATCAATCACCTACTTCGTCCTCATACGGCGGTTAATGTGGAATCTCCGCCATCTGCTTAACATAATCGTTATTCTCGCTGGCAAAAGATATAATTTGTCCCTGCGTCGCATACTGCATGCCCAGTTCCTGAACCGCCACCCGCCTAATCTCTTCCAGATCGATACTGCTCGTTATCCTGCTGTATTCCTCGTCATTTGCCACCTTTAAATCATTCAGTTCTCTCTCTAATTTGGAAATATTTTTTACGCTGTTGGTAATATCTGATTGCAGGCCTACATAATAAATCAGGATCATGCCTGTTGCCACCAGTGCCACACACAGAAACATCACATAGCCAATGCTCATGTGCTTTGCCCGCTCTCTATTCTTCTTGATGGTATTGTTATTGACCTTACGCTGCGGACGCTTCCTGATCTCCTCAGTCACGTCTGCCCTTCTGACCGTGTTGCCCTGCACGTAATACTGGCTGCGCCTGTCGGCTGCACGGTTGCGGTCCGCTCTTACGTTCCCATTTCTCTGTGTTGCCGCCATTTCTTTACCTGTTCCCCTCTGTCTTACAAAATACACGCAGTTTTGCGCTCTTCGCCCTCTTATTGACCGCCATCTCTTCCTCTGACGGCAGGATGGGCTTTTTAGTTACCACTTTGCCCTTCGAAACCTGTCCACACACGCACACCGGAAAATCCGGCGGGCAGGTACAGGGATTCTCATTCTTCCGAAAAGCCGATTTCACAATTCTGTCCTCCAGGGAATGAAAGGTGATAATACAAATCCTTCCTCCCGGATACAGCATGTCTATCAATTGATCCAGAGAATCTTTTAAGACTTCCAATTCCCTGTTGCACTCTATTCTGATTGCTTGAAAGGTGCGCTTTGCAGGATGTCCTCCTGCTGCCCTCATCTTGGCCGGTATCGCCGCTTTGATAATCTCGCACAGCTGTCCGGTGGTTTCTACCGGCTTGTCCTTCCTGGCTGCCGCAATGTGCTTCGCGATATTCTTGGCGAACTGCTCTTCTCCATAATCCCTGATGATCCGATACAAATCCGCTTCCGAATAATCGTTGACGATCTCTCTGGCGCTCAGGGACTGCCTTGTATCCATTCGCATATCCAGCATCGTATCGTATTTATAGGAAAACCCTCTCTCCACATTATCCAGTTGAAAAGAAGATACCCCCAGATCCAGGACAATACCATCCACTTTGTCAATGCCTATCTGGTGCAGGGCTTCCCTCATATTACAGTAATTATCCCGGATCATTGTGACATGCTCTTTATAAGGCTCCAAACGCTTTCCGGCCGCCGTAATGGCATCCGCGTCCTGGTCGATACCGATCAGTCTGCCGGCTCCCGTAAGTCTCGCTGCTATCTGACTGGCATGTCCGCCGCCGCCCAGCGTGCCATCTACATATATCCCTTCCGGTTTGATATCCAGGTTCTCTATCGTTTCCTGCAGAAGCACTGAAGTATGTTTAAATTCCATCTGCCGTCTTCTCCTAGATTCCAAGACCAAGTTCCGCCATGTGTTCCGCAATCTCGTCCATATCTTCGCATGCCGTCACGCCGTCAAAGCGCTCCCTGCTCCAGATTTCTATCCTGCTTCCCACACCAACGAGAACCACATCCTTGTTAAGTCCTGCAAACTCCCGTAACACATTAGGAACCAAAATCCGTCCCTGCTTGTCAACTTCCGCTTCCGTTGCTCCTGCCAGAAAAAATCTTACAAACTGTCTGGCTTCTTTATTGGTAATGGGCAGGGCTCTCAGTTTTTCCTCAAAAAGACGCCACTCTTCATTATCATACGCAAACAAGCATCCGTCCAGTCCTTTGGTCACCACGAAAGCCTCTCCCAGAGTCTCCCGGAATTTTGAAGGAATGATCAGCCTGCCTTTGGTATCAATTGTGTGATTGTATTCTCCCATAAACATATGCAATCACCCTGCCCGGTTCATCGGCCATAACGGCCGCTATGTGTAAGTTTTTCCTAAAAAATAAAGTGGTCTGCCACGGAAAGACGGAGGTCTGTTTCGGAGTATATGAACCACTTTGCTCCACTTTCTTCCACTTTCCACCACTTTTAATCTAATTTTATACTATTACAGGGTATAATGCAAGAAAAAAATAGAAAAACTCTCACAAAAATACCCCCTGTACACTATACATAATGTACAGGGGGTTAGCTCCTCATCTGATTCGCGCCATTCCTATTTTTCAAATTTATTTCTTATATGTCTTACTTTTTATTTGCCCTATTTATTTCTGACCGTTCTGATTGGTACTGCTCTGTATCGTCACGGCAGGCACCTCCTTGCCCTTCATCCTGCGGCGAATCAAAATATCCGCTGCAAGGGATCCCACAAACAATACGATGGCCAGCACCTGTGACACCGCTATCGTTGTATGGGGAATAAAAAGAGTGTCCGTGCGAATACCTTCTATCCAGGCCCGGCCAAGACCATATCCGCCCAGATAAAGAAGAGACTGCTCCCCCTCAAACTTCTTATACTGCCGATACCAAAGCATGATAAGCAGCAAGATCAGATTCCAAAGGCTCTCATAAAGAAAGGTCGGATGCACCTGAATATAATTGGTGCCCTCCACCATATGGGACGCTATCTTTTCCGAGATATCACTGGTTCGGACCATCTCCACCGGCAGCCGCATGGCAAACAAGGAATCCGTATATTCCCCGAACACTTCCCGGTTCATAAAATTACCCCAGCGGCCGATCACCTGTCCCAGCACCAGACCAGGAACACAGATATCCGCAATCTGCAAAAAACTCTGCTTCTTTATCTTACAATATATCCCCAGCGTGGTAAACGCCGCAATCACTGCACCATAAATAGCCAGTCCCCCATTCCTGAGATTAAAAACCCCCAACAGGTCATTCTTATATCTGTCCCAGGCAAAAACAACATAATAAATCCTGGCGCCTAAAATAGAAAAAATCACCGCATAAATAGCAAAATCCCAGATTACATCCGCATCAAATTTTTCTTTTTTGGCCATATGTGCCGCCAAAAGTACACCACACATTACCCCGATTCCTATGATCACGCCATAAAAGGCAATCTCAAATCCAAAAACGCTGAAACTCTTCGGCACGTTTTCAAGATATATCCCCAGATGGGGAAACGCTATATCCATCCTGTCCATGATATCCTGCATACTAAATCTCCTTGTCTGGCTGACTCAATGCTGTCACACGTTAAACCGAAATAGAATGACATCGCCGTCCTGGACCACATATTCTTTGCCTTCCATACCGACCAAGCCTTTTTCACGGGCTGCGGCGAGGGAGCCTTGTTCCAGGAGATCCTTGTAATTGACTACCTCAGCCTTGATAAAGCCCCGCTCAAAATCGGTATGTATCTTACCTGCCGCCTGAGGCGCTTTCGTGCCAATCTTGATGGTCCATGCCCTGGTCTCATCCTCTCCGGCCGTAAGAAAACTCATCAATCCTAACAGCCTATAACTAGCCCGGATCAACTTCTGCAGGCCGGATTCAGACAACCCCAAATCCTCCAGAAACATTGCCGTCTCTTCCTCATCCAGTTCCGCAATCTCCTGCTCAATCTGGGCGCAGATCACAAAAACCTCACTGCCGCTTTCCTGTGCAAATTCTTTGACCTTCATGACACCTTCATTACTGGCTCCGTCATCGGCCAAATCATCCTCCGCCACATTGGCGGCAAAAATCACCGGCTTATCCGTCAGTAGATTATAAGATGTCAGGAAAGCCTGTTCGTCTTCATCCTCTGTCTCAAACCCTTTTGCCAGTCTGCCCTCTTCCAGATGCGCTTTCAACCGCTCTAAAAGCGCCAGTTCCTTAGCCGCTGTCTTGTCCATCTTCGCGGTTCTGGATGTTTTGGCAATCCTTCTTTCCAGTATCTCAATATCAGAAAAAATCAGTTCCAGATTGATGGTCTCAATGTCCCGCATAGGATCGATGGTGCCATCCACGTGCACGATATTAGAATCTTCAAAACAGCGCACCACATGCACGATAGCGTCCACTTCACGGATATTGCTCAAAAACTGATTGCCAAGACCTTCCCCCTGGGAAGCGCCTTTAACCAGACCTGCAATATCTACAAATTCGATGGTTGCCGGCGTCACTTTCTTGGAGTGATACATATCCCCCAGAAGTTTCAGTCTCTCATCCGGTACCGGCACAATACCGATGTTGGGATCTATGGTACAGAACGGATAGTTTGCTGACTCCGCTCCCGCTTTTGTGAGTGAATTAAAAAGGGTGCTCTTCCCTACGTTGGGAAGACCGACGATGCCTAGTTTCATTTTATCTTATTCCTCCGTTTTTACTCAAAATAAAAAGCCTTAACAGCTATGATAGTATAGCATAGTAAGGCTCAAAAGTAAATTGTGGGATTTTATGATTCGGAGATTAGCAGCTTCAATAATAAAAGATTTATATTAATTTAAATAGGATTCTTCCTTTTTTATGGTTTTTAAATTTCTTCCCTATAATGCATCATTCATCAAGCATTATCGTTCCCTTTTTCGCCTTCGCCTTCAATCTCGCCATCTGTTCTCTCTCAATCTCCTGAATGCTTTTTTCCGGTTTGGGCAAGTCCTCCGGCATCGTTCCACCGATTTTCTCAATCGCCGTGCGTACTTCTTTTCCAACATTATAATGTATGCTTGTTGCTGCATCAGCACCCTGTATGTTGTCCTTCCGCAGTTTCTCCTCTGTTTGTGAAATGCGGAAAAGATTGGCGATAAGCTCTGTACTTCCCATATAATCAAGAATCTTCTGTCCAATTTGAAGTTCTTTTCTTGCATGAATGTCTTCTACATCCAACCCGCCATAAAGCCCCATATATCCGGCGTTTTGGAATATTGCAAATTCTTCATTGGTAATCACTCCGGCGTCATGCGCCGTTTCCACCAAAAGCTGATTCCACTGTTTGACGTCCCCACGGACAACAAGACGCCTTCTATCCTCATCTAACTGATTAAAGTGGTCGGCAACTTCCTGTCGATATGTTTGTATCGCAAAATAAGTCTGTCCTAAAGCGATTACTTCTTTTCTTGGATCTCCGTTTTGCACAATCAGATAACAGGCATATCTTGATAATTCATAATCTTTTACCGGCTTGTTCGTTGCGCCTGCATCTACGATTTTGCTGACCTCAGCAAAATCGTCAAACACATCATGACCACTGTTCTCACAGGCAATCATAGCCCTTTCAATCACTTTGCTAAAATTTCGCCATTGTGTATATTCTAACGCATCCGCCAACTCTCTCGCACTCCAAAACTCCGATCCATCTTTTCTGATACGCTTAATATCCTCAAATTTCTTATACTCTTTCGCTTTCAATCCCACCATTTAATCAACTCCTTCAACATTTCAGAAAGGCTCACCCTAACAGTTTCCAGTTCCACTTCAATGTACCAATCACGTACCAATTTCGCATCAAACCTTATAAACACTTACATAGAAATCAAATCACTCCAAACCCCAGTATTTATCAATATCCATCATCACTTTTTATCCTTCCCAAACAAAATCTTGCTGGCATATCTAGAAGTCCCTATTATTTTCTCAATAAAAGTACAAGTATACGCAACGCCGACGCTGAATATGGCGACAAGTATCCCGGACAGCCAGCCCGAATCCGCCCTCTGTATAAAATTCGCATAATCAACAAAATAACCATGCAACAGATATATGGCAAGAGAATGCTGTCCCAGATAGCACAGCTGCTCCTTTAAACGGTTATTCTTCTGCCAGCCGGCCTGTCCTTTGCAGCATACTACTATGACGCACAACGAGAGAAATATTCTAATGACCTGTGTTGACGGCTCTGTGTTCTGGAAATCAAATATAGGGAATACGGCGATGTAGCTGACTACGGATAGCAACAACACCCATTCCTTACTGCAAAATTTCTGAAAGGCAGTCTCGCTGACATAGATTACTCCGAAAAAGTATGGTATAGCATAGCTGACCATATTGATCAGATAAGGCGCCCTGGTCAAAGCCGCAAGAATAATGATGCCTCCCTCCAACAAAAATATCGACACCATATTAAATATAAAATTATTTTTTGAAAATTTATCCTGTATCTTCCAGTACAATACATGGACACACTTTAGGCCAAACAAGGTTGCCAGAAACCATAAGCCGGACTGTGCGCTTCCAATAAACTGACTCCAAAAATCTTTATAGTCGATGGATAGCGGAACGCCAAAATTGACATTGTAGATAAAACACCACACAACATAAGGAACCAGTAATCCTTCTGCTCTTTTGCGGATTGTCCGAACGCTGTGATTTTCGTTCCGGTCCCGTCCCTGTTCTTCAATCCAGGCAGAAACAAACATCAGTAAAGGCATATGGAAGGAATAAACGATATGAAAAAGCACATTCAAGCCAGGGATGCCCACAATACTGTGTCCTATAATCACAGAAATGATACATATTCCTTTTAAAAAGTCCATATAATCGTTTCTCTTCATGCCAGACATTCTCCGATCACCTCACATGTCATCTTTATTAAATCATCTGTATGGGCATCCGACACAAACATTGCCTCAAACTGGGACGGTGCCACATAAATCCCCCGCTCCAGCATCCTGTTAAAATACGCGGCAAAGGCTTTTCTGTCACACGCACAGGCATCCTCATAATCCTCTACCCGTCCTTTTCTTTCTCCAATATCCGGTGTAAAGAAGGCGGTGAGCAAAGAGCCTGCCTGGTTCACCGTCAAGCCGCTATTTCTATAAGCCTCCGCCAGTATCTGCGCCCGCCGATCAAGTCGTTCATAAATTCCGGAATCCTCCATCAGGATTTTTAAAGTCTCAATCCCCGCCGTTACCGCCACCGGATTGCCTGACAGCGTGCCCGCCTGATAGACCGTTCCCAACGGCGCCACACAGGACATGATATCTCTTCTGCCGCCATAGACCGCCAAAGGCATACCGCCGCCCACAATCTTACCGAAGGTATATAAATCCGCATGAACGCCGGTGTATTGCGAAGCTCCTCCCAGCGCCAGACGAAATCCTGTGATCACTTCATCAAAAATCAAAAGCGTCCCCTCTTTTTGGGTAATGCGGCGCAGAAATTCCAAAAAACCTTTTTGGGGCAATACCACACCCATATTGGCTGCTACCGGTTCCACCACGACTGCAGCCACCTGTCCATGGTTTTCTTCCAACAGCGCACGCACGGATTTCTCATCATTATAAACCGCAGTCAGCGTCTGCGCAGCATACCCCGCAGGCACACCGGCGCTGTCCGGCACTGACTGTGTCATAAGCCCAGATCCCGCCTTCACCAACAAGCCGTCGGAATGACCATGATAATTTCCTGCAAACTTAATGATCTTCTCCCGGCCTGTAAATCCTCTGGCCACACGCACGGCGCTCATAACAGCCTCTGTCCCGGAACTGACCAGACGCATCATCTCCATATCCGGTACACAGGTATGGATCAGTTCCGCCAATTCCACCTCTTTCGCCGTCGGCGCCCCAAAAGAAAGTCCGCCTGCACATGCGCGCTGTACTGCCTCAATCACCCGCGGATGCGCATGTCCCAAAATTCCCGGTCCCCAGGAACAGACATAATCCAGATATTTGTTGCCATCCGCATCATAGAGCCAAGGTCCCTCTGCCTTTTCCACAAAAAAGGGATGTCTGCCCACCGCGCCGAAAGCCCTTACCGGAGAATTCACGCCGCCGGGTATCAACGGCAATGCCCTGTCAAATAAGTTTTCCGATTTATCCCAATTCATTCCTTCCTCCCACATCTACACAAAAAATCCCTATTTATGGAAATTCTTCTCATACAATCCACTTTACGGCATCCAGCGCATGATAGGTAATGATGACTTTCGCGCCGGCCCGTTTCATGGCTGTAAGGTTCTCCAGAACAATCCTTCTCTCATCAATCCAGCCGTTGGCAGCAGCCGCTTTTACCATCGCATACTCGCCACTCACATTATACACCGCAAGCGGCATATCAAATGTAAGCGCTGCCTCTTTTAATACATCTAAATAGGCGAGCGCCGGCTTGACCATCACAATATCGGCTCCCTCTTCTATATCTGCACGGATTTCCCGCAATGCTTCCTGTCCGTTGGCACAACCCATCTGATAACTTTTCCGGTCCCCAAATCCCGGCGCAGAATGCGCTGCATCCCGAAACGGCCCATAATAGGCAGATGCAAACTTCGCACTATATGCCATGATCGGAACCTGGGTAAACCCTGCCTGATCCAGTCCCTCCCGGATGGCCGCCACCCGGCCGTCCATCATGTCCGAAGGCGCCACCATATCCGCGCCGGCCCTCACAAGGCTCACCGCCATTTTCACCAGATACGGCAGTGTCTCGTCATTCAGGATTTCCTCTCCGCACACCATCCCGCAATGCCCGTGGGAAGTATATTCACACAGACACACATCCACCACGATATAGATTTCCGGATATTGTTCTTTGATGAACCGGACTGCCCTCTGTGTAACGCCATCCTGGGCGTAAGCCTGGCTGCCCTGTGGATCCTTATGCTTCGGAATCCCAAAAAGCATAATGCCTCCAATCCCTGATTCCCTCACCTGTTCCAAGATTTCATCCAGGCAGTCGATGGAATACTGAAAAACGCCTGGCATGGAATCCACTGGATTCTTGATATTTTCTCCTTCCGCCACAAATATCGGATATATAAAGTCCTTGGGATGCAGCCATGTCTCCTGCATCATGGAGCGGATCCTCTCATCCCTTCTCAGTCTTCTGAAACGATACATTCTCATCTTCCTTTCCCAGTTCCCTGCGCAGACATGCCACCAATGCATCCACACTTGCTTCCTCTGCGATCAGAGGTGCTGTCTCGCTATATTTTTGCACTTCTTTTGCGCACCACTCCCCGATGCAGACATACCGGCTTTTTGTATTTTGAAAATGGTTCCTGCGCAGTCCCTCAAAATATGCCCGCGCCCCCATTGCAGAGCCAAACACCATATAATCTGGCTGTTTCCAGATCATCCTATCCCGTCTCTGCTCCTGCACCTCCAGTTCATAGAGCGTATACTCTGTGTAAAGGACTCCTCTTTCCTCAAAAGTGCGTGATAGGGCATCGCTTCCCCGCTTCGCCCGCAGCAAGAGCGCCGTACACGGCGCCACACCCGCCTTCTGTTTCCCTTCCTGCCTTCCGGCTTCTTCCGTCATCTGTTCTGCCTGCATTCTGTCCGCCAGTCCCTGCGCCAGATGCGCCACATCATAAACTCCCGGCATATAGTCCGCGTATAGTCCGGCTTCCTGCAACACTGCCGCCGTTCCCGGACCGACTACTGCAATCTTTTTATCACACAGCGTCCGTAAATCACGCCGTTCCTCTTTCATTTTATCCAGAAACACCCTGACACCGTTTGGGCTGGTAAAAACAAGCCAGTCATAGTCCGCAAAATCCGGCAGAGATTTCTTTGCCGGCCTAATCTCCATAAATCCAATATCCCATACAGAGACGCCATCCGCCCGCAGTGCAAGTGAGAGTTTCTCCACAAAATGCCGTGTTCCAGTCACGCCGACCGTAATCCCATGCCGCGGCAAATCATTATCCGTCCCTGCACCATTCACGTTTGATCGGTCTGTTTCCAGCTTTGCCGGCTCATCCCTATAATCACCGTCTGCTTTTTCCATCATCAGTTCCAACTTTGCCACCGCGCCAATCACAATCACTGCCGGCGACGTAAACCCCTGCTTTGCCGCTTGGGCTGGAAGTTCAAACAGCGCCGCTCTTAAAGTTCTCTGCCGCTCGGTCATCCCTTCCATGATAATGGCACAGGGCGTATTCCGTTCCTTTCCGGCAGCAAGCAGTCCTGCCACAATTTCCGGCAGATGATGCATTCCCATCAGGATGACCAGCGTTCCGTCAAGCCGTGCCAACGTATTGAAATCCATTTTTAACGCCGCATGTCCGTCCTTATCCGCCGCTGTTCCCGTCACCACCGTCACACTGTCCGAAAGGCCCCTGTGTGTGACCGGAATCCCGGCAGCCGCCGGAACGGCGATTGCAGATGTGATCCCCGGTATCTCTTCACACCAAATCCCGGCTCCGCTCACCGCCATAAACTCCTCGCCGCCTCTGCCAAACAAATAGGGATCTCCACCTTTCAGACGTACCACGGTTTTCCCTTCCCGCGCTTTTTCTATCAAAAGGGCATTGATTTCCGACTGCCTCTTGGTATGACTGCCATACCGTTTGCCCACATATATTCTTTCACAATCTGCCCTCGTCCATTGCAGCAATTCCTCTGACACCAGACTATCATACACCACGGTATCACAGTTTTCCAAAACTTCAACTGTCTTTCGTGTCACAAGACTCACATCCCCGCAGCCCCCGCCTGCCAGATATACCTTTCCTTTCCGCAAATTCCGTTTTCTCCTTTTTCTATAACATGTCCGCCTTACTGTCCTTTATCATTCCTGCTGTCTTGATTTTCCTGCGCTTTTACCATCTTTGCCGCTCTTTGGGCCATCTGTCTGCCTTCCTCCAGCTTTGCCGGACAGGTGAGACTTACTCTTCTATCTGCATAGGCAACATCCAAAACCAGGCTGTCTGTCGCCTGACGATGCCCACCTATGGAGTTCACAATCTCATTCCCCTGCCCTGCTTCCGCCCTCCGGCACCAGACTGCCACCGCCTCGCTGCAATCCGCCGAAAGCCGCTTCAGCACTTCCCGCTCTATCTGATAACAAAGTTCTGTATCTACATCTGTAATTTTTCTGCTAATTTCTGCCGCTGCCGAACCCTGTACAGCTTCCACCGCAATAATGCCCTGACAAGCCGCGGGCAGAAATAATTCCGTGGAAAGCGGATAAAAGTCAAACGCCTCTGCCTGTTCAGGATCAAGATCTAAACGATCCAAGCCGGCCTGCGCCAGAAGAATGCCATCATAACTGCCCTCCTTCAATCTGCCCAGTCTCGTATCCACATTACCACGGATATCCCTGCAGACGACATGATCCCACGCCCTTCCTGCAAACATCTGCCGCCGCCTGCTGCCGCTTCCAATGATAAAGGGAACTGTATCACCCAGGGAAAAAGGTGTCCTGCCTCCTCTCGGTACTACAAGCACGTCCCTCACATCGGCTCTTGGCAAAACGGCAGAAATAAGCAGCCCGTCTGCCAGATTCATTGGCAGGTCTTTGGCAGAATGTACCGCCAGATCAATCTGTCCGCTTGACAATGCCTGTTCCAATTCCGATGCAAAAACACCCTGCCCTCCAAGTTCGGAGATTGCCCGGTCCTGTACCCGGTCTCCTCTGGTACGCAGGATCACAAATTCCGTTTTTATTTGGCCATTTACCCGCAACAATGCCTCCCGCACCAAAACAGCCTGCTTCAAAGCCAGTTTACTCCCTCTTGTTCCTATCCTGATCATATGTTTAAATCCCCTTTTAACGCAAGCCTCCATTTTACGGCACGCACATCTTATGGCACGCACATCGCTCTCCCCAAGGCACTTATCTCATGATGACATCTCATTCCCAGTATCCGCCTTCAAAAAGCCCATTAATTCCTCCGCCGATGCCCCTTTCCCCTTCTCCATACAATAATGAAACATTTGCTCGAACAGTTCCTTTCTGGCTGATTCCTCCATTTCCATCTGCAGCATAACAGGACGTATTTGACCTAATAAGTCAATAGCATCCCCTATTCCTTCCGGCATCTTCCCTGCAATCTCTCGTCGCACCCATGACGCTGCCAAGGGACTTTTGCCATCTGTCGAAATCCCAATGGTAAGAGGCCCGTCTTTGATCAATGCAGGAAAGAAGAAAGTACACTTCTCTCTGTCATCCACCACATTGACCGGAATCCGCTGCGCCTTACAATACGCCGCAATACATCCGTTCAACTCCTCATCATCCGTCGCCGCAATGACAAAATCCGCGCCGGACAAATTTTCCATCTCAAATGGACGCTCCAACAACCGAAGAACTACGGTCTCCTCCTTAAGCAGCGCCTCTCTCTGCATCTTCACGCACGGCTCTATCACGGGCGCAATCACTGTCAAAAGCGGATGAAACATTGTCAACTTCTCTATTTTTCTGGCCGCAACCTTTCCGCCGCCTACAACAACGCCATTCTTTCCCTCTATATCCATAAAAAAAGGAAAATATCCCATACAGATTCTCCTTCAATTCAGCCCACTTATACCGTTCCATCAGATAACACCTTTAAGACCGCCTCAAAAGAACCACTGTCCAACTCATCCCTCAACAGATACAGCATTTTTTCCGCCGACCAGTCCGCATATCGCTCTTTCCATTGCGTGTCCTGCCCGGTAAAATAGTGAAACGCCAAGGTCTTACAGAGTTTCTCTAACTCCTCCTCCAAAATCTCTTCCGCATCCGCAAACGCCTGCTGTTTTAGTCTGTTATTCTTTTTCGCCAGTTTCTCAATATCATCCAATGCTACCAGGCGGCAATGCTCTATATTAGCAATCTCCACGTCCAGATCCGGCGGCATGGAAATGTCCAAAAACAAACGTTCTTTCGGAGACTGCACAGCCTCCCGCACATGTTTAGCCGTCATGGTATAATGGGGGCTGGATGTGGCCGATATGATCGCATCCGCTTCCTCTAGACTAGCGTAACGATCCTGATAGTCTATATGCTTTACCCCTGTGCTGCCACTGTGACAAATGCCATTATGCGACCTTACGGTAGCTATGATATGAATATTTTTCTGGTTTAACAGGTTCTTCAAGATAATGCCGCCCATCCGTCCGGTACTGCCCATCAACAGCACTGTTTTATGGGCCATTGGCAGACGCATTACTTCACTGACCGCCAACGTGGCTGCCGAAACCGCAGTTTTAGAAATTACGGTCTCCGTTTTCACCCGTTTGGCACAGGAAAGTGCCGCCTGAAAAACACTGTTCAGTTCATACCCCGTATACCCTGCTTCCTTGGCACAGCTATAAGCTTCCCGCACCTGTCCAAGAATTTCATCCTCACCTATCACCATGGATTCCATTCCACAAGCCACACGGAACAGATGATGCAGCGCACTTCTCCCTTGGTATCGTCTGACCAGGCTGCGAACTTGTTCCCCGGTACACCCAGAAGCCCCGACCAGTACTTCCTCCAATCCCCAGAAGCTGTTGCCCTCTCCCTGCACATAAATCTCCGTCCGGTTGCAGGTAGATAACAACACACATTCCTCTATTCCTGCAACCGACCAAATCTTTTTCAGAAAGCCGGCCGCTTCCTCCTTCGGAACATAAAACCGTTCCCGCTCCCCGGAAGCCGCCGTCTTATGACTAATACTAATACACTCCATCACTTCTCACCAGCACAATCTAACATCTCTTTTAGCAGGTAGCCCCGCCCTTCAAATGAAGCTTCGCCCCGATAATCTCTTCCTTACGCGCAAGCAGATCATCCGAGAGTAACTGCGCCTGCACATTTTCAAATCCCAGTCTATTTATGGTATCAGCAAAACGCTCTCCCGTGCGTCCCTGCTCACGGAACAGCAGGATTGCCTTTTCCAAAACGGAAAGTACCTCTTCTTCGTCCAAGAATATTTTGTCCAATTTCTGTCCATGGGCAACTCTCTTCCCCCAGCGTCCGCCGATATAAATTCGATAACCATACTGGCTTTCCTCCGAAGCCTTAAACGGGCACTTACCCACACAACGTCCGCAGTTATTACATTTATCGGGATCAATCACTAATTTGCCATCCACCACCTGGGATGCCTCCACCGGGCAGGCCAGAGAAACCTGGCAAATCTTACAGCCATGGCATTTTTCTAAGTCAATGGCCGGCACTCTCTGTCCTACAATGCCAAAATCATTCAGATCAGGCTTCACACAATTATTCGGACAGCCGCCCACCGCAATCTTGAACTTGTGCGGCAGTTTCACAGACGCGTAACCATGGAAGAAACGTTCATGTATCTTATCAGACAAGGCATAGGAATCTAACAGACCATACTGACAGGTCGTCCCCTTACATGCCACCACTGGACGCACCTTGGAACCTGTGCCGCCGGTCTCCAAGCCTTCTTCTGCCAGAAACGCCCGCACGTCCTCAATCTTATCAAAAGGCACTCCCACTATTTCCATTGTCAGACGGGTTGTCATGACCACGTCACCATTTCCAAACAGCTGCGCTGCTTCCGCAATTTTCTTATGTTCTGCCGAAGTGATCTTACCGTTTCTGGTAATCACACGGACGTTAAAATTGTCCGTTCCTTTATTATGCAGACATCCGAGCGCCTTCACACGGGTAATTTCCTCCGCCGGAATCGTCACCACGCCCGGCTTACTCTCCACCTTGACCACATTGAAGAAAGAAGAGCCTTCCAGCACTTTGGTATTCGTGTAGCCATAACGTTTCAGTCTATTCTGCAATAGGTAAGCCCTCTTGCCTTTTGCACAGACAAGCAGCAATTTTTCATCCTTGCGAAGTCCCGGCACTTCCCCCTTTACTTTCAGTAAATCCACATAGGTGGCACCAGCGATCGTAGGCCCCGCCGGATTCACATCGATAACACGATACTCCTTGGCCGCACCTGCCAAATATTCCGCTGGCGTGAAGCTGTCCAGATCGCCGTTTATCTTATTCAAAAGCATATGTACGGCCTGCACGAAAGGATGGATCGCCGTGGAAAAAGGAGGCGCGTAGGATAAATCCAGACAAGTCATCTGTTCCAGCGTTGCCCCGAAGGTCACCGCCATCACACCGATATCCGTCACCTTGTCGATAGCGCCCGGTCCCAATACCTGGAGTCCCAGTAATTTGTGTGTCTCTGTATCCGCCACCAGTTTGATTGCAAACCATGCGCTGCCGGGATAATAATGGGCCTTGTCATCCGTCACTGCCAGCACACAGACAGGTTCATATCCCGCTGTTTTGGCCTGTTCCTCCGATAGTCCTGTTCTACCGCCGGATAGTCCTGGCAATTTTACCACACCAGTACCCAGAACACCCGGATAAAGCGCATCCCGGCCGCCCAGTGAGAGCGCCAGCGTTCTGCCTTCCATATTGGCAGAAGATCCCATCGGCGACCACTGCCTTTCCCCGGTAAGACGGTTCTTTACCATGGCACAGTCACCGGCCGCATAAACATCCGGCAGATTAGTTGCCATCTTCTCGTCCACCAGGATCGTCCCTTTCAACATTTCAATTCCGGTATCTTGCAAAAACCCTGTGTTAGGACGAATACCGATCGAAAGAACCACCACATCCGCGGGAAGCAGCCCTTTATCCGTCTGCACCCCTTCCGCTCTCTCTTCTCCCGTCACACCTTCCAATTTCGTGGCCGTCATCACTTTAATGCCCTTCTTTGCCAGATGGCGTACCGCATAATCTGCCATCTCTGCGTCAAATCCCGGCATAATCTGCGGCGCCATGTCAATCAAAGTCACCGACAAACCTTTCTCCAACAGATTTTCCGCCACTTCCAGACCAATAAAACCGCCGCCCACTACCACGGCGCGCTTCACACCGTCTCTTGCAATATAATCTCTTGTCTCAATGGCGTCATCCGGCGTACGCATCACAAAAACACCCGGCAGATTCAGGCCCGGCAGGGGCGGAACCACCGGCGAGGCTCCAACAGCCACGATACAGGCATCATACGCATAGACTTCCTCTGCCCCTGTGCGGATATTTTTTGCCGTCGCTTTCTTCCCCACAGGATCAAGGGCCACTACCTCCCGCTGGGGATAGACCATCGCCCCGGTAAGAGAACTGTACTTCTCCGGCGTGTTAACGATCAACTGTTCTTTCTCCGGAATGATTCCGCCCACATAATAAGGCAGCCCGCAGCCCGCATAAGAAATATCTTTTCCTTTGGTGACAATTGTCACCTCCGCTTCCGGGTTTACCCTCTTAAATTTCGCTGCCGCCTTTGTTCCAGCCGCTACACCACCAATTACCAATAACCTCATAGTATACCTCCTCTGCTATATTTTATTTACCTCTAAAAAGACATACTGTACCTATCTTTTCTTCTGTTCCCGGCCAATATTTTCTTTCTTTATCATGACATAAAAAGAACAAAAAAGCAATTCCAAGTCTATGCGAAAACAGTCCTAACAGATGTAAAAAGTCTGCTATCCATTACATTTCCCTAACAGATAGCAGACTTATAACTCAAAATTGAATCGCGGCGCTAATATCGTTTCACTTCTTTTAATTCCTGATACAACACCCTATAGTTCTCATACCGCACCCGACTGATCTTTCCCGCCTCCACGGCATCCTTAACGCCACAGGAAGGCTCGCTCATATGAGCGCAGCCACGAAACTTACATGCTGATTCATACTCTAAAAATTCTGGATAATATTTTCTTAATTCTTCTTTGGTAATCTCCGAGATATCAAGGGACGTAAATCCCGGCGTATCCACAAGATAGGTCTCCTCCCCCAGCGCAATGATCTCGGAATGTCTGGTGGTATGTCTGCCCCGTTCAATTTTCTCGCTGATAGCCCCCGTCTCCATATTTGCCTCAGGCGCCAGCTTATTGATCAGGGACGATTTACCGACACCGCTGGGACCAGCCAAGGTAGTCGTCTTTCCATGGAGCAGTCCTCGCACTTCCTCCAACCCTTCGTTTTCCAGTGCGCTGATAAAGAGCACCTGGTATCCGCAGGTCTCATATGCCCTGCGCAGGGACTCCTTCTCCTGTGCTGTCGCAATATCCTGTTTATTGAAACAGATGAGGGTGGGAAGATCCTGCCTTTCCATGCGGATTAAGAATCGATCCAGCAGGTTAAAATTCGGATTCGGCTTCACAATGGCAAACAAAATCAGAGCCTGGTCCACATTGGCCACCGCAGGCCGGATGAGAGCACTCTTGCGCGGCAGGATCCTGCGGATATTGCCAAGTCTGTCCCTTTTATCCAACACGTCCATATCCACATCATCACCAACCAACGGCTTTACATGCTCTTTTCTGAATATTCCTTTGGCTTTGCACTCATAGATTCCCTGTCCTTCCACATGGACATAGTAGAATCCGGCAATTCCCTTGATGATTTTTCCCTGCATACCTTTTCAGCTTATCTCTTTCACAATACTTCTTTGACTTCTGTCTGCCCGCCTACTCTTCCACAAAAGTAATTGGACGGTGCACCGTTTTAGTCTCCGAAGATCCCGGTATTGTCACAGTTTCCCCCGTCTCTGGATCCGTAGTTGTAGTTTCCTGCCTTTCCACAGTAAAGGTGAAAGTGATTACACCAGTGGAAGACTTAATACCCGTAAAGTTAGCCGTCACTGGGAAAGTCGAAGTCTGCGTATTTAAAAGCTGCGTGCCGTCTGCTGCCGTGACGATAACATTGACCAGCATACCGCCCTGATATTCCGCATCCTCAGTAGGCCCTGTAATCCCCTCTGCATAACGATACATCTGCTGGGACGGCCCTACACTAATCCTGATATCGATTGCCGTTCCTTTATCCACATAGGAACCCATGGAATAACTCTGGTAACATACTTTATCCGCCAGCGCCGGATCATCATTTTCTTCTTCTGTAACAGTACCCACCACAAGATCACTTTCCGTCAAAAGCGCTGTAGCATCCATCTCTGTCATGCCGATCACGTTGGGCACCCGGACCTTATTTTCCTCCGATCCCTGACTGATCCGTATGATAATGGAAGAGCCCTCCGGCGCCGTAGTGTTCGCTTCTGGAGACTGGGAAATGACAAGGCCGCTTTCCACGGAAGCATCATAACTTTCGACGGCATTGACTACAAACCCCTCTTTCTCCAGGATTGAAGTGGCCTCCGCCTGGGATTTACCCGTTACTGACGGAACCGTTATTCCTTCTGTTTCCTGTGCTACCGTAAGGATAACATTACTGTTCTTATCTACCATGATACCATCCTGGATGCTGGCACGCAGGACGGTTCCCTCTTTATATGCCGTTGACACTTCATACTGAATCTCCGGCGTCAAACCAAGCGCCAGAAGTTCCCGTTTCGCCTCTTCTACATCCATGCCCACCACACGGATCATCTCTACCTGCTCCACAGTCTCCTGTTCCGCATCCGAATCTCCTGTTCCCATACTAAACACGCCTAACGTCCTGCCCACAAAAAAAATCAGGATGCCGCCGACTAAAAGCGCCGCCACTACCGCTAAGATTGTGGTAACTTTCTCCATCCTGGGATCATAATCTTCCTCATCATCCTCCCAGTCGTCCTCATCTTCTTCGTCGTCCTCATATTCCTCATAAGTACGCGTGTTGTTCCGTCTAAGACGCATCGCCTCATCCATGGAGTCCCTGCTGTCAGACTGGCGTTTAATCTGCACCATATCCCGATCCGTGATCATCCTGGTGGAAGCCTCCTCGTCAGGATCGATCACTTTGACGAAATCCTCATCCGGATTGATCAATGACTGTTTCAGATCCACGATTAATTCCGCCATGGACTGGTATCTTCTGTCCGGACTCTTTTGGCAGCATTTGCACACAATATGCTCTACGCTGATGGGAATCTCCGGCACATAATCCCTAGGGGAAGGAAGTTCTTCCTGTATGTGTTTGATCGCGATAGCCACCGTAGTCTCTCCATTGAAGGGAACACGCCCCGTCAGCATTTCAAACATCGTGATGCCCAATGAATAGATATCGCTCTTTTCATCACTGTAACCGCCCCTGGCCTGCTCCGGCGAAGTATAGTGTACAGAGCCCATCACATTGGAAGTGATGGTATTGCTGGTGGCCGCCTTGGCAATACCAAAGTCCGTCACCTTCACCTTACCCTCTTTGGAAATAATAATATTCTGCGGCTTAATATCACGATGGATAATGTGGTTATTATGCGCCGCTTCAATACCCATAGATACCTGAATGGCAATACTGATAGCCTCCTTCACGGAGAGCCTTGCTTTCTTCTCGATATATTTTTTCAGGGTGATGCCTTCCACCAGTTCCATGACAATATAGTAGACATCCTGTTCCTCCCCGACATCGTAAACATTGACGATATTAGGGTGCATCAGTCCGGCAGCCGCCTGCGCTTCCACCCGGAACTTGGAAACAAAGTTCGCATTCTCACTGAACTCCTGTTTCAACACTTTCACCGCCACGAACCGGTTCAGTTTATGGTCCTTGGCTTTATATACATCTGACATGCCACCGGTGCCGATTCTTTCTAGGATCTCATACCGGTCTCCTATCATCATACCTATCTTAATCATGTTTCACCTCATCTGCTAACAGTTCAATAACAATCACGGAAATGTTATCTTTACCGCCATTTTGATTGGCCGTTCTCGTCAATTCTTCTACCCTGTCCTCAAGATTTCCATCGCCTTTTAATATCCGGCATATCATCTCGTCATCCACCATGTTTGTCAAACCGTCAGAACAAAGTAAAACCAGATCCCCCGTCTGTAATTCTACATTAAAAAAATCTACCTCCACATCACGCCTGGCACCGACCGCCCTCGTAATGATGTTTTTATCCGGATGGTTCCTGGCCGTTTCCTTGTCAAGACCGCCCATGCGGACCATCTCTTCCACCAGGGAATGATCCTGTGTAATCTGTCTGATTTCATCGCTTATCACATAGAGTCTGCTATCTCCTACGTTCGCCACTTCCAAATATCTGCCGATACAGGTAGCCGCTACGATTGTGGTTCCCATACCGCTTAAAGCCTTATCTTCCCTGGCGCGCTTTCGCAGCTGTTCATTAGCACGCCTTATGGCATTGTTCAGAATCTTAACGGCATTTTTCTCAAAGGAAGTCCCAATCTCTTCCACCACGGTCTCCACCGCCAACCTGGAGGCATAGTCTCCCGCATTGTGTCCCCCCATTCCATCCGCCACAATAAATACATTGGGCAGATTCCCGATGGGGCTCTCCGAAAGATAAATATAATCCTGATTCAGTTGTCTTTTTTGTCCGATATCAGTCAGCGCATAAGACCTGATCACAGTGCTATCCTCCATGACTTTTTACCAGTTAATAATATTAACATATCAGCATCAAAAGAGCAAGTCTAACAGCCCTTTTGTCAACTTAACCCCTGTTCAAGGCCGTCTTGGCCTAATTTCAGGACTGTTCTTCCAGAAATCTCCGTCTTAGCTGCCCGCAGGCTCCATCAATATCACGTCCCATCTCCCTGCGGACGGTAGCGGTGATGCCGCTCCTTTCCAGTCTGTCCCGGAAATCCTCTATCGCTTGTCTCTCTGACTGCACATAATCCCTTTCCTTAATAGGATTGACCGGAATCAGATTGACATGACAGTTTTGTCCTTTGAGCAATTCCGCCAGCTGCTTCGCGTCCCTCTTCGTATCATTGACATTCCGCACCAGGCTGTATTCATAAGTGATCCTTCTGCCCGTCTGCGCAAAGTAATAGGCGCAGGCCTCCATCAGTTCCGCCAAAGAATGCGTATTGGCAATGGGCATTAGTTCCCTTCTCTTCTCATCCGTTGCTGCATGCAGAGACAGCGCCAGTGTAATCTGTAATTTTTCCCGCGCGAGTTCCCACATCTTCGGCACAATCCCGCAGGTAGATACGGTCAGATTCCTCTGACTGATATGGAGGCCGTTTTCGTCCGTAAGCAGGTTGATAAACCGCAAGAGGTTCTCATAATTGTCCAAAGGTTCTCCCGTCCCCATAACCACCACATTGGAAACCCGCTCCCCGCTCTCTCTCGTGATCGCATAAATCTGATCCAGCATTTCGGAAGGAAGGAGATTGCGCTTTAAACCGTCCAGTGTGGAAGCACAGAACCGACATCCCATCCGGCATCCGACCTGGGAAGAAATACAGACGGAATTGCCATGCTTATAATGCATCAACACACTCTCCACCACATTTCCATCGGCAAGTGCGAACAGATACTTCTTCGTGCCGTCCATCTTTGACTCCTGTACTTCTACCAAGTTAAGTGCCGTATAACTAAAACGTTCCCGGCATTTCTCTTTCAGGGATGCAGGAATGTTATGCATCTCATCATATCCGCGCACCAGCTTTTTATGCATCCACTCATACAACTGTACTGCCCGGAACGGTTTCTCCGCAAGCCCTGTCATCTCATCCTTTAATTCTTCCAGGGTGAGGGACTTTATATCTGCCTTGATGTCTTTTGTATTATTTTTCTTGTCTTCTGCTTCCATTTATCTCTTCCTGAATTTCGCCATAAAAAAGCCATCCGTCTCATGCACCCCCGGCAAAAGCTGTAAGGTATTCTCCCTCACATCCCGCCGTAATACCTCCGGCAAAAACGGCGCTATATTCACCTTTTCCATGCCCAATTCTTCGCAAATCCATGCCGCCATCTCTTCATTCTCCAATGGATTCATGGTACAGGTACTGTACAGCATGATACCGCCCGGTTTCACATACTTCACCACATTTGCCACAATCTCCCTCTGCAGGCAGTTAATCTCCCGCAGGGACTCTGGTGTCACCCTATACTTGATATCCTGTTTTCTGCCAATAACGCCGAGTCCCGAACAGGGCACATCCGCCAACAGCACATCCGCCTTCTCCAAAAGAGAAGATTCCAAAATGCGTGCATCCTGCACCCGAACGGATATATTCTGCGTCCCAAGACGCGTTTGATTCTCCACAATTCTGGCTGTCTTATATTCTGTCACATCACAGGCAATTACCTGTCCTATTCCGGCCAGTTTATCCGCCGCATGAAGAGCCTTGCCGCCCGGCGCCGCGCAGACATCTACAACCATATCTCCCGGCCGGATGCCGGCCGCCTCCACCAGCAGCATGGAACTGACATCCTGCACCGCAAAAAGCCCTTCCTCATATCCTTCCATCCGGCGGATTCCCTCAACGCCCTCCAACTCCACCGCATAAGGAAGATAGGGATGTCTTCTCACACAGATGTCCGCCTGTTCCCAGGCCGTAATCAGGCGCTCCTGCTCCTCCTGCGGCAGAGTTTCCCTGATGCGAACTCCCACCGACTTTCTCTCCAGATAGGCCTGCAATATCTTCTCGCAGGACTCCTCGCCATAGCAGTTCACGAAATGTTCTACCAGCCACAGAGGTGTGGAGTAATGCACAGAAAGATATTCCTGAAAGGAAGTTTTTCTGTCCGGATAGACAATCTCCTCCCGTCCTCTGGCAATATTTCTGAGAACGCCGTTCACATAGCCCTGCAGTGTCTGGAACTTTCTCTTTTTGGCCAGTTTTACCGCCTCGTTACAGACCGCCGCATCAGGAATATGCTCCATAAAAAGAAGCTGATAGGTACTCATCCGCAATAGTTCCCGGATCAGCGGCTTCATTTTACGCACTGGCGTCTTGGAAAACTGATCCAGCACATAATCAATCTGTATCCTGCGCTCGATACATCCCTCGCTCACCCGCTTGATAAAAGCTTTCTCCCGGCCGTCCAGATAATCATACTTGTCCAGCACCGCCGAAATCAAAATATTACTGTATTCATTCCCCCTGGATAGTTCCAGCAAAATGTCCAGTACGATTTCTCTCAGATTCATGTCAGTCGTCGCTCCGTCTTCCAAACAACAGTACCAGCCGGAGCAACTGCAGGATGGCCGATGCTGCTGCCGCCACATAGGTCAATGCGGCAGCTTTTAAAACCTTACGGCAGCCGCTTACTTCGTCCCGCTCCATCATCCCATAATTACCCAGCATGGCAAGTGCACGCCCAGAAGCGTTAAATTCCACCGGCAGCGTCACCACCTGAAATAAAACTGCCAAGGAAAACACCCAGATCCCAATCTGAATCAACACCTGGTTCATGCCCAGGATAGCGCCCAGAATGATTAGGGGAATCCCTGCCCTGGAACCGATATTTGCCGCCGGTACAAGCGCCGAACGTATCTTTAGGGGCGAATATTCCTGCTGATGCTGCACGGCATGACCACACTCATGGGCCGCCACTCCAATTGCCGCAATGGAAGAAGAACCATACACTGTGTCCGAAAGACGCAGGACTTTATTGGTTGGATCATAGTGGTCCGTCAATTCTCCTCTGATATGCTCAATCCGCACATCATAAATCCCTGACAGGTTCAAAATCTTCTGCGCCGCCTGCGCTCCCGTCATCCCTGTCCTACTTGGCACCCTGGCATATTTATGGTAGGTAGACTGTACCCGCATCTGTGCATAAATGCACAGGACAGCGCCAATCAGCACCAAAAAATATGTGGGATCAAAATAATAACCATAGTGTCCGTAACCCATTATATCACCCTTTCCGTATCATTCATCAAATACTCACCCAGACGCTCCCCCGCCTGCAATGGATAGCCTAACAGGAAATCCTTCACCGCCATCCGTTTCTTGCCCTCCATCTGCACGGCCAGAATCCTGAGCACGCCCTCGCCGGTCTGCACATAGAAAGCGTCTTTCTCCACACAAAGAACCGTTCCCGGAACCGTTTCGGAAATCTGTGCCGAAAACCCATCTTTCGCCACAGGCTCTTCCTCCCAGATTTTCAAGTTCTTACCCCGGAATGTGGTGGACGCCCCTGGCCAGGAAATCAATCCGCGAATCAGACAATCCAGCTTCCCGGCAGGCATATTCCAGTCAATCTTTCCCATGGACTTTTGCAGCATCTTCGCATAACAGGATTCCTCATCCTTCTGTCTGCGGGGCATCACCTGCCCTGCCGCAATCTTTGGCAATGCTTCCACAATCAGTTCCGCGCCTGCCGCCGCCAGTTTGTCATGCAGGGAATCGCCGGTCTCCCTTGCATCAATTTCCACTTCCTTTTGCAGCAGGATATCGCCGGTATCCAATCCTTTTTCCATCTGCATGATGGTGATACCTGTCTTCTGCTCCCCATCAATAATGGCCCACTGGATCGGTCCTGCCCCTCTGTACTTGGGAAGCAGGGACGCATGGATATTCACGCATCCATACTTAGGCATGGCCAGTATCTCCTCCGAAAGGATCTGCCCAAAAGCTGCCACCACAAAAATATCCGCCTGGTAACCGCGCAGTACTTCCACAGCCTCCGGTTCCTTGATCTTCACCGGCTGGAAAACCGGAATATTGTTGGCCAGCGCACAGGCTTTTACCGGCGTCATCTGCACTTCTTTTCCTCTGCCCTTGGGCTTATCCGGCTGCGTCACCACCACTGCCACCTGATGGCCGGCCTCTATGATAGCCTGCAATGCGCCCACTGCAAAATCAGGCGTTCCCATAAATATGACTCTCATATCTTATTCGTCCTCTTCCTCTTCCAAATCTTCCGTATTCATCAGCGGACCTTCTACCTTTTCCACATAAAGGTGCCCCTCCAGATGATCCAACTCATGACAGATGGCTCTGGCCAGCAGTTCCGTCCCTTCTATCTCAAACGGTTTCAGATTTTCATCGTAAGCCATAGCCTTAACATAGTTAGGTCTTTTCACATGTCCTGTCTTGCCGGGAACACTCAGACATCCCTCATAGCCCTCCTGTTCCCCGCTGGTCTCCAGTATTTTGGGATTGATCAACAGCAGCGGATCCTCCCCGGTAACATCAATCACCACAATCCGCTTTAAAATACCCACCTGAGGTGCAGCCAGACCAACCCCATTCGCCTCATACAGTGTCTCAAACATATCGTCAATCAGATCCTGTATTCTGGGCGTAATCTCTGTCACCTCTTTACACTGTTTTGTCAAGACCGGATCCCCGATCTCCCTGATTTTTCTGGTTGCCATAATCTTTCAGTCTTCCTTTCTTCTAAATATGTATTTATCTAATGTATTTATCTAATATATTTATCTAATATATATTCATCCAATATGTATTCACTTAATATGTATTCATCGGATCAAAATCAAACTGTACCATCTGATTTTTTAATTCCCGCTCCCTGCAAAAAGTCTCCAGCCTATCCTTGGCCTCCACCAGCACCTGATAATCCTCATGCCGCACATAAAAAACATGGCGGTAGAGATCGTTTAGCTTGCCGATGGCCGCTTCAGTTGGGCCGATCACATGTAGCCCTTTGATTTCTTTCATCTCCGCTTTGACCAATATAGTCATTTCTTCACTCAGCCTTTTCCCCTCTTCCTGTATCCGGGAAACAATCAGCACTGCCAGCATATGCGCCACCGGCGGATACTGCAGGAAATCCCGGTAAGCAATCTCTTCCTCATAGAATCCTTCGTAATCCTGTCTCGCCGCATGGACTACACTATAGTGTTCCGGCTGATAAGTCTGTATCACCACCTCGCCGGGTTTATCGCCCCGGCCCGCACGTCCCGCCGCCTGCGTCAGCAGCTGGAAAGTACGTTCCCCGGCCCGATAGTCGTTCTGATTCAACGACAGATCCGCCGCCAACACCCCCACCAACGTCACATTGGGAAAATCGTGTCCCTTCACAATCATCTGGGTGCCCACTAAAATATCCGCCTTCTCATCCGCAAAGGCCGAGAGAATCTTCTCATAGCTTTCCTTGGTGCGGGTGGTATCCGCATCCATGCGCAGTACCCGCGCTTCCGGGAACTCCTTGTAGATTGCCTCCTCAATCTGTTCCGTCCCGGCCTTGAATCCCATCAGATACTTGGAGCCGCAGGACGGGCATTTCATCTTCTTGGGCTCCTCGTAACCACAGTAGTGACACACCATCTTACCATTCCTGTGCTCCGAAAGAGACACATCACAGTGGGGACATTTCATCACATGCCCACAGGCCCTGCAGGACACAAAGCCCGCATACCCCCTGCGGTTTAAGAAAAGGATACTCTGTTCTTTCGCCCGCAGCCGCTCTTCCAGCAATCCTCTTAACTGTCTGCTGAACACGGAACGGTTGCCCTGCTTTAACTCTTCCCGCAGATCAACAATACTCACATGAGGCAGCATGCTGCCGCCGGGGCGGCTTTTCATTTCATATAATTTATATTGTCCCATTCTGGCCCGATAATATGCTTCCAAGGAAGGTGTGGCAGAGCCCAGCACCACGCTGGCCCCATGCATGGACGCAATCTGAATGGCTGTCTCTCTGGCATGATACTTGGGACTGGACTCACTTTTATAACTGCTCTCATGTTCCTCGTCCATAACGATAACGCCCAGGTTTGCAAAAGGTGTAAACAACGCCGACCGGGGACCTATGATCACATCAAGTTCCCCCGCCTTTGCCCGCTCAATCTGGTCGTATTTCTCGCCCATAGACAAAGTGGAATTCATCACCGACACCCGGTCCCCGAATCTTTTATAAAAACGAAGCAGCGTCTGATAAGTCAGTGCAATCTCCGGGATCAGCACGATGGCCTGTTTCCCCATGGCGATCATCTGCTCTATGATTCCCAAATATACTTCCGTCTTGCCGCTTCCAGTCACTCCATGCACCAGATAGGTACCGGGATGTCCCGCCTGATAATCTGCAAGGACATCTTCTATGATATGCGTCTGCATCTCATTGAGACAATGTTTTGCTTCCTCCCTGCTCATCTGCCTGACCGGATTGCGATAATAGGTTTCCCTCTGGATCTCCAGATACCCTTGTTTTTCCAGCGCCTGCAGCGTGGCCGGCGCCACATTCAGCTTCTGCCTGACCAGTTCATAGGGTAGTTCTTCCTCCGTCATAAGCGCCGTGAGCACCCGCACCTTTGCCACCTGATGCCTGTGCCGACATTGCTCAATGACATCCTGCAAGGCCTCTCTATCCACGCAGCGGACAATCCTTTTTTTCTCCGGCCGTTTCATCTGCTGTTTCACCGGCAGTACCGTCTTTAAGGCTGTGATCACGGTAGACCCATACTGCTGCTTTAACCAATAAGCAATCTGAATCTGTCTGCCCTCGACTGAGATACCCTTTTTGTCCACGGCGGTAATCGCCTTTAATTTCTCCACCGGATAGTCCGTCTCTTCTGAAATATCCACCACATATCCGATTTTATCCTGATTCCCCCTGCCGAAAGGTACATGCACTCTCACACCCGGATAAATGACATCCACAAGTTCCTGCGGGATTTTATACTGAAAAGGTCTGTCTAATTTTTCATGGGATATGTCCACTATGATATCCGCATACCGCTCTCTCATGAGACCGCATCTCCTCCCGCTTTTTTCATCAGCCTTTTCGGCGTTCCTCCAGAATCTCCTGAATCAACACTCTTTCATCCATGGGATATTTCACTCCGTTGATTTCCTGATAATCTTCATGCCCTTTGCCGGCCAGCACAATAATATCCCCCGGCTCGCCGTGATCTATCGCATAGGCAATGGCCTCTTTTCTGTCACAGATCTCCACATATTTTCCCGCTGTCTTGCCAATCCCAGTCTTAATGTCATCGATGATAGCCTGAGGCTCTTCACAGCGCGGATTGTCGGAGGTAATAATCGTCAAGTCCGCCATACTGCCACTGACTTCCCCCATCTCATATCGTCTGGACTTCGCCCGATTACCGCCGCATCCAAAAAGACAGACCAAGCGGTGCGGCTGATAAGCACGCATCGTTGTCAGAAGGCTCTTTAAGGCCATGGCATTGTGGGCATAATCGATCATCAGCGTAAAATCATCCGACACCTTGACCATCTCTGTCCTGCCCTTTACCTTCGCCGCAAGAAGCGCTTCTTTGATATTCTCCTCACGTACCCCAAAATGCCGACAGATGGCAATGGCCGTGAGTGCATTATAGACATTAAACTTACCCGGAGAAGTAATCTCCACCGGAAAATCCAACAGCCCTTTTACCTGAAAACGCATTCCCAACCTTCCGCCCTCGTTCAGGAACTCAATATTTTCCGCTCGAAGGTCCGCCTGCGTATCGATTCCGTAGGTTTCCAGTTCACAGGTACACCCCTTCGTGACCGCTTCCCAGTGCGCATCATCATGGTTGACGATACCTATCCTGCACTGCTTAAAAAGCAGACCTTTGCACCGCATATAATCCTCAAAATCCTTATGTTCATTCTCGCCGATATGATCCGGCTCAAGATTCGTAAAAATACCAAAGTCAAAGATAAACCCCTGTGTCCTGTGCAGCATAAGCCCCTGGGAAGACACTTCCATCACCACCGTGTCGCAGCCTGCATCCACCATCTGTCTGAAATATTTCTGAATCAGATACGACTGCGGCGTGGTGTTCTCCGCATGGATATGAGTATCCCCGATAATGGTCTCAATGGTACCGATCAGCCCCACATGCCTGCCCGCCTGTTCCAGAATGGACTTGACCAGATAGGTTGTGGTAGTCTTGCCTTTCGTACCAGTAATCCCGATAATCTGCATTTTCTCTGCCGGATATTCAAAATAAGCCGCAGAAAGAAACGCCATGGCATAGTGGGTATCTTCCACCTGAATCACCGTTACATCCGCCCCCTCAGGAAGTTCTACCTCCCGCTCCACCAAGAGCGCAGCCGCACCGGCCTCCACCGCATCCTTCACATAGATATGCCCGTCCGCCTTTGCTCCGGGAATACAGACAAACATACTGCCCTGTACCACCTTGCGGGAATCATAAATAATATCTGTAATCTCCCGCTCCAGGGTGCCTTGGACACACTCATACTTAATATTTTCCAGTAATTCCCTCAATACTGCCATATATTCTCTCCTTTACCAAATCCTCTTACTAAGATAGCATGAAAACCTTATCTTTTCAACTTTTGCGGTCATTTGCCGCGTGTGTTGGCATTTTCATTCTTAAAATATCTCTTCGCTTATTCGAGGCCGCGAAGCGGATCTCGCAAAGTTAATTTGCGAAGCAAATTTACTTTCTTTTATTTTCTCTTTAAGTTTTCTTAATGTTTTTTTATTCTTTTATAACAATCTAAACACATTTTGGACACAATTACCGCTTATGATAATAACCAAGATAGTTGAAGAATTCACTATCTCCCCCTCATAAGAAAACTACGAAAAAGCCTGGGAACCTCCCAGGTTTTTTCGTTTACCCGGAAATCTTTTCCACTACCATCTTATTCATCAGTCCTTCCGCAGTTTCCATCGGAATACAGGCACTCTCCAACGTTGTGACATTGGCCGCCGAAATCGCACAGGCACGCAGGATTGCCTTCTCATCCGCCTCCCCAAACACACTAGACATGGCATAGGAAGCCACCACACTGTCACCGCTCCCCACAGTATTGACGGCTCGGATACCCTCTGCCCTGGCATACAACACGCCCCGGTCAGTCACACTGAGAAGGCCCTTACTGCCCATGGACACCACCACCTTGGCAATGCCCTCCTGATGCAGACGCTGCGCTTCCTCAATGATTCCTTCCCGGTCTGTGATCTTATGCCCTGCCAGATACTCCAACTCTTTCCAGTTCGGTTTGATAAAATAAGGCTTTGCCAAAAGACCTTTGCGCATACTCTCTCCGCTGGAGTCCAGATACACCGGCACCCCCTGTTCTCTCGCCATGATGATAAGCCTTTGATAGATATCATCTTCGATGCCCGCCGCCGCAGAACCGGATAGGACCGCCAGTCTGCACCCAGAAAGCAGCGCTTCATATTGTTCTAAGAAAAGCGTCTGCTCCTGTCCTGTGACCTGTGGCCCCGGCTCCAGAATCTCCGTCACGTAACCGTCGTCCGCCAGTATATTCATATTACAGCGGGTTTCCCCGCTAATCTGCACAAAATGACACTCCGCGCCCAGGCGCTTTACTTCTTCCTCAATAAAACGGCCTGTATAGCCGCCCAGAAAACCGGTTGCCGCCACCTCACAGCCATACTGCCTGAGTATCTTCGTCACATTAACACCTTTACCGCCCGCTATGTTCTGCGCCGTGCGCATCCTATTCACCTGTCCCGCCGAAAGCCTCTGTGTGGTATATGTCTTATCCACTGCCGGATTCAGCGTTACTGTCAGTATCTTATCCATATTTCCCCCATTTCCGACGACAAGATGCCATCCCCCGCTTTTAGCAGGAATAATCCTGCATGACCATCTGTAATGACTCCTGTCCCCTATAAACATTGATATCCGGATAGTACACAACACTAATACAGATTGCACTGCTGCCAGCCCCATACAGTCTGTCAACTTCCTGTACCCCGAAATGCTCTTCCAGAAACGCATGCCAGCTTTCCAGATCCCCGAAATACATCATATCATACCGTCCGGCGTTCTCATCCTCCACCCGGTATTTTCCAACGTTCTTATTCTTACCTAAGATACTTCCTCTTAGTATCTTTACCTGTTTCTGGGCAAAAACAGGTTTGGGATTCCCATTGCCAAAGGGTTCCAGCACTGACAGCTGCTTAACAAAATCTGTTGTCACGTAAGACATGGGCATGGGCACGTCAATATGTATCGTCTCCACAAAATCTTCTTCCGACAGACCGCAGTGCTCATTCAGGTATCTGCGAAACAGCTCTACATTCTCCTCCGGCATGGACACACCCGCCGCCAGCTTATGGCCACCGTACTTGGTATATAACTCCTTACATTCGCTCATCCTGTCATACATGTGATAAGCATCTATGGACCTACCCGATCCCTTCACGCCCTCTTGGGTTTTCGTAAGGACAAAGGCCGGTTTATGATATCGCTCCCTGATGCGCCCGGCAATGATTCCCGCCAGACTCTCATGACAATCCGGCAGATAGACCACCAACACTTTATCCTCTTGCAGGTCCGTATTTTCTATCAGTTCCACCGCCTGGTCTATTCCCTGCAGCGTCATACCCTTTCTGCTGTCGTTTAATTCTTTCAGTTCCCCCGCAATGGCAATCGCCTCCGCCCTGTCTTTGGTACGGAACATGGCAAGCGCCCGGCTGGCCGTATCCAGACGTCCCGTAGCATTGAGACAGGGCCCTAAAACAAAGCCGATATGATACACCGAAAGCGTCTTATCCTGCAGACCGTTTACTACCGTCAAAGCCTTTAGTCCAGGGTTACAGGACTGTTCAATCTGCCGCAGGCCATATTTGACAATAATCCGGTTCTCATCCGTCAGTTCCATCACATCCCCCACCGTGGCAAAGGCTGCAAAGGCAAGCAGTTCCCGCAGCATCTCCTGCACCTTTCCCGCCGGAAACCTGTCCGGTGAAAGCTGCTCCATCCTTTTCAGATACAACTGCATCAGCTTATATACCACCACTGCGCCGCAGATTCCTTTATAAGGATAAAGACAATCACTCTGCTTAGGATCCACCACCGCATCTGCCGCCGGCGGCCTCTCCGTCCTGCTGCCGTCCTCTCCCACATCATAGGGCACCTCATGATGATCCGTCACCACCACCGTCATGCCAAGCTTTTTGGCAAGCGCAATCTGCCCAGCCGCTGCAATTCCATTATCACAGGTCAGCACCGTATCTATTCCCGCTTCATAAGCCCCCTCAATCAGATTATCATTCAGTCCATATCCGTCCTGAATCCGATGGGGTATCACCGCGTCCACGGTTGCCCCGCCCTGTTCCAAACAGGCAATCAAAATATAGGTAGAACACACACCGTCAATATCATAATCCCCGATCACCCGAATGGGCCTCCCGGCCAGTGTCTTTTCACACAGGATATTTACTGCCTTTTTCGCATCTTTTAATCCTGTCGGATCATGCAGATTCTCCAGCGTGCCGTGGAGAAACCTTTCTATTTGTTCCTCCCCGATGATATCCCTGTTGCGGATAATCCGCGCTATCACCGGATCGATCCTAAATTTCCGTGCAATCTCCTGAAAATCTGCCTTCTTGGCAGACACCATCCATTTACTCATATAACACCTCAAAACTACCATTACGACTTATAATTATAGATATTGTAACATTTTTAGAGGGTAATTTATAGTACTTCATGTTATGATTCCTGACACCAAAATAAATTTGTTTCGCATAAAATAGACGCCCTGTCATGACTCCCGCCATAACAGAACGTCCATTGTTTTATCTATAGATATAACAACATTTATCTCTTATTTTTTCTCCACCTTCTGCACAAACTTGGTGCGGAACACATACCACATAGCCCCAGTGAGGCAGATGGAAGAATACGTACCGCAGATAATACCAGCCATCAGCGGCAGCGCAAACTCTCTAATAGACGACACACCGAACACTTCAAGCGCCGCCACCATAAAGAAGGTTGTCAGGGAAGTGAAGATACTTCTGGACAATGTCTGGGTAATACTCTTATTGACCAGATCCTGCAAATCTTCCTTCCTGCCCATCTCCCGCAGATTCTCACGGATACGGTCGAAGATAACGATGGTCGCATTGATGGAATAACCCACAATGGTCAGCATACAGGCGATAAAAGTATTGCCCACAGAAATCCTTACCACCGCATAGAAGGCCAGCACCACCAATACGTCGTGCACCAGCGCAATCACGGAACTTGCACCGAAGCGGATATCCTTGAAGCGGAACCAGATATACAGAAGCATCAGCACTGTGGATAACAGGACTGCTTTCACTGCATCTGTCTGCATCTCCGAACTGATGGTCGCACTGATGGTCTCCGCCGTAATGCTGTTCTTATCCACCCCAAAATTATTGGCCATCAAATCGGCAAACTGCTGTCGTTCATCTACATTTAAGGTTCTGGTCTTAATGATAATCTGGTTGGAACCAGCCACCTTCGTGGTCTGTACATTACCATCCCCTGTGATATCTTCCACATACGGAACAATCTGGGCATCGATATCCTCAATGCTCATATCCTCATTCAACGTCATGGTGGTGGAAGTACCACCCACAAAATCAAGACTGTAATTGAGCGGCATACCAATCTTGGAACTATTCACACCCATAACGATAAAGCCAATTAAAATCACTGCTACAGAAATGCCAAAGAATACAAAACGTTTGGAGAGGAAATTAATGGGCTTTTTCTCCTTTGCCACACCATAAGCCTTCTCACTCTGCACACCCAGCGCAAAAAAGATATTGACCAGGAATCTGGTAACAAAAAGCGCCGTAAACATGGATAAGAAAATACCTAACATCAGGGTGATGGAGAATCCCTTGATGGTACCGCTTCCCATAAAGTAGAGCACCAAGGCCGCGATCAAGGTGGTGATATTACCGTCCAGAATCGCAGACAACGCTTTCTGGAAACCAATCTTAATAGATGACTGTACTGTCTTACCGGTGGCAAGTTCTTCTCTGATACGAGCGAAGATGATAACGTTCGCATCCACTGCCATACCCACGGAAAGGATAATACCTGCAATACCGGGCAGTGTCAGGGTAGCCTCGAAAGCGTACAACAAAATGACCAACAGTTCCGTATATAAACACAATGCCAAGGAAGCCGCCAGACCGGAGATATAGTACACAGCAATCATGAAAATGACCACCAGGGCAAATCCCACCGCCGCCGCTTTCAGGCTGGTCTCAATCGCCGCCGAACCAAGCTGGGCGCCTACCACGTTGGAGCGAAGTTCTTCCAGTTCCAGTTTCAGACCGCCGATACGGATCGTGGAAGCGAGCTGCTGTGCCTCCTCCACGGACTGCTGTCCGGTGATGACTGCGTTACCATCCGTAATCACTGCCTGCACATTGGGCACGCTCACAAACTCCCCATCATAATAAATGGCAATCGTCTCTCCATTCTCATAGGCTTTCTTCGTTGCCGCCGCGAAAGCATCCCTGCCATCCGCATTAAAGGAAAGCGCCACCACATTTTCCAGATTTCCCATGGAATCCTGCTGTGCCTTGGCCTGTGCATCTTCCACCTTCGTACCATCCAATACGATGGAACCATCAGCCATCAATTCATCCATAGTCTTATTTAACTGATATTGGGGCGCCAGATTTCCTCCTGCATCAATACCATAACCAATCAGATCATAGTTGTTACTGCCATCACTGCCTGTCTGTGCAATAAAATACAGACTTCCCGGTTTTCCCAATTCTTCCAGAATAGCATTGGCATCAGAAACGCCCGGTATCTCGATATTGATCCGGTCTTTACCCTCCTGATACACCTGTGCCTCTGTGCTGTAACCATCCACACGCTGCTGCAGCTTGTAAATGGTATCGCTCATGTCCTCGGAGTTAGGCTCCTCATCGCCTACCACCTGATAAGTGATACTGACACCACCTGCCAGATCCAGTCCCAGTTTAATGCTTCCTGCCGAGCCTGACTTGTCCGCACCGACACCAAAGATTGCCGTATACCCCAGCAGTCCCAGTATCAGAACATAGACGATCAGACCGACAACCGCTCTGCTCTTTTTCATCATCAACTCTCCTTTTCCTCATCGGCCAGCGCCGCTTTTATCATGATCGCGCATTCTACGCGCTTTCTCTGCAATTCACAACCAAGCTCATAGGCCCCGTTGATGTCGCCGCTGTTATTATAAGCATTGGCGGCGCATCCCCCGCTGCAATAAAACTTGGCAAAACAGTCTCTGCACTGGTCTTTCGCATAGACATTACATGCCTTAAACTTATCCCGGATATCCGTGCGGACGATTCCTTCTTCCACATTACCCATGAGAAATTCTTCCTGTCCCACAAACTGATGACAAGGATACAGATCCCCCCAGGGCGTCACCGCCAGATATTCCGTACCCGATCCACAGCCTGACAATCGCTTCGCCACACAGGGACCACCTTCTAAATTTATCATAAAATGAAAGAAATTAAAACCTTTTCCTGCTTTTTTTCTGCGAATATATTCCAAAGCCAGTTCATCATACTCTTTCAGGATAGCCGGCACATCTTCCGGACGCAGTGCATACGCCTCCTCTGGCCGCGCCACCACGGGTTCCACCGAGATCTGCTCAAATCCCTCATCCGCCAGATGTTTCACATCCTCTGCAAAATCTAGGTTATTTCTGGTAAATGTACCTCTCACATAGTAATCCATCTGGTTCCTGGACTGCGCCACCTTTTTATACTTCGGCACCACCTCATCATAACTGCCCTGGCCGCCCCTGTGGGGACGCATCCGGTCATGAATCTCCTTACGCCCGTCTATGCTTAGGACTACATTAGACATCTCCTTGTTGGCAAATTCCAGCACTTCATCATCTAAAAGCACCCCATTGGTCGTCAGCGTAAACCGGAACTTTTTATGGTTAGGCTCCTCCAAAGACCGGCCATAAGCCACCAAGTCTTTCACCACCTGCCAGTTCATAAGCGGTTCTCCGCCAAAAAAGTCCACTTCCAGATTCACCCGGTTTCCCGAATTTTTCACCAGGAAATCCAACGCCTTTTTTCCCACATCCAGGCTCATCAGCGCCCTATGTCCGTGATACTCCCCTTCCCCTGCAAAACAATATTTACAGGCCAGGTTACAGTCATGGGCAATATGCAGGCAAAGTGCCTTCACCACAGTCTCCCGATTCTGAAAGCTGTCAATATACTTCTCATAAATATCTTCCGCAAAGAGCACACCTTCTTCCTTTAAAGAAAGAATCTCTTCCACGGTCTCTTCCACCTCGCTGCGTTCCCTGGAAAGCTGTTTCGCTGCTGCCGCCACAATCTGTTCCTTCTCTTCCACCTTTTGCAGCAGAAGCTTTTCCACAATCGGAATCACGTCGTAGGCCAGTTCGTCCACCACATGGACTGAACCGCTGTTGACATCCAGCACAATGTGGTATCCGTTATTGATATACTGATGTATCACTTGTTTTCTCCTATCTCTCCAAATCTCTTATCCCAAAGCTAAAACTAAAAGAAAACGCATAATAAGCAGCGATACGCTCGCTGCTTATATTTCCTCTCATTTCAACTGCCGATAAAGAATCCTATCTTGCTTTCTCACAACTCTGATTGCCCACCGTGCAGGAAGTCTTACAAGCTGACTGGCAGGAAGTCTGGCACTCGCCGCAGCCGCCCTTCTTCATGGATTCCTTCA
>CAMNSD010000022.1 GCA_946554445.1 uncultured Lachnospiraceae bacterium | reverse complement strand
GATAAACGCTGAAGGCATCTAAGCGTGAAGCCCCCCTCAAGATGAGATATCCCATAGTTTATACTATAAGACCCCTTGGAGAGTACGAGGTAGATAGGCATGAGGTGTGAGTGCAGCAATGTATTGAGCTGACATGTACTAATCGGTCGAGGGCTTAACCAAAAGATAGAGATTCAGGTTCGGTTTTGAGGGTGTGTCAGATATTTAAAAAAAAAATCAACACTATTTACAAAAAAATGTAATTAGTGTTTTTTTTTTTGATTTTTTATGATATAATAAGATAAATCTGAGATTGCAATAGGATTTTTGCTCAAATTGTGTGAAATGTATAGGCAATCTGATAGATTAAAAGGTATTTTCTAAATATATAACGCGAGGTGGATTGCATGGATACGAAGATTCTGCTTGAAAACGGAACAAATGAGTTGGAAGTACTTGAATTTAAATTGGATGGAAATGCGTATGGCATTAATGTCGCAAAGATTAAGGAGATTATTAATTATCAGGAGGTGACTCCTGTTCCCAATGCGCATCCTAGTATTGAAGGTATTTTTATGCCGCGTGATACAATGATTACAGCAATCGACTTGAAGAACTGTTTACAGAGGGGTGTTTCAGAACCTGGCGGATTATTCATTGTCACGAATTTTAACAAGTTAGATATTGCTTTCCATGTGGATTCTGTGGTGGGGATTCATCGTGTATCATGGAGAGAGATTATCAAGCCGGGATCAACAGTATCTACCTCAGAAGATGGTGTTTCTACAGGTATTATCAAGTTTGATGACAGACTGATCATCATTCTAGACTTTGAGAAGATTGTGACAGATATCAATCCTGAGACAGGACTTAAGATTACAGATATTGAGGAGTTGGGTGAGAGACACAGAATTGATGTACCGATTTTGATTGCAGAAGATTCCCCGCTGTTGAATAAGTTGATTGTTGAATCCCTACATAAAGCAGGGTATGTAAATTTGATTCATACAGAGAATGGACAGCAGGCATATGATGTTATTCAGGAATGCAAGAAGGAAGGCACATTGAAAGATCATGTACAGTGTATTATCACAGATATTGAGATGCCGCTGATGGATGGTCATCGTTTGACGAAGCTGGTGAAATCTGATGATGAAACCAAAGATATTCCGATTATTATTTTCTCATCACTGGTCAATGAGGATATGATGAGAAAAGGTGAGGCTCTTGGGGCAAATGCACAGCTTTCCAAACCGGAGATTGGTAATCTGGTGAGAGTTGTTGATGATCTGGTCTTAAATAAGTAAGTAGTATATGCCAATGCGTAAGGGCCGGGAGATTCCCGGCTTTTACTTTGTGCTGTGATATGCTTGCACAAGCGGGGATGAGGAAATGGATGAAAGGATAAAAGGATTAAAAGAAAAGATAGAGGATGCGCAGTTGCTGTTGATTGGAATTGGAGAAGATTTTCAGTATGACTGGGGTGCTCTTTTACAGGATGCAAGATATCAGGAGATTGAACGGGAAGTTGGAGAGGATGAGAAACATATCTGGATCGTGCCTTTTTTGCAAAAGATGATACTTCAACAGATGCAAAAAGATAAATGGATAAGGGCATATGATGTATTGGCGGAGTTGGTGAATGGAAAAAATTATTTTATTGTTTCGCTGTGTATGGATGATCGAATCTATGAGTCTCATTTTGATCAGCAGAGAATCGTGACACCCTGCGGCGGGTTCCGTAAAATGCAGTGTGACCGTAATTGTTCTGGAAAACTTACAGATATGCCGTTGGAGAGTTATGAGGCAGTTTTAAAATATTATAGAAAAGAACTGCCGCTGTCTGCGTTACAGGAACCGACTTGTGAAGTGTGTGGCGACAAGTTAAGGTTCAATCAATTAGGAGTAAGTAAATATGCAGAAGAAGGATATCTGAAGCAATGGGAAGATTATACGAAATGGCTACAGGGGACAGTAAACAAAAAGCTTTGTGTATTGGAACTGGGAGTTGGAATGGAATATCCTAAGATTATCCGTTTTCCATTTGAAAAGATAGTATTTTATAATCAAAAGGCATTTATGTACCGCATACATCCAGTAGTCTGCCAGCTGGGAGAAGAGATTGGAGACAGGGGTGTTGGAATTAGAGAAAATCCAGTGGATTTTCTGACAAAGGGATTTGTGAAATAGATTAAAATGTGATAAAATGAGACATAAAAAATATTTTTTGGGGAGATATTATGAGCTCGAGTGAAGAATATTTAGATAGTTTGTTGGAAGCAATATTGAATGGCAATAAGTCAAATAATACAGAGGAATCACCTGCGCAACAGGATGTACTAGGCGAAGATGTATTAGTTGAATCTTTAGAAGATAATAAGCAGTCTCAACCAGGCAGCACATATACCAATAAGGCAATGTCGACAGAGGAAATTGAAGAGATGCTTAAGTCTATGGGCACTCTTGGCGGTGAGCAAAAGACGGCTATGGAAGTGCCTGTGACAACGCAAACGTCAGATTTATCGATTGATAACGCGACAGAAGCAGAAGATATGTCTGCTTTGTCAATGGAAAGTTTTGGCACAGAAGAACCAGTGACGGCGGACCTGTCTTTGGATGATTTAGCATTGGAAAATTTAGGTGTGGAAGAGTCAGAACCGAACGATTTAGGTTTGGATGGACTTGCTGTAGGGACTGAGACGGTCGGTTTCCCAGTGGGAGAACTTGATGCAGGAGGGACTGTTTCGAGTGATTTATCTTTAGATGATCTTGCGTTGGAAGATTTGGGCCTGGAAGAGCCAGAGTTAGGCGACTTGACGTTGGATGAACTAGGAACGGAAGAGCCAGAGTTGGGCGACTTGACATTGGATGAACTAGGAGCAGAAGAGCCAGAGTTAGGCGGCTTGACGTTGGATGAACTAGGAGCGGAAGAACCAGAGTTAGGTGACTTGACATTGGATGAACTAGGAACGGAAGAACCAGAATTGGGCGACTTGACGTTGGATGAACTAGGAATGGAAGAGCCAGAGTTAGGCGACTTGACATTGGATGAACTAGGGACGGAAGAACCAGAATTGGGCGACTTGACATTAGATGAACTAGGAACAGAAGAACCAGAGTTAGGCGACTTGACGTTGGATGAACTAGGAATGGAAGAGCCAGAGTTAGGCGACTTGACGTTGGATGAACTAGGAACGGAAGAACCAGAATTGGGTGATTTGACGTTGGATGAATTAGGAGCGGAAGAACCAGAATTGGGTGACTTGACATTAGATGAACTAGGAGCAGAAGAACCAGAATTGGGTGATTTGACATTGGATGAACTAGGTCTGGAAGAACCAGAGTTGGGTGACTTGACGTTGGATGAACTAGGAACGGAAGAGCCAGAGTTGGGTGATTTGACATTGGATGAACTAGGAGCGGAAGAACCAGAGTTAGGCGATTTGACGTTGGATGAACTAGGAACGGAAGAGCCAGAGTCTGAAGAACCGGAGTTGGACGACTTGACATTGGATGAATTAGGGGCGGAGGAGTCAGAATTGGCCGATTTGTCGTTGGATAATCTTGAGACAGAAGAAACGGGTATGGATGATTTGGACAGTCTTATGGACAATATGGAAGGGGAATTGTCTTTAGACGATTTGTCAATGGACGAGGAAACAATGTCTGAAGAGGATATTGATCGGCTGTTGAGTGGTGAGGATTTTGGAAATGAAGATTCTGATCAGATGGAAGATGATTTGGCGCTTTCAGATGATTTTGCCTTGGAGGAAACGGGGGCGGAAGACGATGATCTTTCAGCACTTCTGGCAGGGATGGGACATGATGAGGATCTTTCGGAGATTAATGATCTGTTAGAGAAATCGGATCAGGGAGTTCCAGCAGATGACGATATGCTTGCCATGTTGGGTGAAGGTGACAATGACGCTTTTGATTTCTTTACGGATGATAATGCAGCAAAAGAAGCGGCGAATATTCGGGAGATTTCTCAGGAAGAACTGGAAGAGAGAGAGAATCCAAAGGGAAAGAAGGAAAAGAAAAGGCGTAAGAAGAAAGAGAAGAAGCCTAGGAAAAAGAAGGGAGCCGAGGAAGAGGTACAGTCTGAAGGAGGAGAAGTAGACGAATTAGAGGGACTCTTAGGAGACGCGCAGGAAGAAGAGCCGGAGAAACCTAAAAAACAGGGCTTTGGAGCGAAATTAATGGAGCTTCTGTTTGAAGGCGATGAGGATGAGGAAAAGCCAGCAGCCGCAGAGGACGATGAACTCTTACTCGATGGTCTTCAGATGGGGAATCTGACAGACGAAAATAAAGAGATTTTGCAGGAACTTAACGAGGAAGATCAGAAAGGTTCTAAAAAGAAAGGGAAAAAGGACAAGAAGAAAAAGAAGGGCAAGAAGGGAAAAGGAGAGGCAGAGGAAGCGTCTGAAGAGGGCGAAGAAGGAGAAGAGGGCGAACAGAAAGAGAAGAAGTCCCGAAAGAAGAAAAAGAAGAAAAAAGAAGTATCCGAGGAAGAATTATTAGCGCCGCCGGAGAAGAAACTTTCTAAGAAGAAAGTAATGACGGTATTCTTGTTCTGCGGTACGATTGCGGCATGCATTATTGTGTTATCTTCCTTCCTGCCTAGTTATCTGCAAAAGAATGATGCAAGGGTAGCCTATGATCATGGATATTATAGGGATGTATACGATCTTTTGTACGGTAAGAAACTGAGTGAGGAAGACCAGGTATTGTTCCAGAAGAGTAATATTATTCTGCAGATGGACCGGAAATTAACTTCTTACGAGAACTATAATAAAATGGGGATGCGTTTGGAAGCATTAAATGCTCTGCTAAGCGGGGTGGAGCGTTATCAGCAGTTGTTGCCAAAAGCGGAAGAGTATAATGTTACCGGCCAAGTCAGAGAGCGCTATGACCAGATAATAGCAAATCTGGCGGCAGACTTTGGGGTATCTGAGATAGACGCATTGGATATTATTGCGTCAGAGGATGATGTTACATATTCCCAGAAATTGCAGGCTATTATCGATGGTACATTTTATGGTGAAGGGGAAGAGATACCGGAAGTAAAGCAGGATGTTTTGCCGGAAGAAGAGGAAATTATATCGAGACTGGAGAATGTGGAGCAAGCGGATGGTAGCGATAATTGATTATGATGCCGGTAATATCCGAAGCGTGGAAAAAGCGGTAGTTTCGCTGGGATATGAGGCAGTTTTGACAAGGGATGCAGATACAATCCTTGCAGCGGATCACGTAATATTGCCAGGAGTGGGCGCGTTTGGAGATGCCATGGATAAGCTTTCAGGGTATGGACTGGTGGATGTGATTCGAACTGTGGCTGACAGAGGGATTCCTTTTCTTGGAATCTGTCTGGGACTGCAGTTGATGTTTGAGAGCAGTGAAGAAGCGCCGGGAGTGGAAGGACTGAGGCTCTTAAAGGGCAGTATCCTGCGGATTCCTGAAAAAGAGGACTTAAAGATTCCGCATATTGGCTGGAACTCTTTGCGGTATCCTTCCGGGGGAAGATTGTTTGCAGGGATTCCAGAGGAATCCTATGTATATTTTGTACATTCCTATTATTTGCAGGCACAGGAGCCGGAAATTGTGAAAGCGATTACGGAGTATGGTGTGGAGATTCATGCTTCGGTAGAAAAAGGTAATCTCTTTGCCTGTCAGTTTCATCCGGAGAAGAGTTCGGATGTGGGCATAAAAATATTGCAGAATTTCTTGGAAATATAGAGAGACGGAGTAGGGCGTATGCACACGAAGCGTATCATTCCCTGTCTGGATGTAAAAAACGGCAGGGTAGTTAAAGGTGTCAATTTCATTAATTTCAAGGATGCGGGCGATCCGGCGGAGGTTGGCGCAGCTTATGATAAGTCCGGTGCAGACGAACTGGTTTTCCTAGATATTACCGCTTCCTCTGATGCCAGGGCCACGGCGGTGGAGATGGTGCGCAAGGTGGCGGAGAAGGTGTTTATTCCCTTTACGGTGGGAGGCGGCATTCGTACTGTGGAGGATTTTAAGGCAATCTTGCGGGAGGGCGCCGATAAGGTTTCGGTCAATTCCGCAGCCATTATGAATCCGAGGCTCATCAGTGATGCGGCAGATAAGTTTGGCAGTCAATGCGTGGTAGTGGCGATTGATGCCAAACGCAGGCCGGACGGAAAGGGATTCAGTATCTATAAAAATGGCGGCCGTGTGGATATGGGAATTGACGCCGTAGAATGGGCTATGGAAGCTGATAAGCTGGGTGCGGGAGAAATCCTTTTGACGAGTATGGATGGAGACGGTACGAAGGCAGGCTATGATCTGGAATTGACAAGAATTATTTCAGAGAACGTATCCATACCGGTCATTGCATCTGGCGGGGCAGGTACGATGGAACATTTTTATGAGGCATTTACGGAAGGAAAAGCGGATGCGGCGCTGGCGGCATCACTGTTTCATTTTAAGGAAATGGAAATCCGGGATTTGAAAGAGTATTTGCGGAATAAGGGAATATCGGTGCGGCTTTAATGGATTCTTGTGAGAATCATGATATGGGAAATGTTTTGCAGATTAGGGCTTGATTATGAGACTTTTATAAGATAATATGAAATAGTATGCAAAGGGGCATGAGAACAAGGGATTGTTCTGTGCCTTTTTTGGGGAAAAGACGGCGATAAAACATCATGTGAAAACTGATGGGAAAAGGAGAACTATGCGATGGCAATGTTGAGCAACGACTGGGCAGTGGCTTTGAAGGAGGAATTTCGCAAACCTTATTATAAGGAATTGTATACTTTCGTGCGTGAAGAGTACAGCAGCCGGGTGGTTTATCCGCCATCGGAGGATATCTTTAATGCCTTTCATTTTACGCCGTTAAATAAGGTGAAGGTGCTGCTTTTAGGGCAGGATCCTTATCATAATGAGCATCAAGCCCATGGCATGAGTTTTTCCGTATTGCCGGATCAGAAGGAAATTCCCCCTTCTTTGCAAAATATTTATCAGGAACTGCATGACGACCTGGGTTGCTATATTCCGAATAACGGGTATCTGCAAAAGTGGGCGGATCAGGGCGTCCTGTTGCTCAATACGGTGTTGACGGTGCGTGCCCATCAGGCCAATTCCCATCAGGGAAAAGGTTGGGAGCACTTTACGGATGCCGTGATACAGGCGGTGAATGAGCAGGATCGGCCGATTGTGTATCTGTTGTGGGGAAGGCCGGCGCAGAGTAAGATTCCCATGTTGACGAACCCAAAACATTTGATATTAAAGGCACCTCATCCGAGTCCGCTTTCGGCTTACCGGGGATTTTTCGGATGCAGGCATTTCAGCCAGTGTAATGAGTTTTTAAAGGCCAATGGAGTGGAACCCGTGGATTGGCAGATTGAGAATCTATAGAGGTACGAGAGGAGAATTGTGTGTCATGAATAAACTACCATTTGTAACCAAAGAGCAGGTTGAAGAGATTGTAAAGACCTATCCGACTCCTTTTCATATTTATGACGAGCGGGGACTTAGGCAGAATGCGCAGGCGGTGCAGGAAGCATTTGCGTGGAATAAGGGATTCAAGGAATATTTCGCGGTAAAAGCTTGTCCGAACCCGTTCTTGATTCAGATACTGCATGAGTACGGGGTAGGATGTGACTGTTCTTCCTTAACAGAGCTGATGCTCAGCGATGCCCTAGGGATAAAGGGCGATGATATCATGTTTTCTTCCAATGAGACGCCAGCGGAAGAATATGAGTATTGCGCAAATCTTGGCGGCATCATTAATCTGGATGATATCACACACATTGCGTTTGTGGAAAATATTTTGGGAAAATTTCCTGAGACCATGAGCTGCCGTTATAATCCAGGCGGCGTGTTCCAGATGAGTAACGGTATCATGGATAACCCGGGGGATTCCAAGTATGGATTCACCACCGAGCAGCTGTTTGAGGGCTATCGGATCTTGAAGGAAAAAGGGGTTAAGCATTTCGGGCTGCATGCTTTTCTGGCCAGTAACACGGTGACCAACGAATATTATCCGCAGCTTGCAAAGCAGCTCTTCGAGTTGGCGGTGCAGGTTAAAGAAAAAGTGGGCGTGCAGATAGAGTTCATCAATCTTTCTGGCGGTGTGGGAATCGCATATGAACCCGGTCAGACAGCCAATGATATTCGTGCAATTGGAGAGGGCGTACACAAAGTTTATGATGAAGTGCTTGTACCTGCCGGTATGGGTGAAACAGCAATCTATACGGAGATGGGGCGGTTCATGACGGGGCCTTATGGCGCACTGGTGACGCAGGCCATTCATGAGAAACACACCTATAAGGAATACATTGGTGTGGATGCCTGTGCGGTGAATTTGATGCGTCCTGCCATGTATGGGGCCTATCATCATATCACAGTCCTAGGTAAAGAGGATGCTCCCTGCGATTGTACCTATGATGTGGTTGGCTCTTTGTGCGAAAATAACGATAAGTTTGCCATTGACAGGAAACTGCCCAAGATTGACAAGGGAGATTATTTGGTGATCCATGATACGGGCGCCCACGGTTATGCCATGGGATATAACTATAATGGCAAGCTGAAATCGGCGGAACTGCTCCTCAAAGAAGACGGCAGTGTGCAGCTGATCAGGCGCGCGGAAACACCAAAGGATTATTTTGCAACATTTGATGGATTTGAGATTTATAAGAAGATGGGTTTTTAGTGGATTGGTTATAAAGGAAAACACTGACAGGGCAGAACCAGGATAATGGTTCTGTCCTGTCACATTTTATTGGAAATATGGTTAGACAATTGAAGGAAAAAGAAATTCAATGAAACTAATAATCTAATTAGTGCGTCAGGGAAATGTATGGTATAATATAAAATAATACAAGTAAATAAAGATCTAACATCTAAAGATAAAGAGGGGAATGTTCTTGTCAATGGGGAGTATAAGATATGCAATGTTTTAGAGCATTGTAGCTTTTATTTGGAGGATATATGGGAAAGTTAGATAAATTAAGCGTGTTTATTAGTCTGGTGTTAAGGCACAAACCAGATGCAGCAGGGATTACTTTGGATGAACATGGATGGGCGGATGTGGAGGAACTTATTGACGGAATAAATAATACTGGACGTAGAATTGATATAGATGTATTGGAAGAGATAGTAAGAACTGATAATAAGCAGCGTTATAGTTTTAACGAAGATAAGACATTGATACGCGCAAACCAAGGACATAGTGTTTCGGTGGATGTAGAATTGAAAGAAAAAGAACCACCTGAATTTTTATATCATGGTACTGCAGATAGATTTTTAAAAAGTATTATGACAGAAGGTTTAAAACCTATGAGCCGTTTATATGTACATCTTTCAAAAGACATTGAAACAGCTAATAAAGTTGGCAAAAGACATGGGAATCCAGCCATTTTAAAAGTGAATAGTGGTCAGATGAATCAAGATGGGATTAAGTTTTATCTTTCTGAAAATGGCGTGTGGTTGACTAGTAAAGTGGATGTAAAATATTTGGAGGAAATGAAATAGTGATGCAATGAGGCAAAATAATTGTATATGTCTTAAGTGTGGCAAAATCGTGAAGGGGGATGGAAGGGGTGGTGGAAGAACTATAAAATGACGATTGAGAATTATTTATAAAAGATATAAGGAGAAATAAAAATGGAAACTACACAATTATATATTGAACTGATAATAATAGGTTTAGAGGGATTTATTTGGATGTGTACTTTCCTTGTCGATATCCTTGGTAATAAAGCAACAAGTGTTTTAACTAAAATTTTAGATAATTTTTCATCTTCATTATTTTTAATAGGTATTTTATATGTCATTGGTGTATTGGTAGATAGATTTGCAGATTTTGTTTTTCAGAAAAAGGAGAATGCCATTAGAAATGTGTCAGGACTTCGTGCAAAGAGCAGTATCTTGGTATGGAAAAAATATGGTGCAGAAAAGTATGCAGAATATTCAAGAACCAGAGTTAGGATTTTAAGAGCATCTATATTGAATTTACCAATGATTTCAATAAGTTTTATATTATATACTATGAAGTATTTGGATAAATTTTATATGCTGGTAATTTACATAAGTATTTTAGGTACACTGTTTACATACATTTCTTGGAGATCATATAATTTATCTCTAAAAAAATATTATGAGAAGGCGTGTGCACTAGAATCAAGTGACAAGGAAGATACATGAAATTAAATTTCTAAAAAGTTGAAATAAACAATATGAAATAACCTGATGGGTAAGAATTATATTTTGTACATGAATATTATAGTTCTTATTTGTGTGCGTTGCATTTACAATGTATTGACATAATACTTGTTGGATAATATAATGTTGTAAAGAAAGGAGTTGATATTGTGGCAACAACTAATATTACGATGAGAATGGATGAAGATTTAAAAGCGCAGTTACAGGAACTTGTTTCTAATCTTGGTATGGATATGACTACCTTTTTTACAATATCCGCAAAACAGGCTGTGAGAGAACAAAGAATACCTTTTAGAATTTCTATGGATATTCCTAATGAAGAAACAAGAGAAGCAATAGAAGAAGTACGTCAAATGAAACAGAATCCTTCTATGGGAAAATCTTATACAGATGTGGATGAAATGATGAAGGAGTTGCTGGCATGAAATATACAGTAAAACCTACTACAAAATTTCAACGAGATTTAAAAAGAGCACAAAAAAGAGGGTATGACATTTCGTTATTAACAGATATAATTAAAAAGTTGGCAAATGGTGAACAGTTACCAGAGAAAAATAAAGATCATTTTCTTAGTGGAGATTATGTTGGATGTAGAGAATGCCATATTACACCAGATTGGTTGCTGATTTATGAAATTAACAACGGAGAATTGATATTGTATTTAACACGGACAGGGACGCATAGCGATTTATTTTAAAGGTAGAAATTTCACATATAATTTTGGAAAAATCTTGCCAACAGTCTTTGGTTATGGTAATATATATTTCGGTTGTTGGAAATGCTGGTGTGTCGGAATGGCAGACGAGGCAGACTCAAAATCTGTTGTGGGCAACCACGTGTGGGTTCAAGTCCCACCACCAGCACTAGTTAGAATCGCTGTATTGGTATGCCTGTCTGTATACACTTATTTCTTATACAATCAGATATTACTCTTGCATGTACTTTCCTGTGTTCGTTTGCAAAAACATAATCACACAGATACCCATATTTTCATTGTATCTATGAAATATTTTTTCTTTTCTCGGTCATACTTTTCAGATCTGTCAATTAATATATATATTTGTTTTTACAATTGACATTCTTCCAAATTAATCTAGATAATTCACCAACACTCATTCCTGTAAGAGAACTAATTTTACTGCATATGGTGGAATATAATTGGATTTATTATGATGGTCATTTTCAATGATATCATACAGCGCTTTCAGTTGTTCATTAGATACGATTCTTTCTTCTACAGTTTTGATTGTCTGAACGCGACAATGTAATATAAAAATCATACTCTTTTTTCTTTTAATATAAAATTACAAATAATAAATTATATGTGAAATTATGAAATTATATATATAAAAGAAATTAGTCGGTTATCCCCGCGATTAAGTACTCACCACTTATATATCGAAAACGACCATTTATCGATATTTTGTTGAAAAGGGGATGCCTTCTTTTTATAATGGGGGCAATAAGGAGGTGCGTATTATTATCATGCAGATTGAAATAAAAATAGATGATTCCTGTATGGAACCCAAAGTGATTATTTTGACGGCTTCCATGACGGAAGAGGTCAACAAAATTGTTCAAAAACTGTCGGGGAACAGTCCGCAGATTCTTTCGGGCAGTAAGGACGAAAAAATTGAGGTGTTGGAACCCAGTGAGCTGATTAGGATTTATGCGGCCAATAGTAAGGTTTTTGCCGTGACGGATAAAGGTGAATATACTTTGCGACTCCGGTTGTATGAAGTAGAGGAACGATTAAATCCCAATCAATTTGTCCGTATTTCCAATTCGGAAATTATCAATCTGAAAAAGGTCAGGAACTTTGATCTGAGTTTTAATGGAACAATCTGCGTAGAATTGGCAAATGGAACATCCACTTTTGCATCGAGACGATATGTTGCAAGAATCAAAAAAATTTTAGGAATATGAGGTGACGGGTATGAAAAAGAAAATGATTATGCGAGGGCTCTTGGGCTTTCCTTTGGGGATGGCAATCGGAAATGTGATTTCTATTGTAGGTTCTTTCTTTTGGGGGCAGGGTGATTATGTGCCCTGTGTACCGCAGTTTGTGGAAGTTATGGGTGGCGAGATATATGCGGTTGCGTTACAGTCTTTTTTGTGTGCGATTCTGGGCGTAGTATTTACAATGGCTTCCGTAATCTGGGAAATGGATGAGTGGAGTATTGCCAAGCAGACCGGGCTATATTTTGCGATAACGGCGGCAGCAATGATGCCGATTGCCTATATAACTGGATGGATGGATAAGAGTTTGGCGGGTATTGCAAGTTATTTTGGGATTTTTGTTGTTATTTTTGCTGCCGTTTGGATAATACAATATGGTATTATCAAATATCATATTGCCCAAATGAACCGAATGATAAATAAGGAATAAGAGGAAATATCGGATATTAGGGTGATACAGAATATCCGGTGGAAAGAGGATCTTCAAAAATGGCAAGGTTCGGCGGGCGGTAGGTAAAGCGTAAGAAACAGATAAATAAGATACACACCAGAAGACATAAACAGAGCGAGAACGACTTTAATCTACAGGATAAAGTGAGTTTGTAGGAGAGCCAGAAGGAGAGGATGACGCTCACAAGGAAGGTGGCGATATCCAGGATAAAAATATCTTTGCCAAGAAGGGATGTATAAGAATAGAAAAGGGCAGGAATCAAAAAGGTTCCGCTCAGGATGCCAAGGCATAGGGCAGAGATAAGACAGGGATAGTTCTCGCGATATCGAAAGATTAGAACTAGTGCGTAGGACAGCATGGGAAAAAACAGTAATTTCATATGTTCCCATATGGATTCATTGACAGGCGTAAAAAGGCCAACAACAGGGTTTTTACCTGTCCAGTCGTATAGAAAGTGGAACACAGATCCTGTGATTAGGACAAACAGTATGCCGATGATGGTGTCACGTTTCAGATGGTTCATAAAAGCTGCCTCCTTAATTAGTATATAAAAATGGCATGGATGTTATGTATGTAATTTTAGGTGGAATTTTCGGGTGGAATTTGCGTAAGTACGCCAGCTTGACAAAGCCTGTCAAAGATACTATAATGACTCAAAATATTCGTGTAGCTGTTTGGGACGAAGTTGTTATGCAAAACGATGCAAAACGACTGATCTGGTATATGCTGAAAAATTTTGGAAATGATTATATAATGATTATATTGAGAAAAGATGAGGCGTCAGAGGTATGATTGGCGCCTTATTTTGCAATATGTAACTTTATGGGTGTATGTAAGAAGGTTGATTTTATGTGTACAAGGAGGATGGAAATGGTAAAGCGGATTTTGGATTGTAAGGCATCTGATCTGGCAGGTTATAATGCGAGGGAAATCTTAGCGGCGATTGCGGCCAGCGAGGGGCGCGTGATGATGGGGGAGTGCATCGGTATCACACAGCCGCTTTTGACAGATGTTACCAATGCGGAAGTGGTTGCATCTATGGGGGCAGACATTTTATTGCTCAATATGTTCGATGTGCTGAATCCTGTGATTCAGGCACTGCCCGAAGTAGAAAAGGCAGAAACTGTCAGGGAAGTCAAGCGGCTGACAGGCAGGGTAGTGGGCATTAATCTGGAGCCGGTGGCAGGTGATGTGGCGAATGACGATGAACTCTGGAAGATGACGGAGGGCAGGCGCGCCACCGCACAGAATGCGGTTCGGGCGGCCGAACTGGGGGTGGATATGATTGTTTTGACAGGGAATCCGGGTAACGGTATCAGCAATCAGGCAATCACGGATTCTCTGCGGAAGATTAAAAACGCAGTGGGAGATAAGTTGATCCTGGCAGCAGGTAAGATGCATGCGGCAGGAGTCCTTACGGAAGCGGCGGCGGATATTATTTCCAAAGAAGATATCAGGGCTTTTCGGGAAGCTGGGGCAGATGTCATTCTTTTGCCGGCGCCGGGAACGGTTCCCGGAATTACCATGGAGTATGTCAGGGAACTGGTGGGATATGCGCATAAGTTAGGCGCTTTGACGATCACGGCCATCGGCACGTCGCAGGAAGGGAGCGATACGGCTACAATCAGGCAGATTGCGCTCTGGTGTAAGATGACGGGAACGGATATCCATCACATTGGGGATTCTGGTTATGTGGGGATGGCGTTGGCAGAGAATATTATGGCGTATTCCATAGCCATTCGCGGTATCCGGCATACGTATCATCGGATGGCGCAGTCAATCAATCGGTAGAAGGAATCTATCACGCCGACAGATGCATCAGAGGAATAATTTGGATGAAAGATTCTTCGTATGGGTGTAGCTGTCGGTTCTTTTTTTGAAATAAACGATAAGGTAAGATAAAGAAGATATAAAAATGGCATTATATACGCGCGTGGGGGATAAATGAGAAGCCTTATAAAAGGAAAACCAATCAAGGTTATTGTATTATTTGCAATACCACTTTACATAGGACAGTTATTTCAGCTTTGTTATGGCTTGATTGACACTAGGATTATAGGCAGTATATTAGGGGAGGTATCGCTTGCCGCGGTGGGGGGGGGGGGGGCGACCACATCCTTGAGTGATATGTTGATAGAGTTTTTAAACGGGATTGTCTGTGGTTTTGGGATTATCATTGCCACTTTTTTTGGAGCAGATGACGAGAAGAAGATGCAGAAAGCGGTGGGTGGAAGTATTGTGCTTGGTGTTGCGGCAACGTTTATACTCAGTCTGCTTAGTCTGCTTTTGCTGCCGCAGATTCTGGAAATATTGCATGTGTCGGAAGAATTGGTGCCGCAGGCAGCTGCGTATATTAGAATTATTCTTGCTGGACTGATTGCCACCACACTTTATAATATCTGTGCCGCTATCCTGCGGGCGATAGGGGATTCCTATACGCCGCTGGTATTTCTTGTGATTTCCAACCTTTTGAATATTATATTGGATTATGTGTGTATTGCCTGTTTGCAGATGGGTGTTTCCGGCGCCGCTTATGCAACGGTCTTTTCGCAGGCTTTGTCGGCGGTCCTGTGTTTCCTGTATATGAGAAGAAAATATCCGCAGCTGAAGATTGGTGGGGGAGATTTTTGGCCGGATGGGGCAGTTTACAGGCAGCTTTTGCCGACAGGGCTTTCCATGGGATTTATGATTTCTTTTGTCACGTTGGGATCACTTGCACTGCAAACTTGCATTAATACGTTTGGGATCAATATTATTGTGGCGCATACCGCCGCAAGGAAAGCAACATCGATTTTTCTGACACCCTTCTTTTCTCTGGGATCTGCGCTGGCTACTTACTGTGGGCAAAATCTGGGAGCAGATGAGTATGGAAGGATTCGGAAGGGGATTGCAGATACCATCAGGCTTTCTATGGTGTGGTGCGTGATTGTTCTTCTGGTGGTGTTTTCGCTTTCGACTCTTATCATTAGCGGGATTACGGCCAGTAGAGAGGGGGAGATTATAGAGACGGCGTCTCTTTATCTAAAGGTAAATGCAGTCTTTTATTTTCTGCCGGCAGTCATTTGTATTCTGCGAAACAGTATGCAGGGATTTGGGGATACGAAGACGCCGCTTATTTCCAGTTTTATTGAACTTGCCGGAAAGGTTGCGATTGCTTATCTGCTGGCACCGGCGATTGGATACATGGGTGTTATTGTTTCGGAACCGATCGTCTGGATGTTTATGGTGATTCCGCTTCTCATAGGGATGGCGAAAAATCCGGTGATCGGGAGAACTGGTCTGTAAAACTACGGTGGTATAAACAAAAAAACAATGATAAGTTAATTACTTTTCCTCTGCGTAAGCATTGATTTACTTTTTCTATAAGCGTATAATAAATAGAAAGATACAAAAACAACAAACACAACAGGATGAGGATGTTAAGTTCTAGTGACAGCAGGGGAATATACTATGAAAAATAAGGTGAGACGATTCAGTATTCGATGGAAAATATTAATTCCGGCCACGGTTCTGATCATTGCCATGTGCGTGATCATAGGATTAAATTCCTATATCCGCATCAAAACGGGCATGATCCAGTTGGGAGTGGAAGAAGCGCAGATGGCGGCTTCCATTGCGGGATTTGAGGTAAACGGAGATGCTCTTTCCGGTGTTGAAAAGGGTTTTGAAAACACGGAGGAATATCAGAACAACCTAAATGCCCTCAGACAGGTGCAGGATTTATGTGGTATTGCCTTTCTCTATACGCTGCATACGGACGATAACGTTCGGCTCTACTATGGTATAGATACGGATGACAGCACAAACCAAAAGCATCCTGGAGATGTTTTTGAGGGAGAATATACAGAATTTGCAGAGGTGTTTGCCGGGAAGGAATATGTACAGGACTATATCGATGAAACAGCGGACGGCAGTCTGATCTCCGCATATCTGCCGATAAAGGACAGTTCCGGCAAAGTAGTTGCTATACTAGGATGCGATTATGACGCTTCCTATGTGGTCGGTCGGATTGAAGGTGCGCGCAACAGCATATTGCAGATTTCTGGCATTTGCCTCGTGATTGCACTATTGATAATTAATATTATTGTAAATCGTATTATGAAGGGCATGAATAAGGTTGACCGCAAAATATATGATCTGGTACATAACGAGGGGGATCTGACGCAAAAGCTGGATATTACTTCCGGGGATGAACTGGAATTGATTTCAGAAAACATTAACACGCTGTTGGAATATATTCGGGGTATCATGTTGAATATTTCCCAGAACTCTACACAGCTGGGAACGTCCACGGGAACGATTGCAGACAGCCTGATCAGTGCCAAAGACAATATTTCAGATATATCCGCCACCATGGAACAGATGAGCGCTGCCATGGAGGAGACCAGCGCTTCCCTGTATCAAGTAGATGAGTCCGTGGCCCATATCACGCAGAGCATTGAGGGGATTTCCGGAATGGCTTCCAGTGAGAGGGATGCCGCTGCGGAAATTATGAAAAAAGTGCAGGGCATTTATGAAGCTGCAGAGAATGACAGAGCAGAGGCGGCACGGCAGGCAGCGGAAATGTCGGAAAAGATGAATGAACGGATTCAGCGTTCCAGGGCGGTAGAACAGATCAATACGCTGACGGCAGAGATTATCAATATTACCGATCAGACAAGCCTACTTTCCTTGAATGCAAGTATTGAGGCGGCAAGAGCCGGTGAAGCGGGCAGGGGATTTGCTGTGGTGGCCAGTGAGATTGGATCGCTGGCGGATAATTCTGCAAAGGCGGCTGAGGAGATCCAGAAAGTCAGCAAGGAGGTAATCAACGCCGTCAATGAACTAGCCAGGGAATCAGAGCGGATGATTCGCTTTATGAATGAGACGGCGATGAACGGTTATGAGAATCTGCTGGACAACAGCCTAAATTATAAAAATGATGTGGGACATCTGAGCGAAACCATGAGCGGGTTTGCGGAAGAGAGCCTGGATTTGAATAAAAATATCGACAGTATCAAGGAAGCAGTGGATGCTGTCAGCATAGCCGTGGAAGAAAGCGCTAAAGGCGTTGTCAGCGTCACGGAAATGGCCTCTGATATGTCCATGAGTATGGAAAACATCAAAGGCGAGGCTGAGAGCAACAAAGAGGTTGCCAGACAGTTGGAAGGGGAAGTTCAGAAATTCAAGTTATGATTCGTAAAGCTGTGGAAATGGGAACGGCGATGGATGGGATACTGCGGGAAAGGTAATGCAAGTGTCTTAGAAGAGGAGGCATCATATGGTACGGGAGGCAGTCAGGGAAGATTTGTGTCAGATATTGGAATTGTATTTATATCTGCATGAAGAATCCATACCCCCGGAGTCAGAACATCTGACAGATACCTGGGAGCAGATTATACAGGATGGGAATCATCATCTGATCGTAAATGAGGTGGATGGTAAGATTGTCTCGTCCTGCGTGTGCGTGATCATTCCCAATTTGACCAGGAATGTGCGTCCCTATGCTTTCATCGAAAATGTGGTCACACACTCGGATTATAGGAAGCAGGGTTTGGCTTCGGCTTGTCTGGCGTATGCGAAACAGATTGCCAGAGAGAACCATTGCTATAAGATGATGCTGCTGACCGGGAGTAAGGAGCCTGGCACATTGGAGTTCTACAGGCAGGCGGGTTACAATAGCACGGATAAGACTGCATTTATACGGTGGATGGATATATGAAAATTTCTTCTTTTTTGTATTTTGCAAGATTTGGCATGGAAACCATATTGTTTCGCAGGAAAAGGCCCATTCTTGGCACGGTGATTGTCACGGACAAGTGTAATCTGCAGTGCAGGCATTGCTCTGTCAATAATATTACCGCCGTGATCCACCCTTTTCGCCAGATTCGGGAGGAGATGAGACAGTTATATGATATGGGGGTGCGGATTCTGTTTTTCTGCGGCGGAGAGACTTTTCTGTGGAAAGACGGATGCATGGGACTGCGGGATCTGGTGATTGAAGCGAAAAAGATGGGGTTTTTGATTGTCAATGTAGTCACCAACGGCACCTTTCCCTTGGATTTGCCGGAAGCGAATTTGATTTTATTGAGTTTAGACGGGGACAGGGAGCGTCATAACGCGATCCGGGGCGATACTTATGATACGATCATGGCCAATATAGAGAAGGCCACTTCTGATAATATCTGTTTCTATATGGCGGTCAATCAGATTAACCAGGGCGCCATTCGGGATGTGTGTCTTGCGGCAAAACATATGCCCCATGTGCGGGCCGTCTCTTTTAATTTCCACACGCCTTATCCGGATACCAAAGAACTGGCTCTTAGCAGGGAAGAGAAGGCGGCCTGCTGTGAGACGATTGCACAGATGATGCGGGAAGGCGCGCCGGTCTTTAACTTAAAGAGTGCATTTCCGTATCTGATTGACAACAAATTTCCCACGCCTTGTCATCAGTGTGTGGTGATAGAAAACGGTAAGGTGAGTACCTGTGGCCGCTGTATTGAGGTACCGGGATTGTGTGAGCAGTGCGGTTACTTTTTTGTGGCGGAATACACGCTTTTGTTCCGTGGGAATATCAGGGTTATGCTGGAGATGCTTAAGACTTATTTAAAATACATATAGGATACAGGATGAGCGCGATTACAAATCTGACAAGAACATGGCTGACTCACTCGGTCAAGCCATTTCTTTTTACAAATGAATATGACCAGGTGTTGCCGTACGAGGACTGTGAGAATCTGGGATTGTATATCCATATCCCTTTCTGTGAGAGTATCTGTAATTTTTGTCCTTATTGCAAGACATTGTATTCGGAAAAGCTTTGCAACCGTTATCTGGACGCGCTGCTTGAGGAGATTCATCGGGTGGGGTGTCAGACGGCAGAGAAAAAGACGGTCACCAGTCTGTATTTTGGTGGCGGAACACCTGCTTTGGTGGTAGACAGGATTAGGGAGATTATTGAGGCGGTCAGGGAGCATTTTATCATCACAGAAGGTATTGGGTTGGAACTGCACCCGGACAATGTGAGGGTGCCTGTATTGCAGATGCTGCAGGCGGCGGGCGTCACAAAGATTAGTATCGGGATTCAGTCTTTTCAGGAAAAATTTCAGCAGATTCTGGGGCGAAAACCGGTAGAACTGGATGTCATGGCGGCGGCTTTGCAGGCGGTTTCCTTTGAGACCGTCTCCATGGACTTTATCTTTGCCTTGCCGGGACAGAACTTTGCGGATTTGCGGACAGACATTGATACCGCTTTTGCAAACGGGGCAAACCATATCGCCATTTATCCTTTTATTGATTTTACTTTTACTAGGAGTCCCGTTCGGGCTTTGCCAAAGAAGCAGAAACGGAAACTGTTGGACGATATCACAAGATATTGTCTGGACCAAGGTTATGTCCGCAATTCCATCTGGACTTTTGCGAAAGAAGAAAAGGCCGGATATTCTTCTATGACTAGGGATAACTTTCTGGGATTTGGCTGTTCTGCGACCACACTCTTAAAAGAACAGTTCAAGATCAATACCTTTTCTGTGGAAGCCTATTGTGAGAGAGTTCAAAGCGGTAAACTGCCCACATCCCTCACGATTCGCTTTACCAGGCGGCAGCGGATGGTCTATTATTTGTTCTGGACTGCCTACAGCACCCGGGTGGATGCTGTGGACTTTGAAAGGTTCTTCGGTGTTCCGTTGAAGCGGATGTACGGGACTGCACTGCTGTTGGCACGGGCGTTTAGGTTTGTGACTTATCAAGACGGTATCTATAGGATGACGCTGAAAGGCGCGTTTTATTATCATTATTATGAGAATTTCTATACGCTGGCATATATAGATAAAATGTGGGGCATCATGCGCAGGGAAGATTTTCCGGAGCAGATTCGGCTGTGAGATGTTGTTTTTGTATGTTGTGTTTAGCTTTTTATGAAGTGAGAGTGTGGTGTGAAAGAAAGCAGACTCTCATGATTGTTAGTGCCGCTGACTTTAAGGGGGCAGAATGGAGATTATCATGGACAAAGAAACCATAGTACGGCTTGCAAACAAGAAAAAGAGGGGATTGCTGTCGCTCGTATTCAGCCGGTTTGTGATTGTCTTATTGCTGCTTATTATGCAGGTGGCTCTACTGGTTGGGGTTTATGGATGGCTGATTGAATATGTATCGCTCTTCGCTGCCTTTATGGCGGTGTTTACATTGTTGATGATCATTTACCTATTTAATTGCGATATGGATGCAACGGCTAAGTTGACATGGCTGTTGATGATCGCATTGTTTCCGCTGCCTGCGGCTTGCTTTTTATCCTTTACCCAGAGCAATGCGGGACACAACAAGATTAAGAAGCGGGTGGCGGAACTGATTGAAAGCACCAAAGAGGCTATCCCCCAATCGGAAGAAGTAATCCGGCAGGTGAGGGAAGATGGTTCCGGTGTGGCTGCATTGGCAGAATATTTGAGTCGGGGCGGTTGTTTCCCGGTCTTTGAGCATACGGAGGCGACTTATTTCCCGTTAGGTGAGAAAAAGTTTGAGGCGCTGCTGGAAGAACTGCGGAAAGCACAGCAGTATATTTTTATGGAGTACTTCATCATCGAAGAAGGCTATATGTGGGGCAAAATCCTGGAAGTGTTGATTGAAAAAGCGAAGGCCGGGGTAGATGTCCGCGTTATGTATGACGGGATGTGCGAGGTTATGCTGCTGCCCTCCGATTATACGAAGCGTCTTGCGGGACAGGGGATTAAGGCAAAGGCGTTTTCCCCGATCCGTCCGGTATTATCCTCCCATTACAATTATCGTGACCACCGCAAGATCCTGGTGATAGATGGCAAAGTCGCCTTTAACGGAGGCGTCAATCTGGCGGACGAATATATCAACCGTGTGGAGAAGTTCGGCCACTGGAAAGATACGGCCGTGATGATAAAGGGAGAGGCGGCGAAAAGTTTTGCCCTGCTGTTTTTGCAGATGTGGAATATTGATGAGAAAACTCCGGAATTTCTTCCCTATCTGGAAGACGGCGGCTATCGCCCGGAACATGAGAGCGGTTATGTGATGCCTTTTGGGGACTGTCCGCTGGACGAGGATAAGGCAGGAGAGGCGGTGTATATGGATATCCTGAACCGTGCCAATGATTATGTGCATATCATGACGCCTTATCTGATTCTTGACGGGGAACTGGAAGCGTCCCTGAAATATGCAGCGCAGCGGGGCGTGGACGTGAAGCTGATTCTGCCAGGCGTTCCGGATAAGAAGGCGGCGTATGCGCTGGCAAAATCCCATTATCAGACATTGATCAATGCGGGTGTGAAGATTTATGAGTATACGCCTGGCTTCGTTCACGCAAAGGTCTTTGTGAGCGATGATGTCAAAGCGGTGGTGGGCACCATCAATCTGGATTATCGCAGCCTTTACCATCACTTTGAGTGCGGTACATTCCTATATCGGACAGATTGCATCGCAGAGATTGAAAAGGACTTTCAGGATACCCTTGCGAAGTGCCGCAGGGTTACCCAGGAGAGCATCAAGAAGGAAAAAATGAGTTATAAGCTGATGGGCGGTTTCTTGAAATTTATTGCGCCTTTGATGTAGACAACAACCCAATCAAACACACAATGATACCGGTAGGAAGCAGAACAACCGAAACCGCATCCCGGTATCTGTCAAAGCAAAATCCGTATACTATCTGCCCAGCAGGCTGTACACAAAGGGAAATTGCCGATGTATAGGCCATCACTTTGCCAATCAGGTGATTCGGTGTCCTTTGCTGAATTAGAGACACGGCATAAATGGAAAAAATACTGATGGCAATCTGCATTCCGCCAAACGAAAGCAGGGTGATGCCGTATTTTATCAGGGAATCCACCGGAAGCAGAAAGACGATTCCGGCAGGAATTATAAAAGCACCCAGTAAGGCGAGCAGGGCAGGAATATTGCGAGCTGTCAATTTGGTGCTGAGAAGTCCGGCCATAACACTGCCGATGATGGTAGCGATGGCAAGAGTGCTCTCCGCGGCGCCATAGTACCTGGCGTTCAGCAGCAGGACAGTGCGCACCAGAAAAGGCAGTCCTACCATAAGGATTCCCATCACAAAAAATCTCGAAACAGCAGTCAGAAGCAACAGTTTAGCCACAGAGGACTGTTCCCGGAACATATAGTGCATACTTTCCATAAAATCCTGACGGATGATGGAGAGTATGCCTTTTTCATGTGCAGTATGCTCATGGGGTAAGCGGATGAAACATTCAAACAGGGCGGTGGCAAGAAAACATCCCACACTGGCGAGCATCACGGGACGCAGGCCGAATGCAGCATACAAGATACCGCCTAGCATGGGCGCTGTCAGATAGGAGAGAGAAGCAATCTGGTTTACCACAGCGTTGCCTTTTACAATATTGTCGCCAGTCAGCATCGTGGGAATACAGGCCTGTACGGTAGGAGTCTCAAAGGCGCCTAAGATGGACAGTAGGATGAGCAGGACGCTGATTACGGCCAGGTCGTCCCGGCCGGACAGGAGCAGAACGGCACACAATACAAAAGCACCGGACAGCGTATCCAGGGCCACCATGATGTTGCGGCGGTTACATCTGTCTGCGAGGATACCGCCGAAGGGGGAGAGCAGGATGGTGGGGATGGTGGCTAGGGAAAGGATGCCTGCAAATACGGCGGCGGAACCGGTCATATCCAGCACATACATGGACAGGGCCAGTTTGAGGATAAAATTACCGAATAGGGACGTCAGCTGGCCGAGGATTAACAGGATGAAATTGGGGGTAAATATTTTTTGTGTCATGGTTTTGCCTCTCCTTTTTCTGTAAGATCTGTTATCAGCTGTTCGGTGAAAGAGATGCTGTCAGCATCATAGAGGGGCAGCCCCATGCGGGACAGCACTTCCATGACGAAACGGTACTTATGGAGCAGTTCTTCCTCGGTCGCTGGGAAGACCGAAGGGAGCATCCAGAAGTTGATTAGCGGCAGCAGTTCGGATAATTCTTTCGGGTATTCTGTTTTGATAGAGCCGTCCCTTATGCCTTCTTCCAAAAGGTCCAGCCACAATGGCGTCAGGATGCGCCTGTTCTCCTCAATGGCGGTGGCCAGGATGCGGGGATCTTTTAAGATGGACACCGCCTGTCTGTTCAGGGCGTTGCGCTTTTCATCTGATTGATTCAGGGTGAGTAAGGTCCGTATTTTTTCGAGACCGTTTAAGTCCGTCCGTTTCCTGATGGCGTCAAAGGGATTGTTTTCAAAGAATAGCTGGTTCCCCAGGGCGTGCATGACTTCTTCCTTGCTCTGAAAAAAGCGGTAGAACATGCCTTTGGCGCCGCCTGCAAGTTCCATGATGTCGGAGACGGAGGCTGTCTCATAGCCTTTGGTGAGGAAGAGGGACTGTGCCGCGTTTAGGATGTCCTGTTTCCATTGTTCCGGTGTTTTTTTGACTGGTCGTGCCATGGCTGTGTGCTCCTTTGGTGATGGTTTTTATAATTCTTATATTTAAGTAAATATGTTTCTATGGGAGTTATTGACTAGCGGTCAATAACTATCATATATGAATACGGCTTGGAAGTCAATAGAGAATATATAAAATATGGGGCGTTGCCTTTTAACCTGACAGGGAAGAAAATTTTAAAAACATAGAAATAAAATGTAACCTTTTGCTCACTTTGTGCGTGTTTTATGCAAAGGAGGTGAAACACATGGATAGCGGGAAGGACATAAGGGAAGCGGTCATAAAATACAGCGATACCCTCTACAAAGTCTGTATTGTCATACTTTGTAATGAACATGATGTGCAGGATGCCATGCAGGAAACCTTCTGCAGGTATCTGGAAAAGAAACCCGAATTTCGCGATGAGGAGCACGAAAAGGCCTGGCTGATCCGGGTGGCTACCAATATCTGCCGCGATATGATACGCTTTCGGATCCGGCACCCAAAGGTTTCCATCGACGAAGTAGAAAACACTCTTGCGGCGCCGGAGGAAAAAGAAATCTTAAGAGAACTTCTCGAACTGCCAGTCAAGCAGAAAACAGTTATTTATCTGCACTATGTAGAAGGATACCAGATAAAGGAAATAGCGGATATCCTCGGAATCACGGAAAGCGCGGTAAAGGTAAGACTGCTGCGGGGAAGGAAACAGATGCGGGATACGGTCGGCATAGAAGGAGGTATATAATGGACGGATATGAGGTAAAGAAAGTTATGGATCAGGTGCATATTTCATCAAAGATGCAGGAGGAGGTCATTATGAATATTCAGAAGCGGATGGCGCATGGAAATTATAATACAGGGGTATGGAACTGGAGAAAGAGGGCAACGGTCGCAGCCGCATTCCTGCTGGCGGCAGGGGTGGTCAGCTTTCCGGTGCGGGCAGTGGTGTCAAGCATGGTACAGGAGAGAATGGAGAGCGTTCCCGAAGAGGAAATGCAAGGCCTTAACGATATGGTGCAGTCACAGCATGATGTACTGGCGGACGGGTTCTCAAGGGCGTATACCGATAGGGAAAAGGAGCGCACTGAGGCACTCTGGCAGGCATATAAAAATGGAACTTTTCCAGAAAAGGTCATTGCACAGGCAGATAGTGCGGAGGATGCACCGGAGGGTACACTCTGCTATATCAGGGCTACGGGTGTTTTCAATCTTCCCGCACAGGAAATGACGGACGAGGAAATGCTTCAGATTATTGATTTCCAGCATAAGATGAGTTATGCCGTTGCGCATGGTCCGCAGGTGCAGGCAGCCGCAGCGGAGGCACAGGAAAAAACAGCACGGCTCAAAATGATGCTGGAGAACGCCGGCGGAGGAATCAGCGCTGACGAAGCGGTGGAAATTGCAAGAACACAGTTGCGGGCAGACCTTGGCGATAAAGCGAATGAACTGGAATTAATGACGTACAATGACGGGACTCCCGGCGTGAGTCTGTTGGATGCAGCGGATTATTCGGAAGCAGAGTTTGCGAGTGAGAGCAGGGCGGGCGTGATATATGACGTAGGTTTTGGCAATCCGGATACCCATGCTACTTATGGATACATTATTGATGCTGTGGATGGAAGTATTCTGTACGCATACCAATAAAATTAGAAAAAGACTGAAGCGGCAGAGCCGGAAAAGCAACAGTGCTTTTTCCGGCTTTGCGGTAAGCGATAGCTTAAATAAATGAGAAACGAGAGGATAAAATGTTGAAAGAAAAGCACTTTCAACTATTGAATTTGAGTGTCTGCTGAAGCAGACAGATGGGAGTAGAAATGAAGAAAAAGTCTCCAAAATTAGTAGCCGCTTTGGTTGCGGTTTTAACGCTTGTAAATGTTTTTTCTCTGGCAGGATGTGGAAAAACGGAGAATACCGGCTCACAGGCAAATCAGGAAGTACCGTTTGAGATTTCAGAAACAGAACAGGAGATAACGTCAGTACATATTGACGCGTCAGTCAAAACGGATGTGGATACTGCCCAGACACAGACTGACGAACAGAGTGTGGGAACGGGCGGTATAATGAGGACATACTCTGACAAAGAAAAAGAACGTATGGCTAAGCTGCAGGAGTCCTATCAGAATGAGACTGCAAAGCCTGAAAAGATGATTCAGGAGGTGGACAGTGCGGAAGAGGTGACGGAAGGAACGCTCTGTTATATCGTATCCACCGGAGAATACTATCTGCCGGACAGGGAGATGACGGACGAGGAGTTGTTGCAGATTATTGACTGTAATTTCCGGATAGCGCTTAATACGAATCATAAGACGCAGGAGGAATGGGATGAGATCACTTTAAAAGAGAGAGCAGAACTTGAGGCAAAAGTGAAGGCGGCAGGCGGCATCAGTGAGGAGAAAGCGGTAGAGATTGCACGGGAAGCGATGAAAACAGACCTTGGTGAAAAAGCAAGGGGATTAAAATTATGTATCAATGAGACTTATAGCTGGAGTTCGGATCTGTGTGTGGCGGACTGGAGCGAAATAAAGGATAAAGATAAGGGCGCATTGGCATATTGCGTTGGATTTAACAATGCGGACAGGGTGACAGAGATAGATGATTTGCTCAATTATAACTGTACGGTCAATGCTGTGGATGGCAGTATATTAGAGGCCTATATGATGCAGGGATGGGATAATACGGGCTATTATGAACATTGAATTTGATAAATTCGGGCAGAATCGGGAAATAGTGGCTGTCGCCTTCATGTGTACAGTAAAAATCCGTTTAATATGTGGAAAAAATATCAGTTTGGCTGTATAATTCTAACAGACAGAGTATGATGATTGAGGACTTTGCGTACAGAAAGAAATGGAGGGGACAACAGGATGAAACAGTCAACCATAACAGCGCAGTTTTCCTGTGACTGCAAGACAGTCTGGGACATTGTCACGGATAACGCTAATTACGGATGGCGTAGTGACCTGTCTGGAATCGAGGTAGTGGATGAACAGAATTTTGACGAATATACCAAGGACGGATTCGTGACACATTTTTGTATCACAGCCAAAGAACCGTGTCGGGAATATCGTTTTACCATGGAAAACAAAAATATGAGCGGGCGATGGAGCGGTATCTTTGAGGAAAAAGACGGCGGCACACAGATAACTTTCACAGAAGAAGTGCAGGTCAACAATCCGATCATGAATCTGTTTATTAAGGCATATCTGAAAAAACAGCAGGCGCAGTATATTGCGGACCTTAGGAAAGCGCTTGAAGGGGCAGACAGGGTGAGTAAATAATGGAGAGGTCAGGGATTTTGTAAGAGCATGATGAAACGATTGACAGCAGTACTTGGTATCGGTATAGCGCTTTTACTGAGTGGATGCGGCAATAAGGATGCTGTTGATACGGAAGAGACAGTACCCGGTTACAGAGTATCATTAACTGAGAAGGAAGAACAGGATAACGCGGCGGTAGAACATATCGCCGCGCTTTATCATGATGTTTATGAGAAGGTGCAGCAGGAAGGCATAACGGAATATACGGAAGTGATGGAAAGCTGGATTGAGAGTCTGGGCAGAGCTGGTTACGCAGCAGTGGATGAGAACAACCAGATTGATATGGCAAATCCACAGCGGGTTGAGGAGTTTTGTAAGGCAGCAGAGGAAAAGGAGCCTGCGGAATTGACGCTCATTGTGATTACCGGTTCCAGCGGATTTATCCAATATGATTTCCGGACAGAAGATGGTGTGGTGGAGGTCGAAAGAGGATATTATCAGTACGTGGATGGGAAACTGGAAAATATTAATACAGCCACTTATACGGCGCAGGACTGGCAGTATACGAAAGAGGGTTATCTTGTGTTCGCGGGAACGTTTTATTCCGAAAGTTATCATGCGCTTGTGGCCAGTGATGCGACAGAACACGTGGCCATTAGGGTGGAGCCGCTTCCTGAGAGATGCAGGGAACTGAATCGGTACTACCTGTTGCCTATGGGGTACAGGAAAAACAACCTGTTTCTGGTGGATTGGAATGAAACGGATTATGGGGCGTTGGATTTTTATGATTTGTTTGATAAATTCTATCCCGATATTTATCAGCGATTGGTTCCTTATACTGCGGATGATAATTTAAATGCGGAGGCGGTTTACCAGATACCGGCAGATATTTTTGAAACAGTGATCGGCAGATATTTCAGGATAGAAGATGACTTGCTGCGGCAAAAGACAGTTTACGTCCCCGCAGGGGAGACCTATGAATACAGCCCAAGGGGATTGGAGGAGAGCGACTATGCGGATATTCCCTATCCGGAAGTGGTAGAGTATCTGGAAAACAGTGACGGGACCATAACGCTTACGGTAAACGCCGTATACCCGGAAGAAAATACATCCAGGGCATTTACCCATGAAACGGTGATCCGGCCGCTGGAAGACGGTGGTTTTCAATATGTGTCCAATCAGGTGGTTTATCCGGAAGAGCAGTATGATGCTTGGTGGCATGCTGAGCGGATGAATAAAGAGCAGTGGGAGGAAACTTACAGCGGCGGGGATGATAACAGTGAGGGGTATGCCGGCGGAGAGGGAAGCCTGTTTTCTGAAACGGAAAAGGAAAAGCTGAAACAGGAAGCCCTAACAGCAGTCAGACAGGTCGAGGAAGTATATCGGGACGCGGCGGTAGAAGAGGATTTAATCTATGGCCATATTGTAAAGGATTTTACCAGGGAGCAGAGAAACAAGGTGGTATCCCTGTTGGGAGAGGCGGGGTATGTCAGTGTGACGGAGGATGCCAATATGCAAAATCCTGAAGCGATTCGGGATTTTTATGATGCATATCAGAACAAGCAGGACGCCACGGTCACGGTGTGTGATGTCAGGGCGAATGGGACAATCGGCGTATGTACCTTTATGTATCGGGCGGGAAAGTTACAGACCTGCTATATCCAGGTTGCATGGCAGGAGGGCGGTGTGCCGGAGATTACGTCTGCAGAGGTCAGTGACATTAAACAGATAAAACTGACGGACAAGGGGTACTTTATTTACGCCTATGAAGATGTGCCTTATCATGCCAGCCTGAGTCAGTACTGGCGGGTTTCACCGCTTTCCGATGAATGCAGGGAATTGACGGAACGATATGTGCGCGGTATAAGTTATGTAAACTACAATGCTTTTGCGACAAACTGGGACAGTAATAATGCGGAGGATATCCTGATGCCCTGTATGTTCGAGGATATTTACCGGATTGATACGGGAAAGGAAATTCAGCCAAAGAACGGGGAGATACCGGCTAAGACTTATGAGAGGATCATGACCACTTATTTTCCGGTGAACGTAGAACAGGTTCGGGAAAAATGCGGTTATCAGGCGGACACGGACAGTTATCCTTATGAGATGATTTTCTCCAGGCAATATCCGCCCTTTGGCGAAGTAGTGGACTATGTGGAAAATGCGGACGGGACGATCACCCTTATGGTTGACGGCGTGTGGCCGGACTATGATTCCGACTGTGCGTTTACAAGCAGAGTTACCGTGGAGCCGCATGATGATGGGACCTTCCGGTATCTGTCCAATACGATAGAGAAAGGGGAATTGGAGATTCCGATAGTAGAGCCGTAGAGAAAAAGGCTTTTCAATATTATCCGGTTGTTATGGTATGTGGTCAGAGACAGGTGGGAAAATCGACCATGCTTTATCACATGAAGGAAAAGGAACGCAGGTATGTAACGTTGGATGATGGCAATGCCAGGCGTCTGGCCAAACAGGATCCGGCTCTTTTTTTTGAAACTTATGGATATCCGTTGTTGATTGATGAATTTCAGAGAGTGCCGTCCATTTTATTAGAGATGAAACGGATTGTGGACCAGAAGGCGTTGGAAGGTGAAGATAACAATGGAATGTACTGGCTGACAGGTTCACAGAAATTCAGGATGATGGAAAATGTATCGGAATCTTTGTCAGGGCGCATTGCGGTTTTTGATATGGCAGGTCTGTCTACGGCAGAACTTGAAGGGCGGGAAGGCAGAATTTTTCATCCGGCATTAGAAGAACTTCGTGAGCGTATGAAAGAAAATCAATCCAAAGATATCCATCAGATGTATGAGCGTATTTTTCAAGGGAGTATGCCTAAGATGGCAGCCACGGATTTGAATCGGGACCGGTTTTATACGGATTATATTAACACATATCTGGAGCGGGATATTCACGAACTTTCACAAGTAGGAAAATTAAGTGAGTTTTATGATTTCCTGGTCTTTATGGCGGCGAGGACTGCACAGGAATTGAAATACAGTGAGATTGCAAAAGCAATCGGCATATCTGCGCCGACAGCCAAAGAATGGGTTTCCATTTTGGAAAAGTCAGGGGTTATATTTATACTGCATCCTTATTTTACGAATCTTACTAAACGTCTTGTCAAGACGCCAAAAGTATATTTTCTGGATACCGGCCTGGCAGCTTATCTTTGCCGGTGGCCAAGCGCGGAGACGATTGAGAATGGTGCAATGGACGTGTAGCTGGGCGTCATATTGTGTATGACGGATGAAATGATTCCTTACAATAGAGATACATGGTTTTTTCCAGTATCAGCACTCTGATAAAGGACGGATATACAATTGCAAATTAACTGCCCGAGCAGTCTTGAAAAGAGAAGAAATACCATATATAATGTCAAATAGGGTATGATGAATCGTTTGTTTTGAGTGGAGATGTTGTGATTCCACATAACAGTGTAAAATTGCAAGAAAGGATACGGAAATTATGAAAAAAATATTTACCAAAAGACTTTTTATCTACATGATTGTAGCATTATTGGTCACAATCATTGCAATATTTACATTGCAAACAGTCACGAACAGCTATAGTAATAAGATTTCCAGCCAGAACAAACTGGCTGATGTGAGGGAAAAACTGGCTGGCAACGAGGAAAATATTGCACAGCTTACGGAAAATCTTGGACAGAATAATCTTGCCAAGGCAAGAGCTTTTGCCGATATGCTTTCGGCGCAGCCTTCCATTGCAGATGATCAGCAAAAACTGCTTGAGATCAGGGATAGGCTGATGGTGAATGAAGTACATATTATTGACGCGGAGGGAATCATCACCAGCAGTTCCATTGATGCCTATGTAGGTTTTGATATGAAGAGCGGTGAGCAGTCCAATGCGTTTATGGTGATCGTGGACGATCCTACCATCGAGATTGTGCAGGAACCTCAGAAGAACGTTGCAGAAGGGATCATCATGCAGTATATCGGTGTGGCCAGGACAGATGCGAAAGGACTGGTACAAGTAGGGGTGCGCCCGGAGGTTTTGGAGAAAGCGCTTGCAGGCACTGACGTATCCGTGGTACTTAATGAAATTGATTTTGGTACAAACGGCTATGTTTATGCGATAGATAAAGAAAGTGGACTGTTGCTTGCTTATCCAGATACTGAGTTGGTAGGCACATCGGCCGCAGAGATTGGTTTTCCACAGAGCCTTATAGGACATGGCAAGGTAAAGATTAATGGAGTATCTGGTTACTACAATGCCGAAGATAACGGGGATATGGTGATCGGCACATTTCTTCCCGCATCGGAATACTATGCGGCGCGCCGTAACCAGACACTTATCGTATCTTTCAGTATGCTTGTGATTTTTGGGGTGCTGCTTTTCACAATAAACCGGATGGTTGACAGTAAGATTGTTAAGGGAATCAATAATATTACCAACGGTACGAAGGAAATCGCAGAGGGCAATTTTGACATTGTCATCCATGAGGAAGGCAATCCGGAATACGCGCAGCTTTCATCCAGCATTAATAAAATGGTGGAGAGCATCTGCCAGAGTATGCGGGAGAATGAGAAGTTGATGGAACAGCAGGAGCAGGATGTGGAGAACAACCGGGTGTTGATTCAGAATGTGAAGGATGCCTGCAGGGAATTGAGTCAGGTGTCTGGCAGGACTCTGGAAAATGCGGACAGCATATACAATGGTACGGAGAGACAGGAACAGGCAGTTTCAGATCTGGAGAAGATTATGGAACAGCTTACGCAGGAATTGAACAACAGTGTGAATGCATCCAATGAGATTACCGCCGCATCGGCCGCGACTGCTGGGGAAATTGTGGAGACACAGTCACAGATGACTTTGTTGCAGAATTCCATGCAGAAGATCAGCGATATGTCCATGCAGATTGAGAAAATCATTGATGAGATCAATTCCATTGCCGAGCAGACCAATCTGCTTTCCCTGAATGCATCCATTGAGGCCGCCAGGGCCGGTGAATCAGGCAGAGGATTTGCGGTGGTTGCTTCCCAGGTAGGTGAGCTTGCGGCGAGAAGTGCACAGGCTGCGAAAGAGACTAACGAACTGATCACGAATTCCCTGCAGGCTGTGAAGGAAGGACAGGATATCACGGAGCAGACGGTGAGTACCTTTGGCGTGGTAGTGAAAAATATTGAACAGTCCAGACATGATGTGGAATCCATATCTCAGATGGTACAGCAGAATGTATCGATTGTGGATCTTGCCGTCAAGCAGTTGGTTCAGATTACCAATGTGGTGACAGAGAATGTGGATATTTCTCAGAACACGAAAGAGGCTTCCTCCAATATGGCTGACATCACGGGCAGTCTGTTGGAAATGATCGAGGCATAATCTGGAAGCAGCGGGAAAAACTATATCTGAAGTGTTATAATTTCAATATAAGACATGTTATCGGGGCGGCTTCTGGCCGCCCTGATTGTAATAAGGAGTAAATTTCATGGAACATAAGATACTTTTGCTAGAAGATGATGCCAGTCTGATAGACGGTCTCACATATTCTCTTGCTAAAAACGGCTATATCGTGGATGTGGCGCAGACTGTCAGGCAGGCACATGAATATTTGCATAAGGAAACATATAGCCTGCTTTTGCTGGATGTGACACTGCCAGATGGAAATGGTATGGATGTGTGCAGTTTTGTAAGGGGCCAGGGAAACCAGGTGCCGATTATTTTCCTGACGGCTTTGGACGAAGAGGTCAATGTGATACGGGGGCTGGACAGCGGCGCGGATGATTATGTCACGAAACCTTTTAAGTTGGGGGAATTGTGTTCCAGGATCAGGGCATTGCTGCGAAGATGCGGTGCCGGAGAAAAGGACGAAGCAAAGATGCTTTCCTCCGGGCCGTTAACAATTGATCTGCTGGGTGGCAGAGTTTCTATGGGGAATCAGACACTAGATTTGACCGTTGCGGAATATCGTTTACTGTGTCTGCTGGTCCGCAATGCGGGACAGACGGTACTGCGAAATACCATCCTGGATGTGCTTTGGGATGGAAACGGCAATTTTGTGGATGACAACACGCTGTCTGTCTATATCCGCAGACTGCGGGAGAAAATAGAGGAAGATCCGTCCAATCCAGAGCATTTGCTGACGGTGCGGGGATTTGGATATACGTGGCGGATATGATCATGGAGGGTTCATATGAGCATTTTGCAGGAAAAAAACACGCGGCATTACTTCACATATATGATGTGTCTGATAGGGTTTCTTTTCTTATGGATATTCTTTCTTTCCTGGTTTCATGGAAAAGAAACCCAACATCTTATTTTTGAACGCGAACAGACCATGGTTTCTTCCCTGATGGAACAGGGAGTTGACCAGGCTTCAATCGCGAGGGCGTTGAAAGGTTCCGTGGTCACCGGGGAAGGGGTGGAGTTGCTGCAGCGTCTTGGACATACGGAGGATGCGTCTGTCAGAATTTTTCCAACGATAGATCAATCAGTGCGCCTGTTTTTGAAAATCACGGTTGTCATGGCAGGGATTTTAGCGTTCATGCTGCTGGGAATAACGGTTCGTTTCCTAAGACAGCGGGAAAATCTGTACCAGAAAGCAGAAAGTATTATCGCGCAGTTTTCAGAGGGGGATTTTGAGGAGCACCTGCCACAGAATGAAACCGGGCGCATTTATCAGTTGTTTGCGGCAGTGGAAGAACTGGCGGCAGCCCTGCGGGCGCAGAGTGAGAATGAGCAGCATGTAAAAGTCTTTTTAAAGGATACCATTTCCGATATTTCCCATCAGCTGAAAACACCGCTGGCGGCGCTGCATATGTATACGGAGATCATAACCCAGGAACCGGACCATGTGGAGACCGTAAGGCGGTTTTCGGACAAAACCATGCAATCCCTGGAGCGGATTGAACAATTAGTGCAGGCAGTGTTGAAGGTGAGCCGTATTGATGCCGGAAGCATTGTTTTTCAAAAAGAGAAACAAGCGGTTTCCGAGTTGATTACCGAAGCAATGGAGGATTTATCCGTCAGGGCACAAAGGGAAGGCAAACAGATTGTTATTAAAGGAAATTCTGAGACGATGCTTTTATGTGATAGGCAGTGGACCAGGGAGGCTGTGGCCAACCTGATCAAAAATGCGCTGGACCATACGGAGAGTGGCGGCGTAATCGTGATTTCCTGGGAGAGGTCCCCAGCCATGTTACGGTTGGCGGTAGCAGATGATGGATGCGGCATTGCGGAAAAGGATATGCATCATATTTTCAAGCGGTTTTATCGGAGTCCGGGGGATCGTAACAGACAGGGAATCGGTCTCGGACTTTCTCTTGCCAAATCCATTGTAGAAGGACAGGGCGGCATACTCTCTGTGAGCAGTACCCCTGGGGAAGGTTCTGTCTTTACGATTTCTTTTCTTACGAATCCGTAAGATTATTTTCATGGGATTGTAAGCTGTTCCTGCTATCCTTATCAGAAAGGACCAAATAGAAAAGATGGAAGGTCTGGGAAGGAGAATTAGGGATGTCATGGAAATCATGAGAGTAGAAAATCTGTGCAAAACATACGGCAGGGGCGATGTGAAAGTGGAGGCCTTAAAGCACGTTTCTTTCACACTGCAGAAGGGGGAGTTCGCGGCAGTGATTGGAGAGTCCGGTTCCGGCAAGAGCACCCTTTTAAACTGTATCGGGGCATTGGACGAACCCACAAGTGGCAGGATTCTGATAGATGGCCAGGACCTGTTTGCCATGGCGGAAGAGGAGAGGACGATTTTCAGGCGCCGCAATATTGGCTTTATCTTTCAATCCTTTCATCTGATACCGGAGTTGAACGTGGAGCAGAATATGATCTTCCCTTTGTTATTGGATTATAAAAAGCCGGATAATAGTCAGGTGGAGGAGATTCTGGAGGTGTTGGGATTGCAGGAGAGACGCAGGCACCTGCCGGGACAGCTTTCCGGCGGACAGCAGCAGAGGGTGGCGATCGGCAGGGCGTTGATCACAAAGCCCAAAATAATATTGGCGGACGAACCTACTGGTAACCTGGACCGGAGAAACAGCCAGGATGTGATGGAACTTTTGACGAAGGCATCCAGACAGTTTCAGCAGACCATTTTGATGATCACACATAATCCGAATCTGATTACAGGGGTGGACCGCGTCATGCAGGTGTCTGATGGTAGTGTAAATGATCTGGGAGGGAATGTTAATGAAAAATTATCTTGATCTGATTCCCATTTCGGCAAAGGTACACCGCAGACAGACACGAATGACAAGGTGGTGCATTATCATCTCTGTGTTTTTAATTTCCGCGATTTTTGGGATGGCGGATATGTTCCTGCAAAGCCAGAAAAACCTGGCGGTGATGACGGACGGCGCCTGGCATGTGATGTTCCGGGAACTGGATGAGGAACAGATGACACTGTTGGCCGCCAGACCGGAAGTGAAAACTGTGACTCGTTATGCGGTCACAAATTACAGGCTTGATATGGGATATGAGATTTCCGGTGTCCAAACCGTTCTGTGTGGGTTTGATGAAAGTTTTTTTGAGATATATCCGGGTGCTCGTCTGCTTGAGGGCAGTTTTCCGAAAGAAGCAGGTGAGGCAATCGTAACAGAAAGTTTACGGGACAGAGAGGGACTCGGTGTGGGCGATAGGGTGGAGGTAACAACGCCTGATGGTTCCTTATCCTTTGAAGTCAGCGGCTTCGTGGAAGATACTTCTATGCTGTTAAAGACGGACGCCTTCGGCGTATTTATGAATATTGATACTTATATGTCCTGTTTCCGGGATGTAACGCTGAAGGAAGATATTGCCTATTATGTGGAATTTGTACCCCATTGCAGGATACAGAAGGCAATCTTGGATATCTGTGAGAAACTGCACATTCCAGAAGATATGGTCAGTGAAAATGCGAAGCTAATGGGCAGCATGATGCAGAGCAGTGATAATTATATCCTGAGGCTTTATTTGATTGCCTTTATCCTGGCGGTGCTGGTGGCTGTTTCCGGTATGATGATGATTTGGGGAAGTATGAACAGTAATGTGGCGCAGCGCACGGAGTTTTTTGGGATGCTGCGGTGTCTGGGCGCCACCGGAAAACAGGTGCGGCGTTATGTACGGATGGAAGCGGCTTCCTGGTGCTTGAAGGCCATTCCGACAGGGCTTTTGGGCAGTGTGGTGATGGTGTGGGGGTTATGCAGGATGCTGCAGGTGGTTACGCCTACCTGGTTTCGGGAAATGCCGGCATGGGGAATCAGCTGGCTGGGGTTGGGAGCAGGTCTGTTGATTGGTTTGATGACAGTTCTTCTGGCAAGCCGGACGCCGGCCCGCAAAGCTTCGCAAGTTTCGCCATTGACGGCGGTTTCCGGTAATGCCGATACGGTGTTTGCTGTGAAGAAAGCTGCCAATACCAGACGGATGCATGTGGAGACAGCGCTGGGACTGCATCATGCGGCAGGCAGCCGGAAAAACTTGATTCTGTTGACTTCCTCTTTTGCCTTTAGTATTATTCTATTTCTTGGATTTGGCATAGGGGTTGACTTTATGAAACATGCGATTGTGAGTCTGCGTCCTGATACGCCGGATGTATCCATAGTCAGTGGAGAAGAAGCTGGCGTGATATCGGATTCCCTCATTGCAGCGTTGGAAGAAAACCCAAATATAAAGCGGGTTTTCATACGTGATTCTTCCAAGGAAATGCAAGATGGAACGGAGAATATGGTTTTGGACATTCAGCTGCAAGATTTGTCCGATGAGGTGGTGGAGGAGATTCGCAGTATGGCGGGAGATGCATACCAGTTCTCGGACAGCCGAGCCAACAACAGGGAGACAAGGGCGGTCTATTTTTCATTCGCGCTGTTTGTCTATGGCTTTCTGGCAGTAGTGGCCTTGATTGCTTCTTTTAATATTATCAACAGCATTTCTATGAGTGTGGCGGCGCGGATGCGGCAGTACGGCGCTATGAGGGCAATCGGCATCAGCGTCCGGCAGCTGCAGAAGATGATTGCGGCGGAGACCTTTGCTTATCTTGCCGGTGGACTGGCGGAAGGACTTTTCCTGGGCCTGCCGATCCATTATTATCTGTATCGGTGGGCGATTACCGAAAGATGGGGTGATATGTGGAGCCTGCCGCTTGGGGAATGTATGGTGATTGGGGCGGTGATGATTGTCTCGGCGCTGGCGGCCATGACCGGGCCGGTACAGAGGATTCGAGGGATGTCGGTGGTGGAGACGATCGGTATATAGAAGATGTGGGATGGAGTGTCGTAAAATTATCAAATCAGGTGATTGAGCGGCACTCTTTTTGATCATTGGATAGGAAAGTCCCCGTTATAGTGGTTTTATATGAAAATATTACACCATTTTGAAAGATTGGTGTCTGTAAACAGTTTTTTACGGATGCTAAGATAAAAACGTCAAAAATATATGAAATAACGGGAGGATAAAGAAATGAAGAAAAAATGGACTGCAGCATTACTCGCAGGGGCAATGACTGTATCAATGCTTGTAGGATGTGGTAGTACAGGTGACAGTGAAACGGCATCGGAAAGCGTACAGAGCGATACAAAGGGGCAGGAAAAAGTGGAGGCAGACAGTACTGCGAATGATGGCGCATCTTCTGACGAGGAGATAACGATCAAACTGTTTTCCAATCTGCCTGACCGTAAGAATGGGCAGGGCCTGGTGGAGCAGATGATTATTGACGAATATATGGATGCCAATCCGAATGTAACGATTGAAGTAGAAGCGCTTGATGAGGAGGCCTATAAGACAAAATTCAAGGCTTATGCTATGAATGGTATGCCGGACGTTGTCAGTATTTGGGGGCAGCCTTCCTTTCTTGATGAAGTTTTGGATGCTGGAGTCCTGGCTGAGTTAAACGAAGAGGATTATTTGGATTATAGCTTTATTGCCGGATCCTTGGATGGTTTTAAGAAAGATGATAAACTATACGGTTTGCCGAGAAATACGGATATTATGCTCTTCTATTATAATCAGAAGATGTTTGATGATAATGGATGGAAGGTGCCGGCTACATACGAGGAGTTGTTGAGTCTTTGCGGGGATATTCAGGCGGCAGGGATTACGCCGGTTGCCATGGACGGTGGAGACGGTTGGCCGATGGCTTGTTTCCTCACAGATATTATGGTAAAGATTGCCGGAACAGATTATGCGGATATTGTCAGCAAGGCGGTTGCCGCAGGTGATTTTAATGCGCCGGAGATTCAGCAGGCTACACAGATTCTCGTACAATCGGCAGATGCAGGTATGTTTCAGATAGGATATGATTCTCAGGATTACGGAACGGCCATGAATCTGTTTACTAATGGACAGGCGGCAATGTTCTGCATGGGAAGCTGGGAGTGTTCCATGGCTTTAAATGAGGACATTGCGCCAGAAATCCGTGATAATATCCGTGCGTTTACCATGCCTACGATAGACGGTGGCAAAGGTAAGGCATCCGATATTGCAGCATGGAACGGCGGTGGCTATGCTGTGTCTGCCAACTCTCAGGTAAAAGATGAGGCCATTAAATTCTTGAATTACATGTATCAGCCTGACAAACTCTCCAAATATGGCTGGGAGAATGGTGTTGGCCTTTCTGCGCAGGATCAGACGGCATATTTGACTGGCAGTGAGACGGAATTACAGAAGCAGGTTATGGATATCTTGAAAAATGCGGGAAGCATATCCGGTACACCCATTAATGACTGTGGGCCGTCTGCATTCAAGACTGCTATCGAGAGTGAGATTCAGGGCGTATCCAATGGTTCTACATCCGTGGATGATTTCCTTGCGGCAATTGGTGCTGCATGTAAATAAATGCGGATTCACTAAGTGAGCAGGGAGAGGGCGTTTCAAAGAAATATATTTTGCGGCGCCCTCTTATTTTGTCAGCATCAGGCTGTCAGACATCTATTATTGCAGACAGGATCTGTCTGTGGGAAAGGAGATTCCTATGAAGAAATTGTATAGTAATAAACCGGTGATTTTAAGTCTGGTGCTACCGGGATTGCTGGTTTTTTTGTTTGCGGTGTTGGCACCAATCTGCCTGAGCGTTTATTATGGATTTACGGATTATTCAGGTATGGGAGAGGCTAGGTTGATTGGCTTTGACAACTATGCAAACTTATTTCATGACAGTGCGTTTGGCAGATCTTTGAAGAACTCTCTATTATTAGCCATTGGATTTATCTGTATTCAGCATCCGTTGGCGATTTTAGTCGCAGCAGTGTTGGATAAGCTACAGGGGAAGGCGGAGGGGATTTTCCGCTGCATCTATTTTATACCAAATGTCATCTCTGTAGCAGTAATCGCCTATCTCTGGAAATTTATCTATAATCCCGATTTTGGGCTTTTAAATAATATTGCAAAAGCTTTCGGACATCCGGGGAAAATCAATTGGCTTTCCCAACAAAACGCCATATGGTCTGTGCTGATTGTTCTGATCTGGCATGGTTTTGGATGGGGAATGCTGATTTATTATACTGGAATTAAGAATATCGATCCGGTGCTTTATGAAGCGGCTTCTATAGACGGGGCAAACTGGTGGACAACATTTATGCGGATTACACTGCCTATGATGAAACCTGTTATCCAAATCAATGTAACCATGGCGATCATTTCCGCCTTGAAGCAGATGGAGACAGTTTATCTTTTGACGAATGGAGGGCCCAACAACAGCACACAATTTGTGGCTAACTATCTGTACCAGCAGGCATTCAAGGCATTTAAGTACGGCTATGGTAATGCAATCGGTGTAGTGTTTATCATCATCTGTGTACTGGCAACGGTGACGCTGAATACGATTTTTAAAGATAAGCAGGAAGCGTAGGAGGTGATTGTATGAAAGAAGATAGTATACATATAGGTAAAGTGATTTTGTGGGTTGTGCTGATCGCAGTCGCGGTGATTCAATTGTTTCCGTTAATCTGGCTTGTGGATTTTTCACTTGGCAGCAGCAATGAGATGTTTACGAATGGGCTGCTTATTATTCCGGAGAAAATACGCTGGGATAATTATGTGAAAGCCTTCGTGGATGGAAACTTTCTGCATTATTTGAGAAACAGTGTCCTGATCAATACGCTTGCAGTTGTGCTTGTCGTTATCATATCCATCATGGCAGCTTTTGCCTGTCAGCGCATGAAATGGAAAATGAGCGCTCTGGTGAGTACACTGCTTGTCATGGGAATGATGATTCCGATTCACGCAACGTTACTTCCGAACTATAAGATATATAACATGCTGCATTTAACAGATACACTTTGGGCGCTCTTGATTCCATATGTGGCGTTTTCCATGCCGCAGGGGATGTCTTTGATGACAGGATTTATCCAGTCACTACCGAAAGAACTGGAGGAGGCGGCAGTAATGGACGGATGCGGCATATACAGGATTGTATTTCAGATCGTGACACCGCTTTTGAAGCCTTCTATCGCAACAGTGGCGATTATGACTTTTTTAAACAACTGGAATGAGTTTATGATGGCGAGTACTTACCTGAGTACACCCACATGGAAGACACTTCCTTTCTCTGTATTGGAATTTACCGGTGAGTATTCTTCCAACTATGCGGTTCAGTTTGCGGTTATGGCATTAACGGCGGCACCGGCTGTCATTGTTTATATCATTTTAAATAAGCAAATTACGAAGGGTGTTGCAATGGGAGCCGTAAAGGGATAAAATAAAGCGGATTTCAATATATAATGCAAAGGGTGTGAAGATGTTATGGGACGGATCAGGGATTGGGTTATGAAGCTGAGTATTCGGCAGAAACTGGTTTTCTACAGTTATGCTGTCATCACACCCATCTTGCTGCTGATCAGCATTCTTCTCCTTGCCCACAATTATCGGTCAGCGGTGAAAAGCGAGGAAGACCGTTGTATTCAGAATGTACGGAATATATCGGACAGTATTAGTGTGGTGCAAAAAAACATTATGGAGATGGGTACATATATCAGTATCAATGATGAGATCAAAAAGATATTGACATCGGATGAGCCAGAGGAACTGAATCGTGATGCAAGACTTTGGAAAAACCATGCACCTTTGCAGATCATACAGGATATGGTGGCTATAGACGGACAGATTAAAAGTGTTGCCATATATCCGGAGAACGGAATCAATCCTTATTTAAACTGTATTGATCGTTCGTCCTCTTATCTGGGAGATATCGGACAGGTAAGGGAACAGGCAATCTATGCGCTGGCGGTACAGGAGAAGGGCAAGTTTCTCTGGCAGAGAGTCGGGCGTTATCAGAACGATACCTATCAAGTGAATCAGAACGATAAAATAGTGATGTACCGTGAGATTTATGATATGGCGCGGAAGAACAAGCTGGGGTATCTGGTGATCGGCTCTACGGCAGAGATTTTTGATGAAATATGTGAGAATTCTTTGAGCAGCAGACAGGAATCCGTAGTAGTCATGAGTGAATATGGCGCAGAACTGGTGCGGTGCGGAACCATTGAGGATGAACTGTTATCCTCAATGGTTACAGGGAAAGAAACACAGAAGGCAGACAGGGGAAGAGTACAAAAGAGTACATGGGGAGTTTATAATATTTATCAGTGTCAGGATGAAGAGACGGGAACGATCGTCTACGAAATCGCACGGCGGGTGGGATGGAAAGATATGAGTGATACGGTTATTTTCGCGCCGCTGGCATTACTGATTGGTTTTTTGTTCGGTTTATATCCTGTTTTGCTGGTGGTTTCTGACCTTGTTTCCAAACCGTTATATACACTGCGGGTTGCAATGGAAAAATTTATGAGGGGAGATTTTAGTCAGAAAGTAGACGTGATGACGCAGGATGAGGTAGGGGAAGCTTCAGCCTGCTTTAATAGGATGGTGGACGATATCAGGGAGTTGATTGATAAGAACTATGTGCTGGCAATCCGAGAGAGGGAGAGCGAATTGGATACGCTCCAGGCACAGATCAATCCGCATTTTCTTTATAATACGCTGGATTCCCTGTACTGGAAAGCTACAGAATCAGACAATGACGAGATTGCAGAGGATATTCTTTCACTCTCGCAACTGTTTCGCCTTGTACTTAACAGGGGAGATGGTATTGTGACGGTACAGACGGAAGCAGATCTGCTGGAACGGTATCTGCACATTCAGAAAATGAGATTTGGTAAACGATTATCTTATGAGATATCATTGGAACGGGATATTCTGGAAGAGGAGATTCCAAAGTTAATCTTGCAGCCGTTTGTGGAAAATGCGATCGTACATGGCTTTGAAAGTGCGGGCGGCAGTTATTCACTGTCTGTAACGGGGATAAGAGAAGAAAGAAATATGGTCTTTCGGATTACCGATACCGGTGTTGGCATGAGTGAGGAACAGTTGGAAGCTATTTGGGATAAGGAGGATAATCGCAAGTATGCGAGCCAGCGAATCGGCAGATATGCGATCAGAAATGTGAGAGAACGTCTGGAACTTATCTATCATGAGAATTATGAATTGCATATCGAGAGCAGGGTGGGCTGTGGTACTACAGTGACCATCGTTGTACCCTGCGGATTAAAGGAGATCAGACAGAATGAGTATCAAGCTACTGATTGCGGATGACGAAGATACGATCCGCAATGGCATTGCCAAATACATACAACTGCATACAGATCGTTTTGACAAGATATATCTTGCCGCCAATGGACGCGAAGCGCTGGATATTATACTTCGGGATAAGCCGGATATTATGTTTCTGGATGTACAGATGCCTCTGATGACCGGAATTGAGGTCATGCAGGAAGCCAAGCGTGCGGATGCACTTCCTTTTACGATGATATTAAGCGCCTATGAAGAATTCAAATATTGCCAACAGGCATTGCGGCTTGGGGCAAAGGAGTATCTGCTTAAGCCGGTGAGATCCTCTGACATATTGCAGATGGCAAATCATGCGGCGGATGAATTGTTTGGAGCGGTGGAGCAGGTCAGGATCCAACCGACAGAAGAGAAAAACTATCTGGTGAGACTGGCAAAGGAATATGTGGAGGAGCATTATTATGAGAATCTGATGCTGGCTGATGTGGCACAGAGGGTAGGTATATCGGCAGGGTATCTTTCCACACTTTTTCAAAAACAATTATCCAAAGGATTCATAGATTATCTGAATGAAATCCGCATAGAACATGCATGTGCTTATTTGCTTCAAAATCACCTGAAGACATATGAAATTGCTTATAAGGTGGGGTTTAAAGATGAAAAATATTTTTCCAAGGTGTTTAAGAGAATCAAGGGACAGACGCCTTCGGAATACAGAAAACTAAATCAATAAAAAGGAGGAAAAAGCATGGAAAAGAGGAAAGTAACTTATGTCAGTACCTGTTATAAGGAAAATGAGAGATACTGTCGTGAAGTCGAAGTGGAATTTAAGCCAGATGGCGGGGAGGAGAATGAGTTACTCAATCTCTATCCCTCTGTAACGTATCAGACGTTCGAGGGATTCGGTGGAGCGCTTACTGAGTCGGCGGGATACATATACGGACAAATGGGAAAAGAACAAAAGGAAGAACTTCTTCAGGAATATTTTGGCATGGAGAAAATGGCTTATCGTATGGTACGGATTCCGATTGACAGCTGCGATTTTTCCCTAGATCATTATGAGGCAGTGACAGAGGCCGCGGATAAGTCTTTTGCAGGATTTCAATTGGAGCGGGTGGAGAAAAACATCTGGCCTCTGCTAAATGATGCACAGAGAGTGTATGGCGGCAGGCTGGAGATTATGCTTACGCCTTGGAGTCCACCGGCATATATGAAGACAAATGGGGACAGAAATCATGGTGGCGAGCTGAAACCGGAATACAGAAAAGTGTGGGCTGATTATATCTGCAGGTACATTAATGAATACAGAAAGCGTGGCTATCTGATCAAACGTATCAGTCTGCAGAATGAGCCAAAGGCAGTCCAGACATGGGATTCCTGCGTGTATACAGCCAGACAGGAGAAGGAGTTTTTGCGCGACTATATGTGGCCGGCACTGCAGGAGAACGGGCTGTCTGACGTGGAGATCTTTATCTGGGACCATAACAAAGAGAGGGTGTACGAGAGAGCCTGCGAGATCATAGATGAAACAACGGATCATATGGTAGCCGGCATTGCATTCCACTGGTACAGCGGGGATCATTTTGACGCGCTTGGCATGATTCGTGACAGGTTTCCGGATAAGAAACTGATCCTGTCGGAGGCCTGCATAGAATACTGTAAGTTTTCCGCAGATGATTTTCTGAAAAACGCACAAAAATATGCACATGATATGATTGGAAATATGAATCATGGCATGAACGGCTTTTATGACTGGAATATTTTGCTGGATGAAAAGGGCGGCCCGAATCATGTGGGAAATTATTGCGATGCGCCGTTTTTGTTTGACACAGAGAAAAAGGAATTGATGAGGAGAAATACAGCGGATTACTTATGGCATTTTACGCACTTCATCAAACCCGGGGCGGTACGGATCGGAAAGAGTAATTATTCGGACGAATTGGAGACAACAGCGTTTATAAATCCGGATGGCAGAATTGTGGCGGTGCTTCTTAACAGGACTGACCATGAGATAAAGGTGAATGTCCGTCTGGGTGAACAGATGGCGCAGATTGTGGTCGGAGAGAATACGATTGGAACTGTGGTGATTGCGTAAACTTAAGAGCGTATGTTTGCATGATTATGTGAAAATATTACACCATTTTGAAAAAAAGCCACCTTTTTATAGCCGGAATAGAATGATACAATAATTCCCAAGAAAAATAAAAAAGGGGGAGGAAACGGTGAAAAAGGTGAGCGATAAAGGCTTTTCTCTGGTAGAACTGATTATTGTTATTGCAATTATGGCAGTTTTAGTTATGGTATTAGCGCCTCAGTATTTTAGATATATAGAAAAATCCAGAAATGCAACCGACCTGCAAAATGCCAGGGCCATAGTGACGGCAATAGAGACATATGCGACTGATCCGAACAGCGGTTATCCGCCTCCGGATTATTGGCAGGCAGTGACTGCGTTTGCAGTGGATGACAGAGAAAACCGGCCGGATGGAATGCATGGGGGTTCTTATGGGGGAGCCTTAAACGGAGATACAAGAGTCGATGATTATGCATGGTATGCGATGGAGGCAGCGGGGTTGATCAAACCCTCTGGGCGACCGGTTGGTATCAGGGCACAGAGCACACGTAATTGGAAGACATGGACTGTAGAGTATAAATCTGACGGAAAGGGTGGCATCATTTTCAGGTTTGGTGAGAACGCAGGAGAGCCGGTTGCTGGAGATAAATTCAGGGAGGCAATGGAGGGAAAGTAGAAGAGTAAAAATGTTGACATGTAGGATAAAAGTCGCTACGATTTATTAGACAGGAATCAAAGCTTCGGAATATATATGAGGAGTGGATGGAATGAATTGGTTGTGGATGATTGTAGTGACTTTTTTTGCTGGCATGGGCGCCGGATTGGGGACAGGCTTTGCCGGGATGAGTGCGGCGGCGGTCATCAGTCCCATGCTGATTACGTTTCTGGGCATGGATGCTTATATGGCGGTGGGAATCGCCCTCTCGTCTGATGTCCTCGCCAGTGCGGTTTCGGCTTACACCTATGGGAAGAACAAGAATCTGGACATCCGAAATGGCCTGATCATGATGGGAAGTGTGCTTGCCTTTACGGTGGTAGGCAGTTATGTGGCGAGCCTGATTCCACCGGCAACCATGGGCGGATTTTCCGTGTTCATGACCTTTTTGCTGGGGATTAAGTTTATCGTAAAGCCAGTGATGACCACCAAGGAAGCGATGGGGGCAGTTTCTCCGAAGAAGCGGGCGGTGCAGTCCCTGATCGCGGGAGTGATGATCGGGTTTATCTGCGGATTTATCGGCGCCGGCGGCGGGATGATGATGCTTCTGATTTTAACGTCAGTTCTACATTATGAATTAAAGACCGCGGTGGGCACCAGCGTGTTTATCATGGCGTTTACCGCTTTTACGGGGGCGGTATCGCACTTTGCCATTGGCGGGGCGCCTAACTGGCCGGTGTGGGTGCTTTGTGTGGTGTTTACCTTTATCTGGGCGAGAATCGCGGCAGTATTTGCCAATAAGGCGGAGCCTAAGACACTGAACCGGGCAACGGGTATTGTGCTGGTGGTGCTCGGCGTTGTGGTGATGGGATTTACGTTTTTGACGCGGGCGGCGTAGACTGAACTGTTATGCAAAGCAAATTTATTTTTTTATATTAAGAAGATTTGAAGGAACCGGGCATCCATTGTTATGGGAGTGCCTGGTTTTTATGTTTTTAAAGTTATGTTATGTTTAATATAATTGACAAAAATAAAATTTTTGATTAATATATAATACATAATATAAATAAAAATGAAAAAGGTAGTATAGAAAGAATAATGATAGAAAAAATATAAAGTTGATATGTTTGAAAGTTATGTCATTAATTGTGTAACTATTTTGGGCAGGGAATGTTATGAGTAAAAAAGCAGTGGCGGTTATGCCGGATACGCAAAAAGTTTTGGAGACAATGGGGCAGCAGATAAAAATGGCAAGATTAAGACGCAATCTTGCCGCGGAACTGGTGGCAGAAAGGGCAGGCATCAGCAGAGCAACTTTGTGGGCCGTAGAAAAGGGGACGCCAACAGTGGCAATTGGCGCATATGCGGCGGTTCTGCATGCTTTGGGTGGAATGGATAAGGAGTTTGGGCAGATTGCGAGAGATGATGAGTTTGGGAGAAAACTGCAGGACTTGAATCTTCCGTCCAGACGGAGGGCTAAAAGGAGCAAATAGAGATGGCGGATGTTGATAAAATATTTGTGTATGAAGATTGGAAGGGGAATTATCCTGAAAAAATTGGAACCATATATATAGATGGCGGGAAGGGCAGGGAAGTTGTTTCTTTTGAATATGATGAGAAATGGCTTTCCAATTTGACAAATGGCTTTGTGTTTGATCCGGATTTATCCTTGTATAAAGGCAGACAGTATGTACCGCTGAATAAATCGATGTTCGGCGTCTTTGCGGATTCCTGTCCAGACAGGTGGGGACGCCTCCTGATGAAGCGGCGGGAAGCAATTTTTGCGAAGCGGGAAGGCAGGAAGCCAAGACGGTTAACGGATATTGATTATCTGTTGGGTGTTTATGATGAAACAAGAATGGGAGCGTTGCGATTTGCTGTGTCAGAGAATGGGCCGTTTGTGGCAGATGATAAAGAACTGGCAACGCCTCCGTGGACAACCTTGCGGGAACTTGAGACGGCGTCTTTGGCATTTGAAAAAAATGAGGACGGCATGGATGAAAAATGGCTCAAACAATTACTGGCACCGGGTTCTTCCCTAGGAGGCGCAAGGCCCAAGGCATCCGTTGTGGCGCCAGATGCTTCTTTGTGGATTGCTAAGTTTCCATCAAAACAGGATAATATAAATGTTGGCGCGTGGGAGATGGTGGTGCATGATCTTGCCGTGTTGTGCGGATTACGTGTTCCGGAAGCAAAATTGGAAAATTTTTCTAAGAGCGGGAGCACCTTTTTGACAAAAAGGTTTGACAGGGAGGAAAGGAAGAGAATTCACTTTGCATCTGCAATGACTTTGTTGGGAAAGCAGGATGGTGCAGATGCGGCAGATGGTTCCAGTTATCTGGATATCGCTTCTTTTATCAGGCAATATGGAGCGGCACCGAGGAAGGATTTGCAGGAGTTGTGGAGACGTATTGTTTTCAATATGGCAGTGTCCAATACGGATGATCATTTGAGAAATCATGGGTTTATATTGGCTGGTGAAGGATGGAGGTTATCGCCGCTATATGATGTGAATCCCAATGCGGATGGGGATGTACTGTCTTTGAATGTGGATGAAAATAGCAGTTTGATAGATTTTAATTTGGCTTTATCGATAGCAAAGATGTATGAGATGCCGACGAAGCAGGCGGAAGAAGTGTTAGGTGAGGTGAAAAATACTGTGGAAAATCACTGGAAAAGATTGGCACAGAAATATGGGTTGCACAGAAGTGAAATAGAGAGCATGATGCCCGCATTCGATATGGCATTTAAAGAATAAACTGTTTTCCGCACAACTGCAAAAAAGCTTTAAAACCGGATTCCTAGAAGCGCTGTTATAGTAGGCACCGAAGGATAATGGTTCAGATCCGGCAAAAGGAAGATATGAAAGCCCGGAGTCTCTTGCCAAGTTCAGATCAGGAAGCACTGCGATGCCAAATCCTGCTTTGGCAAGTGTGATACAGGCTTCCGGCGAATCTTGCATATAAATATCAGTCATTGGCTTCTGATCCAGGATGGTACGCTGGATGGGATTGAAGGTCTTTTGTGGTCTGGCCCAGTCTCAGATATGCTTTCCGGTATCTTATCGATTCTAATCCTGTGGGCGGGCTGGCATACTATATTTGAGGAGAAAAATACAAATCATCGGACACAGGCGCTGCTTCCACATACACAGGGGTGTGGGGTGTAGTTGAAATACGTTTTGATTTATTGACAGTAAAGGATGATAATTAAGAAAATATAATGGAAAAATATTTCGGGCGGTCTTGTACCGCCTGTTTTTTTGAGCTATTATGGTAGAAAATACGCGGATAGACGCAAACGGAGGCAAACAATGGAATACATCAAGATACAAGAAAACGGTATCAACATCATATTTGGGATTACGGAAAAGAAGCAGTTAAAACTCCTTCATTTTTCTAAAAATACGTTTTGTGAGGACGATTTATGCAAAGTGGGGCCGGAATGTAAGGCGGAAGACCGGGTGAGAAAAGAGCAGTTCTTGGATGAGGCGTTTCAATTGGTACAGGTAAGTTTGTCCGGCTATGACCGCCCTTATGAGAAACATGGAAATAAACATATCGTGACAGCGCCTGGATACCTGCTCACCTATGTGGGCATGGAGGACAGTGTGAACGAAATCGGGCGCAGACTGTTGATCACCCAGGAGGATAGAGCGGTGACACATGTCCGTGTAGAGACCGTGATGCAGTTTTATAACGGCACATCTGTTGTCCGGATGTTTAGCAAAGTGACCAATGTGGGGGAGGAGACACAATGTCTAGAGTACCTATCTTCTTTCTGTTATACGGGTATCGAAAAGGAAGGCAGTGATAATTCCGATGCTAAGATGCGGATAAGGATTCCCTACAATGGCTGGCAAAAGGAAATGAGTATTCAGGAATATACTTTCGGGGATGTGGGGCTGGCCCAGACACAGCCGGGGGTGTATCAGCGCACTTCGCAGGTCCTGGAAGTGACCAATACCGGAAACTGGTCTTCCAAGAAATATCTGCCCCTTGGCTATATAGAGAATACGCAAACTCACACAAGCCTGTTCTGGCAGATTGAGCATAACGGTTCCTGGCATTATGAGATTGGTGACCAAAACACGCATTTCTATGTCTGTGTCAGCGGGCCCACGGAGGTGCAGTCCCACTGGTTTAAGAATCTGGCGCCGGGAGAAAGTTTTACGTCCGTGCCGGTGGCTGTGGGTGTGGCGCAGGACAGTTTTGAGCAGGCAGTGGGGGAACTCACCAGATACCGCCGCCTGATCCGCAGGCCCAATCAGGATAATGAAAACCTGCCGGTTATCTTTAATGATTATATGAACTGTCTGTTCGGTGACCCTACCACAGAGAAGGAACTGCCACTAATTGATGCGGCTGCGGACTGCGGCTGTGAGTATTATGTGATTGACGCGGGATGGTATGCGCCCGGCGAGTGGTGGGACAGCGTGGGCGAGTGGCAGGAGTGCCGGGAAAGGTTCCCCGGCGGTATCAAGGAAGTGACGGACTATATCCGCAGCAAGGGCATGATTCCCGGTGTCTGGCTGGAACTGGAAGTGATGGGGATCAATTGTGAAAAGGCCAAGAACGCGCCGGATGACTGGTTCTTTGTCCGTCACGGCAAAAGAGTGTTTGACAGGAGCAGATACCAGCTTGACTTCCGCAATCCGGCAGTGATCGATCATGTCAATGAAGTGATCGACCGGGTGGTAAATGAATATGGTGTGGGCTATATTAAGATGGATTACAATATCGAGCCGGGTATTGGTACAGAACTGGGTGCCGAGAGTGTGGGCCAGGGGCTGCTGGAGCATGAGAAGGCCTATCTGGCGTGGCTGGATGATGTGTTTAGAAGATATCCGAAGCTGGTGATTGAGAATTGCTCCAGCGGTGGTCTGCGGATTGACTATGCGCTCCTTTCGCGTTACAGTATCCAGTCCACTTCCGACCAAGAAGATTACCGTAATTACGCCACCATTGCGGCCAATGCCAGTGTTGGGGTGACACCGGAGCAGGCGGCTGTGTGGTCTTATCCCATGCGGCAGGGGGACAAGGAAGAAGTCATCTATAACATGGTAAACGTAATGTTAGGCCGGATTCATCAGAGCGGTCATCTGGCACAACTTCCTGCAGAGCGGATGGAACTGGTGAAAGAGGGAATTGCCTGTTATAAAAAGATGCGCGGGGATATTAAAAAGGCGGTGCCGTTTATGCCTTTGGACGTGACGGACAATGAGGACTTGTGGGCCTGTGGCGGTCTGCAGACAGAGGAGAAAGTTTATCTGGCCGTGTGGAAGCGGCAGATGGAGGGGAAGAACAATAACAGGAGACTTAAGGCCGGAACCGTATGTTCGGATACATCGCTGTCCATACCGCTTGGAAGTCTGTCGTTTGCGAAGGACGGGGTAAAGGTATCCTGTATGTATCCAGAGAAAGAGCCGGTTAGTTTTGTGTTGGAGGATGATGTGCTGATGGTTATTTTTGAGAAGCCGGTGATGGCGAGGTTGTTTGTGGTGGAAAGATATGAATCAAATATTTAATGGCATTATAGGACTGGCAATAGGCGATGCTTTGGGTGTTCCGGTAGAGTTTATGGAAAGACAGGAGATAGCACGAAATCCTGTCACTTCCATGCGGGAATATGGAACCCATCAGCAGCCGAAAGGAATCTGGTCGGATGATACAAGTCTGACATTGGCTCTAATGGATAGTATTGCTGTAAAGAAGAGAATAGATTATACGGATATTATGGATCGATTTTCCAACTGGCTTATGTATGGCGACTATACCGCAGGGGGAGAAGTTTTTGATGTTGGCAATGCAACCAGCCGGGCTATTATGAATTATGGCCGTGGAATGGAGCCGCTGGAATGTGGCGGCGTTTCAGAATATGAAAATGGAAACGGTTCTTTGATGAGAATCCTTCCACTTGCGTATTATCTGCGAAAGCAGAAGGGCGGCACGATGGAAAATCAGATGGAGATTATACATAGTGTATCTTCCTTGACGCACAGACATCGGATTAGTCTTATCGGTTGTGGTATTTATATTAATATAGCTATAAAGCTGCTGGGACAGGAAGAGTCATTGTTTGATTGTGTGGAACAGGGGATAGCAGACGCTTTTACATATTATGAGAATCAAAAGTGGGATGAACTGCGGGTGTATGGACGCCTCGGAGATTTGCGTAACTTTCAGGGGTTATCGGCGGCGGCAATCAAAAGCAGCGGATATGTGGTGGATACTTTAGAGGCAGCTTTGTGGTGTCTGTTAAATACCGACACTTATAAAGATTGTGTTTTAAAAGCTGTAAATCTGGGGGATGACACGGATACGGTGGGTGCTGTTGTCGGCGGATTGGCAGGAATCTGTTATGGGGCTGGTCATATTCCGGCAGAATGGTTGGATGTGCTGGCAGGAAAGCAGTATATAGAGGAATTGTGTGAAAGCTTTTCAAATGCGCTTTAAATGATGACAAGAAAGTGCATGGAGTTTCAGAGGGTGATTTGAGAATACAGAGTTTTTAACATTCGTAACATAAACTTTAAAAAATAAAAAGTTTGTGTTGTACTTGCTTTGATGGCGGTATTATGCGGAGGCAAAAGTGTATAAAACCATAAAATTCGGAATGGTAAATTATTGACCAAATAATGGGTTATGTGTAAAATATTATGATAGAAAGGGCGATATATATTTAAAAGTATGCGTGTATCATTTTAGGGTAATTAAGTTTCAAGTGTAAGAACTGGAGGCGGTGGAATATGTACAGGAATTGGAAGAAATTGGCGGCCTTAGGTTTGGCGGTACTGATTGGGTGCATGATGCCGATGAGTACGATGCTGGCGGCAGGGCAGGATGTAGAGACTGTTCAGGATACGGAGGAGGATATTGTTCTGGATGGTGAAGCGGCAGATGTAGTGGATATTTCGGATGATGAAAGTGTTCCGGAGGACGAAGCTGATTTATCTAAGGATGACACCCAGAAGGATGATGCCGATGAGGATGACGGAAATATCGGGGATGAGGCGATCGTAGATGAAATTGATGAAGCGGCGGCGGATGGAGACGGCGGTAGTGAGATCATTCCTGAGGCAAGACGCAAAGCGCCTGCAAGGGTGGCGGAAGATCCGCAGAGTGTGGGTGCGCCTGTGATCGTCATTAAAAGACAGGGACAGGATAAAACCCAACACACTTTTGGCGGTGAGATAGAGTTTGAATATGTAAATAGCTGGGCACCGTTATTTGATGTATCGGCAAGCCAGGATGGTGAAGATGTTACACTGTTCTGCTATCTGGAAAAAGTTGACAAAGATGGAAAGGTAAGGAATGAAGAGCAGATAGAAAAACTGGGCTGGGGAAATGGTACAACGGGGCCGTCTCCTTCTGTGAATACTCCGGTATTAAATGATGGAAATTATGTCCTGTACGTAAAAGCAGTGGGCAAAGATAACCAGACTACATATGCTTGGGCCGGCGGAGTGGTAGTGGACACAGAGCAACCGGAGGTGATTGGAGTAGAGGATGGAAAGACTTATTCAGAAGACACCGTATTCCAGGTGAAGGATGACAACTTAGAAAGCGTCACGATCAATGAACAGCCGGCAGTCCCTGAAGCAGATGGAAGCTATAAGGTAGTGACAAACGGTACCTCCTGTGTGATTAAGGCTAAAGATAAGGCAGACAACAGTACAAGCTGTAGCATTACCATATTAGGGGAGGGACCAGGAGAAGAGAGCGATGTGATTTCCAAGAACGGAACTTATTCGCTGAAGTCTGGTAAAGCATATCAGATGACGGCGGGAAGGTGGAAATTGGCAGGTGACAAAGCAGTTTATCAGGGCGGCAATACCTTTTACGTGGGTTCAGACGGTGATTATACCTTTATCAAATATTAGAATCATAGAAAACAGTGAGCCGAAAGAGGGGCGTGATGAGTGATGCTAAAACAGATGTCATATAAGAAAATCATAATATGTGTTTGTGCCGCGGTGGCTGTGATCGCTGTGGCGCTGGTCGTACTTTTATCGAAGAAGGAAGAGGCATTCCGGTCCATAATGGTCTACGATGTGGAAGGAAGCGCTGTGATCGAACGGGAGACAGTGGGTTCTATGGATGCGGCGGAGAATCTGTATCTGGAATCCGGTGACCGTGTCAGTGTAGCATCGGATTCCAGCATGCGAATGAAACTGGATGACGATAAATATGTGATGGCGGAGGCGGATACTATCTTTTCTGTGGAGGCGGAAGGGACAGATGCTGATTCTAAGACGAAGATCAGTCTGGAGCAGGGGGCCATTACCAATGAGATACAGCATCCGCTGAGCGAAGGATCCCAGTATGAGACTTCCACCCCAAATTCTGTGATGGCGGTCCGCGGGACGATTTATCGTGTGGAATTGTATGTGGATGAGAATGGGGATCAGAATACGAAGCTTTGCTGTTTCCAGGGAAAAGTCGGGACAAAACCCATACTTGCGGATGGTACTTATGGGGAAGAAATTTTAGTTCCGGCAGGCAGCGAACTGATTGTATATAAAGATGGAACGGTGGATGAGGTGAAGGACATTGTCTACGAGGAACTTCCCAGCCAGGCGATTGAGAACCTGATCAGCATGGCGGAGAATGGACAGTCTATGACGGGAATATCTCTGGAGGAACTGACACAGTTGGCTTCAGAAAAGGCGGATGTCATCAAGTCCTCCGAGAGTGAGGCCGGGCTGTCTGAACAGGCGGAACAGTCTGAGACAGTGGAAGCTGCCGTAAAGAACGATGCGGAGGAAGAGGAAGACGAGCAGATGCAGGCCAAGACGGATACGGCCAAGAACATTTCCGCACAGTCGGTCAAAGAAGACCGGGAACCTGCAGCGCCTAAGCCGTCGGTAGAACAGCCTGTGCCGCAGCCGCAGACTCTGCCGGGCACGCCGCCCACGCAGCAAAAGGCAGTGCAGCCGGTGAACAGCGGTAATGTTGAAAATGGCAATACAGATGGCGGAGATTCTCAGGAAGATAATAATGAGAACGATTCGACGGATGATGGATCGAATGATGACGATTCAGACGATGACAAATCAGATCATGACAAGCCGGATAAGGACAAACCGGACCATGATAAGCCGATTTGCACAGTGACCTTTGTGTATCAGGGTAAGACATTCGCAACACAGACAGTATTCCGTGGAGAGACGGTCTCAGCGCCTATGCTTATGCCAGCACTAAGCGGTCAGTGGGATTTTGATTTTGGAACCGAGATTGAGGAAGATACGACAATCAATTGGACTTAAGAGGGACATAGATAAACGAGATGAAATATCTGAGTAAAATGAAAACGGCGGCGGTTACTGCCGCCGTTATTCTGGCCTCTCTGGCATTTTTGTATTTTGGTACGGCAGGTTTTTGGGATATGGGAATATCCGACATGCTGAACCAGCGGGAGAGCGTCACCAATAAGAAAATCTATATCATAGGGATTGACGACAAGACATTGGAACAGTATGGACCAGTCAATACCTGGAGCAGGGAGATTCCGGCCAAACTCGTATCTTTATTGAACAGTACAGGCAAGGCGCGTCCGGCAGTGATTGGATTCGATGTGATCTATAGTGAAGAGGCTGACAAAGCCGCTGATGATTATTTTGCCAGTGTCTGTGGGGAAGCGGGCAATGTGGTGGCGGCCATGAGTTTTTCTTTTAAAGAACAGCCCGAAAAAGGAGCGGATGGTAAGATTGTTTATAATCCTTATCATGTGGATTATGTGATTGAACCTTATGACAGCTTAAAAAGTCAGGTAACGCTTGGGTTTGCCAATACTTTTGTGGATACGGACGGCTATGTGCGGCAGGCCATGGCCTATCTGGATCATGAGGGGGCAAGAGAATATAGTCTCTCCTCCCAGATTTATAAAATCTATCAGGAAGGCCGGGGAGAGGAAGCGGTATTTCCGGCTGTGTATGGAAGAAATAACCGGTTCTATTTTACCTATTCCGGCAAGGCGGGAGGCTACAGCGTAGTTTCTATGGCGGATGTGCTAGACGGTACGGTGAATCCGGCAATCTTTCAGGATGCGGTGGTGTTGGTGGGAGCCTATGCCGTGGGTATGCAGGATGCCTATATGCCAGCCATCGCCCACAACAGCCAGATGTACGGGGTGGAGATTCACGCCAATATCATAGAAGCTCTGTTGGAAGGCAAGACACAGCTTCCGGTATCCCCCATCATTTATGCGCTGGTGGCGGCGCTTCTATGCGGCGTATTCTATATTTGCAGCGAAAAAATGAGAATGTTGCATTCCTCCATTTTGTTGGTAGGGTTGCTGGTGCTCGATCTTGTTTTTGTAAAAGTAATGTATGGGAGAGGTTGGATCGTACCAACCATTCTTTGGCCAATCTGCCTGGTTGTGATTTATCTGGTACAGATGGTGCGCAGATATTTGGCGGAGATTATGCGTAGACGGCGGGTGATCAATGTCTTTAAACAGTATGTGGCGCCCCAGGTGGTGGATAAGATCAGCAAGGATAGGGATTTTGAACTGGTGATCGGCGGGGAGAACCGCCATATTGCTGTGTTGTTTGTGGATATCAGGGGCTTTACCACGATGTCGGAAAGTTTAAAGCCTGAGGAAGTGGTAGAGATTTTGAATGAGTATCTGGGACTCACCACCCAGGCCATTTTTGATAATGGCGGAACCTTGGATAAGTTTGTGGGAGATGCCACCATGGCGGTCTTCAATGCACCCTTCGATCTGGATGACTATATTTTCCGGGCAGTCGCTACCGCTTGGGATATGCAGGCGGGGGCGGAAGCTATTGCCGAAAAATTCCGCCAGCGATACGGCAAGAGTGTTTCCTTCGGGATTGGTGTCAATTGCGGCAATGCCGTTGTGGGAAATATTGGCTGTGATTTCCGAATGGACTATACGGCCATCGGTGATACGGTCAATACAGCGGCCAGATTAGAGAGCAATGCACGTCCCGGACAGATTTTGATCAGCAATGAGGTTTATGAGGCGGTAAAGGATAGGGTGACAGTAACGCCTATTGGAGAAATTCCTTTGAAGGGAAAGAGCAAAGGAGTCTTTGTATATCAGGTAGATGAAGTAAAAAAGACGCAATAGGAAGAGGAAAGAGTTACGCAAAATTTCTGGAAAGTAATCAGGTTTAATAAACTGTATTAGTAATGGAGGAAAAATGAGTAAGCTGTATTTGGTTCCCGACAGGAAGGATATGGAGCGGATGTGTGCTCTGGCATCAGAATACGGATGCGCATTTGAATATAATGATTTCTTTATAGCAAAGGTTATGGATGATTTCCAAAAGCAGGAGGAAATCATAGAAGACTATAAAACATCTATAAGTAAATGTTTAGACAAAAATAATGGAGCAGATTTTAGGGAGAATGGATTGTGTGAAAATTTATTTTCCCAAGATACCATGCACGGAGCGTTCTTAGATGTGACGATCCACAGCGACGATCCTCTGATCAGGGATGCCTCCATGCTGCGGATCCGACAGTCCATGGAGATTGCGAAGCGTATGAGGCTGAAGGGCGTTGTGTTCCACACGGGACGCCTGGCCGGATTTCGTGCGCCAAATTATCTGCAAAACTGGCGTGACAGAAACGCGGCATTTTTTACGGAGATTGCGCAGCAATACCCGGCACAACAGATTTATATGGAGAATATGTTTGATGAGGCACCGGATATCCTGGCAGGGCTGGCGGAGAAGATGCGGGATGTCGAGAATTTTGGAGTCTGCCTAGATTATGCGCATGCCATGCTTTTCGGACGTTCGGGGCAGGAATGGATTGAGACACTGGCTCCCTATATCCGCCATATACACATCAATGACAACGATCTGCACAATGACCTGCATCTGGCGGTAGGTGCCGGAGCGCTAGACTGGCAGGAATTTGACAATCTGATCAGGCAGAATCGGATAGAGGTACCGGTGTTGGTGGAAGTAAGCGGCTATGAGGCACAGAAGGAATCGCTTCAGTACATGAAGCGCCACGGAATATATCCGATGGAAAGAGAGAGGGATGAGTAGGATGCATCTGCAATACAAAGACTTTGAAAAGATAATGGATATCGGCATACGCCTGTCCACGGAAAGAGACAGGAATTGTCTCCTCATGACTATTCTGGATAAGGGGATGGAAATCACAAACTGTGATGCAAGCACCCTGTATCTATATGAGAATGACGAATTGCATTTTAAATTTATGAAGACACTTTCCAAGGGAATCAGCAGAGGATTGGACGGGGAAGTGATTGATCTGCCGCCGGTGCCGATGAAAGAGGAAAATGTGTGTTCCTATGCGGCCATTCATCAGGAAGTCGTGAATATACCGGATGTGTACGCCAGCAGTCAGTTTGACTTTTCCGGGCCCAGGCAATATGACAGTCTGACCGGGTATCGCACACAGTCGCAGCTGGTGGTGCCTTTGGCTAATAATGAGAATGAACTGATTGGCGTCCTACAGCTGATCAATGCCATGGATAAGAAAGGCAAAGTGATCGCTTTCAATGAAGAGTATGAGATCATTATCCGTGCGCTTGGTGCCATTGCTGCGATTGAATTGACGAATCTATCATATGTGGAAGCGCTAAAGACACAGATTTATTCCTTTGTAGAAGCGCTCACAACGGCGTTGGAGGAGAGAACACCATATAATGCCCTACACACAAGGAATGTAGAAAAATATGCAAGTCTGCTGGCAGATTACATCACCGAATTACATCATGAGGGAAAATCCGAAAAGACATTTGACTCTGCCAGAAAAGAGCAGCTGATGCTGGCAGCGCTCATACATGATATTGGCAAGATGGTGGTGCCCTTAAGCATTATGAATAAGGCCACCAGACTGGATACGGAAATAGAGAAGGTAGATGATAGGTTTGCACTGCTTAAGGCATTGTATGAGATTGATATGCTGCGGGGCAGGATAACCCAGGAAGAATACGAGACGACTGTAACGGATTTGGAATCGGAACTTGCTTTTATCCATAAGATCGATGTGATTGACTATGTGACGGATGAGAACTGCGAACATATCAGAAGACTTGCCGAGAACCAGCATGTAGGTGAGGATGGCACGGTGCTTCCCTATCTGACCAAGCGGGAAGCAGAATGTCTGAGCATTCGAAGCGGAACCCTGACAGTGCAGGAACGCAAGGAGATGGAGAACCATGTGGTCATGACTTCCAGAATCTTGGATAAAGTGCAGTTCTATAAAGGATTCTCCATGGTGCCCAAGTGGGTGGGCGCCCATCACGAGTATATGGATGGCAGCGGGTATCCCAACAAACTGAAGGGCGATGAACTTGATCTGGAGACAAGACTTCTGACGGTGGTGGATATCTATGATGCTCTGGTGGCTACGGACAGGCCCTATAAACAGCCGATTTCAAGGCCGAAAGCAATCCAGATACTGAAGGATATGGCAGCGAAGGGTAAAGTGGACTTACAGCTTGTGGAATGGCTGGACGAGGCGTTGGAGAAGGCAGGCCAGGAAAAATAGAGTGTATTTGATAAGCACATATCGGCTGATGATTATGATAATGATTAGTCTGTATGTGCTTTTTTGCAGGAGGTTCGGCTAAAATATAATGAGATTAAATGGTGGCCGAAAAGGGATTTTCATTAGAGAGGCGTGCTGGTGTATGAAACGTGAAAACAGATTAATTGCATATTCCTTTGAGCATGGGGATGCGTCCCTGCCGCATATCAGAAATCTGGTTTCAGATACACCGGATCCGGAGAAGAGTAGGATTATCAACTATCTGAAAACGCACTGTGTTATGGCATGTGCGGGAATAATTCAGGATCAGATAAACCCGGAACAAGTGATAGGCCACGGCAATATTTTTTCTGATGGTACATACTTTTGGAACGACGAATTCTGCAACTATGTAGATAAATATAATATTCCGGTGCCGGAAGCGTTTCGTGGTTACATTCTGCAAAACTATACGGCGCGGATGAAACGGCATGAACAATTAGAACTTGTTGACAGTGTTGAGATTCAGAATAACCCTTGTTTTGGATACAGGTATCATGTGCGGATTTATCAAAATGGGGTGATCGCGTATCAGAATGCAGAGGATTGTGTGGATGGCGCTGTGATGTATAGAAAGCCTGAGGATGCCCAGTATATCATCCATTCCATGATGGAGGAATTGTTCTGTTATGATGCGGATGAGCATGGGACGGCTGGGATTGACGGGTATCATTGGAAGATTATCTTTTATAAGAAGGATAAGGTTGTGGAGGAGATAGAAGGTTGGCCGCATGAGAATCGGTGGCGGTATGATGAGGTTAGGAAAATCATAGAATTTGCGGAGCGGTTTGTGGGGCGGAAACTGGGGGCTGCGGAGATGAATTTTTACAGCTAGAAAAGGGAACTGGAAAGGAGATTGCTATCATGAGGAAGGTAATATGTTTTCATAATCCGGAGGAGGCAAACGGATATCTGAGTAACTGGTTTATGGCAGATTTTTGTCTGGGGAATATTCAGTTTTCTTCCATGGAGCAGTATATCATGTATCAAAAGGCAGCTTTATTTTATGATACGGATATTGCGGAAGAAATTTTAAAAACATCTGACGTTGGGAAAATCAAAGCACTGGGACGTTCTGTGAAAAATTATGAGGATGTGATATGGAACGGCATGCGGCAGGTGGTTGTGTATCAGGGATTGTTGGAAAAGTTTCGGCAAAATGAAGAATTGAAACAGAAACTTATTGCGACGGAAAATCATATTTTAGCGGAATGCGCAGTGCAGGATAAAATATGGGGGATTGGGCTTTCTATGAAGGATGATAGGCGATTTGATTTAAATGAGTGGCAGGGACAGAATCTGCTGGGGTTTGCTTTGATGTGTGTGCGGGAGCGGGTGGTATGTGAGAGTGGGATTTTATGAGATAGTTTTTGGGAGAAATTTAATCCGGAATGCTCCGCACTGCATGTTGGGGTTAGGAACCTATAGAGTCTAAAAAGATTGTATAAAAATGTAATATATGATAAATTTAGGATAATAGAAACTCAACAGGACGGTGAGAATGAATGAGTCAGGGGAAGCTGGTTCGTGATAAAATTCCGCAGATTATAACTGCCGCAGGAAAGAAACCCATCACAAGGATTTTGACGCAGGAAGAATACCTTGCGGAACTTGACAGGAAACTGAATGAGGAAGTCGCGGAGTATCAGATGGATAAGTCTATTGAAGAGATGGCGGATGTGCTGGAGGTGCTTTTGGCAATCTGTGAGGCACGCGGGCACTCTGTGGAGGAACTGATGGCTGTGCGGGAGGAAAAGAGAGAAAAGCGCGGCGGTTTTACACAGAAGATATTTTGGGATGGGAATGAAGGATGCAGTTAACAGTTGATAAGCATTACTATAATGAGTTGGATATAAAAGGGTTTGAGAAAATGATGAAGGATCCGTCCTACTGCTATAAGTTCTACTGGCTGGAAGCGATTGTGAAGCTGATATTGTTGGGCAGGACGGAAGTATCTTATGATGAAGTTATTGACGAGATGATTGCAAATGCATGGTATTCGGTGGTAGAGTATCATATTCATCTAAGCGGTATCTGAAGTGATGCAGGAGTCAAAGATAATCTAGAAAAGGCCGTAATAAAATTAAAAAGTTTAAGTGAACTGCCGGCGAATGCTTCCAGCGTAGAAATTAAGAATGCCATCAAACAATTTAATAAACAGCTTCATGCCGAAAAACAGGCTTTGACACTGAATGTACCATACAAGGCTTTATCCGGGTTCGCAAATAAGAAGGGCAAGAAAATCAGTTTGGACAGTAGCGCGGGCAGGATGATGGCCTATTATAATAAGCTGAATGAGACGGATATTTTATTGCCGTATACTTTTGGAAGCGAGAATGGATTAAGCAGAAGGCTGATATTTGGCGCTGACTGGATGCAGATGATTAAAGATAATTCAGTGATAATCTTGAGGTGGATTCAGTGTGAAAAAGTGAAATGGTTACAGAATAATAATCCGGAAGTTCCAGGGTTGATTTATAAGCTTGAGCAGCTGGAAGAGAAGATGAGAAAGCTTACGCATGTGCGGAAACTTTGGGATGGGATTCTGGATTTAAGGGACGTAGCAGATGTATTTACGGATGAGGCGATTGACAAAGAAAGTTATGATGTAGATCATTTCATTCCTTGGTCGTTTGTGATGAATGACGAACTCTGGAATTTGATGCCGATGGATTCCTCATTGAATTCATCCAAGAGTAACAGACTGCCAGATTGGGATAGGTTTTTCAGGCGCTTTGCCAGGAATCAGTATATTATGTATGAGATGATATATGAGGTGGCAGGAATCAGAAAATTGTACGAGGCGTGTTATCGGGATAATCTGCACTCTATCTGGGCGAATCATGAATTGTATCGGAGAGGAAATTCTGAGACGGAGTTTTATGGGATATTGGAGAAGAATATGAAGCCGGTGTATGATTCTGCCTGGAATCAGGGGTATGATGTTTGGGAGTGGTAGAATTTTACGGTATGATAAGAGGAAAAAAGGTGAGAAGGGATTTTAATAAAATAGGTAAAAATTGTTATGGTTTTGATTTTGTATCAGAAAGAAATATTTATTGTTACTTGTGTTGTTATCATATAAAGAGAAGGGAATTGCGGAAATTACAGGATAATTTGAAATTTGATACATATCGGCAATGGAAGCGATATGTTAATAATAAATATTTCAATTTAAGCAAAGAACAGTTGGTGGAGTTTAGTAGATATTTAAATTGTGAAATAAGAAATATAAGTTCATTTCGTAAATATTGGGATATTATTACGCCTATTTTATTGTCAATATTATTTGCAAAAATATGTGAAGCTATTATCTCTATATATTCTGAATTTCTAGGAACTCAGATTGAAATTATGCTGTTAATAACTTTACTTTTGGAAGTGCTCATTATTATGATTTTAACTCCTATTATTATAAAAATGATGTATCCATTTTTTGATTCAAATATTGATGAAAATTTTTATACAGATTATAAAGAAATAATAGATGAAATTATTGTAAGTAAAACATCAAAAGAGTTGTTGTGAATATGTGAATGCTGTGGATGATATATATAAATATTTTCGAGGGAAAAAAATGGAAACATATTTTACAGATGAAGTTTATCAGAAATTTGAGACTATGTATGAAGGGGATAAAGCAAGAGATGCATCAGCTAAAGTAAGAGGATTCTTATTTCAAGATTTAATTGCAATTGAATTCTTGTTAGAAAATCAAGTGCAACACGTGTTTTTGGAATTTCTTGAGGATATCGATGTAGCTTATGAGGATGGAAGATTTGAAGTAATTCAGGTTAAATATTACCCGAAAAAGAATCCTGATATGAAAGAAATAATAACAGATCTTTATTATCAGTATTTACTATTTGATTTATTAAATGGTGATAGAGTAGAGGTAGTTAAAATAAAGCCTCATTTAGTTATTCATAGCGATAAGGTAGTCAATAAGCCAGATTTAACCAAAATGAGGGGGTATATTGGGGAGGTTTTAGCAAATAGGCCTGACTCATTAAAGGATGTTGAAGTACAATTAAGAACAATAATTCCGAAAATGAAAAAAGATGAGCAGAGGCAGAAAGTATTTTCAAGTTGGGCATATGAAAAGTCATTGTCAGATTTTTTAGATGATTTTGAAATAATACCCAAAGACAATATACGGCAACTTCAAGATACTATAGAGATTAAATTGGAAAAGTGTTTTTCAATATGTGATGTAGCTGATGGTATGCAGGAAAATCGAAGAAAGATCTTGATGGGATTGGCGGTTATTTTTATTCAGGAAAGATATAAGACAGGGGAAGAAGGAGTACAAAATATTCGAGTTAGTAAGGCAGATTTTGTAGATTATATTCAAAATCAAATGAAAATGTATAGTGATAAATCTATTATAGCGTATATTATTGCTGTAGTGACAGAAGAATATGAAGCAATTATTACGGAGAATGATGATTTGTCAGAAGAGCAAAGAATAAGTTTGAATGCTATTTATAAAAATACAGTAGAATGGATAGGAGAAGAGTGTAGCAAGATAGATGGACAATTTCGCATTGTGAATACATTATGTACGGATACTTATGAGCAAATTTTAGAATTTGGAAATAAAGATGCAGCTGAGAGATTGTTAGTAATTGCTGGTTGTAAAGAAAATATAAAGATTTTTTTAAGATATTTATGGAAAGTTATATTTGATATATATTCAGGTGGGGGAGTATCTCATGAGGCTGAAAATGGAGAATTGCTAAAACCACAGAATTATATTGACAAATCTAAATTAAACTATATTTGTATACACTTTCCCCAGGACTGTGTCGAAACAAGTGTGATACTTCCTCCGGCTTATGGTGTATTTAAGTCTAGAAAAAACAATCATCGGCTTAGATTGATGAAAGAAAAACCAAGAAAGTGGTTTATGAAATGTGACAGTAAATTGGCGGGTAAGCATGAATATGATTATAGTACAGCAGAGATAGTGGAAAAGGATTCTGTAACAAATTTGAATAAGGATAATTTTATTATTGAGTGTATGCAGTGTGTAAAAATAGATGAACATGAATGGACAAAAATAGATGACTGTAAGAATTGCATTTTTGCCGAAACATGTATTAAAGGAGAATAGTAGTGATGACTTTACAATGTTTGTTTGATAAGTATGGGTACAGTAATGTTGAAGATGATGTAAATGGGGAAAAAACAGGACTGTTTATGAATTATTTTTATGATGAGGATGATAAAAAACCATCTGAATTAATGGGAATCTATATTAGTAAAAATCAAGATGAATTATTTATTGTGTTGAATGGAGAAGAAAAGATAGATATGAAACTATGTTACGAATGGGATTTGAAAATTCGTGATTTTATAATTTTTGGATCAGAAAATAGAAAGAAATTAGAGGGATTAAAGTATAATGTAATTCAATTAGTTTTGTTTCAGAATGATATTGAAGATAGAACCGAAGAATTATCTCTAAATATATCTCGCAAAATTTTTCTTAGATGCACAATTAATGAGAATGGAGAAATTTTTCTTGATTCGGATGAGGAATTGGAAGTTCCTTTTTATCTAATAGAACCAGATGATTTAGAAATGGATCAAAGATTGATAGAAAAATTGAAACAATATATTCCAAAAGAAGATTCTTCACTAAATTTTTTGAGTAAGATAAGAAAAAAAGCCAATAAGAAAACCAAGTCATTTTTAAAGAAAGAGTACGATTTAATAGAGAGGTGGCTAACAGAAGATGAGAATAGAAAAGATTAAAGTTAAAAATTTCAGAGGTTTTTTGGGAGAAAAAGTTATAAATTTTGAAGAAGCTCCTTTTGTCTTATTATCTGCGCCGAATGGTTCTGGTAAAACGTCTGTGATTGATGCAATTGAATGGTGTCTAACGGGTAATATAGGAAGACTTAGAGAAGCATATGACAATCGGAGTACAAATAATACAGAGAGAAAGAAAAATTGGGATGGTATTTTAAAAAATAAAAATGCTGGTAAGCAGGAATATGTTGAAGTAGAGATTACATATTTTGATCGGAATAAAAGACATTATCTATCTAGAAAGCAGAATAGTGATGATTTAAATAGCGAAAATAGTGAAGTCTTATTAAATGGAGATCGGAAACTTGCAGAATCTGAACTAAAAAGATTTGTAGATAAGAGTTTTTATAATTATCATTTTTGTGATGTGCAAAAATCATTTGGAATACAAAGTAAACAACGAAAAGAATTACCAGAGTTGTTTACAGAGTTTATTGCAGATTATAATAAAGAAATGAATGTCGCACAGAATTTGGAAATTTTTGCTACGGATGTAGAGAGATATAAAGAGGATTTGAATAAGAATAAGATTGATAATTCTATAATTGAAAATTTAGAAAAAGAATTAAGCAAATATTTGGAAGAACCTGAAATTGTGTTTTATCCGCAGGAAGCATTATATAGTGAGGAGAAACTTGATATAGGGTATATGGATGAAACTGCTCTAAATGAGCAGTTACGACAATTATATTCATGTGGTTATTCTGTAGCTGATATATGTTTGAAAAAATTAGAAGATGACCGATATTATCGTAATATTATAGATCGATTGGAAGAATTATTTGGGATGCTTGAAAAAAACCAAGCAGAAATAAATTTGGCTTATAAACATAACTTATATAACGACTATAATGAAATTGATACCATATCTGAAAAAATTAAGACATATAATTCTGTTTTTTTAAATGATAAAAATATTCGTGAAAATGCAGAACTTTTGTTGAGTTTTAAATCTGAGAGTTTTACAGAAGATTTTTATGAAAAAGCGATAAATGAAATTAATGGAAAAGAAAAAGTAATAAATGAACTTGAAAATGATATAAAACATATGACAGAAGGAAATGTTATTCTTTCAACGTTTACACAATTACTTTCACAGAAAGAAAGCATTATAAAGTATCATGAAAAGTATAGAAAGTGTCCTGTCTGTGGATCAATACAATTTGGAGAACTTGACAATGCACAGATTCTAGGTGAAGCCGAAAAATACATAAATGATAATAATAATATGGTGGTTGAAAAGAATAGAAAGAAAGTAAAAACGCAACAGGAAGTTCAATTACTATATAGCGCGTTAATTGAAGTTGCAAATAAGGTCCTAAATAGTGAAATAGTAAAACAAAATGATAAGAAAATACAATTTGAAGGTGTGCGAGATAGAACAAAGTATTATTTTTCTCTTGTAAGTCAGCTTGCAATGGCAAAGGGGGTTGAGTGCAAAACCGAAGACTTAAAATCAACCATTTATATACAGGATAAGATTCAGATATTAAAAAGTCATTTATTATCAGAAGAGGAAACAGACAAAAACAGAAAGGACTATCAGGATATTTTAAATCTTTTGGGATACAGATTTGATGTTGAAGAAGAAAGCGTTACTGGGGCCAAAATGAAAGAACTTGCGAAAGATTGTCCACCTATTATAAAATTTGATTATTCCATATGGGCACAGAAAATAAATGCAGTTAATAGTGTAAAGAATAATAAGAAATATATGGAGAATACAAAAACGTTAAATGAATATAAAGCACGCAATAGTAAAATTGTATTGGAAGAAAAGGGATTGGATTCTTTATATGATAAGGCAATACAAAGGTCGAAGGAAATAAAGGAACTGGTGGAACAGTTAAAGAGGGAAGAATATAATACTGTCGGGCCCAATTTGAGAAAATACTATAAAAAGTTGGCAAGGATTGATTCACTTGTATCTATTAATATTGTGTTTGAAGATAATCAGATATCAATTATAGATGAAAATGGTAAGAATCTTGTGAACATTCTTAGTAATGGTCAACTGGGAGTATTTATGCTTTCATATTTTTTTGCAGGAATTGCGAAGAGAAGTAAAAAGGAAAACTTTAAAGTGTATTTTATAGATGATCTTACTGCATGTATGGATGATATTAATATGCTTTCATTTTTGGATTTGCTAAAGTATCAAATGATGGAGCGAAAAAATATGGAACAGGTATTTTTTTTGACATGTGACGATAGAATATGTCGTTTATTACGATATAAGCTAGATGGTTGTGGAGTGAAATATTGCGAGATAGGTGAAGAGAAACTCAATTTTATTTAAATGTGACCTAGTAGGAAAAATTTGAACTACTTATCCAATATCCGTTAGCGGGCATTTGAGGTTCTATTAAAAAGAAATGTTTAGAGAAATAAATGATGATAACGAGATAATTATGAATGGAGATTGCCAACTACATATTCAAGTGGTGTCAATATAAAATTTGAACTAAAAGAGGAATTATAATATACTTGTGAGTACCTGAATTATTCGATATGTAGATTGGTCTAAGACACTGATTATTATTGGTTTGAAGCATGATAGTAATATAGCTATTGTTTATGTTTTATATGGATGATTTTTAAATTCACAGAGCATGTTGGTCAAACAGCATCTATTTCACAGAAATGAGTAATTCCATTTCAGAGATAAAGAAAGCGGAGAAATTACAATGCATTATATCACAATCCATGGAAATGAAAACGATATTATTTCAGAGTTATCCCAATACATGAGTCCAAGCGACGCAAGAATAATGGTCCGCAATTTCTCTGTTTTTAAGGATCTGCTAGATGAGGATGAAACCTTGGAGATAAATAGGAAAAGTCCAGATTCAGAAAACGGCTTGAATTTTTTAATACCTACAACTAATTATTATGTCAACCTAAAAATGACAACTTTTGCGTTTATAGGTCTGATACTGGATATTGAATTCACAAAAGGTTTTACGTCCTTTATATTAAGCGCTTTTGGTATTTCAGTCGATGTCATCAAAAAGCTATCTGACACAGAAAAGTGTGTGTTACTTTTGGTAAAGGCAGAAGCCGTTTTGGTTAGGGAAGATAAATATGTATTGATAGATTCTGTGCTTTGTAATAATTATGCACGCAATTGTGAATGCCGTCAGTATGATAAGTGCAAGTTGAACGAAAACGTGCTCACGACTACCATTCAGGAACTTTTGGAAAAGAAAGTTATCAAACAGATAGGCAATTCGCTCGTATATAGATTCTAGGCATAAATTGTCGGAGAGGACATAGCGTGAAAAAAGACGATTTGGATAAGGAGAAGTTGGTTGCCGATTTTTTTGCTGGACATAAATGGGAATCGCTCATCATAAACCCTGATGATTTTTTCCTTTTGAAGAAAAATGGAATTCTGGATGCCGAGATAGTGTTAGAATTGCAAGCAGAGGTGGAAACTGCTCTAGGTAAAGGCTGTTTTGCGATTGTTAATGACGAGAGAGTAAATGCCTGTGCAATGGAAAAGAATGGGGTATCCATAGTAGCTTTGTACGTCGGGACAATTAAGAAGATATTTTGCGATGCAAGTATTATGATGCTGAGCGATGATTTTTTAGTTGGTGTGGGAAATATGGAGGCATGTTATCCTGATATAAGGATAGAAGACTATGAGCCTAGAGCAGATGATGCTGTGGTGAAAGTGACTATTTCTGGAGATCCTATCAGAGAGGCAGTGGGATATATGATAGCAAGTCTAGCCGTTCATTTCATTGTTTATCATGAAGTGGGACATCATAAGCAGGGACATATCAGGAAATTGAGGGAAAAATATAACTTCTATTATCAGGAAGCATCGCATCCAGATATCTCAGAGGCGTATTTAGAGGAAAGAAAGCAGATGGAATTGGATGCAGATTTATATGCTGCAGATCAGATTGTGCAGAAAATGGATTTGATGATGGGGAGATGGGGCAAGTGTCTGGATATGGAGTTAGGATATTCTGAAATGTTTCAGCTGTTGATACCTGCGCTTGTTATTGTCAAGGAAAATCTACCGACAGAAGCATATTCTGTCAAAGAAATGGAAAATAGTTTTTATCTTCCCAATCTTGTAAGGATTGCACTTACTGCCATGGTAATTGCGAGGAAACCCCATATTAAAAAGGTTCTTTGGAATGATATTTTAGCAATGTTTCTGGAAGATGATGCGTATAGGAAGCAATTTGAAGAGGAAAACAGTGTACCTGTTTTCGATGATTCCCACCAGATGACAGAGATGGCCTATGAAAGGTTCTATTCGTTAATGATTGCTGGTACAGAGCAGACATATGCGAAGATTTTTATGGGAAATTATTTACCGGCAACCTTTCAGACAGACATAAAGGCAATGAACTGGTTTCAATATTTATACAAATAAAAATATAAGGAGGCCCCAAAACCATGCAAAAAGTAGTAAATTTCCTAAAAGACGCACAAGTTTATTATCTGGCAACAACAGACGGTGACCAACCGAGGGTACGTCCGTTTGGCACAGCCCACATCTTTGAAGGCAAACTGTACATCCAAACAGGCAAATCAAAGGATGTATCCAAACAGTTACATAGGAATCCCAAGGTAGAAATATGTGCATTCAAATCTGGTGAGTGGCTTCGGGTAGCAGGAGAACTTGTGGAAGATGACCGCAGGGAGGCGAGACAGTCAATGCTGGACGCATATCCCTCTTTGCAGAATATGTATTCAGCAGATGATGGCAATACGGAAGTATTCTATTTCAAGGATGCAACGGCAACATTTTCATCCTTTACGCATGAGCCGGAAGTCGTAAAGCTATAGTAGACAATGCAATTTTAGTTTGCAGAGAATATGTTTTTATAAAACTTCATAGAAAAAAGATTAAGCGAAAATGTATTTATAATGCAGGAACATAAGGAACCATCCAAATGAGAGATAAAATAATAGTATTGGCAGGCATCATATTCTGGTTCATCATGATAATCCGCTATGCCATCACGCATGAAAAAATACACGAAGAAATAGACGGGGTACAGAGCATAGATGGTATAACTTACCTGATTAAGGATACAGATGTCAGTTATGTGATGTATAAGTTAAATTCAACTTGCATCAGCCGTATCATCAAGGAAAAGAAATTCGAAGTCGTAGGGGAAAATGAAGGGATTCTTACATTTGGGGGTGTAAATTACTCCCTAAATCTTAGAGGTTCTGAAAGTGATATGAACATTGGCGCGGCATACAGGATAAAATGTATCCAGTGTGACAAAGATGTTATCATGAAGGTCAGTTTTGAAAAGAGAGATTTTAAATGGTGGTCACCAAGCTTAAAACAACCCGGTTTGGTGCTAAACCAGGCGTATCATCGGTTCTTTAAGGAAGTGTTTGACGTACAGGTTGTAGATAAAACAGGAGTGAAGGTTGGTTAGGGATCATGAAGCATAAAATTTTAGCAGTATTGTTTTTGGTCATTGTTCTGGTTGGATGTGCGGCGCCAGACAAGGAGTCGGGATACCGCCGGGTTGAGATGGAAGAGGCCGTGACCATGATGGAAGAAGAGAGTGAATATTTGATCCTGGATGTCCGTACACCGGAGGAATTTGAGGAAAAGCATATTCCCGGTGCGGTCAATGTTCCCAATGAGACCATTGACACGGAAGAAATCCCTGAGCTGCCTGACAAAGAGCAGCTAATTTTTGTGTATTGCCGCAGCGGAAACCGCAGTAAACAGGCATCTGCAAAACTTGCGGAGTTGGGGTATACGAACATTGTGGAGTTTGGCGGCATCAAGGATTGGCCTGGAGAAACGGTATCCGAGTAAGGAAAGTATTGGCAGAAAGCGTGTTATGATGGAAAAAGTAGCAGATATGACACAGGGGCGGCCTCTGGGTTTATTGGTGCGTTTTGCATGGCCGTTGCTGGTGGGCAGTCTCTGCCAGCTGCTGTACACTGCGGCAGACGGTGCAGTAGTCGGTCAGATGCTGGGAGTCAATGCTTTCGCGGCAGTGGGTGCTTCCGGTTTTTTGAGTTGGCTGGTCACGGATATGATACTTGGCCTGACGCAGGGGTTTGGTATTCTTTTCGGTCAGCTGTTTGGGAAGAAGCAGTGGCCGATGCTAAGGCAGGCAATTACCGCGGCAGTGGTGATCGGATTGGGCACCGGCGCGGTAATGACTGTGCTTGGAATTGTGGCAGCAGAATCTGTATTGCGCTTGATGAACACGCCAGGTCTTATCCTGCCCCTTGCTGCGAGGTATTTGCAGGTACTGTTCTGTGGTGTTCTTGTGACCATGTTTAATCGGTTGGTTTTTACCTTGCTTTTGTCCCTGGGGAACAGCCGGACTCCTGTAATCGGCAATATCATCTCCTGCGTGCTGAATATCGTTCTTGACATTCTTTTGGTCGGAGAATTGGGTTGGGGTGTACAGGGAGCTGCTGCGGCTACTGTACTGGCTCAGTTTATCTGTCTTATGTACTGCATGATAAAATTGTGGGGTATTCCAGAATTAAGACCGCTGGATTTGCGGCTGTCTCCAACGCTTATGGGAAAACTGCTGCGCTTGGGTGGTCCGCTGGCTTTTCGTAATGGCGTGATTTCTCTGGGCGGGTTATTTGTCCAGTCTGCCATCAATGGATATGGTACACTTTTTGTGGCTGGTATGGCTGCTGTAGAAAAATATTTCGGTCTGATCAATTTGCCGGGTGATGCTTTAGAGGGAGCCTTTGCAAATTTCAGCGCTCAAAATTACGGCGCCTGCCGTATGGAACGGCTCAAGGAAGGTTTGAGATGCAGTGTGCTGCTAGCGCTTTCCAGTTGGAGCATCATAGCCGTGGGATTGGCAGTCTGGGGGCGGGAATTTTTGAGCCTGTTGGTTTCCGGCAGTCCAGCAGATCTGGAACAGCTTTTAAGTGTGGCTTATGAGTACCTGATGGTATTGGTTCTGAGCATACCGCTGATGTATCTGCTTTGCCTATATCGTTCGGGCCTGGAAGGAATGGGAAATGTTCTTGTACCCACGTTATCTGGTTTTATGGAGTTGGGACTGCGTATTTTGGCTGTTCTGTTTTTACCGGAGGTCCTGGGACGCTGGGGCATATATCTGGCCAATCCGCTGGGATGGCTGAGTGCGATGTTTCTATTGGCAGTTTCCTATCATCGAGTGTATCGGCAGAAATCCAGGATGGAAGTATAATATACTTGAGTGAAGTAAGCTTTATAATTAGCCATTGGTTGATTCAGTTTTAAGATATAGGGGTGTATGAAGCCGATTTCAAGAGTGGGGAATGTACCTCGCAGAACAGCGAGAGGAATGATTCATGTGTATCACGGTTTTTGGATTATTTTAGGATAGAATATGAATAGGAAATTGGGAAATGATATATATTGCAGAATATCTAGGATACTATAATGATCGGCATAATATAGAGATAACAGAAAAAAGCGTCTCAAGGGAAGAATATGAGGCTTTTTTAGTACCGTAAAAGTGTAGTAGTCAGAGAGTAATTAACTCTGACATC
>CAMNSD010000021.1 GCA_946554445.1 uncultured Lachnospiraceae bacterium | reverse complement strand
ATATAGAGCAAGGGTGCCGCTCGATCATCTAATTTGATGATTTTGCGACACCCCCCCTTAGATCTTATGATATTTTCTTAAGCATCTCAGAATGTGTCTGCACCGTCCTGCTTACATTGGATACTGCCGCATATAACTCCGGCATTCTATCCGTATAGGCTTTATAACGCTCAAAAGTGGACATATAGCATGACTCTATGTTCGCCACACGAGGTATCAGATTATTCTCCAAATGCACAACCTCGATCCGCTTGATGCTCTCCTGCTGCTCCTGCAGACAATTTTCAATATTGTCAAGTCTGTTGTTGGTACGTTCAGAAGATTTTTCAAGATTTGCTGTCCTGCCTGTGAGGTCGATAATACCGTCTTTCAACTGCGTCACTTCCCTTGTGAGAACGTCAAACTTATATTCCATATTCGTCATTCTCCTGTCCAGACCTGATACATCATCTCTTACTTCTGTCATCTGCGACTTCAGACCTGCCACATCTGCTTTCAGTTCCGCTACATCTGCTTTCAGTTCCGCCACATCTGCTTCCAGACTTGTCACTCTTACCTTCAGTTCCGCCACATCTGCTTCCAGTCTCGTCACTCTCTCCTTCAGTTCTGCGATATCCTTTTTAATCGGTTCTAAATGCATCTGAAATTTTCGTTCTAACAAATCTTCTATTGATAACAACAATGCTTTATTATCCATATTTTATCCTCCCTTATACTATATTTTGTTCCCGCTCATTTCTCTTATATCATCATATTCTACGAAATGCAAATCTTTTTTATCTCAAAAGATGTAGAACTTTTGCGTCTCCGACCAGCGACATATCTGTTATCTTGTAGCTTCCTGTTGATAAACCCTTGTAGTTTCAATATGTATTTCTATGCAAACTACAAGATATTGTATTGTGCACATTGCCCTGGCGACAAGATATATTTGCTTTTTTATGCTATAATCTATATACTGGCAAATAGGAATACGTCTTGGTCAAAACAAGGAGAATACAAATCATGACAACAATTTATTTTAGAGTAGACGGAAACAGCGATATCGCTACGGGACATATTATGCGTTGTCTTACGATTGCACGCGCCTGTGTGCAGACTGGCATGGAACACGCCCAGCATATAAAAATCTCTTTTCTTGTCTCTGACGATGAGAGCCGTTCCCTATTAGAAGATCGTTTTGAAATACCAGCGGAATTTACCATCCATTCTCTTAACCGTGATTATCGCCACATGGAGGAGGAAGTGCCTGACCTGCTTTCTTATATCACCGATAACGCAGGTTCCGATATCTCCTTGGCTAGTGGCGCTATCCGTGAAAAGCCCTGGCTTTTTGTGGATTCTTATTTTGTTTCCCCCAGTTATTTCCATAGGTTGTCCGGCCATTGCAAGATTGCCTATCTAGACGATCTGCGCAGTTTTGCCTGCCCTGTGGACCTGCTTATCAACTATGATACAGAACAGGACTGTCCCCATTACGCCGAAGCTGGTCATAAACTGTTGGGCATACAGTATACTCCCCTGCGGACACAATTTCAGTCTCCCAACTATCAAGTACGTCCGAAAACGGCACATGTTTTTATTTCTACAGGCGGCACTGATCCCTACGGTGTGGCGGAATATTTACTGCGCGCCATTTATGACAGCAAGCATTGTCAGAATACGCAGATAATGGACAACACCTGTCTTTCCGATTATCCTGACATGACAAAGCTGCATACGCTGCACTATCATATTGTTACCGGCAAAGCCAACCTCCGTTATGACAAGCTGACTGCCCTGGCAGCAAACAATCCACATATTCACATCCATGAAAATGTCTCTGACATGGCTTCTCTCATGGCCTCCTGCGATCTGGCCGTGTCTGCGGGCGGCACTACTCTGTCCGAACTCTGCGCTGTAGGCGTGCCAACAATCAGCTATCTGATGGCAGAAAACCAGCGCACTGCCGTGGAAACTTTTGCTGCCAAAGATATTATCCCTTATGCCGGAGATATCCGTTCCACACAGACCAATGACTATATCACCCCAACCCCGGCCATGACAACTTCTACCTGTTCTGAACCTTATCCTTCTGCCTCTGTCATAACCAATATTTTGCATTTTATGACAACTATGTCAGAAAATATAGAAATACGTCAAAAAAGCTCTCAACAAATGAGAGCCTTCCTGGATGGATGCGGCGCTAAGCGGATTGCCGATGCATTACTTTCCTTCTGCTGACGAGATACCAGACACATCCGGCAATCGTCAGCGCCGATACCAAGTTAGCAATCACAAATCCAATCACCGGGCCATAACGCACATAAATCCTATGTTCCACCCCATCGCCCTGTACCATAAAACGCATCCGGGCGCCGCCGCCCCGTCCAATCTGTACTGCGTTTCCATTTTCATCCACTGCACGGTAGCCGTGATAACTGAGTATCGGTAGTTCGATATAACAATTCGAAGCTGTCGCCGTATAGGCCACCGCCGCCTTTGTTCCCTTTTTCTGATAATCCCTGACAGTCACATAATTCATATCAGAAACCACCACACTGGTAGTAAGCTTATCATCCGACGCCCCGTCAAGCCGCCACTCATGCGGATAGAACATCCCTATATTAGTGATCAACTTGCTCTCATGTCCTTTGGAAGCCACTGCCTGCGCATTGTCATAGGGCATATGATTATTATCCGCCGGCACGGACACGATCACCAGTAGGTTTAATCCTACCAGCAGCGCAAACACATAATTGCGATAGGGCTTTAAAATTTCCGACTGCGACAGGCCGATGGCACCCACAAACACAAAACAGGTTGAGGCAGGACCAAGAAATCTCCAGGGGAACTGCAGCATCGTTGCAATGTTTTCAAACACACCGTTTTCCATCAATGCCCTGTTCGGAAAATATCCTGTTATCATAAAGGTAAGCACCGCACCTAACACAAGCAGGTACAACAGGAATCCTTCCTGTTCGCTCATCCGTCCCCGGCGCTCATATAACAGGTAAATAATCCCGATTCCTATACAGCCAAACAGCGCCAGTCCCAGTGAAAAATACTGTTTATTATAAAGACTCAACGTCTGCGTCAGATTAGAAGGATTGATGGACTGTTCAAAATAACCGCTCCACCGCAGCACATCCTTAGCGATGTTTTCTCCAAAATAATAATACAGAAACGGCGCCAGATACCATGCATTGAGCAAAAGAGAAAGCCCGGCCGCCTTCCCAATCTCCCAATATCTGTGTTCCCGCAGGATACGCCCGCAATACAACAGGGCTGTAATCACACAGACAGCCGCCACAAATGCCGCGCTTAAGATATGGCTCTGCAGTGCGCCGGAAAATCCGATCACCAGATAATACCACTTCTTACGGTCACCCATAGTCACGTGATAGAGACCAGCAATCACAAGCGGCCAAAATACCAATGCCAACGTTTCGCCCAAATCTCCTCTTGAAAAAATATTGGTAAAACGATAAGGCATCAGTGTATATAAGACCACTGCCAATATCACACTGCGCCGCGATTTAATCATTGACTTCATGGCTACATAGGCACAGACTGCAGAACCTAAATTTGCCAGAAAAACAATCACTTTATAAGATAGCGCCAACGACACCCTGCAAATACGCAAAAAGGCGCCAATATACAAGAACAGATAAGGATACATAGCGTTGAGATAGCCATTTCCCCGCAGTCCGTCCGGCTGGATATTGACTGGAATCTGTCCATCCAGGATACCGTCTTTGAGTCCCTCCAGCCTGGCCAGATGATAACACAGATCATCCCCGTTATAGAGATATGTCTGCATCATGGGCGAAGTTGCAAGCAGGGCTACGCCCATGATAATACTATAGTCCAGAAATTTCTCCTGCGTGATAAATCTTTTATTCCACAAATACAAATATCCCAGTCCATTGATCAGCAAGAAAATCAAAATGCAGAAATAAGTATCCGTATAAAATAGGGTATGCGGCGCAATCTCCAAAGTCTGCACCGTCAGGTTCCCCTTTCCACCATAGTTAACCCGCACCTGCAGCTGTTTGGCATCTTTTGAAAGGGTAAAATCTGTAGAAAACTTCCGCACCTGCGGATCCACCTGCCAGGCGGCAATTTTATTCGCCTGTTCCCACAGTTCCACTACAGTATCTTCCCCTTCCGCGATATACTGCATCCGAATCGTATAACTGCCCTTGTTCATGACATATTGAGGCGTCCTGGCTATGACACCGGCATCGGCCACCGCTTCCTGAATCAGCAGCCCCTTTTCCGAATCCACCAAACCTACGCTGTGCTGCAATTCAAATCCTGTATAGACGATCGGCTGTCTACCCTCATCCCCCACCCACATGAGGACAACTATAAGACAGACCATGACGGCATATATAATCTTACTTTTCAACGATATTTCCTTGATCAATGTCTTCTTCCCTTCGGCTTCATCTCTTTTTCATTCGCAAAGACTTACGCAGGTTTCGGTAAGCCCATAAAAGTTTATAATAGCAGATAAACCGGACTGTAGACTTCATCTGCATTCTTACCAATTTCTTTTCTTCCGCCCCAATACGCTCCTGATAATAGCTATTTTCCTGAAAATCCGGAAACGCCGCTATCATTTCCCGCCCCAGTTTTTTGACAAAACTACTCTTCACAGGACGTACCCCCTGCATATACGTGAACAGCGTATTCACATAAAAGAGGGTTGTAAAACTAAATTCCAATTCCGGGCGATATTTGTCCAGATAACCGTATTCCCTGGCCTCCTGCAACATGATGCGGCCCGCCTCCATACGGTCCTCACATCTTTTGATACTGATAGTATGCACGGTAGAGTCGTCATGCTGATAATAATAATACAGGGGTTCTTCAATATATTCAAAATGTGTGGCCCGCAGCATCCAGGAATTGGCCAGTGCATTATCCTCATAAAAAATTCCCGTTGGGAAACGCCCCGGATGGTCAATCACGATTTCCCGGCGATAAACCTTGACTACTAGGGAACCGCTGTCAAGAATCAGGGAACGATACTTCTCTTCATCTAAAATGCCTGTCTGCTCCGGTTTATTATTGTGTACCACCTGTCCAATCGCCATGCTGTGTTCACTGGTCAGATGGTAATCGCAGCCAACCATGTCCGCGCCCGTCTCTTCCCCTCTGCTAATCAGTCTCTCATAAAAATCTTCCGTGATCCAGTCGTCACTGTCAATAAACCCGATCCATTCTCCTTGGGCCAGACTCATGCCTATGTTCTTGGCACCGCCCTGCTTCTGATTTACAGCAGAATGAACAGCATGGAATCTGTCGGGATACTTCTCCTGATACGCCTGCAGAATCTGATAGGAATCATCCGTGGAACAATCATCCACTGCAATGATCTCATAATCCGTTATCGTCTGTCTCACGAGAGAATCCAGACAATATTCCAGTTTTCCATCGGCCGCCATGTTATAGACAGGCACTATGATCGACAGCTTCATTCCAACCTCCAGGATTCCGCATCGCGGATTCTCAAATCATAAACCTACGCACAGCTATCTGCGATAAAACGCTACAATCTTCTTCACTGCCTCAATCACACTCTCCACATCCGCATCACTCATCGCATAGTAGAGCGGCAGTGTGATTATCTCCTCATACAATTTCTCCGCATGGGGACACAGCCCTTTATGGTATCCTAACTTTTCATAATAAGGGAAATAATAGACCGGTATATAATGCACGTTGCAACATATATTTTCTGCCCCCAACGCTTCAAAGAACTCCTTCCTGTCAATCGTAAGCTTCTCAGACACAATGCGCAGGATATACAGATGTCTCGTGGTGTCGGATTCTGGGATTTCCCGCTGTACAAATAACTCTGGCATATTGGAAAAAGCTTCGTTATATTTGGCCACAATCTCTTTCCTGCGCCTGATAAACATGGGCAGCTTATCCAACTGACTGATGATCAGCGCTGCCTGCATATCTGTCATACGATAATTATATCCTAACTCCACCTGTTCATAATACCACGGTCCCTCGGGTTCGTGCCGCATCTGTTCCACATCCCGAGTGATCCCGTGAGACCTAAAAAGTAATAACTTTTTATACAAAGCTTCCTCATTGGTGAGGATAACGCCGCCCTCCCCGCCGGTCACTGTCTTCACCGGATGAAAGCTGAACATGGTCATATCCGCAATCGAACCGTTCATCTGCCCATTATATTTGGTCCCAATCACGTGAGCACCATCCTCGATCAGTGTCAGGTTATGCTCTTTGCAGATTTTTAAAAGCGGCGCCAGGTCCACCGACTGTCCCGTATAATCCACGGCCACCACAGCCTTCGTCCTTGGCGTAATCGCCTCTTCCACTTTCTGCGGATCAATATTATATGTCTCAGGATTGATATCCACAAAAACCGGTCTCGCACCGCAATACAACGCGCAATTGGCCGATGCGGCAAAGGTAATCGGTGTGGTGATCACTTCATCGCCTTCTCCTACGCTCGCCGACAGCGCCGCAATATGCAAAGCCGCCGTACCATTGCTGCATACCACTGCATAGTTAGCTCCAGTTAACTCACACAACTTCTGCTCTAATTCCGTAATCTTCGGCCCACAGGTCAGATAATCGCTTTTAAGCACATCCACCACCGCCTGGATATCATCCTCATCTATATATTGATGTCCATAAAATATCTTTGTCTCCCTGACAGGCTTTCCGCCTGCTATCGCTGGTCTTTCCATCATTTTTCTCCATTCTGAAACGCTGGTTTTTGATTTCCCATAAAATCCCGCGAAAACAAAGGACACGTAACGCTGCCTACATGTCCTTTTCCGGTCTTATTTTTCTAACTCCACATCCTTTAACAACTCTCTGATATCTTCTACACTGAGCCAATCCGTATTGTTGGCAGAGCTGTAGGAAAATCCCTCCATCACCTTCTGTCCGGAAAGATCTGGCTGCTGCCTGTTATTCCAGGTCATCTGCGGATAGACAATAAAATGCTTATCGTACTCATATGTTGTCATAGAATCTTCCGTGGTCACCATGATCTCATGCAGCTTCTCTCCCGGCCTGATACCTGTCTCCCTAATCTTACAGCCCGGTAACATCGCCTCCGCCAAATCTGTAATCTTAAAAGAAGGAATCTTACTGATAAAAGTTTCCCCGCCGGTGGCCTCTTCCAGCGCTTTGATCACCAACTCAACGCCCTGCGTCAGACTGATCCAAAATCTGGTCATACGCAAATCTGTGATAGGCAGTTCCTGCGCTCCCTCCTTGATCAGTTTATGAAACAGGGGAATCACCGATCCTCGACTCCCCGCCACATTACCATAACGCACAATCGAGAAATTGATGTCCTTCGCTCCCACATAAGCATTGGCTGCCACAAAGAGTTTGTCCGACACTAACTTGGTGCCTCCATACAGATTCACCGGATTGACCGCCTTATCTGTGGATAGCGCCACTACTCTGCGCACACCGCTGTCCAACGCGGCGTCAATCACATTCATGGCGCCATGAATATTGGTCTTAATCGCCTCGTTCGGATTGTATTCACAGGCGGGAACCTGCTTGAGCGCCGCCGCATGAATAATATAATCCACACCCTCGCATGCCCTTCTCAAACGATCCACATCCCGCACATCGCCGATAAAGAAACGAAGTTTCTCCTCATATTCTTTAAATTCATTCGCCATCATCCACTGCTTGAACTCATCCCTGGAATAAATGATGATCTTCCGCGGTTCGTAATGCGTTAACACATATTTGGTAAAACATTTTCCAAAGGAGCCCGTGCCCCCGGTAATTAATATCGTTTTATCTGTCAACATAGCTTTTCCTCCAACATTACCATCTACAAGGTCTGCACCGTCTCTAAGTATAGCACAGGCACCTATGGTTTGCAATCAATCTTACTGCTGCCATTCATTTTCATTATCGCTTCCTGCCGTAAAAATAATACACATCACAATACTTTTCCTCATATTGCAGTTCATAATCTGTCAAATTCTTATTTCCTGCCATAATCCTGCTCATTTGCGTTTGTACATCTGCACCGTCCGCCACATACACCACCAGAGAATGTGCATTTGTAATAACGGAGTCCTCTATCGGGCTCTCGCTCCCGGCCGCTGCAAAATACACCTTGTCATATTCCCAAAGTTCATTGGTCACATCCCAGATACACCACTCAGCGCCCTCATGATATAAATATATCACCGGCGTTCCCGCCTGCGCCTGCTGCTTGGCAAAGACCACCTGCTCCCGATCTTCCGGATATAGAAATACTACCCGCCCAGACATGAGCCCGGCAAGATCAATTGCAAGACATATCACAACAGCTGCTGCTACCAGACAGTTCGACCAGTTCTGCTGCGGTACACAATGTCCCCACATCATACTAATAATCCCAAAGAGCAGCAAAACAATCATGCCATATACAGGAAGCTGATAACGATTGGAAGTATCCCCCAACAAAAGCGCCGTCTTGGAAACCGTCAAAAAATACCCCGTTACCGCAAAGCAGATAATCCCCAAAGGCCACCACGGAATCACCGTATCCTGTGACACAAGCTGTCCCCTGCTCCGCCTGAAATAAAGAAACAGGAACAATCCAATCACTACCAACAGAAAGCCTGCCAACAGTTTCCCAAACACATATTCATCCAACAAATCTAAGAAAAACCGAAATCGCATCATGGTATTGGACAGATCCAAAAAATTCTCTGTCGCCTGCGCCCCCCGCTGCCCACGAAACATCTGCCCCAAGCAAGACGGATACGTCAGATAAGCCATGCCAAACGCTGCCCCTTGGCTGATTCCATAACGCAGACAATTCCATAGATTCTTATCCCGCCACAAACAAAAGACACAAAAAGCAATCGCTATATAGAACAAAAAGATGAAATAATAATATTGTGTCAGGAAACCCAGATAGGTAATGACCATCAATGGCAACAAAAACCGGATGAATGACAGTTTCCCAGCTTGTGCTCGACAGACTGCCTTCACATGCAAGATTGCACAGAGCAGTATAAACATGGTCAGAAGTTCATACATTCTGATAAAAACCACTCCGCTGACGGCCGCCGGCGTCAGGCCGTAAAATAGCGTCACCATAAGCGCCAGTTTTTCCTTTTTGCCGCTCACAAAATATGACAGATATGTCAGTAATATTAAGTTAATCCCATGAAAAAAGAGATTGATTCCCAATCCGATCCACTTGGAAAAAACACCCGGCACAAAGGAAGCAACTGTGTGGAAAATCCAATAATAGACCGGCGGATGCACATCCCAGGACTGTACCTGCCTGACCAGGCCATATTGAAACTGCTGCCCGGGAAGCACTACAAACTCATTCCGGTACGTTTCCGCATCCATCCATTTCCCATCTTCCACATAGAAACCTGCCGTGCGCGCTGTGGAATAATAAGTATAGTACTCATCCTCGTGGAAGCCCGCTTTCTGAGTACAAAAATAGAAGGCTGCTGCCATCTGCACTACCCAGATGATGATGAAGTATATCAGATATTTTCTTTTTTTGATGTTGTCTTTTAAGTTGTTCATCCTTGTTAATCCGTTGTTCGAAAAGATTTGGAAAAAATAACAGGCATAAAACATATGCTATTAACCACCAGTGTAAACCAGATAAATTCCCATGAACCATTCACTGATAGATTTGAGAAACCACCCAATACAGTAGAATAAATATTATTCATGGCATGTAGAAAAGCGACAATCCAAACATTTTCCGTGTTTATAAATACATACCCCAAAAAGATTGCAAGACTCATGCATGTAATAAGCTGTCCTGAAAAATTCAAAAGTATGTCTTGCGGAGTCGTATAAAAGAAACACAGCGGGAAATGCCAAAACGCCCAAATAACCCCAAGTATAATACATCCTTTTCTTTTCCCTGTTTTCTCTGAAAGCAGAGGTTGAAGAAAATACCTCCACCCATATTCCTCTCCGAAAAATCCTGTAAACGAGAGAAAAAATGCCAATAAATATACAAATATATCAATTGTAAATTGAGGCTTTTTAAAAATTTCCAGCAGTTCAGACAACCGTCCCTGCCAAATTGCACCAAGCACACTTCTTACTATAAGTAAGGCCGCAAACATAAATATATATTTTGTCGGATGTTTGCATTTGCCAACCGCGAAATTTAATCCAAAACTCTTGCATACATCATTTCTTTCAAACACAAGCATAGCCCCTAGCAAAAGGCTGCTGCCTACCGTGAGGACAGATGCAACCGCTCCATCAACTATCGTTGGAAAAAGGACACTAAACAGACTGAGTATAAACCACAAAAATGAAAGTGTCAAAAAGCACATAAAGAATTTCCACGGCACCATACTTCCCTTTCTGATAACCATCATGGCAAGAATGGCTCCTGCTGCCGGATAGTGCATTTGTGCAAGCGAAAAGATACTTATATCAGTCCCATGTAAATAACCAATCCACATAAAAATGCCTGCACCAAACGGAATCAGAAATGCAGCACTACTAAAAATCATTATTTCTTTTTCTTGTGGGCTGTGTTTATATTCCCTCATGCTCCCTCTATAATCTCATATCCCATGCTACGATACCCCTTACTTCACTTCCCAATACTCTCCGCCACCACCATCTTCCACCCATGCACCACCCTGACCGCCTTCGGCGCAATGGTAAGCAGCACCAGATACCCCTTATTCTTCTTCGTCAAATAAGGATTCCTCACCGTATCCCGCAGATGCCCGCGCAGATACCTTTTCACCTTCTGATAAAAGATATTATCCCCTCTCATCTGCGATACCGGCACATGCAGCATATAGTCCAGTCTCTGAAACAGCCCAAACCGAACCGCATAAACATGCAAGGCAGGATACTTCCTGTCCACCAGTTCCTGCATCCTGTCCGCATTGTCCACAATATCTAAAAACACCCGCGAAAAACTGTCCTTCGTCTTCTTGCGGGTGGTACTCTCTTTTCTGCACACCACATGATAGCCCTGTTCAGGAAGGATCACGATTCCGTCAATCTCCTGCAGCAGTTCCACCAAGAGCCTAAAGTCTTCGTTTAGTTCTCCCTCCGGAAATTGGTGACCGTCCATAAGTTCTTTCTTTAACAGCTTCGTACAGAAAGAACAGTCGCCCCGATGCATCAAAAGTTCTTTCACAAATGTCTGCGCCTCGCAAAACTGTATCTGCTTTGGCGGCGTACACACATCCGGCAGACGTCTGCCTTCCTCATCCACTTCATCCCTGGAAATCTGCGCCACTGGACAATCCCTCTCAGTCAGCGCCTTCATCAACTTCTCATAAACATAGGGCTCGATATAGTCATCGCTGTCCACAAAGCCAAGATACTCACCGGAAGCCAGTTTGATGCCGACATTGCGGGCCGAGGATGCGCCTCCGTTTTTCTTATGATATGTGCGGATACGGCAGTCCTGTTGCGCCAGCTGTTCACACAATCTGTCTGTCCCGTCCGTGGAGCCGTCATCAATCAGAAGGACTTCCAAATCAGAATAGGTCTGTGCACAGATAGACTTCACGCACTTTTCCAGACAATCTATGGAATTGTATACCGGTACAATGACACTGATTTTTTGAGTATCCATTATCTTATCTCCCCCTGCATCATCGCCCCGTACATCTTCCCCGGCGCTGTCACTGGGGCTATGCTCAGAGGTCCTTCCTGCTCTGGTTCTATCACACCTTGCTGTAATCCCTCCACAAACCGCAGAAGCACTCTAGCCGCATGTTCCGCATTCCACATGTCGCGGATGGTCTCATAAGCCGACCAACCCATTTGTTTTCGCTCTTCCCAATTGGCAAAGAGATCCAGCACTAATTCTTCCATCTTATCATAATTATCCTGGGGATAGACCAGGCCGTTTACCCCATGCCGAATCAGATAGGGCGCCGCCCCCACCTGGGCATTGACAATTTCCACGCAGCCGCTGTTCATGCCTTCATTAACAACAGCCCCCCAGCCTTCCAGATAATTGCTGGTAAAAAGATGGATGTGACATTTCTCCATCACATCCCGCACCTGCTCAGGCTGTGTATAGCCATAAAACACAAAGGATTCCGTAAGGCCGGAACTTTCCACATCGCGGCGAATCAACGGCTCCAGCTCTCCGTCTCCCAACATATGGACCTTATAAGCATAGCCTTTTGCCCGCAGAGCCTTGGCCAGCCGCACCACATATTCCGGATGTTTCAAGGGTATAAACCGCCCGGCCCAGACAATATGAAGTACACCGTCCTGCGGTTTTAAGGCCACAAATTCTTCTTCCGTATAGGTGCGGAGTCTCGTAAAATATCCCCACTTAAACAGTTTGTCCGGATAGGCACCGATCAAGTGAAAGTCCGAAGCCGCATAGGCACCGGCACAGAGCATACATACATTCTGCCTGCGGTATCTGATATGTTCTTTATATTTCGCTACAAGTCCCCGGGGAGACACCACTTTCCACTGTCCTTCCCGATAAAGGCGCTCGCTCACCCGCAGGGTAGTCTTACCTGAAAGCAGTCTGGGCTCCACGATATCTTCCCTGCCGGTCCAGCCAAAGAGTACCACATCGCTCTCCATAATCTTCTTCAGGCATTCATATTCTTTCTCATAGAGGCATTCCACATAGGGAATCTCCTCCACATTCACGCTCCATCCCATCTCCACGCGCTCCTTCTCCATGGGCATGGTCTGGATAAAGGTAAAATTCTCCCCCAGCTGGGCATACAGAGCCTCACACAGCGGAATCTGATGGTGATTGATATAGTTAGACACAAAGGTAAAAGTCATTCTGACATCTCCCTGTATATGCGCATCAGGCGGTAATAGTTCTGATCTGCATCATGATTGACACGCGCATGTTTTCTGGCATTATCGGAAAGGCGTTCCACGATTGCCTCTTTGGTGAAAATCTCAATGATACTGTCAGCCAGCGCGTCTACATCCCCCGGCGGATAGAGGAAGCCGTCTCCGCCATCCGTCAGCAGGTTATGTATGCCGCCCACATTGGCCGCCACACAGGGTACCCCTAAGAGCATAGCCTCGCCCACGGAATTGGGAGAGTTCTCCAGGGCAGACGGGCAGACGAACACATGACAACTCAGATACTGTTCCTTCATCTCCTCCGCACTGATACGCCCCAGCATATGAATCTTTTCTTCCAGGTGATTCTCCCGGATCAACTTCTTTATATATTTACCATAAGCCGGAAGTTTCAGCACATCTTCCCAGGTTTCCGCCTTCAGGATATTACTTCCCGCCACATAAACTTCCGCATCCGGAAACTGTTCTAAAATCTTCGGCATCGCTTTTAGCAGATAATGGAAACCCTTTAATGGATAATCCCCCTGGCTTAAAAAAATACGATAAGACTGACAGGTACTGCTCTTCCACCTGTCACGATAGAATACGCTGCGCAGTGTCTCGTTCAGGAAGTGGTATTCGGCGTCCGGATTGATCTTCGCCGTCTCCGTGCGATCAAAATCTGTCCGTCCCGCAATATGTTTCACCCGCTTGATGGCTTCAATCTCATACTCCCCGCGTTTCTCAAATTTCTTTTGCTGCTGACGCAGACTGTCCTTTCTGATCATATCCCGGAAGGTGGTCTGCTTTTGTACTTTCACTGGCAAATCCGCCATATAGACTTTGGCGCAGGCAGACACCAGCCCCTGAATCCCGATCAACGTCCGCTCCGGCTGGTCAAAGACTTTGACCGCTGCAAGCGCATGGGGAAACTCCGTGCCAAACACATGCAGAAGATCCGGTTTATAATCATCTATGATCAGCTTAAAAAAAGCTTCCAATTCCACATCGTAATTTTCCGGCGTATTTAGATTTTCCACAAAGGCATAACAATGGCAGGAAATATTTTCCCCCAGCTGCATGACCTGGTCAAAGGCGCCTAGGGATTCATCCACCGGAAAGGCAATCCCCAGTTCAATACGATTTCTATCCTGTTCCATGATCACCCTGTCCAACAGGCCGCTGAGCCATCCTTCCCGATTACTGTAAGGCAGGTTTAATCGTTTGGCAATTACTGGCAGCATAATATTGCACACCCATAAGATTCTCATATGTTCCTCCATTCTGAAGCGGCAGGCTCTTTTTATCGCTTCTTTCCCGATATTCTTCTGTAGACCTCATATACCTTTCTCTTACACGTTTGATACATCCCGGCCGTCACCGGATTGCGCGCCAAATATGTCCTCACCGGGGCAAGGGTTAGCATCATCAACAGCCGGTATTGCAGCACTTTTGCAGGCGGCATGTACTTGCCCACAATCTGTTTATGCTCTCTTGCAGACACCTTGACATTCTTTCCCGTCTCCGAAAAGCCGCCGCCCTCGTAAGAAGCCACAGTTACCGGCAGATACACCGTACACGCCTGCGCCTTATAAAAACACCACAGAAAATGTTCGTAATCGGCGCGGACCAAATATTCGGTGTCAAATCCACGGGACGCAAAGAGCTTTCTGTCATAGAAACAGGCCTGATGGCAGGGCACATTCCGGTAACAGCCAAAATCATCCATCTTGGGATTCGACTGCACCAGGGCGCCTGTCATCCGCTCCCGGATATTGCCATAAAAGAGCAGAGGGCTATTTTCGCCACGTCTATTCGCTTCCTGCCGGCCGCGCAGGCTTTCTCCGGCTCTGTTTTTATATTCTTCCATCAGTCGTTTTACTTTGGAAAGCACATCATCCTGATAAAAGTAATCCCCACAATTTAAGAATAAAATGTACTCCCCGGACGCATATTTTATCGCCTGGTTCATAGCATCGTATATTCCGCTGTCTTTTTCCTGATAAACCCTGCATTTGTCACTTTTCACGGGCAACTTTCCTGATGCGGATTCATAATCGGCAGTCACAGTTGTTTTTCCAGCGCTCTCATCCACAAAACCACTGTGTCCTGCAAGTTCTGCCTCTGAGCCGACCATAAAACCACCAGCCTTGATCAGTTCCTCCACCGAACCATCCGTAAAACCACCAGCCTTGATCAGTTCCTCCACCGAACCATCCGTGGAACCGCCGTCCTTGACAATGATCTCATAGTCATCTTCCGTCTGGTCCAGAATACTTTTTACCGTCTTATGCAGTTTTTCCCCTTCGTTGAGGCAGACTACGATGATACTGAATGTCATGACAATTCATTCCCCAATTGATAATAAGTTTTCCTAAAGCAGTCCAATTTCTGGAATATATTTATTCTCTTTCTTATGACATGACAGTTAATTTAATATGACAACTAATTCATATCCGACAAAATATTGACCATATCGTGAAAGAAGAAACTCTTGTACGGTAGGATGAGTACACCGTCATTGGATGCCTTGCTCAGATACATAGCAAAGTATAACACTGCCGCCAAAATCACACCCAGCCGAAATACTTTCCTCCACCGCCTGTCCGCAATCTGTCCGAGTAACATCGGCAGAAACAATATCTGGCTCACTGTCAGATAATAGCCGATACGGGAAATAATCGGCAGAAAGGAGCAGAATACATACAGCACCAATGCCCCCAGATTCAGATAAAAATAAAACCAGAACCGCCGGCTTTGAAAATCGGAATCCCCTTCCACGACATTCTCAGTATCGCCTTGCTTTTTATTCACCAACATCACAATCCCCGCAAACGCAAGTACCGCCGCACAGCGCAGGATATTGATATAACTTGTGCCGCCTTCCAGATATTCCGTATCCTCATAGGTAGGATAAAGAAATACCACCACCTTCAAATAAAAATCCTGCAGGAACAAAAAGGTCGTGCAAAAAAGCGCCGCCAGTGCCAGCTGCCACTTCTTCCAAGGCAGGGACGCCAGAATATAGAGTGGAATCACCACCAGCAGAGACTTATGGAAAGTGGAGCCAAGAAGCACCAGCACGATAAATCTTCCCCACTGTCTGCGAAGCACAAACTTCATGGCATACAGTGCAATCGCCAGCGCCAGATAATAGCGCACCGTGCTGAACGTCTGGAAATAATAGCCCAACGCCATGAACAGAAAGAAAGTGAACGGGAAATCATCACTCCCCTCATACATTGCCAGCAAAAACAAAAATACAGTCACAAAAGCATAAAAGGCAAACACCAGCAAGAAATTCTCAAACCCCGAAAGACCATAGATAATCTTCACCACCAGGTTAAAGCCAATCTCCGTGGGCACATAGGAATCACAGTTGACCAGATGCATGAACTCCACATATTTAGCATAGTCGTTGCCCACATTCACCCTGGCCGCAGACAGGGCAAAAAGGATGATAAAGATGGCCGTCAGGCAGACGCGGTTGCACATCTGCTGCCTGGTCACGTTATATGGTTGTGTGGCCGGGTGATTGTTCACAAACCCCGCGAGCAGCACCGTGACGGCTGCCACCGTGATGTATAAGATCATTGTTCTTTTCCTTCTCTGATTCCGGCCCGCATCAATGCAAATGCCTTCCGCAGCGGAATCTCCCTGCACATTTCCATCCTGTGCACCCACAGGAACCGAAACGACAACAAAAGCGCCATCCTTCCATACAGGAAATGATAGAGCACGCCCCTGTCCCTAAAGAACTTCTCATGATAACCGCTAAACCAGGTAGATTCCCTCTCTATTTCTTCCCCGATACAGATCGTATGTGCATAAATCTTAAGCCCAGCCTTAAGGCAATCCCTTAAGAACAGACTGTCTTCCCCATTGCTGTATTTTGCGCCGCCGCCGAACAGCACCGAATAATATACATTGGCACGGCGAAGCGCATCCCGTTTCGCGGTGATACTGTAAGCCGGATACCGCCCGTAATTGCGATAGGAAACCCGGTGGATATCTTCATTCCAGTAGGTCCTTCTGGCCGGCACAACTTTCACATTGACTAAGATCATGTCAGCGTCAGGCAGTTCCTGATATGCCCGCAGAATCTCTTTTTCATAATCCTCTGCCAGCACAATATCTTCATCAGAAAAAAGACAGATATCCCCCTTTGCATGAAGCAGGGCTGTATTGCGGCTAAGCCCCACGCCCCGTTCCGGCATGGAGAGACACTTTACCGTCCCATCAGACACTGGTATTTCCGTATAGTCATACCGGCCGCACTGGTTGACCAGCACCGCATCCGTGTGTATATTCATTTTTGCCACAAGTTCTGTCAGGTTTTGTTCCACCGCAGAGACAAGTACCTCAACCTTCATGCTTTTATACCACCATAATACATCCGCAAAAATTTCTCATCCGCGTCCCGTATCGCTACCCCGCATACATTGCACTCCTGCGTCGCAAGCTGCTCCAACAGATAAGATAAATAGGTCCCATGCATTTTTCCATAGGGCACGGTCAACACCACACCGTCCGCCCTGCGCAATTCTTCCAGCTTCTCGCCCTGCAAAGGCGCCTCCTGCACCGCATCATAGACTTGAACGTTGCCCAGCCGTTCTTTGAGATATACTATATGATTCTCATAATCTCTCTCAAAGCCATCTCCAGCCAAAAGATATCCAAAAAATGACATATTTGTCACTTTTCTAACATCACTGGCAACCCTAATCCGATCATCCATCACATAATATAAATTCACAGCGAGCAGTGAAAGCGCCAGGCCGATCAGCAGCCCCACAAGCACAGCCTGCACCATTCTTGAATCCGCCACCACCAGTTTCGCCTGCGTAGTTTGGATTGTCTGAACCTCGATAAATTCTTTAGCCTGTTTCCCGTAACTCTCAAGCGCCCGGTCCGTGGCCGCCAAAATCGCATCTGTCCGTTCTGCATTGTGGGTGGTGATCGTCACCGTAAGCAGCCTTAAATCTGAAAGAATGGTAGCCTCCGTGGCCGCCATCACCTCTTCCCTGGCGTAATCCGCAGACAAGTTTGCCATCGTCAGATCAAGAATGGGATCCGTCACCATCAGATCATTCCAGGTATATCCATTATATTCTTGATATATCTCCCCAGTCTCATCCGCTGCAAAGTCCAGATAAATCTTGGAAAAGGCGCTATACTCCCTTTCTGATTCCGGCACCGTCCGCACCACCGTATATACCAGGGCGCCAAGCATTGCACCGAGGACTGCCGTTACCAGAACAAACGGTATCTTTTTGAACAGACAGAGCATATATTTTTTCATGTCCATGCCGGCATCGGCATATTGCAATTCCCTCATGTCGCTGACATTCTCCCTTTTTCTGTACAAACTCGTTTCACTTTCAGCCACGCATATCTACTTTTCCCTGACATACCCCGACATCACAATCATTCGCTGCCATCATCACTTGTTCGCTTCTTCACTGCTGCCATTCTTCAGCGCCGTAGTCTGCGTGCTGGACACACCCTCCGTGCTCTCCGGCTTGATCAATATCTTCAACGTGAGCAACATCAATTTCAGATCCAGCCAGAAAGAATACTGCTCAATATAGGTTAAATCCAATTTCAGCTTATCATAGGGCGTGGTGTTATATTTTCCATAAACCTGCGCATACCCCGCAAGCCCAGCTTTCACCTTCATGCGGAACGAAAACTCCGGCATCTCCTCCATATACTGGTCGATGATTTCCGGCCGTTCCGGCCTCGGCCCGATAAAAGACATATCCCCTTTCAAGATATTGATCAACTGGGGCAGTTCATCAATCCTTGTCATGCGGATAAACTTTCCTACCGGTGTGATACGGGAATCATTCTTGGCCGCCAGCCTGGCCACGCCGTCCTTCTCCGCATCTACCTTCATACTCCTGAATTTCAAGATATAAAATTCCCGCCGGTCCTGGGTGCAGCGAATCTGCTTATAAAGCACCGGCCCGCCGTCATACGCCTTGATCAGGATTGCCGTGATCAACATAAAAGGAGAGGCAATGATTAAAAGGAGCACCGAACAGATCAGATCCACCGCCCGCTTCGCCATCCGCTGTTCCACCTTAAGAGCATACTCCCTAGTCATATAAAGGGGGGTATCAAACAGATGAAGCTGATCGGCCCCTTTGATCAGGACATCCGATATCTTGGGCATGGTATAAACGCGGATAGAACGGCTGTAGCAGTATTTTAACAACAGGTTTCTGTCCGTGGCGGAAATATCCCACAATACCACCGCCCCATAATCACCAACGACTTCCCTCTTAACAGCCTCCATCCCTTCCGAAATATTGATACACTTTGCAATTTTATATTTATCCCTTCTGGATTCAAATTTCGCTATGATATCGTCAATAGGCCTCTCCCCGTGAACGATCAGGATATCCCGAGGCGGAAAGGCCTTATAATAGCAGAAGTTACAGATAAATACCCACACGGCGGAAAAAACAGTCTGTATCAACATCGTCCACGCAATGGGTTCCACTTTCACCACCCAGTTGGCCATCAGCGATATCTGAAAATAAGAAATGATATTGACAAACAACAATGAGAAAAATTCTGAAATCAGTACATCAATCGGTTTCAGATACCCCACTTTCAGCGCACCATAGGTATTGGCAAAGAAAAACAGCAGCACAAAATAAATTCCCAGAATCAGTACATGTCCTTTAAAGTAATATTTAAAATTCCTGTGATATCGCAGGAACGGATAATATTCCTCAAACCAAAAATATGCATAGATAGCCGTATGAAAGAGCAGCCCAACAAAAGAAAGCTGCAACACGATAAATCTTGTCAATGTTTTTATCCGTTGTCTCATAATAATCCCTCTAACCCTAAATCCGTCTTACAGTCGCCCTATAGGCCCAGAATATAAAATAGAATGCACTGGCTGCCACAGACAGCCCTTCCTGCCTGCGATACAGATTCCAGATCCGTTTCATCGCTTTGAACTTATTGGAAGATAGCGATTTCGCCGGCCGGCGGTAGACCGCAAGCACTTCGTCGAGCCCATATGCCACATAACCTTCTCTCAGAATCTGCCACCAGGTCGCAGTATCCTCACTGGCAACCGCAGGCATCCGTATCAGCCTGTCCTGAATGATCTCCCGATCAATCAATACCGTAGTGGTAAAGATTACAGTTCTGGACAATGCTTTGCGGTAGGTCAGCTGCGGCGGCACATGAACCACCCTGCCCGTAGGCCGTCCTGCTTCATCTCCAAATTCGTAGGCACAAAATACAAATCCTGCCTGTTTTTCTTCCATAAAAGCAAGTTCCCTGGCCAGCTTGTCCGCAAACCAGATATCATCCGCATCCAAGAATGCAATATATCTGCCTGTTGCCACCGAAAGCCCTGTGTTTCGAGCCTTTGCCGCGCCTTGATTTTCCTTTTTGCAGATGAGAAGGATACGCCTTTTGTCATCCCACCGATATTCCTCAATCCGTTCCACATCTGCCGGAACATCCTCTACGCTGTGATGCGGGTATGCGGCCAGCGCTTCTTCAATCGCTTCCACGCTCCCGTCATTAGACCTATCGTCCACAAGCAACAGTTCCCAGGTCTCCCAGGTCTGCTGTCTCACCATCTCAATGGTCTGCTCCACATAAGGTCGTGCACGATACACCGGCACTATAATACTGACTAAACCGCTCATTCTATCTCCTCTTTCACCAGATAGACCGGCCTGTTCTTCACTTCCATATATGTCTTAGATAAGTATTGCCCTACAATACCCAGACAAAACAACTGTACACCGCTGACCAACAATATGATACATACCAATGACGGCCAGCCGGCAGTCGGATCACCAAACATCAACTTTCGCACAATGGTCACAACAATCATCACAAACGCCAGAATACAGAACAACACTCCTATCACAGAAGCCATAATCAAGGGTATCGTGGAAAACGCCATAATCCCTTCCAGAGAATACAAGAACAGTTTCCAGAAAGACCACTTGGTCTCCCCCTTCCTGCGCTCTATATTTTCATATTCCAGCCACTTCGTCTCATAGCCTACCCAGCCAAAGATACCCTTCGTAAAACGATTATACTCCGTCATAGATAGGATGGCGTCTACTACCTGCCTGGTCATCAGACGATAATCCCTGGCCCCGTCCACGATCTCCGTCCGGGAAATCTTATTCATCAACTTATAAAATAATCTCGCAAAGAAAGAACGGAGTATCGGTTCCCCTTTCCGCGTCACACGCCTGGTCGCCACAGAATCGTACCCCTGTTCCATATAACTGAACATCTCCGGCAAAAGTGACGGCGGATCCTGTAAATCCGCGTCCATCAACACGGCAAAGTCACCCTTACATTTCTGTAAACCTGCATAGATGGCCGCCTCTTTACCAAAATTTCGGGAAAAGGACACCAGCCGTACCCTGCTGTCTTCCTCATGCAGTTTCCTGACTTCCTGAACAGTCTTGTCCTTAGAACCGTCATCAACATATAACACTTCCACTTCCAGTTCCTTCTGTTGGAAGAAGGCGGTGTTTTTAAATAATTCATCATAAAAATCCCTGACATTTTCTTCTTCATTATAACAGGGTACTATGACGCTTAATAATTTCATATGGGCCTCCATACCGATCTGACTTTCCATTATCTGCCTTTTCCGCAAGAAGTCAGACAAACTCAACATAATTCTATCATAAATACGCAAAAAAAGGAAGAGACGTATCTCTTCCTCTATATCAGCCCATAGCTTTTCTCCTTATATAACTTCATGTTTCTTATATAACCTTTTATAAGTATATAACTTTCCGTCAACCTCCACTTCTATATCAAATCATACTTCAATCGTATATAATCCGCTGTCGCCGCTATGTATTCACTGTTGGTAGGCCTGCTGTATTCCGGACTGTTGCAGTATCCGAAAAGTTCCTCAAACAGTTCACTGTTCCCCCGCTCCCAAGATACCTCGATCGCATTGCGGATAGCCCTCTCAATCTTCTGGTCTGTGGTCTGATACATCTTCGCCAGATCGGGGTATAACAGCTTCGTTACACTGCCCACCAGTTCCATATTTTCCACGCACATCTCCACCGCACTGCGCAGAAACTGATATCCCCGTAAATGCGCCGGGATGCCAAGTTCCAACATAAAATCTGAAATAATCTGCTCAAGTTCCTGACTACTTATTACGTTTTGTTGTAACATTCCCCTTGTACTCCTCTTTTTATTGTATTGTCAATGTAGTTTCATCTACATACTAGACATAATACCAAAGAAGAGTATGAATGTAAATTGTAATTTATCGCCCGGATACAATCTCCCACTATAGCCTTGCGTCTTTTACATTTGCTTTAAACCAGTCATAAGCAAGCTGTACGCCCTCTTCCAAATCCACCTTATGATTCCATCCCAAGTCATGGAGTTTGCTCACATCCGTAAGCTTGCGCGGCGTACCGTCTGGCATATCCTTGTTCCATACGATCTCACCCGTAAAGCCTACCACTTTCTTTACCGTATCCGCCAATTCCTTAATCGTGAGTTCTTTGCCCGTACCAATATTCACATGCTGCTCCCCGCTGTAATTTTCCAGAAGGAACACACAAGCGTCCGCCATATCGTCCACATACAAGAACTCCCGCAACGGCGTACCGCTCCCCCACAGTTCCACCGAGGGCGCCTGACTGACTTTCGCCTCATGGAATTTACGAATCATGGCTGGCATCACATGAGATCCCTTCAAATCATAATTGTCCTCCGGTCCATAAAGATTTGTAGGCATACAGCTGATAAAATCATCCCCATACTGCCGCTTATAAAACTTACACATTTCAAGCCCGGCAATCTTGGCGATGGCGTAAGCCTCATTGGTCTCCTCCAAAGGCCCGGTCAATAACGCATCCTCCGGAATAGGCTGCGGCGCCAACTTCGGATAAATACAAGTGCTCCCTAGGAATAAAAGCTTCTTCACTTTATTTTCATGGGCACATTGAATCACATTGCACTGAATCTGCATATTCTCATAGGCAAATTCCGCAGGCGCAGTGTTATTCGCATTGATGCCGCCCACTTTGGCCGCCGCCAGCACTACTACGTCCGGCCGCTCTTTTTCAAAAAAATCCCGTACTGCCTGTTGATTTGTCAAGTCCAGTTCCCTGTGCGTCCTGCCAATGATATTCTCATATCCTTTCGCTTTCAGATTCCGCACAATGGCGCTGCCCACCAGGCCCCTGTGGCCCGCTACATAAATTTTGTCTGTCTTATTCATATGGATTCTCCTTTTATTAGCTTAATAGTAATATATAAAATGCCGCCAATACAATTGGCATGCACATTGCACACACTGTCAAAAGCACTTTCCCCGGAAAGGCCATTCCCGGATTCGTCAACAGTCTACCACAGAACAAACGCTTTTACAAGGAAACCTGTCACGCCTCCCATAAATGACATCCGCTCAGACGATACTGCTGAATCCTCTCTTTCATCTCCTGTGTCCGCTTCTTATTCACATCCTGCTTTTCATAGAGATCATCCAACAAAAGATTGATATTTTTCTGCATCAGCATATTCGTGTGCACCATATTCTGCATGATGTCAATAGCATTCCTAGGGTTGTTCCTAATAAAATCCTCCAGGCTCTCCTTGGTAATACGCATCAGCAGAACCTCGTCAAAAGCGACCACTGTATAGATACTTGGCTGATCGGAAAGCACATGTACTTCCCCAAAACATTTAGATTTAGAATAAACCCCAACCAGATGCTCCTCCTTCTGACCATACCGTAGATAGATTGCCACAGAACCATGGACAATCTTATACATTTCCTGATAGATTTCGCCCTCTTTGATGATAACCTCATCAGCGCTAAACTGCAGCATTTTACCATTTTTCATTCGTGTTCTGCCTCCACTATATACAAACTAGATGCTATAAAAACCATCCGTAATTCCTTCTCCCAGAAATCCAATCCTTGGAACCGCCGGCGCGGAAGGAAAACTCTCATACCCCGTCTGATCGCCCTCCACCGGCAGGTAGAAAGTAACCCCTTCTATCTCATAAGAATATGTCTCATAGTTCTCATAATCTTTCTGAACCAGCCAATAATCGTTGATATAATCCCTCACAATCTCCTGCCCAAGGGCAATTCCCTTATATAGAACGAAAAGCGCCACCATCACCACTACTGCTTTCTGTACCGCCCGGCATATCACTGCCCACAGCCTTCCACACAGCAGACCGCCGGTCTCTTTATCCGCGGCATTGCGGACCGTTCCTGTATACCTGACCTGTTCCTGCCGTCCAGAACCAAACATGATCTCATAAATACCGCCGAACACTACCGCTGGCATCAGATATACATAGACACATCCATAACGGATCAAGGGAGAAGTACCAAACCAGAACACAAAGGATGCCGCCACAGCAGCCTGCACGATCAACAGATCCCAGCGCCTTTTCCACCATCCACATGCCATGCCTGCCGCACATATGAGCAGTACACAGACAGATATAACCGCCAAAAGAACAAACGCCTTATCGCTCCCTCCCAAGGATTGGAACCACCCTGGCAGCCATTCCCTCATGGAAATGTCATACCGCGCTACATCCGTATAACCCCGTCCCCACACCTGAATTTCCCTGGCATCGTAATCAGCAATTCCTTTCGGTATCTTCCAGCGGACTGCAAAAAGATCTATCTGCGTAAAAGGATAGACCAGCCAGCCGGATATCACCACATTCCTGATAAAATACGGCAGTGCGGTCACAATCCCCAGGCATAGATAAGCCAAGATTTCCCGCCACTTTTTATCCCGTATTAAAAAATATGCCGGCCAAACGACAAGCAATAAAATCAATGCCGCCGATAATTTTACTGTCATCAAAAACACGCCCAAAACACACAACAGCGCATAGGACAATATCTCCTTTTCCCCCTGACACAGCAAATCCAGCCAGCGGATCACAATATAAAAAGCGAGCAGCACCATAAAGTAATCCGAAGCCGGCGAGATCATCTCATCAAAAATATTGACCAGGTAATAAATGCCCATGACTCGCGCGAAGTCACTGACACATAGCATACCGCCGCGCATGTGGTCTATCACTTCCAGACAAATCTTTGCTAAGATAAAGGCCAGAAAACCGGCGCAACAATGATATGACCTGCCACCCAGAAAAGCCATGCTGTATAAGGCTGATAAAGCAAAAGAAGAACTATTATAGGCCAGCCTGCAATGCAGATTCCCCAGTCCTTTTACCACGCCGTATTCTTCTATCCAACGAATACTCTGGGCATGATACAGACTCGTATCATAATGAATCATGCCACGGGAAGTACCATAAGCAAACAACAGAAATAAAAACAGTATCAAAATAATCTTCAGATACCCATACATAAAATTTCCTTCAGCCCAGTTATCTTTATCGAAATTTTTTGTACCATCTCCAGTTTTTCCCTGATAATCTGTACCTCTGTCATCCTTCCTGCCAAAAAGCAATCCCTGGATGACCTGTTGAAACGCCGCCCTGTCAAACCACCAGATCAAAGCACAACCCACGCACAATATCACATTGGCCGCAAGTCCTACTCCGGCAAACAGACTGAATATCTGGGCATAGACTGTGACACATACAATGCCGCACATCAAATAGGCGTCCATATGCCACACCCGGCCTGCCGCCCCTGTAACAAATCCGGAGAGTCCGCCCTGTAAATCCGTCTGTTTCCTGGCATGATAAGGAATGTGCCGCGTGATCACACGCAGCACACCAAATCCAATCGTAAACATTGTTATGAACATATAGAGCCATATCAATATCACTGAAATCATAGATATCCCGGCCTTCTCCTACTTACTCTTTTTTCCGCTGTTTTTTTTCTTATAGTCGGCACAACTGACACCTGCAATCTCCTGCAGATCAGCATCCATCATCATAGATACCAGGGCTTTAAAATCCACATCCCGTTTCCAACCAAGTTCTTTCTCAGCCTTCTCACAGTTACCCCACAAAAATTCCACCTCCGCCGGGCGATAGAACTCAGGATTGACATCCACAAGCAGCTTATCGGTCTCTGCGTCATAGCCCTTCTCGTTGACGCCCGTTCCTTCCCAACGGATTTGAATCCCCAATTCTGCAAAAGCCGCCTCCACAAACTCTCTGACCGTATGCGTCTCGTTGGTAGCAAGCACATAATCGTCCGCCTTATCCTGCTGTAGCATGAGCCACATGCCCTTCACATAATCCCCGGCAAATCCCCAGTCGCGCTTGGCATTCATATTGCCGAGAGAAAGTTTCTCCTGTTTACCCGCAATGATATTGGCAATAGCTAGCGTAATCTTTCTGGTAACAAAATTTTCGCCTCGTCTGGGAGATTCATGATTAAACAAGATTCCATTGCAAGCATACATATTATAGGATTCCCGGTAATTCACCGTAATCCAATATGAATATAATTTCGCAGCTCCATATGGGCTCTTCGGATAAAAAGGCGTTTTCTCACTCTGGGGTGCCGTCTCTGGAATGCCACCAAATAATTCCGAGGTGGATGCCTGATAAAATCTGCACGTTCCGCCGTTTACACGAATCGCCTCCAAAAGTTTCAAGGTACTCACGCCAGTCGCCTCCGCCGTATACTCCGGCACTTCAAAAGACACTCCTACATGAGACTGGGCCGCCAGATTATACACCTCTGTCGGACGAATCTCTGCAATCAGACGCATCAGATTACTGGAATCTGTCGTATCTGCATAATGCAGGAAAAACTTAACCTTATGATAATCAGAATGAATCAAATGATCGATTCTGGCAGTGTTGGTGATACTGTGTCTGCGGATTAACCCATGGACCTCATATCCTTTTTCCAATAAGAACTCCGCCAAATAAGAGCCATCCTGCCCTGTAATTCCTGTGATCAATGCTGTTTTGTTCATATAATTTATCCTTTCTGCAGCGCACCTTCCATACGCAGCGCACGCTCGATTCCGCTTCGCTCACCTTCTCGCTCGCGGGCTTCGTACTGCTCACCCTTCGCTCACCTTCCGTACGCAGTGCACGCTCGATTCCGCTTCGCTTCTTCTCGCTCGCGGGCTTCGTACTGCGCTGGCTTTCGCTCACCTTCCACACGCAGCGCACGCTCGATTCCGCTTCGCTCCTTCTCGCTCGCGGGCTTCGTACTGCTCACCCTTCGCTCACCTTCCGTACGCAGTGCACGCTCGATTCCGCTTCGCTCCTTCTCGCTCGCGGGCTTCGCCCTATGCAGCCTTTCGGGCAAATATTCCGGCGAGCAAGCTCTCCTTCATATTTCCCTCAGTCTGCGCACTGCTCATTGCCACCGCGAACATTTTCTCATAAAAAACGGTGTCTGTAAAGATATTATCGCAACGTTTAACGTATGTTCAGCCCACGCCATTCGCAAAACGCACCTGCGGTGCTTTCCGCTGCTTTGCAGTTCCTTTTGCTCATATGCTGGCGTTCCCTCAGACAGTCAACCATCTGTCAAATTCGTGCAAGCACGATTTGCCTGACGGATGACTGTCTGGCTGAACGTTTATTTCAAGTATTCCGCAATAGCATCATGCCAGTCCGCGAACATGAAGTCTGATGTCATTTTGAACATGTAATTTTCCAAGATTGAGTAAGCCGGCCGTTTCACTGCGGCGCCGTATTCTTCAGAGGTGATGGCCTCCACCACCGTCTTTTTCCCTGTCAGTCTGAAAATCTCCTCAGTAAACTGTGCCCAGCTGCAATCCCCCTCGCAGGTGGCGTGAAACAAACCATAATTTTCCGTAGGTAGCAGGTAAGCGACAGCCTTTGCCAGTTCCTTAGCGCTGGTGGGCGATCCCACTTGATCGCGCACTACCCTCACCTTGTCATTGGTCTCGCTGAGCCGCAGCATTGTCCTGACAAAATTCTTACCATCCCCGTACAGCCACGCCGTGCGCAGGATAAAATGTCTGTCGCTAAACTCCTTGACAAATTCTTCCCCCGCAAGCTTCGTCCTGCCGTAAGCCCCCTGCGGGCCCACCGGATCTGTCTCTTTATAAGGTCTTGTCCCATTACCGTCAAACACATAATCCGTGGAGATATGCATCAGCTTTGCGCCTGTCTCATTGGCCGCAATGCTTAAATTGCGGGCACCGACCGCATTGATGCGAAACGCCAGGTCTTCTTCCTTCTCACAGGCCTCCACCGCTGTGTAAGCCGCACAGTTAATAATCGCATAGGGATTCATCTCCCGTACAAACTTCATCACCTCATCTATCTTTGTAATGTCCAATTCTCCCACATCCGTGTTGACCAGTTCATATTCTGTACTGCCTGCGTACTGTTGATTGACTGCTCGTCCCAGCTGCCCGTTGCAGCCTGTCACGATAATTTTTTTCATATCTGTCTCATCCTTTCCCGAATATTTCCATACTGTTATTATCATACAACCAACTCCGAAATTATGCAATTCTTCTGAACTTATCCATTGCAGAATTTGTGACAATTCAATCAGACCTCGACTCAATCCTCTCCCTCATAACCCAAGTCTTATATTTCAGGCGGCATCAAAAAATGTCACTATACAAAGAGACTGCCAGTCTCCTGACAGTCTCTCCTGATTCGTTAAGGTGCTGTTTCAATATAACGGCGCAAAACGCACATAATGATTCAAAATAGAGTAAAATCCTCAAAGTTACATTAATTTACGGAACAATCCCTTCAAATCCTCCACATTGGTATCCTTCGGGTTGCCCGGACAGCATGCATCAGCAAATGCAGACTCTGCCAAAAAGTCCAGATCCTCTTCTTTCAAGGCTTCCAGTTTCGCAGGAATACCCACATCCTCAGACAACTGCCGTACCGCATTAATGGCAGCCTTACGATACTCTTCCTGAGACATTCCGGTGGTGTCCACGCCCATTGCTTCTGCGATATCCTTGAATTTCTCTCCCGTAGTCTCTGCGTTATACTCCATAACGATTGGCAGCATCATTGCGCAAGCCACACCATGAGGGGTATCATAAACCGCTCCCAGCGTATGCGCCATAGAATGAGCGATACCAAGTCCCACATTGGAAAATGCCATACCGGTCACGAACTGACCAAGCGCCATGCCCTCACGTCCGTCAGGTGTATTATTGACTGCGCCCCGGAGATTCTCAGCGATCAATTTAATCGCTTCCAGGTTCAGGCAGTCTGCCAGTCTCCATGCTGCCTTAGTCGTATATCCCTCAATCGCATGTGTCAGCGCATCCATACCGGTTGCAGCTGTCAATCCCTTGGGCATACTTGCCATCATCTCAGGATCCACGATGGCAATGTCAGGAATATCATTGACGTCTACGCACACAAATTTTCTCTTCTTCTCCACATCCGTAATAACATAGTTGATTGTGGCCTCTGCCGCTGTGCCGGCCGTTGTCGGAACTGCGATTGTATACACAGTCTTATTCTTTGTCGGCGCCACACCCTCTAAGGAACGCACATCCTCAAACTCCGGGTTGTTGATGATGATACCGATAGCTTTACCGGTATCCATAGAAGAACCACCGCCGATCGTGATCATGTAATCTGCGCCCGACGCCTTGTAAGCCGCCACGCCCGCCTTCACGTTCTCGATTGTCGGATTGGGCTTAATATCGGAATAAATCTCATATGCCAAATTTTCCGCATCCAATAAATCTGTCACCTTAGCAGTCACGCCGAACTTCACCAGATCCGGATCCGATGCCACAAAGGCCTTTTTAAAACCTTTACTTTTGATGATTTCCGGAATTTCTTTGATTGCCCCCGCTCCATGATAAGAAATTCCATTCAATACAAAACGGTTTACCATAATTAATCATACCTTCTTTCTTTTTTTATTAATAGTATAGCATCTTTTTCATCAATATGTACACACCTTTTATCGACCGCTGTTCCCCTTTTGCAACTCTTCCACACAAATTCCATTTTTATAATTATAATCTATGCAGCATCCAACACACAGCTAACTTTCCGCAGCCCCCTCAAAAACCTTCCAAATTCTAACCGCAATTAATGCAGAAACTACGCTGGCAAACAAAACCGCCATCCCTTCCACACCCGTACAAACCTCAAAAAGTACTCCATACAATGCATTTCCGAGCGGCTGTGCGCACATAGCTACAGTAAAAGCGAGCGCCATGACCTTTCCAATCAAATGCGCCGGCGTCACCATCTGAAAGAAGGACAGCACTTGCACATTAAAAACGGTCGCACACACCATAACCATAAAACAGCTCATGGTAAGAATCACATAATTTATTATCCCAGACTTTACCAGAAACAGGGACACACTCACAGGAAGCAGACATATTGCGCTCACTACAATCAGTCGTCCGGATTTTTGAATGGATAATCTCTTTGCAAAAATACCCGCGCAGATTCCGCCGGTTAGTCCCCCCGCCGCCAATATGCCCTGCGCAAACCCATAAAGCCGATTTGCCCAGGCCGTCTCCAAATCAATCACCTCTGTCACCAAATATGGCAGCGCTACCGTAATCATGGAAGTTAGAAACAAATTGATTCCACAGGCCGCCAAAACCGCTCTCCCAATAACAGGTTTCTCTTTGCAGATAAACTGAATACTTTCTGCAAAATCGCTCCTGACAATCTGCCAGATGCTTTCCGCAGAATCCAGTTTCCGATGTGGTATATGAATAAAAATCTCCATAACAGCCGAGAACACAAAACACCCCATACAAACCCACAGTACCGGCATAAGCCCATAGGCACTGTATAAAATTCCCCCAAGCGCAGGCCCCATTAATCCCGCAAACGAACTAATCGTATTGACAACGGAATTAGCCGCCATAATGTATTCCGTATCCACCAGCACCGGAATACTAGCCTGCACGGAAGGCTGATAAGCACCCTCAATCCCGTACAGAATCATCAGCGTAACTGTCAGTAAGACCACCAAATTCACGCCCTGCATGAGCAGGGAAAACAGCAGAATCACAGCTGCCGTGAAAAAATCCAATATGACCATGACGTTTCTCTTATTCACCCTGTCCGCGATCATGCCGCCCACCGGCGATAGTAAAACAGATGGAATAAATGCGCATGCCATCACCGTACCGTAGAGCGCCGATGAGCCGGTAAGATTTAATAAATAAAGGGGCAGGGCGAATCTTACCGTGGCGTTGCCAAACAGAGAAATAATCTGTCCGATGACAACCAATGTAAAATCTTTGGAAAATAATTTGTGAATCATTTAATAGTCCTCCTTATTTTACATACCAACCGTTGGTATGTATTTGATTAAAATTTTTCTGCCCTTGTTACCGGGCAGAATGTATGTCCTGTATTTGCCGCTATTTACTTTTCTGGTAGATTGTTGTCAGTTCCTGCATCCTCGACATCATCTCTTCGTCCACAATATCCAGTCCCAATCCTTTAAGTGCCTGATCAAACACCATAAACTTATGATAAGTTTCCTCCTCAGAATCGTCAAAAACCATAGGATTCATCCAAAGATTAGCCATCAGGGAAATCAATTCCGCCAGTTGCTTTGGATGCTGTGTAGAAATAGAACCGTCCGCCACTCCCTGTTCGATAATCGGTTGGATATAGTCCGGCGCCGATACTTCTATCGTCTCATGCAAAATACTGGCAAGAAGCCGCGGATTATTATAAAAGTTGGGAACTATCGTGTAGATATCGTCCAGTGCAGAACGATTGAGAGACTCCCTAAACATCGTCTTCAGTTTTTCTTTCCCGTTCAAATCCGTGCGGTCACGAATAATAACCAACATCTGGTTGGACTGCGCCGTTATTTTGTCTGTAACAGCATATAAAATCTCTTCCTTGGACTTAAAATGATGATAAATCGCACCTTTACTAAGCCCACCCAGATGATCAATGATATCCTGAATCGAAGTATGCTCATATCCCTTTTCCATAAACAGACGGGCAGCCACATCCACTATCAGATTGACCGTCTCTTCCGGATATTTGTTTCTTGCCATTTTTCCTCCTCTCCTTAACATACCAATGGTATGTTTTGTATATTATCATACCGTTGGTATGTTTGTCAAGCTATCTAAAATATCTGTTTCTAAATTGCAGCCTGCAGAAACTCAAGGTGTATTTTGGTTGGTCGCTTTCCTATACCACAAAAAAAGTACGACATGACCGAAATCATGCCGCACTTCCAAAATTATGAGTTTATTTTTGGAATTATTCCTTTCAGGAATCTCTCCCGATAATATATTGCATTGTATGAATTAATCGCGGTTCATCTCCGCAAGCATGGCATCCATCTGCTCCTGCGTGATACCACCACCAAAACTCATGGCACCGCGCAACGGCATATATTTGATCATTGCCATATTCATCTCTTCACTGACAGCTTCTTTAGCTGCATCCGTGGTGTCCTCGGATCCGGAAGAAAATGCTTTCTTCATCTCCTCCAGCATAGGCTTGACAACCTCTGCCGCTTTGGGATCTGCCAAGATATCCATATAAATGGAGTCCATCGTATAATGTTTCTTCAGCGCAACGGTAGAATTTACGGTAACTGTGCCGCAGACTTCAATATCGCGTGAAGACTGCCCAACCTCAACAGTGAATTCTCCGGTCTCCACATGCCAGTCGCCCAATTCGGTGTTCCAGTAAGCAAAAGAGCGTTTATCCAGTACGAAGCTGACATCCTTGCTCTCTCCCGGCGCGAGTTCTACCTTCTCAAAGCCTTTCAGTTCACGCACAGGGCGCAGCACTGTGCTGTCCTTGTCACCCACATACAGCTGAACCACTGTCTTGCCGGCACAGGCGCCGGTATTTTTTACAGTGACTGTTGCAGTCAACGTCTCCTGATCCGTAATCTCCGATGCGCTCAGACGCAAATCGGAGCAGGCAAAAGTAGTATAACTCAAACCATAACCAAAGGGGAAAAGAACGTCCATATCTTTCTTGTCATAATAGCGGTAACCCACAAAAATGCCTTCCCTGTAGTCCGCCTCATTGCCTTCTCCGCCATAGTACAGATAAGAAGGATTGTCGGACAGTTTCACAGGGAATGTCTCCGGCAGATGACCGGAAGGGTTCACATCGCCAAATAAAACTTTAACAACAGCCTGGCCAACAGCCTGACCGCCCAGGTATGCTTCCAAAACGCCTTTCACTTTATCAATCCAGGGCATTTCTACAGGCGAACCATTGTGCAGTACCACCACCGTATTGGCATTAGCCTCCGCCACAGCCTCGATCAGCTTGTTCTGGCAGACAGGCATCGCCATATGGGTGCGGTCGTAACCCTCAGATTCATATGCATCGGGAAGTCCTGCAAAGACTACTGCCACTTTAGCTGCCTTAGCCGCCGCCACAGCTTCCGCAATCATCTCATCGGTAGCCTCATCCTTCTCCACGCTGTAGCCCTGCGCATAGGTAACTTTCAGGCCGTCAACCGCCTCCATGGCGGAAGTGGTCTTAAAGCAGTTAATATGGGAAGAACCGCCACCCTGGAATCTGGGCTTTTTAGCAAACTCACCAATAAACGCGATCTCATCTTCTTTGCGCAGAGGAAGCACGCCCTCGTTCTTGAGCAGGACCATACACTCCGCCGCAATCTGTGCAGAGAGCTGATGATCTGCCTCCTGATCCCATGGTGTCTCCGGTTTTGCATTGTCAAGATATCTGTAATTGATAGTAAGAATCCGCTCCACTGCCTGATCCACAAGAGTTTCATCCAGTTTACCTGCCCGGACAGCCTCCACAATCTTCTTATCATTAATGCCGCCTGATGCGGGCATTTCTAAATCCAAACCTGCCGCCACACCGGCAACGCGATCGGATACTGCGCCCCAGTCAGACATCACATAACCTTCAAATCCCCATTCCCCACGCAGCACATCAGTGAGCAGCCAGGGATGCTCGGAAGCATAGGTGCCGTTTAAACGATTGTACGAGCACATCACCGTCCAGGGCTGTGCCTTTTTCACGGAAATCTCAAAGGCCGGGAAATAAATCTCCCGCAAGGTGCGCTCATCTACATTAGAACTTGAACTCATGCGGCGGTGTTCCTGATTGTTAGCAGCAAAATGCTTGATGGATGTGCCAACATTGCGGCTCTGTACACCGTTGATATAGGAAGCTGACATTTCACCTGCCAGATAAGGATCTTCCGAAAAATACTCAAAGTTTCTGCCACACAGGGGAGAACGCTTGATATTCACAGCCGGGCCAAGAACCACGCTGAGTTTCTCATGCTGGCAGCTGTCTCCAATGGCCTCACCCATATGTCCGATCAACTCCCTGTCAAAGGAAGCTGCGGTGGCACATGCAGCAGGCATGCAGACCGCCTTGATGCTGTCATTGATACCAAGATGATCCGCCTCTTCATCCTGTTTGCGCAGACCGTGAGGGCCGTCTGAAACCATGACAGCGGGCACGCCCAGCCGTTCCACAGGTTTTGTGTGCCAGAAATCCAGGCCGGAGCACAGCCCCGCCTTTTCTTCCAGAGTCATCTTGGAAACAAGTTCTTTGATATCCATAAATCACACTCCTTTCAATTAATATAAAACACAATAATACAGGAAGTATCGCAAACAATACTACTATTTCTCAGTCAGCAGATCCACCGTGGACAGATCCCACTCCTCATGAATCTTAGGAACATCACTGATCAAACGCTTGGTGTATGCTGCCTTCGGCTCCAGAATGACCTCGTCAGCCTTACCGTACTCTACAAACTTGCCGTGTTCCATAATATACACGGTGTCGGATATGTAATAAGCCAGACCAATATCATGGGTGATAAAGATAACCGTCATGCCGATCTCATCACGAAGATTTAACAGCATATCCAAAATTGTTGCCCTGGAACAGGCATCCACCATGGATGTAGGCTCATCTGCCAGCAGAATCTTCGGCTTCATCAGGAAGATTCTGGCAATCATCAGACGCTGCATCTGACCGCCTGAAAGTTCGAAAGGATATTTATTAGTAAGTTCTGCAAACTTCAGGTTCACGAAGCTGCATGCCTCCGTCATCATGGCAGTCTTTTCTTCCTTGGAAAGGTTCTTACCGCCACGCATATTGATGCAGTCTAACAGCACGGAATCAATTTTATGGAATGTATTGAAGGAAGAGAACGGATCCTGGAAAATAGCCTGGATTCCCTTCCAGTATTCTTTCTTCTTTTTACCATTTGAAATATCTCTGGGCTTTCCCTGAAACAGGATCTCGCCCTCCGTAGCATTCGACAGACCAAGCAGCATCTTGGAAAGTGTGGTCTTTCCGGAGCCGGATTCTCCTACAATGGATACAAATTCTCCCTCATGAAAATCAAAATCCACATGGTCTACAGCCACAGTCTTTTTATCGCCCATGCCAAACACTTTGGTGACGCCGCGTCCGGACAGGCACAGCGGTTTATTGGTAAAATCTTTCTGTTCCATCGCTTTTTCACTCACGGCCATACACCTCCTTCAATTCATCCACCCCCATCAGGCAGCGGTACATGCGTTTGTCATCAAAAGTTTTTTCAGGAATATTGGTATATCGGCAGTCTGCCGTAGCGTATTTGCAGCGCTCTGCAAAACGGCAGCCGTCCGGCGGTCTCTTTAAGTTAGGCGGCGTGCCGGGAATAGCCGTCAGTTTGTTGCCTCTGGTCCCTTCCTCGGGAACCAGAATGGAGTTCATCAGACCATGGGAGTAAGGATGTACAGGATCAAAGACCATCTCCTTCGCGCTTCCTTTTTCCACAATCTGACCTGCATACATGACCATGATATCATCTGTCACATTATACAGAAGCGGCAGCTCATGCGTGATAAACAGCATGGACTTGATATAGCCCTTCTCCATCAACTCGCGCATCATCTTGATAACCATCTTCTGGCTGGTAACGTCCAGTGCCGAAGACGGCTCGTCAGCAATCAGTACCTTAGGATTTAAGATGGTGGACACCGCAATAACAGTTCTCTGCTTCATACCGCCTGATAACTCCACGGCATGTTTATCCAATACAGAGGGCGGCAGACCAAGTTCCGCAAAACGTGCTTCGGCCATCTCCCTGATTGATTTTTTATCCTTCTTGGGATCGTGGGCATGAACCACATCCTCCATAAAGCGGATGATTTTCTGAGTAGGATTTAAAGCATTCATGGCCGCCTGAGGAATGTAAGCAATCTCGCTGCCAAGGATTGTCTTACGGACATCGTCCGGCTTCAATCCCGAAATATTAGTTCCGTCTATGATAATGTCACCGCTTATGTAATGTAAGGGCGGAAAGTAATAACCCATCATGGAGAGTGCCAAGGTTGATTTACCGCAGCCGGACTCACCGGCGATACCAAGGGACTTCCCTTCCTCAATAGAAAAGGAAACGCCGTCCACCGCATACACATCCTCATGAAAGCGGGTAATGTATTTTGTCTTGAGGTTTCTAACCTCCAACATAACTTTTCCCATAATGACCTCCTTAATCTCTCAGTGTTGGGTTAAATACCTGATCCAGACCTGTGTTCATCAGGTTCAGGGAGAACGAGATGAGTGCAATGGTCAGAATAACAGGGAAGTATGCCCACCAAGATCCATTCGTGTGTGCCGAGTAAAGCATTGCCCAGTTCATCATCAGACCAAGCGTAGGCACTTCGGTCATCTTCGGGCCAAGACCCAGCATACTGAGCTGTGCCTCAGCTAAGATACCTGAGGAAACCTGCAGAATGAAAGCCATCACCACATAGGATGCTATGTATGGCAGAATATCCGTCAATACAATACGCACTAAACTGTGACCGGAAAGTTTGCTCAGATTTACATGGTCACGGTTGCGCAGGGAAATCACCTGGGAGCGGACACTTCTGGTCGTCCATGTCCAGCTGGTCAATCCGATAACACCTCCCACCACAGCGGCACCACGCTGATCCTGACTGATAGAATAAGTGATCAGAATCAACAGGACAAAACTGGGAATGACAGTGAAAACGTTAGTGACAAACATGATAATGTCATCCACAACCCCGCCCACATATCCGGCCAGAAGACCTAATGTAAGCCCGATCAGAGTTGCCACAGAACCCGCCAGCAGACCGATCAACATAGATGTACCTATGGCGCTGACCAGTTCCTTGAACACATCCCGACCGAAGTTGTCAGTGCCCAACGGCAGGAATTTCACATTTACCACGCTGTTGACATTGACATAGTCCGTCTTGCTCACCTGGCCGGTCTCTTCCAATTCGCCGGTCTCTTCATTGGTGTCGGCAAGAACAATGACATCTGCACTCTGTAATTGCTGTATGGAATTGTCCAGACGCCTGAAATAATTTACTTTGGCCTTGGTCATTCCCTTGACTTTGAAGGCCGGATCATAATTGTCGTTCCACATATCCATCAGGGCATCCGTATCCTCTATGTCGAGATTGGATATATCAATTCCTGCAAGGTCAAACCACTCTACCATGGCCACTCTGTCCTCAGCGCTTAAGTAAGCGTCCAGACGCTTATCCTCCGCATCAGCAAGACGCATGGGCTCATATTTGGCCTTGGTTGCATCATACAGAGAGACATAGGTACCCGGCTTAGCAAAGGTATTGACACCTATCATCTCCAGCGGATCGCCGGGGTTAATCAACGGATAGATGATCATCAATAACAATATCGCAGCAAAAATCACAAAGCCTCCCACAAATTTGGGAGAATGGAAAACCTGACGTAACGTATTTTTCATCTTCTATCCCTCCCCTAATCAACTTGTGCGGCTTTAACTCTGGGATCAATGAAGCCGTAGACAATATCCAGCGCAAAGTTAGCCAAAAGAACCATGATCGTAATAATCAGTGTGGTAGCGGAAATCAGCGGATAATCCGCCGCCGTCACCGCTGAATACATGGTACTGCCCAGTCCCGGATAAGAGAAAATGATCTCCGCCACCAGGGCGCCGCCTATCATGGTACCTATGCTGAGAGCCAGACCAGTCACCTGTGGCAGCATCGCATTACGGAACACATAACCCACGATCTTACGATCCTTGATGCCCAGGAAACGGGAATATTTCACGTAATCAGCATTCAACTCATAGATGGACATAGAACGCATACCAACAGCCTGCCCACCAATGGAGATCAGTACGATAGACCAGAAAGGCAGCTGATAATGGGAAATCACGGATTTAATGAAATCCCAGCTTAAGTGAGGAATCATGTCAAAGGAGTAACCGCCCGCAGTAGGCGCTATATTCAGATAGACGCCAAATACCACCAACAAGATTACCGCCATACCGAAGGCAGGAATATTGCCTAAGAATAAGAATACCGGAAGCAGAACCTTGTCAAATCCTTTGCGGACATAAGCTGCAAGAGCACCCAGAATATTTCCCAACAACCATCCGACTAAGATTGCCGGAAGCTGCAACGCTATCGTCCAACCGATAGCACTGCCGATAATATCGCTGACAGGGCGGGGATACTGGCTGAAAGATAAGCCGAAGTTGCCCTGAAGCGCGTTCTTACAAAATATAAAAAACTGCTGGTACATGGGCTTGTTGGTCCCGAATTCCTCCTGATAACGCTCATAAACCTGCTGCACTGCGGCAGCATCAGTGGTACCGGACATCAGTTTGCCAGTGATGGCCGCTACTGGATCCGATGGCATGAGCCGAGGCAGAACGAAATTCAAAATAACAGCCGCAATAAAAGTGATAATAAACCAGATAATTTTTTTCCCGAAATATTTGCGGTAACCTTTCACACGTATTCCTCCTTCCAAATTAAATGTGTAGGGCCATGCTCCACCGGAGCATGGCCCCTTCTACCATACTTTAATTTACTGTACTAACTCGAGCTCATACAAAGCGGCAATACCATAACCGTCTGTACAGTCAGCAGGAGGAATATTGCGTCCATCATCTCCAGCAGGATAATTGGTCCATATAGACTCATTTACCGCATGGAATACGGAAGGACGATACATCAATGAGAAGCTGGGAACTTCGGTCAGATAAATCTCAACCAACTGTGTATACAGGTCTTTCAGTTCAGCTTCGTCAGTGGTCAACGGAATCTGCTTGATCAGCTTATCCGCTTCTTCGTTCTTATACTGTCCCCAGTTACCGGACCAGTTATTCTGAACGCCTACATAATCCATACCCATGAACTGGTTTACACGAGTCCAAGGGTTGGAAGGAGATGCAGCCTCAGGAGACCACATGAAGATAGCATATTCGGTCTGGTTAGGATCGGTAAATACGGTCTGATAAATATCATACTCAGGATACAGAGTTGTAATCTCAACACCAATCTTCTCTCCGGCTGCTGCCACGTCAACCATGGAAGCCTGCCAGTCAGACCAGCCATTCGGGCATACAGCGTTCAGGGAGATCTTCTCGCCGTTCCACTCGCGATAACCGTCACCATCATTATCCACGATACCTGCCTCATCCAGCAGAGCGATAGCGCCATCGATGTCATTGCCTTCCCACTGCAGGTCAGCAACTTCACTTGCATTATACAGAGCCTGCTCACCACTGGTAGGATTCATCACAGAACGAGGAACATCCTTGAAGGTAGGAGACTGGTTCGTCATAGCTGCGGAAATAATGTGATCATAATCAACTGCCATTGCGATAGCTTTACGCAGAGCAGGATTCTCAGCCAATACAGGCATGTTCATGTTGTACCATGCGGTAGGCATGGTCAGGCATACGCCGTAAGGAGCTTCTTCATAATATGTAGAAATCGGAAGTCCGTCATTCAGCCACAGATCCTGGATGTTACCAATGAACTGCTGGCAGACATCAACCTCACCGGCTTTCAGAGCAACTTCACCAGCTGCATTGTCAGCATACATTGCATGTGCGATATACTTCGGAACAGGCAGGGAACCCCACATGGAAGCATCCTGGCCCCAGTAATTGTCATCGCGTACCAGAACCACACGCTGGTCATCAGATAAATACTTGGTGTAAGGACCGGACCATACAACATCATCGCCAGGATCATTTAACATTGCAGTAGCATCGCCGCCGCAGCGATCGGAAAGTGTGTCAATCCAAGCAGCCTGTGCAATGGGAGCACCTGTCAGGAAATCCAGAACCTTCAGAGGGTTCACGGGCTGCCCTGCATCATTCAATTTTGCGTTGATGGTAACAGTATTGCCATCAGCGTCAATGGAATCAATGTAAGAACCGTATGTAGAACCAGTTCCGTTTGCAATCTCAACACTGACATCCCAGGTACGCTTTACATCATCAGCTGTAACGGGTGTTCCATCGGACCACTTAGCAGCGTCTTTGATTGTCAATGTCATCTGGGTCATATCATCGTTCCATGCATAATCGTCATTCGCCAACAGGCCGATGATTTCACCGTTCATAAAGTTGTACATATACAGTGTTTCGAACATCAGAGTACGATATCCAGAAGGGCCGCCGGCAATCGCCATAGCGTTATTCTGGTTGGTACCCATTATGTTCCAACTATTGACAGCGCCCCACTGTTGTCCTGCGAAGTACAGAGTCTCTTCCCTGGGCAGCACATTGACGTCATCAGTTCCGGAAGCAGCAGGCTCCTCAGCAGCAGGTTCTTCAGCCGCAGGCGCTTCAGCCTCAGCCCCCCCCCCAGAAGTTTCGGTACCAGCATCCTGAGCGGGAGCGTTTCCGCTGTCGGGAGTGCCAGCATTGTTGCCGCATGCCACAAGACCAATCGTCATGGCTGCAACAAGCAGCATTGCAGTAAGCTTTTTCATAGTTATACCTCCTTTTTTTAGTTATGGCTTTTAGCCATACTTACAACATGAAAATGCCGGGCTCTTCGCCCTTAAGACAATCTGCACAATAAGTTCGTTTGAACTTTTGAGCAATTGACATATTCATTGTAATAAATTTCTCATTTCTTGTCAATAACAGATGTCTTTTCTGTGCATCTTCTCCAAAAAAATTCAGACCTATTATAAATGATGGATTTTACGGATGATGGATTTTACGGCGCATTTGATAGAACGCATCTGCCGCGCCCACAATACCACAGAGAAAAATAATCAGAATAATATTCACGTGGAAGAATCGAACAGCAATAAAGGATGCCAGAAGAACAAGGATAGGAAAGATTCGTTTCTGCTTAAGAATGGCCATTCCCATGGACAGGACAACGTCGCAGATCACAGCGGCCACACCCGCGGTCATTCCCATCATCGCCATATTGACAATGACATTATCACGAAAGGCCTGATAGAAAAGGGAAACGATAGAGATGATGACTAACGGCGGTAAAACAGTTCCCAGGACGGTCATCAACGCACCAAGAGCGCCTGCTACATGATAGCCAATCAAAATAGCAGCGTTTACGGCAATGGGCCCCGGAGAAGACTGGGCGATGGCAGTCAGGTCCAGCATTTCCTGTTCTTCAATCCAGTGCAGTTCTTCCACGAATTTTTTGCGCATCAGGGGAATAATAACAAACCCGCCGCCGAAAGTACAGGCGCTGAGTTTTAACGTTGACCAAAATAATTTGCGGAATGTCTGTATATTTTCTCTCAAGGATTCCCTTCTCCCGTTTTTATTCATAGTATATCATCTGATTTATAAGAACAAAATAGCATCATTGCCATATTTTTCTGGATACAGTTGTAAACATAGTATTTATCTGCGTAGAAAATCCTCTTGACAGAAAGGTCTACAAACAGTAGACTATAAATGGTCTACAGAGAGTAGATTGATATTATAAAGCCAAAAAAGAGCAGGGAAAATACGGGAAAGGAGAAAATATGGCCGAATACAGATTAGGAGAAATAGAGCGGCGTTTTGCCAATCTTATCTGGGAGAATGAACCAGTATCGTCCGGGGAACTGGTGAAGCTGTGTGAGAAGGAATTAAATTGGAAAAAGTCTACGACATATACAATCCTTCACAGGGTATGCGACCGGGAACTTTTTCAGAATAACAAGGGCGTGGTGACATCCCTTGTAAATAAAAAGGAATTTTATGCCATGCAGAGCAGACAGTTTGTGGAGGAGTCGTTTAGCGGTTCTCTGCCCAAATTTTTGGCGGCTTTTACTTCACAGAGTAAGTTGTCAGAGGAAGAAATTAGGGAATTGCAGGGGATTATCGATAAGAACAGGGAAAGATAGCCGACTGTAGAGTGTGGGGGAGAAAACATGGAAGAATGGATCAATATGATTTTTAGGGGAATGAGGACAATCTTTAAGATGGGACTATATGAGGAATTTCATGAGATTGCTTATATCAGTGGCGGCAGGAGGATGTTTTTGGAAGTGTTGTACCGCAGTTTGACAGCAGGAGGGATTGTTATGGTGATACTTTTGCTGCGGGTTTTGTTACGGAGGGCGCCGAAGATATATTGTTATCTATTATGGGTACTTGTATTGTACCGGCTGTTATGTCCGTTTACATTTGTATCGTCAGTCTCCTTTTTTGCATTATTCGACAGAGCAGAGGCCGGTCGTGTGCAGATTGCGGAGAATAGAACTTTTCCGGAGATACAGATGGAAGAGGCGGCACAAAAGAATCAGGCGGTCAAACCTGTCTTGGATGCTTTTGAAGTTGAAATGGCGCATGAGGGTATTTATTTGTCCCAAGACACACGAACGCTCTTGTGGGTGGCATGCAATGTTTGGATATCGGGAATGGCTATGATATTGGTGTATGGTATCGTCAGCTTGATTATTTTTAGCCGCAGGCTTCAGGGAGCGGTGAAGGTGCAGGACAATATTTATCTGTCGGATTATATCCCTACGCCTTTTGTGATCGGACTGATACGGCCAAGAATCTATCTGCCTTCTTCCTTAGATAAAAAGGAGTGGGAATATATTATTTTACATGAGAGGACACATATAAGAAGGGGCGATCATATCATAAGGCTGCTTTCATTCTTGGCGCTGGCAGTTTACTGGTTTCATCCTCTCATCTGGGCGGCCTTTTATCTGTCCGGGAAGGATATGGAGATGTCCTGCGATGAAGCTGTTATACGGAAGATGGAGAAAGATATCCGGGCGGATTATGCGGCATCTTTATTAAAGTTGTCGGCGGGTGGACTGTTTCCGGGTGGGGCACCCCTTGCTTTCGGGGAGAAGGATGCGAAAAAGCGGATTGAGAATGTCATGCACTGGCGCAAACCGAAACTTGCCATTGCTACAGCGGCTCTGGCAGCAGTGATTGCGGCATTGGTAATATTAGGAACGGATCCCCTGCCAATGAAACGGCAGGAAGAACAGCTTTGGCAGACGGCAAACACTTGGGCGCAGGCTGTCTGCGACAGGGACGGAAACAGGATTGTGGAACTTTGCACGAAGGAGAAAAGAGAACAGTTTCAGAACGAGGAGTTATTGAGCGGGGAGGAAGGTGTCTACAGCTTTGGATGGTCCAGTCCCTGGCCATGGAATGCACAGAACGATTACCGAATCGCGGAATGTACGTCGCAGGAAGCTGTAATCATATATTATGCCTGGACATCGGATCCCCATGTGACAGTATGGCAGGAACGCCTGACATGGCAGCTTGTGGATAACGGTTATCGGGTTGTAGAAAGTGATATGTTCTATATGAATAGTGTTTCTGACAGCAGTAGTTTCGTGGCGGCATACGGAGAAGGGATCCATAATACGCCGATGGATTATCTGACCAATGGCGCGGGGGAAGCCTTGAATGAGAATGCTCTGCAAGACAGAAATGCCGGCGGGTATTATCAAAGTTATCAAAGTCTATTTGCGCCACAGACGGCGGCTCGGACACTTCTGAATTTATCGGAAGACGAAACAAAGGTGGCTGTGCATGCAGGCGATGAGCGGGAAGACGGAAGTGTGACGGTGTCCATAGATTTTCCGGAAGAGGCGGTAAGTATGGAGGTAAAAATGATACAACCTTATGGCAAATCGGGCATCTGGATTCCCCAGAATTAACAAAGTATACCCTCAAAAGTGCGATGTATACCAAAATCCGCAAAATTTTCTCTCTTTTTGTTATAGTTATATAGTCGTATACGGTGTCAGAAAATGTGCTGAGTTACAGATACGATGTCTGGGTATTAGGTTGTTAGGTATAGGATAGATTAGGTATAGATAGCTTATCAGATGATAGGTTATCGGATAAATATGCAATGGCAGAGGGTAGAGAAAGATGCTGGGTGGTTCGGTATATATTGCCTTTATTAGGTTTGCGATTTGTACGATAGGCACGATCATTTTGTTTTTACAGATTGACGAGCCGCGTTTTAACAATAGAAAAGTGGCCATGATTTATGGTGTGTTCTGTGTGACGGCAGTGGTGATGGCCTGTGTCTGGTATGTGGTGGACTGGCAAAGCTGTATTAGGATGATAACCTTTGTCATTTTTGGCGCTTTTGTATTAGTATCGCTGGTTGTCAGCAATAAAAGTATTTTTTTGACTGTTTATAATCTGGCGTTTACTTTTTATCTAACAGCCGTGTTTATTGTGGGTGGAATTGAGACGGCCAGGGTTTTCTTTCATGGAAATATATGGGCGGACATCATTGCGAGGATTATCATTATCCTGACTATGATGTTTTGGATTGGAAAGTATATGAGAAGGCCGTTGAAAGGATTTGACACTTATCTGGCGACGGAGATGGACATGTTTAGTGTGACTGTCCTGATCGTCAGTCTTTTTTCTGGAATCGGGATCACTTTTATCCAGCATTATGTGGAGAACAATGGCTACCGGTTGATTCAACTGGTGATCAACTTTTTCCTGACGGGGGCTTTGCAGTTGGTGGTATTAAGATTGTATCTGCATATGGGCAAGGAATCTGAATATCAAAAGGAAAACCAGCTCATGAAGATGAACCATAAGCTTTTGGAGCGGCAGCTGGAACTGCTGGAAGAATCTGTAGAGAACGGACGACGGATTCGTCATGATATCAGACATCATAACAGGGTAATTGCAGAGTATGTCCGCAGGGGGCAGGAGGATGAACTGTTAGAGTATCTAAAGCAGTATGAAAACAAGATGGATACGGGTGCAGTTCCCGTCATTTGCGATAATACGGCGGTCAATAATATCCTGTCAGCCTACACCAGATGGGCAAAGATGGAGGGTATAAATATCACCATTGATGCAGAAGTGGATAAGAACTTTGGCATAGCGGATATGGATATGGTGACTATATTGTCGAACGCGTATGAAAATGCGATTTACGGCTGTATGGAAGCACGCAGTCAGATGGAAGACAGAGAATGCTGTATTCATCTTTTGGTCAAGAAAAAGGAAAATAAGCTGGTGATCTATTGCAGCAATACCTGTAAGATGGAACTGGATTTCAGAAAGGGACAACCCCGACCAGAATTTACAGGCGGAATCGGGGTGTCCAGTATTATTAAGACTGCCGAGCAATATGGCGGTGAAACAGATTTTCGCAATGATGACGGAGTCTTTATATTCCGTCTGATCATGAATATACCCAAATGGGCGGAGACAGCGGAGTCATCATGAAGAACTACATTCTGTTATTATCCACCAGGAAGGTGTCCCCATCTTCCACAATACAGATCATGGTCTTGCCAGTGTTGAGTTCAATCTCGTTACCGTTGTCATCGTAGTATCTGGTGGCGCTGTAATCGGCGGTTTTCTCCCAAGTCACATGAATGCCCCTGCCGTTGGTAAAAAACCAACCGTCCCTAGTGGTATCGTGGCATTGGAAGGCCAGATAACCTTTCTGATCGCGTACTTCATAATAAGTATTTTGAATCAGAATATTCTTGAAAGCCAGCTGTTTCCCTGTGGCCGGATCTGTGTGCGGGCCGGCCGAAGTGCCGGATAAATGTTGAAATCTGTCATAGAGACCAGTGTCCGAGTTATAGACAAAGTAGCAGTTGGTAACTGGATAGGTGGGTGACATATCAATCTTACCCGCAGTGATAGAGTTGCTGTACTGTGTCAGCATATTAGGCTCACTGTCCGGGGCGAAACGATAGTGTTTTGCATCGGAATATCCGCTTCTATATTTCGTATCATAATCCAACTTATCGATATCAGCCCTAATGCCCTCGGCATCCACAAAGGTATTGTCCCCGGAACTGACAGCATCTTCCGCCTGCCAGAAATTACTGCTGTTCAACCCGTCTATATGCTCTGTGTCGGCGCGTCCCAGCACGTCATCCGTATAGAAAGGTCCACCGCAGTGGATATAAAAAGCATCCCATTCAAAGGACCAGTACACATAATAATCACGGCAGCTTCTGATATTTCCGATCCTGTCAAGGGAGCCCCAGTCCTGGAACAGGGCCATCAGACGGGTGAGACTGCCCTCCACGTTGCACTCATAGAGTACGTCCGCCTTGGAAAGGCTGTATTGGGTGGCGGTCTTGGTATTAGGAATCATCACGGTGATGGGCCTTGTGTTGTCTACTTCTTGCGGAACCCATTCATTGGTGATCCGGCTGCGGACCATACCCTCTTCTGGCGGAAGATCGACGTTGGTCTCCGGCTCGTCTTCCTCCTGTTCTTCCGGAAGAGGCGCTGGTTGCGTTATCTCCGTTTCCACTTGTTTCACCACTGGCTCAGCAATGCTTTTTTCTTTACTTTCCTCGCCGCAGCCAGACAATAAAAGAGTGGACAACAGGGCAATCATGAGCAAAATAGTATGTTTTTTCATAGGGGATCCTCTCTTTCTATCTAGGCTGCAATCCTACGGGATAAATGCAGATATGTCCCGCAGGTTTATATTTCGGGATTATGTATAGTATACCACAGACGGGGCGGCTCAGTCATTAGGAAAAGAGGGAGAGTAAAAAGTCCGTTTTCATGTGCATGGAAGATGTGGTATAATGTCCACGAAAGCAACGGAAGGTTTCCCGAATGAACACTGCGGGTTTAATATGTTATAAGGAGAGGCTGGAAGTTATGAGTAAGAAAAAGCCGTTGGTCAGAAGGATACGGAGCAATATTATTGTCCTGATTGTCTTTGTCATTATTGTCGGTTGCTGTATGTATATTCTGCGTAATATCCTGTGGGAAAATACCAATGAAATGGGGTTGGCGTTGGTTAAAAACTATTCTTCCACAGTGGAACAGAGTATCGATACATACGAAGTTATCCTGCATATTGCTGCGAATTATATTGCAGAGCGCGAACAGACAGATATTTCCCCGGAGGAGCTTTGGGAGGGGCTGTACCCCTTTATGAACGGGTTGGCGAATGTATATGGTAAAGATACGATCCAGATTTATGGGAAGACATCCAAAGATACGCATCTGGTATCGAATGTCCCGGAGATGGAAGCCATGGGCAATTATGATATCACGGGTACGGAATGGTATCAGGGCGCGGTTGCGGCCGAGGGCAAGATTTATATTTCTCCCGTATACACAGATGAGTTGACCGGACTTTCTGTGGTGACTATGTGTAAAGTGGTTCCGGGTACGGGCAGTTTTATCGCCATTGACCTTAAGCCTGCCTGTTTTGAAATAAACAGTCAGGATATGACGCTGCCGGAGAAGGCCTCCTATTATCTGATAGATAGGGAAGGAGAACTGCTTTATTACCGGTCTACATGGAATTATGACCGTGAAGGGTTCCAGAATCTGGTGAACAGTTATCGCGAAAGCGCTGTGTGCAATATGAGAAATCATGTGTCTGAAAATATCAAGGCTACTGACGGTATTGTGCGCAATGTGTATTTCCATCATATGGACAACGGGTGGACAGGGATTCTGACACTGCCCAAGGATGAGATCCTTTCCGGTTATGATATATTTCGCAATATCAGTATTGTGCTGATCGTGTTCAGCATTGTGCTGATCGTCTGCCAAGTATTGCACGAATACAGTGATACAAAGCGTGAAGATGAGTACATGGTATACCAGCTGGCCATGAACAGTACTGCCCGTGCCTGCCATACCATTTACTATATTGATGTAAATGCAGGAACCTGCGCTACTGTTTATCCGCTTGGAGAAGATGGGAAGCCCCGTCATAATACCTATGATAAGGAAGTGCTGGAACACTTTCAGAGCGGTGTAGTGGCGGAGGAACATTGTGAACAGGTGGCAGATTTCCTGGATATGGACAATGTCATAAGCAGGCTGGCCGACAGAGAACACATAGAACTGCAGTTCAAGAGAAATAGGTTTGATCGTGACAGTGGACAGAACGAAGGCGATGCGTATGAGTGGTGCTCGATTGCCATTACCGCGGCGGAGACAAGGAACGGGAAGCTTTCCGCCTTTACAATAGCTATCCGCAATATCGATGATGTGATACAGCGGGAGGAAGAACAGAAAAAGATGCTTGCCCTAGCAGTGGCGCGTGCGGAGGCAGCCAGCAATGCCAAGAGTGATTTTTTGTCCCGGATGAGCCATGATATTCGTACACCCATGAATGCCATTTTGGGAATGACGGCTATCGCTTCCATGCACATAGATGAAAAGAAGCGAGTTATGGATGCGCTCGATAAGATTACGGTTTCCGGTAAACATCTGCTTGGACTGATCAATGAGGTTCTGGATATGAGCCGCATTGAGAGCGGCAAGGTCAGTCTGACGGAGGACAGCTTTAATCTGTCCAATACCATGGAAAGCATTTTGATGGTGTTCCACTCGCAGTTAGATGCCAAGAAACTAAAACTGAATGCCAGTATTGCGAAACTGGAACATGAGAATGTGATCGGGGATGAGCAGCACCTGCAGCAGATTTTTATGAATATCATGGGTAATGCCGTTAAGTTTACACCGCAGGGCGGCACTATCAGCATCCATATTGAAGAAAAGCCGTCCCATATCAATGGCAGCGGATGTTATGAATTTGTCTTTGAGGATACCGGTATCGGTATGGAGCAGGAATATATTAAGACTATTTTTGAACCTTTCTCCAGGGCAGCTAATTCCAGCGGCAGTAAGATTGAGGGGACAGGACTCGGCATGTCGATCGCGGTCAATATTGCCCGCATGATGGATGGTGATATCAAAGTAGAAAGTACTCTGGGCAAGGGCTCCAAATTCACAGTCATGGTGCATCTGAAGCTGGATAATGTGGCACAGGAAGATGTGGAAGCGCTTGCATCCCTTCCGGTGCTGGTGGTGGACGATGAGGAAGAATCCTGTGAGTGCGCCTGTGAGATTCTGTGCAGTATCGGCATGGAAGCGGAGTATGTGCTTGACGGGGACAGCGCCGTAGAGCGCATCGCGCAGAAGAAGGAAGGGGGAACGGAATTCTCTGTGGTGATCCTTGACTGGAAGATGCCCGGAAAAGACGGCCTGACGACCGCAAAGGAGATTCGCCGGATGGTGGGTAAACATATTCCAATCGTTATTCTGTCCGCTTATGATTGGACGGATATTGAGGCCGAGGCCACAGAAGCCGGCGTGGATGCCTTTGTCAGCAAACCAATGTTTAAGTCCAAGTTGATCAGGGTATTATTGAATGTACTTGGCCATGGCGGTGAAGAACAGACATCCAATGCCCTTGAGACCTTTGTACAGCAGGATTTTTCTGGGAAACGCGTGTTACTCGTGGAAGATAATGAAATCAATATCGAAGTGGCAGAAGAACTTTTAAATATTGTGGGGATTCAGGTAGAAAAGGCGATGAACGGCCGGCTTGCCGTTGAACGTATGCTGGAAACAGAGCCAGGTTATTATGACCTAATCTTTATGGATATTCAAATGCCTGTCATGAACGGGTATGAAGCCTCGAAGGCGATTCGTGCTTCCGACAGGGACGACCTTACACATATCCCGATTGTGGCGATGACGGCGGACGCTTTTTCAGATGATATCAGGAAATCCAAGGATGCAGGTATGAATGACCATATTTCCAAGCCAGTGGATGTGGAGAAATTGGAAGAAGTTCTGCACAAATGGATTTTAAGATCTTAAACTTGCAAAATTACCGAAAGGTGTACAAGGATGATCTACTTAGAACTATTCTGGAGTTTTTTTCAAATCGGTCTTTTCAGTATAGGCGGCGGTTATGCGGCTATGCCATTAATCCAGCATCAAGTTGTGGATGCTCATCCCTGGCTGACCATGACACAGTTTGCCGACATCATGACCATTGCGGAAATGACGCCTGGCCCGATCGCCATCAATTGCGCAACTTTTGTCGGCATACGCGTCGCAGGACTGCCCGGTGCAGTCATCGCCACACTCGGCTGTATCCTGCCCTCTTGTATCATCGTTATGACACTTGCTTACATTTACTATCGGTTTCGTAACTTGACAATCGTACAGGGCGTACTGGCCGGATTACGCCCCGCAGTCGTCGCCATGATCGCATCCGCAGGTATCTCCCTGCTCATATTATCTTTTTACGGTCAGCGCACTTTACCCAAAGATTTGAGTGATATTAATTATGTCTCCGTACTAATCTGGGGAGCCGGACTCTTGATCCTGCGCAAATGGAAACTCAATCCCATTTATGTCATGGCCGGTGCGGGCGTTTGCGGCGTTATACTGTACACTGTCATTTAGCGGCGGGGTACGAGAACCTCCTGCCATATCAAACACTCCCATTACATCAATATCAATTGCCGATGCGTCTACCAGATTTGCCGCATCCTCCCTTTGCCCCTCATCTGTGGAAGGTATCGTCCCTTCCAATTGTCCCTGAATACTTTCTGCCCGCAATATCACTGTCTGGTACAACATTGCCGCTCCTGTCTCATATTCCTCATAAGCATAAAATGCCGTAGGATCTGCTTCTATTAACACATCTATCTGGCTTCTAATTCGCTGGTACAGTCCCTCAAACTTTCCACCAAAGACATATTCCTTCGTCAATTGTCCAAGATATTCATGATATCTGGCAAGATATTCTTCATTTTCCAACAGAGCATCAAAGAACTTCGTTCCCTGAAAAGGAGAATCGACAGCATCATTTATTACCGAAGAAGCGCCGCTGTCCGGCCCCATGTTCATTCCTCCAAAAGACAGATTATAATCCCATGGAATGACATTCAACATACCGTCATGCTCGTACAGATAATAATTATGCGCCATATTTCCCGAGAGACTGTCCATATTCACGGAAAATGTATGTACAGCCATATATTTTAATACATTGTCAACATCCAGATATTGTTCCAGACTAATTCCCCGGCTGATATTTTTGAGAGCCGTGACTACCCTGCGGTGATCTTGTTTGCCAGCGTCTGTCACCTCGCCCTCCCATATGGAAGAGTAGCTGTCAAGATCATCATCTAAATAATTTAAATTCGCACCACTGCCACCCATGCCAAAACCGCCGCCGGGGCCTGGGACGCCGCCTGCAAATTCTTTGAATCCCTGCATAGGCTTATTTCCCTCGGAAAATTCCCTGCCACCAGGCATTTGAAACTCATTTCCGCCCGGAAAACCTTCCTTACTATCCTTCTTAAAGCTTCCGCCCATATTCATGCTGTCAGGCTTATACAAAGCGCCGTCTCCCGTTCCGTAATTGCGCAGCAGGAAACTTTCCTCCACAGCCTCCAATGCCAGATACACACCCCAATATTCCCCATTGACTGATATTTTAGCGTAATTATACAAAGAAGCATCCGCCCCAAGATACTGATACATATCATAGACAACGGCTTCCTTCATACTCGTTGAATCCGCATAATTATTATTTAAGATCAACTTATCAAGGCCGAAACAAGTCTGTCCCTCCACATAATGATCAAATTCCAGTTTCAGGCTGAACCTGTCTGTTTCGGGATCCATGGCAATCGCAGACAGACTGGTATTTCCCTTAGGCCGAATACCCACATTGTATATTTTCTGACCATTGACCACAACATCACAGGAATAATATTCTTCTGCGGACGCATTGCCAAGCATATCCTGCCACGCATCCTCCGCCATCAGGATATTAATCTGCATTGGCTCCTCTGTGTCAAATAATGCAGATTCATATTGCATCGCTACAGCGGCAGTGCCCAATACCTCCACCATGTTCTGGGAAAATATCATGGCCAGAATGCAGAACACGACCGCAGCTGCCATCATCACACCGACAGCCTTTGTTATATTCTTATGGGAAATCATCACACCCTCCTCTAAGACATATACTCACCGTTATAACTGACAAGAGTGACGTTACTTACCCCGTCAATCTCATGAAGTCTGTTGACAAAAGAGGTCGCCGCATCTTTTAGGCGGATTTCCGCAGTCAGTTCAATACCACCGGCATTCACGGTCTTTGATTTTACCATAAATCTTTTCACCGCTTTCCCCGCCATGGCAAGCGTTTCTTCCTCAGACTTTTCATTTACACAATTTACAATCAAGATATAAGGGTTTTCATGTACCTTCCGATTAGCAAACACGATCAATATGACACCTATCATCGCAGAACCAATCACTGCAAGCGGAATCATCCCCGCACCGATTACAATGCCCGCCGCAATGGACCAGAATAAATACACAATCTCAATCGGCTCCTTGATGGCTGCCCGGAAACGAACAATAGAGAGCGCACCAACCATGCCTAACGACAACACCACATTGGAAGTTACCGCCATAATGACCAACGTCGTCACAAGGGAAAGCCCCACCAGCGACAGCGCAAAACCGCCAGAATACATTACGCCGTTAAAAGTCTTTTTATAAACCACGAAAATAAATAGCCCGATGACTAAGGCAAACAGCATTCCGATCAAAATATCAACTACCGAAAATTCTGTCACACTCTCCAAAAAACTTGATTGAAAAACATCATGAAAACTCATTTGATCATTCCTCCATATATTTTTATCCAAACCGCCGACATGCTTCATACTTTGAAAACGCCTGCTGGCGTATTGCATCTATCTGCATAATTTTCCGGATAACTTCCGGTAAAAACGCGTCATACTTTACCTCCAAGATCATATCCTGCGGCTGATCCGCGGTACGGATATCCGTCACGTCCTTTTCCAAAAAACTCCTGTGATACAAGGTTGTGCGGATATCAGAATCAAAGGTAATCCTCACATTTCCGACGTCATATATATACGGCTCCCTTATGTAAGATACCAACACCTTGGGGCGCAGCACCTGATAATGCATCTTTGCATATAGTTCCCGTACCAGTTCAGTTGGGTGATCCCGCATCCAGTTCAAGCGGCCCTCCAGCAAATCCTGGCATTGATCTTTCGTAATTTTTTCATCCATTTTCATGCAGAGATTATTGATCTTCATCTTTTTTTCCAGAATAATATAAGAAAAATCGTCGTTATAATACCTGATCCTGAATTTTTCCCGCACAGGAACCCCCTCCGCCTTTTCCCATAGAGCTTTATCCATATAATTGTCGAAGTAGATACTCCGTATCAGATACTTCCCATCTGTACCTACATGAAAGTCACTGTGCATAACTGTCTGCAAACGGCTTTTTAATGCTATGTATTGCAAATATCCAATCCTGTATTTCAGTTCATGCCGAAAACCATCTTCCTGCCTCTGATACACACTGTTTGCTCCTTTCGATTGTTACTGCCGGCTTAGACCTTATCCTTTGTCAGAACATGGATAAGTATAAAATGGCTTCCTCAAATGTACCTGAAATTTTCTGTGTATTTTTTCTGAACATCCTATTCCACAAAAAAAACATCAGCCGCCGCTAATGTTCTTTTTGACTATATATATTCTACAGTATAATACTAAAGCAAATTGTTTTTCCATCAGGACTCTTCACCCTGATTTTGCCGCCGTGGGCTTCCACAATCGCCCGCGCCATGGACAAGCCAATTCCCGTACCACCACTCAGCTTTGACCGGGATTCATCTACCCGATAAAACCGGTCAAACAGCCTGTCCAAATTAGAAATATCAGGCAGATCACAGGTATTAAATACTTCTATTCGGATTTTGCCCCGCCTGCGGTAAATATCCAAGCGGATTTTCCCCTCCTTGTTGGAATACTTAACAGCATTATCCAGTAGGATAGAAATCATCCGCTGAATCGAATTCCGGTCTCCATACACAGTCAGGTTCTCCTCTATCCTCTGACTGTAATCTTTGCCCTTTGCTTTCGCAAGAACCGCAAAAGGTTCTGTTGTTTCCCATACGGCATCGCTCAGGGAAAATCTGCTCTTTTCCGGAAAAGGCACTCCTTCATCCAGTCTTGAGAGCGCTACCAACTCTTCCACGAGATGCGCAAGGCGGGCAGACTGCTTCTGGATATTGAGAATCCATTCATCCCCCTCATGCTCCATCGCCGCAATATCGGCACTGGTGGCAATGGAAGTGATCGGTGTCTTAAGTTCATGCCCCGCATCCGTGATAAACTGCTTCTGGCGTTCCATATTCTGCACATAAGGCCTGATAGCGCGCCTTGATAAAAAGACCACCAACAGAAATACCAGCAAAAGACTGGCGCATCCTATCCCTATGGAAACCCAAAACAGAGAGCGCATAAACTGCAGCGGAACTTCCGCATTCAAAAAAAGAATGACAATTCCTGACTCATCCCGGTTCACCAGATACCGGTAATTTTCGTAATACCCCTTTTTCCTGCCTTTTAAAAGAACTCTCTGGGTATATATTCCTGCCGTTTTCTCATCCACAGAGGCAATGTAATCCCTGGACATCGCTTTTACGTTTCCCTTACGGTCACAATGCACTGCAAAAAACCGCGTCATAAACTCTGCTTCCGGTCCCCCGCCCTGTATATCTGCAAAGGGCGGCGGCGCTGCCTTGGGCTGCCTGAACACACGCAGCTCATGCTCCATAAGGTCACCGATCAGACGATCCTGCATGGATGTTGTCCGATAATAATTGGCGACATTGATACCGACAATGAGAGCCAACATCACCACACCAAAGGCCAACATTGCCGCCACAATAAACCGCCTCTGCATTTTTTTCAGCATACAGCCTCCTCTAGGGAATACCCCGCCCCACGGACTGTCTTAATTTCAATATCCCCATCTATCTGTTTCAATTTCTTCCGAATAAATCCCACATAGGTCCAAACAACATTCATATCCGCTTCCGAATCCTGTCCCCATATCTTATCCATCAGATGTGCCGCTGAAAATACCAGACGGGGATTACGCATAAAAAGTTCCATCAACTGAAACTCCTTATTGTTCAGGCGCACTGTCTTTGCACCACAGCTGAGTTCATAACGGTTACAGTCCAACCGTACTTTTCCAACTGTCAGACATAAATCCGCATATCCCGCATTTCTGCGCGAAAGCGCTTTCACCCTCGCAATAAATTCCCGGCTGGCAAAAGGTTTCGGAAGATAATCATCCGCACCGGCTTCCAGACCAGCCACTCGATCTTCTATCTCCGCCTTAGCCGTAAGCATCAATATGGGAACTCCCGATCCTGTTTCCCTGATCCGCCGAAGCACTTCCAGCCCGTTTATCTTTGGCATCATGATATCCAACACCACCACATCATATGCCATGCCCTGAAAATATGCCATCGCCTCTGCTCCATCATAAACCGTATCCACAGTAAACTTATTCTTTTCCAACAGGAATTTCAGTCCTTTTGCAAGTTCTACCTCATCCTCCGCAATCAAGACACGCACCGTATCTACCTCCTGTGCAAAGCGAACCGCCTATATAATAGATTCATTTCTCCTTCATATTTCACTGTCTCGTCAGATCCTGCACCCATTTATACTTTCTGAACCGTATCATCACCCACGGAATTTTTCCCACTTCATCCAAACAAGTGCAGGCATAAACTGCAAGCGGTGACCAATGCAGGACAAACGCCCCTATGAGCGCCAGTGGAATAGCCAGCATCCACATACAGACAATTAAACTATACATATCAAATATGGTATCACCACCGCCATCCAACACACCGTTTATTGTGACTGTGTTAACACAGCGCCCAATCATATAAATAGACATAATCACCATCATCCCTGTAAGATATCCCCTCGCCTGCTCCGTCAGGATGACCATCCCCACTATAAATGGTGTTACAATGAGCACAAGCGCTGTAGAAATAAAACCAATGACATAGGAAATATTCTTAAGTTTTATGCCATATGCCTTGCCCATATCAAGGTGTCCTGCACCGAGTTCATTTCCTACCATAATGCCTGCTGCGCTGCCTATCCCGTTACACATGCAGCAGATTAGGTCCCGTACCACCGCCGCAACTGAATTTGCTGCTGCGGCATCACTGCCCATATGTCCCATAATCGCAGTATAGGATGTAAAACCAACACCCCAGCACAACGAACCTCCCAGGAGAGGGAGACATTGCCTCATAAAATCAACTTTTAACTGCTTAGGCAAATGCAACATTCTGTCAAAAGCCGGACGGATATAAGACGCTTTACTCGATACAGCAATACATAACGCCAGTTCAATCACACGGGAAACAGTCGTGGCAAGCGCAGCACCTCTAGCCTGCATTTTAGGTGCTCCCAACAATCCGAATATAAATACTGCATTCAGTCCTATATTTAGTATCACAGCGCACGAACTGATAATCGCGCCGGGTTTTACATGTTCTGATACTTTCATGATCGTCAGATAACATTGTGAAATCCCGGTAAGCAGATATGACCAGCCGGCAATGCGCAAATAGGAACTTCCTATAGCCATCAGTGAGGGATCATGTGTAAAAATATGCATCAACATCCCCGGAACAAGTTCGCATGCCAAAAAGAACAGAATCGACAAGATACCACAAAACCGAAGCATCAGATTGAAAATATCCTCCAAGGTCTTTCTGTCACCTTTGCCCCAATATTGTGCGCCGAGAATGGCCCCTGCTGCCGTAACAGCCGCAAGAAACATATTTTGTACAAATTGAATCTGTGTTGCCAAGGAAACGGCTGTCATCTCATTCTGCGCGACTTTTCCAAGCATAAGGGCGTCGCCAGCGGCAACCGACGCGAGCATCAGGCTTTGAAGCGCAATCGGCAGTGCCAATCTCGTCAGATTCTGGTAAAATTCTTTGTTATTAATTCGTACTTCTTTGTACCCTTCTGTCGAATTCATAAAAACCTCCAAAAATTCCGTCAATAAATTTATCGCCATTCTATCACAAGGTCTGCAAGATTGTCTATATCGCTTTCGTTTTATATAATAAAAAACCCTGAAAAAATCAGGGCTTTTGAGAGGCGCAGACCGGATTTGAACCGGTGGATACTGGTGTTGCAGACCATTGCCTTACCACTTGGCTACTGCGCCATATTATGCAGTTATTAAGAATAAGATGACTCCAACGGGAATCGAACCCGTGTTACCGCCGTGAAAGGGCGATGTCTTAACCGCTTGACCATGGAGCCTTGTCATTTCTTTCCGGCGCTCTACCATATACTATGCTGCACCTGTGTAAATGATAACCTAACGGAAATTATCTTACCATACCCCGATGCATTTGGCAAGCAAAAAAATGCGCAACAGGCAAATTTTTACCGACTTTTTACCCGTTGCGCATATTATGAATATCATAACTTGCAATTCATTAGATTTCTCTCGCCAAAACTGCTACAGCACGCATATCTTCCGGGATATGAAACACCAGTTTTCCGTCCGTCACATGAATATCCGCCTCCGTATCAGAATAAATCTCTTCAATCTGATATACTCTGTCTGACGGAAGCGGCACTTCCAGCGCCCCATCATGTTCCCCATTAAAACTGTGAAACACCGCCAGCAGGCCCTTTTTCTTCTCATGTTCCACACTGCCTTCCGTCCGCAGAAGGCACTGCCAACCCTTTGGATGACGGTAACTTATCATCTTTGGCCCATACAATCTGCTGTAACCATCCTTGATGATGGGCGCTGCTTTCTTATAAAAGGCAATACCCCTGTCAATCACATCCCATTGGGCATCCGTCAGCTTTGTTACATCCCCCGACAGGCACATCCTGCCTAAAAAGGTATTGGCAATCGAGTAGGCAATCCGCTTTAGGGAATCCTCACTGCGGATCACCGCCCAAATCTGACTCTGTCTCGGCAGGATCACACGATGCAGGGATGCCGCAATAATTGGAATCTCCTCACATTCATGGGCGTCCGAGAAAGAAGCCATACTGCACTCGCTCATCATCAGAGGCTCCAGCTTATGACCGCCGGAGGAACAGTTCTCCAAGATAATACCGGGCACCTCTTCCTTAACCCTGCGAATAAAAGCCAGGGAAGCTTCCATGTTCTCCCGCAGTCCTTCGCCCAAAGACTCCGCCCCATCACAGCCAACGCCGATGGTGTCATTGTAGTCCATTTTCATATAGGAGAAACCGTATTTCTGCAGGGTGCCGATGACTCTTTCTTCCAGATACTTCTGCACCCACTCCTGCCGCATATCCCAGAATCTTCTCATGGAAGTGGTCAGCGGTGCACCATTTCTCTTAAGCAGATGCGCCGTATCCCGATAAGCTTCCGCTTTCTCTCCTACATTGTCAATCTCAAACCAGACGCCTGCCTTCATCCCATAAGATTTGATAGTCTCCACGGTCTTATCCAATCCCTCCGGGAATAACTCCTTCGACACCTGATAGTCCCCCATGGCCACATCCCAGGGAATCCCTTCCTGTTTATACCAGCCGCAGTCAATCACAAAATAAGAAAAGCCTTTGTCTTTAATGGCCTCCAGGATTTCGCTGATATTTTCATGGGAAGGACAGCCCCAGGTGGTACAATATTCATTGAAAATAAGGGGAAGTGACTGCTCCGATGCCGGCCCTTCATCCACCGTCTCATCTAACGCCGCCGTCATCCTCTGGGAAATATCCTCTATACCGCCGCCCCTGCACACAGACAAGACCGCCGTGGGCGACACAAAAACTTCTCCCGGCTCCACCCGTTTCATCCAGTGACCGAAATCATAATCCGCCAGTCCGCCGGAAAGGTTCACGTCATCACCCCGGCGATAAACTTCCATCTGCCAGCTGGCGTTATGCATAAGCTGCGCGCCCCAGAAAATATCGGTCTTCGTATCTTCCACCACCGCATAGGGAAAATATCCGTTGACAGGCATAGAACCCACCTGACCGAACCGTTCACAGCGCACCGCATGGCCGCCCCAGGAAGGTTCCAACTGTAAGTCCTCCAAAAGCTGGGATTCTGCTCTTCCCTCCATGCTCCATACGCTGCGGATACGATGCAGCTTCATCAGGCCGCTCTCATCCGCCCCCACAAAAGGTGAAATACCGCTCAGAGAAAAACTGGAAAGCATTTCTAAGTCAACCGCCTGCGCGGAAGCATTCTCAAACGTTGTATAGGATAGCAGACTCTTCTTTCCCTTTTTCCATACAAGATAATGACGATAACGATAACCGCGTTTATCTGAAAAAGTCGTGCAGACTATGGTCCTGCCATTTCCCACATGTTCTTCCTGGCTCTCCGATGTAAGGTACAGTGCCAAAGCTCCTCCATCCTCGCACGTTACCTCCTGCCCTTCCAGTACAAGCGCCTGCACGGAAGCACTCTGCCGCATGGTCCTACCGCCCGCGTAACCGCCTGCATAAGTATCCCCGGAAAGCTTTACCTGCACTAGAGAATCCGCATAGGGCTTTTCCCGATAAGCAGTTTCATAAACCATATCCGCCGGCAGAAGGACAAGTTCCACACTACCTGTTTCCTCATCCTGCACATAATATGCACCCATATCCCCAAATATAAATTTACTATATACCTTCTTCATCGCATCCTCCGCGCAGTGCAGGCGTAAAAATCCACACCGGAAACAGTATCACAAACACCGGCCAAATATTTTATTTCTTCAACGCTTCCTCCTGCAACTGGTCAAACTTCGCCATACACTCATCCACCGTAGCGCCGTTTAACAAATCCCTCACGATCAGACAAATATTTCCCCACTGTTCCACATCCATGCTCGCATTTGCGCCAAGTACATATACATTTTCCTGAATTCTGTCATTTAACGGCTTCAGCGCCGGGATGCACTCCACTTCCACATTTTTAGATGGTGAGATCACCCTATTGGTCTCCGCATACACCTGCAGCGCCTCATCGGAGAGTATGACATCCATGACGGCCAGTGCATCTTCCCCATGCGCTGCATCACTGCCCACGCCAAAGCCTGTCATAGGCATAACCGGCATCTGTCCACGGCTGCTGGGGAACCCAATCACCAACATCTCAAAATCCGTTTTCCCATAGGCAGTCTCTGTGTTAGCCGCACCCCAATACGCCATGACGATAGGCGTCTTTTGTGCTAGAAAATCAGGGCCCTCTCCCTCAATCGCCTCGCTCACATAAGCCTTCTCGGCATCAATATACCCTTTGTCAATCATCTCCTGTAAGAACTCAAATCCCGGACGCATATAATCGCTGTATTTCGCCTCCCCACTGTTGAGCGCCGCTATTTCTGCCTCCGTATTTCCACCATTATACAAATCTGCATAGGCCTGCGCCAGAACAAAAGTCTCCAACCACCATCTGTTAGCGCCCACCGGCGTCTCGATTCCATTCTCCTTGAACACCCGGCAGCATTCTAAAAATTCTTCCGGCGTTTCCGGCAGTTCCAGATCATATTGATCAAACATATCTTTATTGATAAACAGACCGTAGGCCACAACTTCCTGCGGAATCGCAACCAGTTTTCCGTCCACAATATTCGCCGCCTTCACCACGTCCCTTAAGTTCTTGGCACAATCCAGCCCGGAAAGGTCTTTCAGCTTACCCTCCTTTGCCAAAGCACTAATGGTATCCGGATTCAGCAGATAAATATCATCCATATCGTTACGCGCCCTATCAAGCGCCACATCATCATAAGACTTATCCTGATAATCCTCCGCCGTATATGTCACATAACCCACACTCACGCCAAGCTTTTCTTCCGCCATCAGTATTGTTTTATCCGCCGCACTCCTGGCAACATTTTCCACATTCGCTTCTGTTTTCTCCATCGGGCTGAACAGACTCACAATCTTTTCATCGTTCTTTTCCACGATGATTAAATTATTATCAGATTGGCCTTTTCCCCCGCATGCTGCCATGGTAAAACCTATCATCCCGACAATACATGCAATCCCTAATTTTTTGGCACTGCCTTTTCTCAAAAATCCCATAATCTCCTCGGCTTTCTATTATAAATATAAACTTATTGACATGCCCTCATAACAATTCGGGCTTATTTTTTATTCTATCTCACTGTTCCTTTCTGGTATACTGTCTGATCACCTGACGCAACAATTCTATATCAATCGGTTTCGCCAGATGGACATTCATGCCGGCATTCAGGGCATCTTTTTCATCCTCTGCAAAAGCATTGGCTGTCATGGCAATGATCGGAATCTCACGTGCATCCCTGCGCTCTAATGCCCGGATCGCCTTGGTAGCATCGTATCCATTCATGACTGGCATCTGCACATCCATCAGAATAGCGTCAAACTCGCCTTCCTCTGAGTTCTTAAATCGCTCGACTGCCAACTGTCCGTTCTCGACTATCTCACATCCGGCATTCTCCAGTGACAGGATTTCCCGTAAGATTTCTGCATTGATCTCATTATCTTCCGCGGCAAGGAAATGCAGACCTTCCAGATTACTGCCTTCCTTTGCTTCCGACTCTTCAGCCGCTGTCATCCCTGTCTGCATTTCCCGAATCTTATCTTTAAATGCTGACGCAAAGAACGGTCTCCAAAGGATCCCCGTGTTTTCTGTCTGTAAAATATCCTCAATTCCTGACTCATCATGTTCCGCCATAAGCAAGATTGGTATTGTCTCTCCCGCTTCCTGCCTAATCTGCCTTACCACTTCCACACAGCCTATATCCGCTATATTTCCCCGAAGCAATATCACATGGCAACTATCCTTCATACTCTCATACTTATGCAGCAAGGATAACACTTCTTCCATACTATGAACCGCATCCACTTCTACGCCTACATCTTTCATGAGAGTCTGAATATTCTCACAGACTTCCACATCCGCGTCCGCCACCAAGATTCGTGAAATACCCTTTTCCGCCCAAAACAGCCTATCCGCCTGTCCCTCCGGTATCCGAAATTCCAATTCAACCCGGAACAGACTCCCCTGATTCACTTCACTGAAAACATCAATCGTACCGCCCATGAGTTCTATGATGTTCTTCGTAATCGCCATTCCCAGCCCTGTACCCTGCACTTTATTCGTCGTGCTGTTTTCCGCTCGCGTGAAGGCGTCAAAGATTGTCTCCAGATACTCCTTCGTCATACCATATCCATCATCCTGCACTTCAATCCTGATACGTTCATACTGGTTGGAACGCTGCTTCAACCCGATAATACGCAGCCAAATATTTCCTCCCGTCTGTGTGTACTTTACAGCATTGGACAAGAGATTGATCAAAACCTGATTAACCCGCGTCTCATCCCCCAACAGACATTCATGTTTGATTCCCGTCACTTCCACCAAGAATTTCTGTTCTCTCGCTTCCGCCATGGGACGAATAATCGCGTCTACGGAAGATACCAGATCATTTAAGGTAAACTCCTCCACATTCAGAACGACTTTGCCGCTCTCAATTTTGGACACATCAAGAATATCGTTGATCAAACTGAGCAGATGCTGGCCTGACGCCATAATCTTCTTCGTATATTCCCGTACCTTATCCGGATTCTCCGCATCTTTAGCTAGCAGCGTTGTAAAACCCAGAACCGCGTTCATCGGCGTACGGATATCATGAGACATATTGGAGAGAAACATCGTCTTTGAATTACTCGCAATCTGTGCCGCCTGTAGTGCTTCCGCCAGCCTGCGGTTACTGATTTCCCTCTCCTCTTCCCGTTCTTTTCTAATCTTATTCTGCTGTCTCTGATTGAAATAATAGAGAATGCAACACAGTAAAAATGCAATCAGCATAACCGCAACCACAATAAAAATATTCTGGTTTACGGTCCGGCCTTCCTGCTGTATGGCCTCTATCGGCACATAACCGATCAGATAGAGTGTTCCGTCATTCACTGACCACATATAGTTCAGGGAATTTTTATTCCTGATATCGTGATAGAACATGATATTCTGATGGTCTTTCAGACACGCCTCCACCTGCTCGCGCAGATTATCCTCTTGAATATCATTTGCCCGGTAATAATCCGTCAGATTCAAATGCCCTGCACTCCGCTCGCCCATTCCCTGGGGCTTTAGCACAAACCGTTCCGTCTCTGCATCCATAATATAAAGCATGGCCTTATTATTATAAAATCCATCCGGAAGCGACTTGTCAAGCGTATCGTAAATATACTCTACATAAAGCGTCGCAATTTCCTGATCATCCTTTATAACAGGACATTTGATACAATAGGCCCAAGTTCCCATATAATTTAGATAGGATTGCGATACCGGCAGTCCATCGATCGTACCGCCTGCAGAAAAGTCCATTTCCTCCTCTGTAAATACTTCTCCAGTACTGGAAATCCCTTCTGTTTCTCCTACCCGTATCAGAGCAATCCGCACCATCGTCTCGCTTTTCTCGTAACTACGTACATACTCTTCCGGATCCGCCATCGCTGCAATTCCCTGCGCCATCATCCCCTGATACTCCGCCTCCTTGTTCAACATGGCTTCGATCGTACATTCTATCAGATTAAGGCTCTCATTCAGGTTCTGTGTTGCCGACGCCTCCATTTCCTTGGTAATTTTACCCGATACTGAGAAAACAATAATTCCCAAAATAAAAAAGACCAAAATAATAGAAACAAGCAATGAAATTTCTCTATCCTTCCTACCTTCATTATGCTTCTTTCTCATTTTGGATCTCCGTTTCGTTCCTACTACCAATAACTAACTGATTGGACGCTTACCTTAAATCAGCTTCTTACTTTTATGACATTTTCTAATATATTATATTCCATTTTTTGCATAAAGTCAGTACGTAAAATAATAATTTTGATATAATAATCATAAAATATCGCAAAACAGTTTTTAAATCTCTGTTTTGCGATACTAATTCCTTTTCCATTTTAGTCACTCTCATAGTGCATTATTTCAAACTATATATACCCGATACACCCCACCTAATAATAGTCGCATTCTCAATCAATTAACGGAGCGATCTCCAACATAAGGACATTCTTAAACTCATCAATCATCAGTTTCCTGAATTTGAACTTAGGCAGAGCATCTTCCTTTTCTTCTTTATAAGCCGCATAATCTGCACTATCCTTTAATTTATTTTCATTTGCAAGTTCGCCGTCCCTGAATTGAAAAACTTCATACTTCACATCTTCAAAGTCCAGATACCATTTTTCGGCATATTTCCTGACTTCTGCATCAATAACAGCATAACGCATCTGATTGATAATAACAGAAATATCTTGTCCCAGAAATTTTTCTTTGTCCTTTTCTATCTCATCCACAACCTGCATAAGCAATGCACTTAACTTCGGATTATCGCTCGCAAATTCTGTTATGATCTCTTTGATGGTCCTTATTCTGGTCTCAAATTCAGTCTCGTTAAAATCGTTTTGTGACTGGTCTAAGGACTCCACAACTCCCCGCAGTAATTCAACAATATACTCAAAATCAATCCGCAGTTTGCTGTAAGCTACCAAATCATAATCATCCCATGAGTGCTGGATAAATGACCACTTGGCACTATGACAAGATAATAATAGATTTATGTCTTGGACAAACAATGGAACAGGATATCCTTTGGGACATCCCGTTTCACGCTTCACCGCCTACGACGGCTCACTTTGCTTGTTGAGAACACCTCAAACCCCATGCTCAGAAAAGATTCTAAATTCAAATCAGCATGTCAAAGGTTTCCGCATTATTTGTTGACATTAAACAGCCATTAATACAAGCATCTAACATATTTGCAAAACCTTTAAGATTAAATTACGACATATCTTATATTGCATTTTCTTGCTATAATTCATTATCATATAAGCGAAATCCGATTACTTTATCTGTTGGCTCGACCATAATCGGTTCATATAATGTTTTATTTCTAGACACAATCAAACAGGACACTCCTATTTTATTTATTGTTTGCGCAACTAACGCCATTGCCATAATTATCGGCTTGGGGCCATCCGGTACAAAGATAATATCACCAATAGAATTATACTCATTTGCTACTTCACATAATTTTGCATAAATAAATGAGAATTCTGTCAAAGAAAACTTCATACTCATAACCGATTGGGATATAATTTCAGAATTTATTTTTTGTACATAATCACCTATTACCCTATCTGCACTATCATATGCCGCACACACAGAATATGAATCCGGATCAATAATTGATAATAATGCTTTTGTCCTTACTATATCATAGCCCAAGCCTATTACATGCATCCTTTTCTGTTCTGTACGTAAACTTGAAAATCCTATTATGTTATATGATTCAATCCCCGCGCTAGGATATACCTCATAATTTTGCGGATATTTACCCTTTACATACCAAAAGAAAGCTTTCTGAGGATATAATCTATGTAATTCCATTGGCATACGACAATACCAATTCCTTGGCATAGAAGAATAGTCAACATGAATGTGTCCATTTTTCAAATCTTTTTCTTTAATAAATTCCAGAACATCATTAATTACTGCATTCCCATCGTCATATTTTCGCTCAATCATTCTATAATCCAATTTTAAATCCAATATTTTTTTCGCCAAATTAGAATAGTTAGCATAATCATCAAAATAAAATAATAAAATATTTTCTGAGTTTATTTTCTCATTTATTTGTAAAAACATATATTCAGATCTGTCTTCATATCCAAATGCCCCGATAAATATGTCATCAAACTGTATATGTGATTTATTAAACAAATAATCATTAAAATAAATCATCCCTCTTCTCCCTCAAATAAGGATAGCTGTACATAAGCATCCCCACCCACTTTCTTTTTTTCTTTTCTAATCTCATATGAATTTGTCGCTTTTTCATCAAGATGTATATCTAATGCAACGTCATTTCTCATCGGAATCCAATATGCAATTGCATAAGCATTTGAAACACAATATTTTGTATCAATCTTCAATCCTCTTTTTTTTATATCATCATCTACTTGAAGTTTTGAATACGCAATTGCTAACTCTATCCATTTTCTATTTTTCTCAAAATCATTATTATCCTTATATTTTATTACAAACGAATATCCTCCTGACATTAAGTATTGACCATGAATTTTATCTCTTAATTTCTCAGCAATCATTTGCAAATTTTTATATGCTAAAGGTCCTTCTAATTCTAATGATTTTGTAGATTCACAAAAATCCAAACAATATTTATATATCACTTCATGCTGTGCCTTCGCCGAGAGTTTAGTTTCTCTAGCTTTATCAAACAACTGCCCCATAATCTGTATAAACAAACGCGGATTACCTTGTGATGCTTTTCTAATCATCTTTGCACCTGCATACCATCCGGGTTTATGATTTCCTGTTTTTGATAAACATCTCATTTCTCTCAAATAAAAAATAGGTGCGTATTTATCAAATACCGTTTTCCTCTTATTTGAATACTGCGGAGCATTCCTTTGTCTTTTAGGCGGAAATTTTTCTATTATTTTCTTCTCTATGTTTTCTCTTTGTGAATCCTCTTCACCCATTTCAAGCCTAAAATAATCTATATAATCATCATTCCCAACGGTTCCCACAAACTCTTCCAGTGACTTACAAACTTCACTATTATTAAATCGTTCATATAGCCTATGTTCACATAGGCGATTTGTTAAATTAATAAAATCAATGCTATCGCATTGCATATCAACAACTCTATAAGTAAAATCATTTACATCTGATACAGTAGTGTTTTCTCCCAGTGTTTCCAACGTAGTATGGTAAAATGGAAGGGTAGCAACCTTCAATGCTATTCGATTAGAATCAGATCTAAATATACTATTAATGCATTTTTGAAGAACAGGATATAAAAATTCAGCTTCATCGACACAAACAATCCATGTAGGATCATTATCTAACTGTAACTGATGATTTATTATACTCTTAGCGGCTATAAGAGGTGTACATATTTGGCGCTTAAAGACAGGGGAGATATGTCCTATTTCACCACTTTTCCAATCTATTTTGTAAAAAGCATTATCTATTTTCCCTGACAATTCACTAAACTCACAAAGATCTGTCCGTTCATCAAACCATATATACTCAATACTTCTTAGTAACATTATTTGTTTTTTCATCCGTTCTTCCATATCTTCATATTCATCCAATATAGATTCTACCTCAACTAACAATGCCTTAGCCAAAAAACAATTAAATGCTATTTGAAAAAGTTCAATCTGTTTTTCTTCTTCCAAAAGAGTATTATTTATAGGAGTGACAAATTCCAAATGCATTGGCACATATAATGCAATATATGTTTTATTTTTTATAATATCATATGCTCTTTTATCCTTTATTCTTTTTAGCATTGAATATCGCATCATTTTCAGCAAAAATGTCTTACCGCTTCCTCGTGAACCTAATAAAATTTCATGCTGATCATTAAACAATGTCCAAAAAAGAGAAATCGGGAAAAATTCATTTGATATTTTTGTATCTGAAAAGCTTCTTGGTTGGCTATCGCTAAAAGGATTTTGTCCCTCAAAACGCTTGATTTTATCTGAAAACGCCACTATACTCCCTCCTTTTTCATCAACATAATATCCTCTGGAAACCGTCCCCTAATAATATACACATCACCGAGTCTTTCCCTAATTCTAGAATTTAACTCATTATAACTCATAAATTTCAAGCACTCTTCCAATTGATCCAATTTTATTTCTACATAAAGTTTAGGGACAACTTTATATTGATCTATTGCATTATTTATCTCCTCTTCAGAATATATTTTTCCAATATACATAGCATCATCTAATGGTGTTGTTTTGCTATAAATCATTGGTTTCCACCCTTCTGTGCCCGTATATTTATAATTATGAAGTATATAATAATCTCTCCCACTTTCTATATCTAGGAAATGAACCGTATTAGGAATATCACCATTATTTCTATACTTTGTATTGACTGTTAAACTTCCTGCACAAATAAATGTAATTGGTCGTCCAATATCTTTCTGTAAAACTTCTACTCGCGGATGATGTCTATGGCCATGAATCACTATATTAATTCCATTTCTAATCGCTGTATCTATAAATTCAGGTCCTTCTTCCAACGTTGACGTATCCTGAGTAGGTACGGGATATGCATAGTTAAAAGGATGGTGATGCATAAGCACAATTTTAACCTTGGAAATATTTTTCCTATTTTGAGACTGGATTTTAAACCATTCAAGTTGTTCCATGGATAATTTTCCATGAGAATATGCTTGTTCTCTCGTACAAAAAAGTCCTGTATTTAATATATATACAATCAAATCATCACTCTCGAAAATTCCAGAATAAGGTGCAGGCCCTTTATTTACTATATTAACCTCTTTTATTTTATCCAGACAATGAACTGCTGTAGACGCAGCAATGTTATCATATCTAGCCGTAATTATATTCTTCACCTCATTATCAATTCTCTTTCTATTCTTTTGATTTGCTAATTCAGAAATATTCCAATCAATATCATGATTTCCTAAACAGCATATTATATTGCTCTGTTCAATCCCAACCTGCTCTGCAAGAGATACTATTTTTCTTTCACAATAATAAAATTCCTGCGGCTCACCAATTGATGTCAAATCTCCCGCAAGAAATATATACTGCGGTTTCATTTCACCCATCAACTCCACCAGACCATCTTCTAACGGCATATCTCCCTCACAATTATCCCGTATTTCTTCACCTGGTACAGCAAATGATTTACATCTAGCATCCCTACCAAAATGTATATCACTTAAAATTGCTATTCTTGTCATCTATGTACTCTCCAAATCTATAATCTTATGTGAAGAAATAAGTAATTCTTTAATTGCACCTCTTTTTTCCGATTTTCCTGCAATTGAACATATCCTAGATTCTTCACTCACCCAAAATCCTGCTTCTAAATACATTTTTTTAATCTCTTCACAATATACATTCGTTACTAAAATATTGGCCCCTCGTTGACTAGCATTTTTCAATTCGCGCAGTAATCGTTCTTGATCATCCCAATTAAACAATTGTTCATTGTACTTTAAAAACTGAGAATTGTTTATCATAGCATAGGGCGGATCTGCGAACACCACATCTCCTGAACCTGCAAGGCTTATTGCTTTAGCAAAGTCCTCTGTCATAATTTGAGTTTTTTGTAACAATTCAGCATATCGTTCAAATTTATCTATATCATATACACAATCATCTTTTGATCCCTTCGGAACATTAAATTCCCCCTTACTATTAACTCTATACATTCCGTTAAAGCATGTTCTATTTAAATATAAAAAACGTGCAGCACGGTTAATTTCCGTCCTAGGCTTTGTCGCTCTAACTTTATAATAATATTCTTTACAATGATTCTTTTGATGGTACAACATCTTCTCTCGCAATTCATTGGGATAATCTCTCATTGCAAAATATACTTCCATCAAATCTTCATTGATATCAGACAAAACTGCACCATCAGGTTTTAACGCAAAAAACAAAGCTCCACTCCCTAAAAATGGTTCTATATATTTCCCTTCAAAACTTGGAATATTTTTTATTAGTTTTTCTACAATCCAACGCTTACCCCCTGGCCACTTTAAGAATGGCGTCATTTTTTCATCATTCATGCTATATACTCACCTTTGTTCTTATATATAACTATCTTGGTCCCAAAAACTTATCTCCATTTAAATGTATCATATGTTCCGGCATTTCTGCTATCCATACTTCCGTTTCCCATGCCAACATATCCGAAAATTTCTTATATGTCTTAAAATCAAGAAATGCTGTCACAAAGATTTTTCCTGCTGTCACACCACGCGTCAGCTCACTTATCTCCAGTATTCGCTTCGGCTCCATCGGACCTACTGAAGTAACCGATTCCACAAAATAAATCCAGTTTTTATCCTCCCGATACAAAACCACATCCGGCATTTTATCGTGAAGCGTTATTTCAAATCCAAGTGCAGTCAATTTTCCTATATTTTTAACTAAATCTTTTTCTATTGTATCTCCTACATACAAGCACTCGGAATTTGGCGCAAACCTCGGAGCAAATTCTTCAATGATTGCTTTCTGTAACTCATTATGCTTACCAACGGAAAAATTAAAATCCGTTCCATTTATCTTTACTGGCATCATAGTCATTTTCTTTTTGGACGCATAAATATCTACCAACGTCTCATGATACTGCAAGAAGCGTTGCAGATACTTGCTCCACTCCAATGTCTTCAATGTTCTTAACATCTGTAGAACTTCTTCCGTTAGCCGATAACGATAATTAGGACTATTTGTTGCCATACCGTTATCCTCTACCAACGCAGCCGTACGAAATCTATGTAAAGCCTGCTTTCTAAAAGTCTCCCTACTATTCTCTGCATAGGTTGTCCCATAATGAGTGTTAGCAAACTGAATAATATCGTGAATCCGAATCCAATCATTTGTTGCTTCACTCCACGCCATATCCGGCTTGATTCCTGCCATAGCTAAAATCACATAGCAGCATATATCAGCTTGCTGTGCTCTTGGCATCCCAACCAACTGCAAAAATTCTCTTGCTTCATCAATTTTACTCACAGCATCCCTCCAAAATTACATTGCAATTGTTCTCTGAATAGTCACGACTTTTCATTAATCTTTGCCCCATTTCCTGAATGATTTCCAAATCAGGAATTGGCATTGCATTTATCTCTGTTGAATTAACCTGTGTAGAACCGTTTAATATGCGATAATATTCATCATACAACGTAGAATTAAATAAAACATATAACCCATATACTAAGCACTCCGACATTTCTGCCATAAGCCCGTCTATGAAATTAATCTTGTTTTGCGTACTGATTTTTCTGTATTGCGGAAAATCTTTTGCTAAATACACTCCACACTGTAACCTTCTTGGTTCCTCTTTTGCCGTAAAACGCTTCACAAACAAATAATTCTTATTGTCCTGCATTAACCCTCTTTGGTCAGTAACTACGTACTCATGTTCTTTTTGTACCGGAAACTGTACCTTTCCCTGTTTTATATGTTGTGAATAAAACAGCGGTATTGCTCCTTCTTCCTCTTCATCGCGTAATATATCCTGATTGCGAAAATCAACTGTCAATCCAGTTTTCATTTTAACGCCAATATCTGGCAATGTTTTGTCAAATCTATGCATTCTTTCCAATACCTTAACTTCCTTTTTATCTGTCACCAAATACACATAATAATCCGCACCAGATACTACCAAGCCATATGGCACAGTCAAGGAAGTCAAATTGTCAAAATCATAGTTGGATTTTGAAGATGTGATTGTAACTTCTTTTGGAATTACACAAGTTTTTTTAACCTTTACAATAATCGTTTCCTGCAGCACGTCTTCTTTATCAAATACTTTATTACGACTTACAAACAAATGAATATGCTCTATCTTTCCTTCTGTAAGAAAATACTCCCGAAAACGCTTAAAATAAGCTCCTGAAGTCCATGACCGGGGTATAATATACACCATTTCTCCGTTTTCTTTCAAATTAAATATACCCATGGAAGCAAAAATGAAATACATATTGGGCGCACCATAGCAAACCGTAGGCATCGCAGTTGCCTCTGGTGCATCTTTAGGAATCTTCATATATGGTGGATTACCAATAACAAAATCGTATTTTATAGGGTTCGGATTACCGCCAATCATATAATTAAAATCCAGATATTGACTCAAAATATAATTATCTGTCAGGATATTGATAGTAATATTTTTAGATGAATGTTCTTTACAAAATGCAAGATTACTCTGCAATAACGGCAGAACATTGCTATCATTTTCGTAACAAGTTAATTCAACATCCTTAACAAAGTTCAATGATTCCAATCGTTCAACAAAGGCACACGCCAAAATTCCAGAACCAGCCCCAGCATCTAAAACTTTAACCTTATCCATACTTTCTGAAATGTTATATAGTCCAGCCATAAAACGTGCTGTTGCCATACTCGTAAAAAACTGCCCATATTTTTTCCGCTCTTTTTTGGGCATTTTTTCTATATATTGATTTGTTAAGTCAATAATTCTTTCTAACATATTTTACCTTTCCCAACTTATCAATGTAAAAATTATACTATATATAATTTATATTTGCAATAGAGCCAAGAACAAACGTTCTCTTTGCATCATAACATATGTTTATTATTATTTTATATAAATATGCAATATTCTGTCAATTACTCCATATTACTATTGTCGCAAAATATCCCTCTGAAAAATTATGATAACCTACAATTTACTTTGGACATTTCCGTTAAAAAAGTCCGAAGCCACCAATTCCGACTCCAGACTTTTTATTTTATATCATATACATTCTGCCTAGCAGAAACTCTTTACTGATACACAATTTCCCGCAGATGTTCCCATCAGGAGCATCACCGTGTATGTCCCATGCCGGTGTTTTTTCAGGAAATTTTCCCGCATCATCATCTAAGATAAGGTTGGATATCAGGTATTCTCCCTCAACTCTGTATGTGATATATGTCATGGTCTTTCTCCCTCTTCTCTCGTTCATCTTTTGAGCCACTATCCTTTCTCTAAAGATTCTCCAAACCATTCACGTTCAAAAACTTACCAACAGAAAAAGGAATAGTTTCTCTTTCTCCTTCACTAATAAGAAAAGTAAGATAAGGTTTACAGTACAATCCCGGTCTATTTTCTATTATCATTCTCACGGTCTCTATTTCTAGCACGCAATAGTTTGTTATTTCGTTTATACATATCATCTTATTTTCGTTTTATTCTGGGGTGCAAAAAGCCTACAAACATAGACGTTTGTAGGCTTCCTTTTACCTCCCCGAGTAGGGCTCGAACCTACAACCCCGCGGTTAACAGCCGCGTGCTCT
>CAMNSD010000020.1 GCA_946554445.1 uncultured Lachnospiraceae bacterium | reverse complement strand
GATGTCAGAGTTAATTACTCTCTGACTACTACACTTTTACGGTACTAAAAAAGCCGACTGATTCTCGTTTTGAAAACCAATCGGCTATATAGCAATAATTCTTACGCAATATTAAAAAATCTATTTAACTTTTGATTTTATTATGAGTTTTTATTATAAAAACACAAATTTCATAATACTATCTAAACCACAATCGCCCATTATGCCTCGAAATCTAAATTTCCCAGTGCAAAACAATACCATGTATATATTTTTATTTCAGTATCCAAATGCTCTAATACTGTAAATTCTTTTCTATATACTTTTACCAAGCGTTTATCTGAGAATTAATTGCTCCAAAATGTTATTTTATATATCTTTCTTACCTTTTAAATATTGAATAACAGGAATACTATGTTCATTTAAATATATATTATGTTCTTTACAAAATTGCTCTATTTGCAAGTATTCTTGTTCAACATTAACATATTTCATATTTATGTCCTGTCCTAAACACTCCATCAATTTTCCTTCTTTATATTTAACATCACTAGGAAAAGTTTTCAAATTTTTAACTATTGTATCATCAACAACCACCCCGCTGGAAATTACAGCAGATACATAATCTTTACACTCATTCAAAATTTCTAATGGCTCACTTATTGGAATAAATGTATCTGGAAATAATGGTCTTATAGTCAAAATAGTGTACATTCCTTTTTCATACACTCTCTTGATAAAGTTAATTCTTTCATCTGGAGATGGTATAGAAACATTACTTTCCAATTTTTTATATGATTGCAACGCTGGAATAGACACACAAACATATAAATCTTTATTTGCTAATCTCATTTTTTTATTCAATTCAGATAACCTACTAAGTTGTCTCTCATTAAAAACATTTCTAGTTGTAATTAAAATATCTGGAGAATAATTTGCATAAATCTCCTCACAAAGGTCGAGTCCCTCATCCGGATTAACAAAATTTTCTTTATGACCTGATACATATACCAAACTAAACTCATGTCCCTTTAAATTGTTTATTATATCCTTAACTGATAAATCCGGATCATACTGGTAATTATCGCAAAATGTATAGCAATGTCTACATCTATAAGGACATTCTCCACCAAAAGAAGCAAACACTCTTTCCTTTTCTAAATCCTTTAATATCATATCGACTCCTTATTTAAATTATGTATTTGTAATTTGACATTCATCCCTTGAAGGCACTGTATTATCGTCATCGATCCCAAATATTTTTTGTGCATCCCAATATAATGTATACTTTCCAGATGCCCTTGGTATGCTAATACGGTAACTACCATTCTCTTGCAAAATAAAATCATTATAATCCGAAATCTGTGTTTTAGGAGCCTTCGTTAGAACAAGGTCTTGATTATTTAATTTCTCTTTATCGTCACAACTAATATTAATATTTCCTACCTCATTAAAATAACTTATAGTTCTATTCAGGTAAGAGCCCCAATAATTTATGGGCACTTCATAACTATATTCTAACTCTATTATATTTCCTTTTTGGACATCTAAATGAGTATTTAGCCGCTTATTTATATATTTAATATTAAATGTTTTATAATTAGAACTCTCAGCTACACACTCAACTAAAACCTCTACTCTATTCTGTATAACTTTATTTTTCGCATTTAAAACTTTTACATATGCCCTAAACTTTAAATCTTCCCAATCAATATGATTCTTATCATAAAAACTTTTCGATTCATGGGGACTATTTTTATATTTATTACTATAAAATTGTCCCGAATACCATAATGGTTCTTCACCTATAATTTCATACTTTTTAACAAACCTTAACTCATATTTTTTTTCTTGTGTATTAAAATATATATACGCATCATTCAATAAATATTTCTTTCCGTCATATATCAATCTTTCCAAAAGAGAAATTTTTTCTTTCAAATTTATGTTAGTCTCTATATCTTCTGAAGTAGCTAAACTCGTATACTGTTCATATAAGTTGGTATAATCAATATTTTTCAATGGATAATTAATGGAAAATGATCCATTAATATTTATCTTTCTATATCTGCTTGTATCAGGAATAAATGATAGTTTATCATTAGTTACAAAAAGTTTTCCATTGATCTCATCTTTATCTGTATCAAATTGATAATAAGCCATTCTATATTTAAGACTTTTATATCTTCCCTTTTCGCTTTTATCATATCCAATTCCTGTAACAAAGTTAATTAATGTTCTATCGATATCCATATTGCCATAAATTCTTCCTTCATGAGTATGTCCATGTAAAAGAATATTTATATTAAACTCATCTTCAAAATATCTAAGCAATTCATCTTGTTCATCTATACTTAACCATTGTATAGGATGATGCATTAGTGCAATAGTTAAAATTGGTTTTTTCTCAGTTTTTATTATTTCCTTTTCTATATCTTCAAATTGATATTTTGAAATTACTAAATTCATAAAATCATGTTCGTCATTCGTACATAAAGATGAGTTAAAAACAACAAAACGTATTGTCTTCCCCTCAATTTCAAAGTCTTTAATTCCATAACCTTTAGATGATATAGAAGTGTTATCATTTGTTAAATCTTTATAGAACTCACAAAAATTACTAAACCTACCTGCAAAGTGATTTCTAAATGACATATAATCTTCCATATCATATATATCTAACGATCTTACAGATTTATCTCTTTGTGCATCGTGATTACCTGGCGCAAAAACAAATTTTTCTAAAGGGATTTGCACTTCTTTCGATACTTCCCGAAAAAAATCTTTTACAAATCCATACTCATTCACTCTACCCTTATTTATAATATCACCAGTAACAGACACAATATCTATACCGTCTATTCTTTTTATATCCTTAATTGCTTTAATTAATTCCCTTTTAAATGCCCTAATCTGCGCTAAAGGAATATCTTTCTGATTATTGGTCAGATGCAAATCTGACAAATGAAGTACTCTAACCTTACACATATTTTCTCCCAACTTATCTACTTCATAATTTCTCTTATATACCAATAAACTATATAAACCAATTTAATATTATATCACATATCAAACAAAAATGTAACCAAATCAGAAAAATTTTCTACAAATTATACATATTGCTATTAAAACTCATATATCTAAAACATAGATATATTCCATTACACGAATCCAGGTCACAAACTCCACTCGTCCACCTAGTGTTATTTCGTCCATAATCCCTCATCTTGTCCACAAAATACGGTACAATCAACACCAAATAGCACTAAATAATGCGTTTTTCACCCTGTCCCCAAATTAGGACACAAAATATTCTACCACATTCTCTTATATATTTGATTAAAATATATATCATCTATATACATTGCCAGTATATCAGAGAATCCCGCCTTATAAAAGACGGGATTCTCTATTTAAATTATATACACTTCAACAGTAAGGTCTTTCCACTGCCCCTCTCGCAGATAATCACCATTCGCTCTGCGAAAAGCCAGTGCCTGAGCGTAATCTATCGTGAAATCGAAGTATAGATTACTTCCCCTCCCTATTGGATATAGCCGCCTGTGCCGCCGCCAATCTCGCTATCGGCACCCTGAACGGTGAACAGGACACATAGGTCAGTCCCACCTTATGGCAGAACTCCACGGACGACGGATCGCCGCCGTGCTCACCGCAGATACCCAGTTTGATATCCGGTCTGGTAGAACGACCTTTCTCCGCAGCCATCTGCACAAGCTGTCCTACGCCGCTCTGGTCGAGTCTTGCGAAAGGATCTGACTCATAAATCTTATTCTTATAATAATCACCTAAGAACTTGCCAGCATCATCACGGGAGAAGCCGAATGTCATCTGTGTCAGGTCGTTGGTACCGAAGGAGAAGAACTCTGCTTCCTCGGCAATCTCGTTTGCCAAAAGCGCCGCACGAGGAATCTCGATCATGGTTCCGACATGATACTTAATATCGGAATTTTTCTCTTTCTTCACCTGCTCTGCTACCTCTACCACCACATCTTTGACAAACTTAAGTTCTTTCTTCTCGCCTACTAACGGGATCATAATCTCCGGTTCAATATCATATCCCTTTTCATTCTTTACTTCGATAGCAGCTTCCATCACGGCCCTGGTCTGCATCTTGGCAATCTCAGGATAGGTTACTGCCAGACGACAGCCGCGGTGTCCCATCATCGGATTGAACTCATGGAGGGAATCACAGATTTCCTGCACTTCCTCTGCAGTCATCATCATCTGCACTGCCAAATCGTCTATGTCAGCCTGGTCTGTCGGTACGAACTCATGTAACGGCGGATCTAAGAAACGGATGGTCACCGGTCTGCCTTCCATCACTTCATATATGGCCTTAAAGTCGCCTTTCTGGAACGGGATCAGGGCATTTAATGCCTTTTCTCTCTGCTCCACAGACCTTGCCAGGATCATCTGCCGAATCTTGGGAATCCTGTCGGGATCAAAGAACATATGCTCTGTCCTGCACAGGCCGATACCCTCTGCGCCATATTTCACTGCATTGGCCGCATCTGCAGGGGTGTCTGCGTTGGTGCGTACTTTGAGTTTGCGATACTTGTCCGCCCACTCCATGATACGACCAAAATTACCGCTGACAGAAGCTTCCACGGTCTTGATATCGCCTTTATAAATCTTACCGGTGGAGCCATCCAGGGAAATGTAATCACCCTCATGGAATACTTCGCCGCCCAGTTCAAATACTTTATCCTGCTCATTGATGGCAATGTCGCCGCAGCCAGATACGCAGGCCGTACCCATACCACGTGCCACTACGGCTGCATGGGAAGTCATACCGCCGCGCACGGTAAGGATACCTTCTGCGGCATGCATACCCTCAATATCTTCCGGAGAGGTTTCCAGACGTACCAGCACCACTCTCTCACCCTTTTCATGAGCCGCCTTTGCTTCATCAGCAGTAAAGTATATTTTACCTGCTGCAGCGCCGGGAGATGCGGGCAGTGCCTGTCCCACTACCTGACCTGCTTTTAAGGCATCTGGATCAAAGGTCGGATGCAAGAGCTGATCCAAAGATTTCGCTTCGATACGAAGCACTGCTTCTTCGGGAGTAATCTTACCTTCGTCTACCAGATCGCAGGCAATCTGCAGTGCCGCCGGCGCGGTACGTTTGCCGTTTCTGGTCTGTAAGAAGAACAGTTTGCCTTCTTCGATGGTAAACTCCATATCCTGCATATCGCGGTAATGTTCTTCCAGACGATTGGCAATCTCCATGAACTGTTTATAGCAATCGGGAAGATCCTGCTCCAACTTGGTGATCGGCTGGGGTGTGCGGATACCTGCCACCACATCCTCACCCTGGGCATTGATCAGATACTCACCATAAATGCCCTTTGCACCGGTAGAAGGATTTCTGGTAAAGGCAACGCCTGTACCGGATGTATCGCCCATATTACCGAATACCATCGCCTGTACGTTAACTGCTGTACCCCAGTCTCCAGGGATATCGTTCATACGACGGTACACGATAGCTCTCTCATTATCCCAGGAACGGAATACGGCCTTCACAGCCTCCATCAACTGTACCTTGGGATCCTGCGGGAATTCTTCTCCCTTATTCTCTTTATAAATATTCTTGAAACGTACGATAATCTCTTTCATATCCTCGGCCGTCAGGTCCGTATCAAATTTGACGCCTTTGGACTCTTTGATCTCGTCTAAGATTCTCTCAAAATAAGATTTGGGAATCTCCATGACCACATCGGAGAACATCTGGATAAATCTGCGGTAAGAGTCATACGCAAACCGGGAATTTCCGGTCTTGGCCGCAAAGCCTTCCACTGCTACATCTGTCAAACCTAAGTTTAAGATGGTGTCCATCATACCCGGCATGGATGCCCTGGCACCGGAACGGACTGATACAAGAAGCGGATTCTCTGTATCGCCAAACTTCTTGCCCTGTTTCTGCTCAAGCCCTGCAAGTGCGGTAAAAATCTGCTCTTTGATTTCCTCGGAAATCTGCCTGCCGTTGTTGTAATAATCTGTACAGGCCTCTGTCGTTACGGTAAATCCCTGCGGGATCGGTAATCCCAGATTGGTCATCTCCGCAAGATTTGCGCCTTTGCCACCCAGAAGGTTACGCATATCGGCATTTCCTTCCTCAAATAAATAAACCCATTTCGCCATTTTACTGCTATGCTCCTTTCTTTGCCTGCGAATTTGTGCTTTCTGACACAATTATCTCTTCTACTCTTTATCCTGATTTCTTAACATTTTACCATATTTTTGGAAAATTAGCACGATATTTTTGAAATTTCTAACAAAAAATAGAACAAATTCCCAAATATATTTGTCAAATATTGATTATTCCGCCCTTACCGGACAAAAACCGTCAAAAATAAACACATCATATTCGTCCTTTAACTGCTCCAAATCCTTCTGGCTTTGAATCGTCCAGGCCGCCGATGGACGACGGTAGATATGTCTGCAGATCCGCCTGCCGGGTTCTTTGCCGAATTTATGGTTATAAGCGATAAAATCCGGTTTGGTCAGGAAATTCAGTAACAAATGAGCCATCACAAAATAAAGGACATTTCTGTAATCCCCATCTTTGCGGAAATTCGAGGAAAGCTGTCCCCGCACCACCCCGTTATGGTGTCTGCGGAACCACCACAATACCATGGGATTAAAAGATTCAATACAGTATGCACCGCCGTAAGCGCGCAGGAGTTCATCTATAATGGCACAGAAAGAGACATTGGCAGTCTCCGCCTTAATTTCAATGATCAGGGGCACTTGTCCGTTCACCATATCCAGAAGATCTGCAAACTTCGGAATATGTTCCCCGGACTTGCAAAGATTAAAGGATTGCAGTTCCTCATATGTATAATCCTTAATCTTCCCTTCCGCCCCGCAGATTCTGTCCAGTTTAAAATCATGAAAAATAACCGGCACCCCATCTTTGGTAATCTGAACATCCAGTTCCATGCCAAGTCCTGCCTCCACCGCCTTGCGAAAAGCCGCCATGGAGTTCTCCGGGGCATCCCCAGCATTGTCATGAAGCCCTCTATGTGCAAAGTAGACTTTTTTAAAAAGAGACGTGTCTGGCTTTTTGATTACACGCGGCATGATGGCCAGCATATAGAGCAGGCAGAGGCCGCCCATAATTTCCAATGTAATTCTGATAATCAATGAGATCATTTTTGCAACGCTCCCGTACAATTGTAATTTTCACTGTTATTGTACAACCCTGCCGGGGAGTTTTCAAGACTTTCCATGTTGAAGAAAGAGCAGAAATTTCGCAGAAGTTTTGAAGATTTTTTCTATCGTATTAACAACCCGGAGAAAAGTTCCTGAATATCAGAATCTTTCTCCGGGTATCTATAATAGTCTTACTCCGCCAGTCTCACCACGCCCCCCTTCTCCACTTCTTTCGTAGAGGATATGATAATCTTGCTGTCCTCTGTGAGAGCCCCTTCTACAGCCGCCCACTGGTCATTCTTATCTGTAACGCTGACATTAATCTCTTCCACATAATACTCCAACCCCAGGATGCCCTCCCGCTCATTCACCACATACACGAAATTCCTGTCATTCTGCGAGTGAAGGGCCAGCAGGGAAATACAGCAGTAATGTTTTTCACCCGCCTTACTGCATTTGAGCACACCGGAAAGGCCCGGCATCCCCGTCTCTTCGGGAAGCTGTATCAGGGCTGTGAAAGTCCCTGGTGCACTCTCGTTCTCCGCCAGATAATCTATGGTCACATTGATTGGTTTTTTGCCGTCCAGTTCCAGTTTGGCATCATCATTTAAGTTTACATAACTTTTCTGTTCTTTGGTCAGTGTGGTACGGAACTGGCAGGACACCTCATCATCTGCCAGCAGAAGGGACGCTGTATCCGGCACCCTGCCGCCCACTTCCACATACAAATCTGTCACCATTCCACTCCGATCAGCCGTGATTTTTCCTTCCTGTTGCAGGATTTCCTGATACGCGGCCATCTTTTCCCGGATACTGCTAACCTCTGTCCGATAGACAGAAAGTGTCGCATCCACATCTTCCTCTGAAAGGATATCTTCTACTCTGCGCCCCGCGTCCTTCATGGTATTCTCCCGGTTCCACTTGGCGTCTGCCTCCGCATAAGCGGCGTCCTGTATCTGCTGCTTCAATCTCTCTTCTTCCTGTCTGAACGCCTCCAGTTCCTCCTCTGTCTCCGGTTCATCATTCTCTCTGTTCTCTTCCTGTAATTCTTCCAGGTCCTCCTCGGCCTGGGCCACTTCTTCCGCGGCTCTGCCCACCAGCGTATCCTGGTATCTGGCCAGCGCGTCGTAGTCCTCTCTTGCCCTAGCTTCCTCCAAAGCCTTCTGCGCCTCGGCCAGTTCTTTGTTCTGTAAAATGGCATCTATCTGCAACTGTACTTTCTGGATAGATGTCTCCTGCTCCGCCAAAATCTCCTGCAGATCCTCCAGATCCACGGTAAAAAGAAGATCCCCTTCTTCCACCCGGTCGCCCACATGAACTGCCAATTCTTCCACCCGCAGACCACTTAAGACTACCACCGGCAGCTTAGCGCCCGCCTCCACGATTCCTTCCATCTCAACCGTATGCTCGATATATTTCGACTCAATCCTGGTGGTGGTGACCATCGGCAGTTTGGATGCATAAATACTCTTGGACACCAGCGTGCACATCCACATAAAAATCAGGAAAAACACCAGCCCCGTGGCAATCCTCTTCTTCCGCTTCTCCATCTTGACTCCTCCTTACCTCATTTCATACCACCGCAATAATCCACCCTATACCGCTACATCACTTCCACATCGTACCATCAATCCATGCGGAGAATTCCCGCCCCACAGGGAATTCTCCAGTACAAGACATAGAACTTCTTGGCGTCCCGTCCCATGGCGGGACGTCTTTAGAAGTTCTTCTTGTACTACTCTTTTAAACCCGAATAAATAATCCCCTGTTCCAGATAATCCTGTCCCAGCACAAACACAAAGGCCGCCGGTATCAGCGTGATAAAGGAAGCGCACATGGCGAATCCCGCCTGCATCCAGGATATCTCCGGCAGATACAAAGACAGGGGCCACAGAGCCTTATCTTCCAGAAACGCCAGCGGCTGTTCCATCAGATTCCAATATTCCAAAAACCCTAACACTATGGCAGACAATAATCCACTTTTCCCAAAAGGAAGCCCTATTTTGACAAAAATCCGTAATTCTCCCGCCCCGTCAATCCGAGCCGCCTCCAAAAGCTGCATCGGTACTGCCCGAAATCCGCCATAGGATAAAAAGATGGGAAAGGTAGAAAAAACCGCCGGCAAAATGATTGCCAGATGGGTGTTCATCAGAGACAACCTGTCGAGCACCAGATAGCTGGACAGCATGGTCACCTGAAAAGGCAATAACATCAGCACCACATAGAGGACAAACAATGTCCTGCTGCCCCGCACCCGATACACCGCAAAGGCCCAGGCCGCCGGCACACCCACGATCATCTGCCCCACTAGGATACAGACCACCATCCCCACGGAGTTCCAGAACAGTACGAAAAAGGACGGTGTCATAAAGAGCAGTCTCCCGTAATGCTCGAACGTGGGATAATCCGGCATCAATTTCCAGCGGATAAATTCTTCCCCGCCGCCAAAAACCGGATACAAGTATTGTTTCAGTTCAATGCTGTCCATGACCGAGCCGGTTATGATCAGCACCACCGGCAGGCAGATCAGAATTGCCGGCAAAAGCAACAACAGTACCGTGATATTCTTTTTTACCGATTGAAATACGGTCTTTAACATCCGCCGCCTTCCTTTCTAATCCGTCTTATCCCACAGTCTCTGCAGCAGCATGATCGCCCCGAAGAGGACGATGCCCACACAGACTGCTGCTGCCGCCATCTTATCAAATTCCATATTTACAAACCAGTTGTTAAACAGATGCTGTAATAGGTAGATATCCTCCTGGGGGTAGGAACCCGCCACCAGATAGGCTTCCCTGTATATCTTAAAGGAGTTCAGGAACGATAAAATGACGATCGTATAAAAACTCCCCTTCAAGTTCGGCAGAATGATATAGCGGATGCTCTTCCACCGTCCTGCCCCGTCCACCCGCGCCGCCTCCAAAAGTTCATTGGGAATGGCCAGGATTCCGGCCAGCCAGAGGACTACCGTGTATCCCGTATTTTTCCACAGATAACTGGCCACCAGAACCCAGAAAGAGGCGCCCGTTCCCAGGTAATCAGTCATCACCGGCCCCCACCAGCCCGTATACTCCCCCAGCTTTGTCAGCAATAGATTTAAAAACCCCTGACGATAAAAGACCATTTTCCAGACCAATACAATGGTAGCCGTAGGCATGGCCAGCGGAAACAGATACACGGACTTGATCAGTCCGGCTTCCTTTAAACTGCTTAATGGCAGGGCCACCATCAGCCCCACCAACACCAGAAGCGGAATACATACCAGCGTAAAACGTATGGTATTCTGCACCGCTAGCAGAAACGCCTGATTATGGAAGATCACATCATAATTTTTCACACCCATAAATTCGCCAGTGACTGCCGTATGCAGGGAGCGTTTCATCACATCTAAGAATGGCAGCAATATGAAGACCATCACCCCTGCCAGGCTGGGCAGAAGAAACATCACAAAGGGGCCGTTATGCCTAACCGCCATCATGATACCGCCCCTCTTTTGTCTGTTTTTCTTCTGTCCCGCCATCTTATACCTCTCGTAATACCGTCCGCCTTAATTTATAATCCAGTCCACTTCTCATCCTAATCTTATTTGCCATTATTCCGCCATATAAATCTTTATCCTCTCCTGTATCATCTCCACAGCCTCTTCTAAGCTGCATCTGTCATTCAGATAGCGTTTCCCTGCCTCCCGCACAGCATCTTCCATCATCATATCAGAAAGATACGGTGTGCGGACAGTTGTGAGCATATCATATAATACCTGCCATTCCTGGTCATCCGGCACATACATTGCCAGACTGATGACCTCTCCATCCGCAGTTGACAACCCATATCCGCCGAAGGCTTCTCCCGGTGTTTGTCTTTCTTCTGACAGCATCCCGCCAAGGCTTTCCATATATTCCGATAATCCCGCCTCATTGATAGGGAAACCCACTGGATAGACCATACTCTGTAAGTCTTTAGAAAGCATTTCCTGTAAAAAGCTGCCTGCCAGATCAGCGTTCTCAGACACCGAACTGACTCCCATCAATGCCACCGGAATAAAGGAATCTTTTACACTGCCCGGCAGCAGCGCCGCCTGACATGCTTCCCCCTGCGGTATCCTTGTAAGCGACTGTAAAAAGGCATAATTATAGGCATTCGACAGGGTTCCTGCTGACACCTGTACATCCCCGGCCACAATCTGAAGTCCGCCGCCCGTCAGGTCATTGTAGACGCTTACCTCATCTGTACTTACAATAAAGCTTTCTTCCTCGGCCCGCATACGGTATTTCTCCAGAACTTCTTTCGGCAATCCCTCCATACAGGCAGTATAAATCCGCTTTGCCTGTTCCAGATAAAGGGTTAACTCTTCCGTATTCAACTGTCCCGAATCTGTAAGCCAAAGTGGTGCTGACGCAGACATAAGCAGATTCAACAGCACTTCCTCACTGTAAACTCCCATGATCTCTTCTCCCGGATGCAGGCTTCTTAGATGTTCCATCAGATCCGCCATGGAGGAGAAATCTGACACTTCCATCATATTATCCTTGTCCGTAAAATACATGGGCAGCATGATTGCCGCAGGGATCATGCAGATACCGTCTCCCTGTGTAAAACTTTCTTTGATATTCGGCAACAGTTTCTCTCCTTTTTCCAATTCTGTCAAGTACGGACTGATATCTGCTAGAACTCCTTTCTGCAGGTAAGAGTCCACCGGCAGGCCGTCTAAAATCAGAAAATCCGGCCCGTTTCCTGCCATGATTTTTGTATTCAGCTTTTTAATCGCATCTTCCCTGGTAACACCGCCTTCTTCGTTCATCCCAACAGTATATTCCACATAGACATCCGGATGCATCCCCTGATAACGGATGATCGCCTGCCGCAGGATTGTATTTTCCGTCAGACTGTAGGCTGTCATTTTCTGTGAGGGTATGGTGCTGATATCAGAGTCATAAGTAAAGTTCGAAATCTTTCCCTCAGAAAAGGCCGTCAGGAATCCGTCATTCCCAAACCGTATCATCTTGGACACATGTCTGGTAGGATCGCTGAAACTGGAAAGGCCGCCATTGATCACTTGCTCCATCACGGTGCCTCCAATCACGTGCCTGTATACCCCTTTGCGGCAGGCGAGATACAATCCCCCTTCTTCGGCAGGAAAGACAGTGTATGTAAAACGAGACACATCCAAATTCCCTATACAGTTCTGTGCCACAAAGTCCGAAAGCACCTCATCCGTAATCCGCTGCGTGGATGCCATATCATATAACCAGACACCCCGATCCTCACTTTTGACTGCTATATAGTTCTCCCAGACACAGAGCATATCCGGCACAATATCCACTGTCATCAGAAAGCTTCCTTTTCCAGTATCCTTGTCAATCTCATAAATCTTTCCCTCGCTGGATGCGGCCAGCAGTCTGCTGCCATCCTCTGAAAAGCAGATGCATACCAGATTTTCCTCTTCCTCTAACGTGATCTTGTCCCACTGTGTCTCTCCTTCCGGTGAAATCAGATAGATGCCGCTCTCCGCTTCCGGCACCTCCCTGACAGTCAGGGATGAGCTCTCTGCTGATTCTTCTGCTTCTTCTTTTCCAAATCCACCGTTATAATTCCTGCACAAAAGTGCCACACTCCCGTCAGACGCAGCCTTCATGTCCCTCACATAACTTCCTGCCTCCATCAGATCGTACCAGCCCGGCAGCATATCCTCCTCCCAGACCACACCGCCGTCTGCGGACACCATCCGTCCCACAGCTCCATCTTCCAAAAGCACCAGCCGTCCATCCGCGAGTTCCTGAAGATCCATAATCGAACCGGTATCCACTTCTGTCACCGCTTCCACATACCGTCCCATGGCAACGGCATCATTGATACCCTCTGTACTTCCGGAATACATACTGTTTTCTGTCATTTCGCTGCCGCCTGCCGGGCCGCCGCATCCTATTAAGGATACGGCAGTCATTACCGCCAGGCACAATGCCATCCATCTTTTCTTTATCTCCCTCTGCAACACTTTTCCCATTCTATGCACCAAAATCTCCTCCTGGCTTTTGCCCTCCTAAATCTTAGCTCCTGCCATGTCCACTTTGCATATTCTCACAGATTACCGAACATTTCTGTTTTTGCATTTTTGTCATCCATCAATCTTTACTCCGCCATATACAAATCCACTTTACTCTTAATCTTCTGCACGGCCTCGTCCAGTGTCAGATACCCCGTCAGATACTGGGCTCCAACCTCCACCACCGCCTCTTCCACCACCGGTTGCGCAATATATGGTGTGTTCAGTTCACAGAAGATATGATACAATTCCTGATACTCTTCCTTCGTGGGCATATAAATATTCATACCAAATTCCTGCCCATCTCCTGTAGTGCCGCCAATGCTGCTTGAGATTTCGCCATAGTCTGCACTTATACCGCCGTTTAACAGAACCATCCATTGGGGACTCAGCTGATTTTCCAAAGCAGCCTGATTGACCATAAATCCGTCATAGAAAAGCTGCTGCACCTCTTTGCCCATCAATACATCGAAAAATGCCTCTGCTCCTTCCCTATGTGTCGATGAAGCATTGATTCCCGTCATAAGTTCCGGCACAAAAACATGACTGCAATGCCCGTCCAGTGGCTTCAATCTCATATCCTCATATCCTTCTATTTTATTGATAGAAAGTACCTCCTGAAACGTGTAAGTATTTTTCAGATTCCCTGCCGCAAACGCTGCCTCATAAAGAAGGAAGTCCGTTGACGCACTTCCCAGACTGTTATATGCCTCCATATAGTAATGATCCGCATCCGCCGTTTTGTACAGTTCCCGCCTGTTTTCATGGGACTTTCGCAGGGAATCGGACAGCCCATCCATAGATACCGTATAAATCCGGTTAATCTGCTCCAGATAATCCGCAATCACCTGCGCATCAAGGTTTCCCGACTGATCCACAAAGGCCGGACCAGAGATTGGCAGCAACCACTTCACCGCCACTTCCTCCGAAAACATACCGATAATCTCTTTGCCGGGATTTTCTTCCCGCATCCGTTCCATGGTATCCGCCAAAGAGGTAAGGTCATGAATCTGCGCAAGATCATCTTCTCTGCCAAGCACAGCTGGAATATCAAAGGAAACCGGCACACTGTATATCTTACCGTCCCGCTTGAAACTCTCCACAATATTGGGCAGCAATTCCTGTTCCCCGGTCATCTGGCTGATATGATCGCTTAAATCCAACAGTATGCCTTTTTCTATATAAGAATCCATCGGCAAATCATCCAGGATCAAAATATCCGGCCCTCTACCCGCCATTAGTTCCGTATTCAGTTTCTTGATGGCATCTTCCCTGCCCGCTGCATCCGAACCGCTCATCCCCACCACATACCTAACAAACGCCTGGGGATTACTTGCCTGATACTGGGCGATGGCCTGACGCACTTTATCTTCTTCCCGCAGGGAATAGACCGTCACCAGTTCATCCGGCACCGTAGGTACGTTTGGATCATACGCATACCGAACCAGCTTACCGCTGCTAAAAAGGACCATAAACTCATTGTTATCCAATGCCAGCATATTGACGATACTTATGGATGGATTGCTGAAAGTGGACAGACTGCCATCAATAATCTGCTCCATCGCACTGCCGCCGATCACATGCCGGTACACACCGCCCTTCCCGGCCACATAGAGAATGCCCTCTTCTCCCGGCACCATATAGACTGAAAAAGTTTCATAACAATAATAATCATCCAGATAATTCTGGCGCATAAACTCCGCCAGTACAGAATCATCCACCCACTTTTCTTCTTCCATATCATAGAAGGTAATCCCATCCTGAGAGGAGAGAAGCATCATATAGTCCCCCTGGAATTGCAGCAGATCCGGCATCTCCGGAAGGGACATATACTTATGCATTTCACCGGACTGTGTATCTACCTCATAAAGTGCACTGCCGCCCATGATCTCGGCAAACAACCGCCCTTCGGGGCCAAACCAGATATTCGACACATATCCTTCTTCCGCCGCCGTCAGTTCCGTGATTGTCCGGGAATTACCGTCCGGCCCTGTCAGAATCAGTCCCGTATGAAAATCTCCGGTCCCGTCTGTATTGGGGGATGACAATACTGCGATCGTGCCGTCCGTATCCGCCTTCATGGCAAAGATATAATTGTCCTTGGTAAAGGCCGCAAAATCTGGAATCCCCGGTACCGCCTCCGCTTTCCAGGTCACACCGCCATCCGCAGATACCAGCATCCCCGCTTCTTTATCCAAGATGATAAAACTGCCGTCCGTCAGCGCAGTAACCCCGCAGGACAGAGTCGTATATTCCGAAATGTCCACCGGATTTTCCACATAGCGGCCCATGGCCTTGTTACCAGTTTCTGTATTCTCTGCGCCATCCTGCCCATCCTCTGTGCCTGTCCCAGCACCGGATGCGCTTCCTTCCGCTGCATCTGTCCCCTGCTCGGAGGAACCGTCCGAGTCACCGCCTCCACAACCGCCAAGCAGTCCTGTCATCAGGGAAAGGATAAGCATAACTACTAATAGTTTTTTCCTTTTCATACTGCCCATTAAACAAACTCCTCCATCTCGATACTGTCTGCATAAAAAGAGCCGTCCTGCCAGCTTCCTTTCAGGATACAGGTCATTCCCTCCTTCAAATCGCCAAAGGAACCTTCCCGCTCTGAAATATCTTCCGGATTGATACCGCCGTTTTTAATCATTTTATACCGATAGGTACAGCCCGGATTCACATATACTGTGACCAGATCATCTGCCTCTTCGGCCCCCGGCGCCACTGCAATAGCAACGTTACCATCAGACTCAATCGTATGTTTACAGAGGACAAAACCGTCCTGCCCAATCTCTCCTCTGATGTCGCCCACTAACTCCTCGTTGCCGGATGTCTGTCCTGTCTGTGAATTTTCGCCTTCCGATTTATCATCCTCCTGTGAACTGTTGTCTGCCTCTGACCTCCTGTCACCATCTGTCTGGCCGCTCTCTTTATCCTCTGCGTCCAACTGTTTATCTTCCCCGGCAAGCTTATCTCCGCCTTCGTCATTATTCTGCTTATCTTCTTCCGTATCTTGTATCAAATCCCCTGCCTCATCCTGCAGATTCTCCGAAGACAAGTCCACCGGTATCGGCGCTTCCTTTTCTTCTCCACAGCCCGTTGCCAGCATCATCACCATCATGGCACAAACCAAAGCCAGAACTATCCTGTTCTTTTTCATCATCCGTAATATCATTCTAATAATCTCCTTCCAATCATATCAAATTTTTCTCTAAAGAATCTCTAAGAAATCTCTAAAACGTCCACCCTATTTATATTCCTCTATCAAAATCCGCGTAGCAATAAAGTTTTCCCCCTCGTAATCTCCTTCTAACTCCACGCCCAGACCGGACTTTAAATCTGAAATCGCAGCATCTTTCATATCAATGTCAGCGCCGCCACCCTGGATGATCCAATGTTCCACCCTGGTATCTGTGGTAAATTTCACGGAAATTTTCTTCGCGTCCTTCTCATCCACTATCGTGACCATACCAGCGTCTTCTCCCTCTCCCATCACCGTGGTCTGGGCAACAATCATACCATCATCCGCCACGCTCTGTACCTTCCCTCCAAGATGTTCTGTTCCCTCACTGGGGTTAAATTTCTGCGGTGTTGATTGGTCTGATTGGTCATCCGATTCGTTGGCGGAATCCGACTGGTTCTGCTTGTTCTGTTCTGATGTGCTCGCCATGTCTGTGTGATTGTCTGTATCGTTTCCTGTCTCCTCCGGCGTTTGAATATCCGTCTTGCTTCCTGTCTCCTCCTGTGTCTGCTGTGATGTTTCCTCCGTTTTTGTACACCCTGTAAATCCGGCCAGAAGCATGATTCCCATGCATCCTGCCGTTATCCATTTTTTTGTCGTTTTCATCATGTTTCATCCTTTCTGCGGGCCGTCTTTGGTTGTTTTTGTATGTATTGTCCGCTTTTTTAATTTCACATCATAGCAGGATTTTCTCTAAAGTGTCTCTAAAAAAATAAGACAGCATACCCTCATCAATGAAGTATGCTGTCTTATTTTTTCCTCACAGGTTCATCTATCAGGCCTATTCCCCACAACAATAAACCTCAATCGCCTGTCTGACAAACTCTGCTGTCCCATTGCCGCCGGCCTTGTCAATATTCTGGCGAAACCGCTCATCTTCCGCATACATTGTCCCTAAGCCTTTTAAGATTTCCTTAGTACAGTCGTAATAATGCTTTGTCATAAAACTTTGCAGTTCACAAATCTTACCCTGCACTTTCCCGTCAGACGGCGGTAACTCACGCAATTCACCGATTTCCTCAAACAAAGCCATCAGCGCTTTTCCTGCCTTATCAAAGTCCTCGCCGTTCTCCTGTCTTCGCACAAATTCCTGATAGGCTTCGGTTTGTCCCCACCTGCTCTTTACCTCCTCCTTATACTGGTCAATCTCCTTTTTATCAAAAACATCAAATTCCATTTTACGCACTCCTTTTTCCTGTATTTCACGGGCAAAAGTGATCAGATTCCCTATCCGTTCATATTGCAGTTCCAAAAGCCTGATTTGCTGGGCGAGAGCCATATCAGAATCAAAATCCGGATTGCCCAGAATCTCCTTAATCTCTTTTAAAGAAAACTGCAATTCACGAAACAGCAGAATATTTTGCAGACGACAGATTGCTGCATCGTCATACAGCCGATAGCCTGCATCCGTTACCTTGGTTGGTTTTAAAAGCCCAATCGCATCGTAGTGGTGGAGTGTGCGCACACTCACCCCTGTCAGACTGCTTACTTCCTTTACCGTCCTCATATCCTGATCCCTCCCGTGTGATATCATTGTAAACTATCACGTTACGTCAGAGTCAATACCCTTTTTATTTCCACAGAAAGTTTTATCCTAGATAAACTGAGTTTTGTCCTGCCTTACGGCTCTATCCTTGGCTTCGTTGGGAAAAGAGGCCGCGCGAAAATATAAAGACATGGTAATTGACCATGCCTCTTTAGATGTAATTATTCTGTTATTCATAAAGGGGCAGGAATCCTCACCTGCGGAATATTGGTATTTACCCTGTCCTGCCCGCTCACTGCTTATGTATTTCAAAAAAGGAATATTGATGGTTATACCTTAAAGGAAGCCACCGTCTGTTTCAGCTGTTCACTCAATCCCGACAACTCTTCCATCTGCGCAAGCACTGCGCTGGAGTTTTCGTTGGACTCCGCCGCCGACTGCTCCATTTCCCTCATAAATTCCGCGATATCACTCACAAGTCCTGTGATCGTGGCAAGGGAATCGCTGATGCCGTCCATGCTGGCGCTCATCTCCTGGGACGAAGCACCCAGGTCGCTGGAAATATCACTGTAGAAGGCGGCATCTTTCTCATACATGCCCGCCAGTTCCGTCATGCTCTGATAATCTTCCATGACTTTCTCATTCATGAAAGTCAGAAGTTTCTCGGAACTTTCTGAAAGGAATGCCACACTATGCACCACATCGTCCGTCACTTTACGGATCTGATCCACAGCATCCTTGGAATGGTCCGCCAGCTGTCTGATCTCCTCCGCCACAACTGCAAAACCCTTACCTGCCTCCCCCGCTCTCGCTGCTTCAATAGAAGCGTTTAACGCCAAAAGATTGGTCTGGGAACTGATGGCCAGAATCTCTTCTGTCAATGTATCAATTTCTTTTACTTTCTGACTCTGTTTGATGGCGCTGCTGAGTTCTTCCATGGTGGAACTGCACATATCTACAGCCTCTTTGGCCGATTTCTGGGAAGCCTCATGCTGTTTTCCTGCACGGCTCATGATATCGCCGGACTGATCTGCTGCCTCTCCGGCCTTTCTCGCCACATTCTCGATCACTCTGCTCAGTTCTTCGCCTGTGCCTTTGATCTGTTCCGCCAACGCCTTAGCCTCAGCAGTCTGTCTCATAACTTCACCTGCAGCAGATGACATTGTAGATATATCACCGTTTAACACCGTCATCTTCGCAGAAGTCTCTTCCGCAATGGTATTAATGTTCCCGGCCTCTTCCTTGGTATTCAAAATAATCCCGCGAATCTGCTGTTTGACTTCCACTGTCGCAGTCTTAATCTGTTCAATCTCATTTTTATACTGGCTGGGAATCCCTTTCTCCACCACAGCATCTTCCGAGAAATCGCCGGAAGCAAACTGTTTGAGCATCTGTACCGGCGCCAGTGTCCTGCCGATCAGCCCCGCCATAAACACTGCCACCAAGACAATGAGCACCAGTGCCGTCACCACAGCCACCACGATCATGGTGACCAGGGAACTCCAGACATTGGCGTTAGGACACACCACACCAAGTTTCCAATTGCTGCCCGCAATCGGCGCCGCCGCAAAATAACAGGTGGTCCCATCATAATCTGCCGCCCTGACAATGCTTCTATCATTTCCTTCCATAAGAGGCTGTAACGCCGGCATGATATCCATAACGGCGACCGCGGCCTCCTCGGAGGGTTCATAGTCTTTATTTCTGTGGGCCACATACTGCCCACTGCTGTCTGCAAGGAATCCATAGACGCCTTCCGCATAATTGATGCTGCCGGTCAGATCCGTCACCGTCCCCAGCGTCACATCCAGACCAATCACTGCGGCCAATTCTCCCTCTATGTATACCGGTGAGGCGATGGTGGTACACATCTGTCCTGTCAGCACATCCCAATAAGGATCTGTCACGATCGTCTCTTTAGCTGCTGCCGCCTGCTGATACCAGCCCCGCTGTACCGGATCATATCCTTCCGGTATTGCCGCCTCCCTGTTGGACTGGATAAAAGCGCTGTCCTTTGTGCCGCAGTACAAATTCAACAGTTCTTCCCTGCCTGCCGCATGGACATCAACTGCGGACTGCAGATATTCTGTGTCCAAAGTTCCCGCCGCTTCAATGCTGTCTGCGGTTCCGCCTGCCAACATCTTTTCATTTTCAATCCAAGTATTGATCTCCTCCGCGTACTTATCCGCATAAAGCTGTAAAATATCTTTCTGTTCCACCATCATGCGCTGTCCCGCAATGATGACGATTCCCATCGTAGTGAGCAAAATACTTGCTGCAACAATACAGATGACACTAATCGTCAATCTGCCTTTCATAGTCTTTGCCATCTTTATGCACCTCTCTTCAGTCAGTTCTACAAAAGTTCTGCGAAAATTATTTTAATATAAATCCATGGAATAATTAAGATTTGGGGTATACATCGCACTTTTTACGGTATACTTTGCATTTTAGTTTACATAACAATAACGTTGAGGAGATAATATTGAGAGAAACACGAGGAGCACAACCGATAATTAATAGTCAGTACACAGAGCACGAGAAATCATCACCTGTCACTTTCTACCCCCCCCCCACAGTAATATCGGAAATAATTTTCCCGCAATGCCCCGTAGGAGCCTCTCGGCAGATAAATAGAATATCCATTGTCAAGATGTGCCTCCCTGGCGTTTAAAGTATCCAGATGATTCATATTGAGAATATAAGAAATACCGACCTTGGTAAACTCCGGATAATTCAATAAGAGATTCCCAATCTCACCCATCGTCATATTAAGAACTAAATGTGTGTCATCTGAAAAATGTAAATACTGACGTTTCCCCTGCGCCTCACAGTAAAGAATATCGCTTAAAGATATCCTGCGAATCCTGCCGTCCACCTTAAACAACAGATATTTCTTTGCCTCCTCCTCGATATCCCGGAAACACTTGTCAAGCACCGCAAACAATTCCTTCTTTACTATCGGCTTTACCAAATACTGCGCCGCTTCCAGACGAAAGGCTTCCAGCGCATGATCCTTGGAAGAGGTCAGGAAAATAATCCGGCTGGTGCCTCCCATTTCCCGAATTTCCCGGGCAAGCGTTGTTCCCAATTTCTCTGGCATATAAATATCCAATAGAAGAATATTCGGCATATAATCATTGTGTTTCATCAAGTAAAGCAGTTCTTCTGCATTTTCAAACCGTTCTACCTTACAATCGCTGATGGAATTCTGCTTCATATACTCCTTCAGACTTTCCTGCGTTCTATCCAGTTCTTCCGTTTCATCATCACAAATCGCAATCGAATACATATTCCATCTCTTTCGTTCTGTCACATTCTCAAAAATTGTCATCTTGCGCGTCATACTCGATAATTATATACGCTTTTCCCCTCCAACGCAATAACCATTCTTCAACCCCCATTCTTTTCCATTCTTTTCATGAGAATAATATGTTGAAAGGACATATTAACAATGATATGTTAAAATCAAAAAGGTGTAAATCCTTAATAATTCAATAGACTTTACACCTTTTGTTTATCATTTATTTTGCCTGTTATTCTTTTATTTTATCAATGTCCGTAAGATTTACACCTGAAGCCTGCAATAAGGCTTTCACTGTTAAATATTCATCTTTCAGTTTTGCATATGTTTCAGTTGCATTTTCCTTTTTTGCTAAAAGCATATATTCTTGTATCTTTTTAAAATCATCCAGCGCTTGTTTTATAACCTCAATACCAGTTAGCATATCATCACCTGCTTTCTATATTGTGGCATGTAATGTTACAATATAAGTGTATCACAGCTAAGATACAAAGTCTATTCAATTATCAGTTTGTCAATACACTCTGACGAAACATTTTTAGAGATTCTTTCAAGAATGTTATGGTATAATAGACGCAGACTCAGCAGTCTGCGTCCCAAGAATTGCACTGCAAGAATACGGAGAAAACCACTCCATAAGATGACAAAAGGACACCCAAAAACATGCGTATACTCCTAGCCGAAGACGATGTAAAACTGAATGAAACTCTCACCTACGGGCTGACACAAGCCGGCTTTACCGTGGACTCCTGTTTTGACGGGGAAGACGCCCTTTTTTATGGGGAACAGAACATTTATGACGTCATCCTCTTAGACCGCATGCTGCCTTATATAGAAGGCACAGATGTCCTGGAAGCCTTGCGCGGAAGCGGCATCAACACACCCATTATCCTAATCACCGCACTCGGCACCCTTTCCGATAAGGTAACCGGGCTAGATATGGGCGCCGATGACTATCTGGTCAAACCGTTTGCCCTGGAAGAACTTCTGGCTCGAATCCGCTGTGTGACAAGACGACCACATCAGATTGTGGATGAGGAAAGCGTCACCCTGTTTGATATCAGCTGGTCCGCCAATCAGAGCCGTCTCACCGGTCCGGCTGGAAGCTGTACCATTTCCAAACGGGAAGCCGCGCTTCTGGAAACATTCTTGAAAAACGGCGAAGCCACTGTTCCCCGCTCCACACTGCTCTTAAAAGTCTGGGGCCCTGACAGCGACGTGGAGGAAGGCAATCTGGACAATTATATCCACTTTCTCCGCAGACGATTAAAGAGCGTAGGCAGCCGTCTCACCCTTAAGACCGTCCGGGGCGTCGGATACTGCATTGTTAAACCCAGCTGAAATTATACGGAGGAACCATGTTTCAGAAAGTACACCTGTATCTGACGGCAATGTGCGCAGGCATCACCGCCGCCATTATGATCGTAATGTCCTTGTGCTATCTGTATATTTCAGAAAAAGAGCTCTACGACAACCAATATACTTCTTTTCAAAACGATATCAATACCATCGCCACCAGTTTAGAGCAGCAGTCCGTCATTTCCATGGAATGGCTCTCTAAGATGGAATCCAACGGCAATTATTCCTTTTTTGTTATGGATAACGGTATACCGTTCCTTTACAATCGTCTTGGGGTTTTTTCGGAAATAGCTGATACCGAAGAACTTCTGGAAAAATGTCTCGACACCTACCACTCTATCTTTGAACATGAATACGTAATCAGTGGGGAAGAAATCAGTTCCGGCCTCTACAACACCTGTTTTCACGCCGAGTTCCCCTTCAATCCCACTGGCGGCAGATATGAATTCTACGCCAGCGTCATTGAACTGAACCGAAATGACTCCTCTCTGCAGATGGTGGTATTGCGCTCCCTGGATTTTCTGCATGAGCAGATTCAAAAGCAGCGGCTTCGTTTTCTCCTGATCGATGTGACGGCTATTCTTCTCCTGACGCTCTTTTCCTTCTTTTTTACAGGCAGACTCTTGCAGCCTATCATCGAGAATCGCCGCCGTCAGACCGCTTTTATCGCAGCTGCTTCCCATGAACTGCGCACGCCCCTATCCGTCATCCTCACGGCTGCCGACTGCTGCCAAAATGCCGATGACCAGAAAAAGCAGGGATTCCTTGATACCATTCAGCAGGAAGGCGCCCTGATGTCGTCCCTGATCAACGACATGCTCACTTTAAGTAACTCAGACAACCACAATTTCCCCATCCGTCCCAAAGAAGTGGAACTGGATACGCTTTTGATGAACACCTATGAGGCGTTTGAGCCTTTAGCCCGTAAAAAATCCCAGACATTAAACATCACCCTGCCAGAAACCTCTGTCCCTGTCTGCATGGCTGACGATGAACGCATCAGTCAAGTACTTTCAATCCTTCTGCACAATGCCATCAGCTACACCCCTGCCGGCGGACAGATTACATTATCTCTTCTATACAAAAAGAACCGTTTCTACCTTACTGTCTCAGACACCGGAATCGGCATACCGGAGGAAGACAAAAAGAAGATATTCGACCGCTTTTACAGGGTAGAAAAATCCCGAAGCACCAAAGGGCACTTCGGGCTGGGTCTATCTATCGCCGCAGAGATCATAAAATTTCACCATGGCACGATCACTGTTTCCGACAATCCGGGCGGCGGCAGTGTCTTTACGGTGATGCTTCCCTGAACCTATCCGCATCATTCCGCCTACCTGCCAACCTTCGGCCGGGGATTTACCAGCGCACTGGGAATCTTAAAGAAAATATAACCCTGGGCAAAGTCCGTAGCCGCCTGGGACAAAACCGATGGATTTACCCCTAGTTCCTCTTCTTCCCCCGTGATCTGTTCCATTGCCCACTGTTGTAATAAGGCGCTGCTTACTTCCTTGCGTTGTATGTCGATTGCCTCCCGATATTTCTGTTCGTTCTCATGCTTATACCAGGCTTTCTGAAGCAGATCCATATATAATTTATGCCGTTTGGCACGCCTTTCCCAGAACCCGTCTTCTTTTTTCTTAGAAGAATTCGTGCGTTTCTTTTTTTTGCGCAATCCCATGGGCTGACTCTCACCCTTGTACTCTTCCTTGGTGGCGCCAAAATAATGATTCCGATAACTTCCGCCGACATAATCGCTCCAGGGATTTTGGAAAGCAAAATCCCTGCGCAGGGTATCAAGCACCCACTTTTCATAAGCGGGATCCGCCTGCATGGCCGCAAACCCTTCCTCCGAGATATTGACCATCACGGCATCCCATCTCTGGGAAGGATGCATCGGCATTCCTGTGATCTTCTGATAAATATACAGCTTATATTCTTCTCTGGACATAGCCTGTACCAGCGCCTCATTCCTTCCGGTGACCGGCCCGGCCGCATCGGTGGACGCGCCCTCCTTGCGGGCAAGCTGCTCATTCACGGCGTCCGCAAATCTGCCAGCATCCGTCCGCCCTGCATTTGTCATACCTATTCCTGCGCTGCCTATCTGTCCGCTGACCGGATTCTTTGTTCCTGTCCCATTTATCTGCCCGCCGGTCGTCTTTCCGGCAGCGTTATTCATATTCTGTAAAGCTTCCATATAGAAGCGCGTCATCGGTGTCATTAAAAATCCGCTCATGCCGTTCCTCCCCGCAGCTGTCTGTATTCCTCTACAACGGTCTGTGTTCCTATATATAGTAATACGATTCAGCTTGGGGAAAGGTTTCATGTTCTTATATAATTATTAACAACAACTGAAAAACTTAATTTTCAGCTTGTAACTTTATCATATCTGGTATATAATTAAACGCAAGAAGAGCAACCGCCCACAAAGTGGTTGACCTCTCGATTTGCTTATATGGTAATAAGCCTGCCTCGACCGGTCAAGTACAAGGCAGGCTTATTTATTTTCGCTTGTTATTCCTATCTATTGTAGGAAAACCCAGCAAGCTGGGTTCGCAATGCGACAAGAAACGTTCCGAATAAAATTAACAATGTTAAAACTTCGTAAGTATCCATACGCACCACCTCCCTTCCTTCCTTTGCAGGATCGGGAGGCTACCACCTTGTAACACGATTACTCCTCTTGCCTTTCATCATATCATTTTTAATATCACTTTTCAATTTATTTTTATGCGAAATCTAAATTTATCGTTTTACATTCGCTCAACCTTACCCATCATCTTTCCCACTCCTCCCACGCCCCGCCACGTTTTCCCTTGAAAAAACAATGTTTTCATGTATAATGGTATGAGTAACCAAAGACAGAAAATTAAGAAAATATGAGGTTTCAACATGATACAGGCTAATAATGTAACATTGCGCGTAGGCAAGAAAGCGCTCTTTGAAGATGTGAACATCAAATTCACCGAAGGCAACTGTTATGGACTGATCGGTGCCAACGGCGCTGGCAAGTCCACTTTCCTGAAAATCCTCTCCGGTGCGCTGGAGACCACCAACGGCGATGTGTCCATCACACCGGGCCAGCGTCTGTCTGTCTTAGAGCAGGACCACTTCAAGTATGACGCCTATCCCGTCATGGATACGGTCATCATGGGCAACGAACGTCTCTACCAGATCATGAAGGAGAAGGACGCCATCTATGCCAAGGAAGATTTCAGCGATGAAGACGGTATCCGCGCCAGTGAACTGGAAGCAGAATTTGCGGAGATGGACGGCTGGGACGCTGAGACCAATGCCGCCATGCTCTTAAACGGTCTCGGTATTGAGACAGACCTGCATTACAGCATGATGGGGGATTTAAACGGTAACGAAAAAGTCAAGGTGTTGTTGGCCAAAGCGCTCTTTGGCAATCCCGACATCCTGCTTCTCGACGAGCCCACCAACCATCTGGACTTAGACGCCATCGCCTGGCTGGAAGACTTTTTGATCGACTTTGAGAACACGGTCATCGTGGTCTCCCACGACCGTTATTTCCTGAACAAAGTCTGCACCCAGATCGCAGACATTGACTACGGCAAGATTCAACTCTATGCGGGCAACTATGATTTCTGGTATGAATCCAGCCAGTTGATCATCAAACAGCGCAAGGAAGCCAACAAGAAGAAAGAGGAGCAGATTAAGGAACTGCAGGAGTTCATCTCCCGCTTCTCCGCCAATGCTTCCAAATCAAAACAGGCTACTTCCAGGAAACGTGCCCTGGAAAAGATTGAGCTGGATGACATCCGTCCCTCCAGCCGTAAATACCCTTACATTGATTTCCGGCCAGAACGCGAGATCGGCAATGAGGTGCTGACGGTTGAAGGGCTTTCCAAGACCATCAATGGGGAAAAGGTGCTGGACAACATTTCCTTTATTGTGGGACATGATGATAAGATTGCCTTGGTGGGCGGCAATGAACTTGCAAAGACCACTTTGTTTAAAATCCTGACCGGTGAGATGGAACCTGACGAGGGCACCTATAAATGGGGTGTCACCACTTCCCAGGCTTATTTCCCGAAGGACAATACCGCAGAATTTGACAACGACTACACCATCACCGACTGGCTCATGGGCTACTCTCCCGTGAAGGATGTGACCTATGTCCGCGGTTTCCTGGGGCGTATGCTCTTTGCCGGGGAGGACGGCGTCAAAAAAGTAAAGGTCTTATCCGGCGGCGAGAAGGTTCGCTGTCTGCTCTCCAAGATGATGATCAGCGGCGCCAACTGCCTGCTCTTCGATGAACCTACCAACCATCTGGATATGGAAGCTATCACCGCTCTCAATGAGGGCATGAAGAAATTTAAGGGTGTGGAGCTGTTCTCCTGTCATGACCATCAGGTGGTGCAGACCACAGCCAACCGCATCATGGAAATCCTGCCGGACGGCACGTTAATTGATAAGATCACCACCTACGACGAGTATCTGGAGAACGATGAAATGGCGAGAAAACGTACTGTCTACACCAGTACCGCCAGCCAGGAAGAGGACGACTAATTATGAGACCTGTCGACCTGCACACCCATACCTGCAAATCAGACGGCAGCCTTACCCCCACCCAGCTGGTGGATTATGCCAGGGAAAAGGGACTTGCCGCGGTAGCCATCACGGACCATGATACCACGGACGGCCTGGACGAAGCCCTCTCCTATGCGGCTTCCTTGTCCCAGAAGGGCATTCCCTGTCCCGAAGTCATTCCGGGAATTGAATTTTCTACCAAATATGAACAAAAGGACGTGCACATCGTAGGACTATACATCTCCTACGATGCGCCTGCCTTTCAGGACAGACTCGATGCCTTCGTAAATTCCCGCGTCAACCGCAATCATAAGATGTGTCAGAATCTGCAGACAGCAGGCATCGACATTACCTTTGACAAACTACAGGCGGAAAATCCCGGCGCCGTGATCACCCGGGCACACTATGCTACCTATCTTCTGGAACACGGCTATGTCAAAAGCCGCCCAGACGCTTTTGCCCAATATCTGGGAGATCACACGAAATATTTTGTACCCCGGGAAAAAGTGACGCCTGCCCAGGCTGTAGAACTGATCCTGCAGGCAAACGGCATCCCTATTCTAGCACACCCCACCCTTTATCATATGGGAAACGACCGGCTCTGCGCCTTGGTCGCTTCTTTAAAAGAAGTCGGTCTCATGGGAATCGAAGCCTTCTACAGCACCTACACGTCACAGGACGAACGAGATATGCGAAGAATTGCTGATCGCTACGACCTGCTCTTAAGCGGCGGTTCTGATTTCCATGGAGCCAACAAGCCAAAGCTGGATCTGGGAACCGGTTACGGCAAGCTATTTATTCCGGAAGAAATATGGGAGCGCATCAAGGAGGCGGCAATCACATGAAACTTCTATTTACAGATTTAGACGGTACTCTTTTAAATAACAAGAGCCAGGTATCCTCTGGCACCAAAGCTTTTCTGGATGAGTTTCTACAAGCCGGCAATAAGCTGATCTTATCTTCCGGCAGGCCGCTCCTAAGCATATTAGAAGTCAAAGAAAAAGCCGGACTTACCCAGTCCGGTATCTTTCTGACCTGCAGCAACGGCACCCAGATTTACGATTGTGACCGCGCCTGCAGCATCCTGGAAAAGAGACTGCCTCTTGACTATATCCCTTATCTGCAAAATCAGGCTGATCAATACAATCTGCATATCCAGACTTATCGAAGTGATGCCATTGTCTCTCCCGCGGAAGATGCGGAAGTGACATATTATCGCCGGAGAATCCACCTGCCCTTGGTCGTCTCCCCCGTTTTAAGGGACGCGCTCACGGAAAGACCTTTTAAGATGCTGGCAATCAGCCTCGATGACTTTGAAAAACTGGAATCTTTCCGCCAAAGTATATCCCAGTGGGCCGAAAACAAGGTCCGCACCATCTACTCCAACCACATGTATCTGGAACTTTTTGACTGGGATGCCGGAAAGGGAAATGCCGTACATTTTCTCTGTGACTATTTCCACGTTCCTCTCTCAGACGCCTACGCCGCCGGAGATGCGGACAATGATATCTCTATGCTCACAGCCGCCGGCACCGGTATCGCCATGCTAAATGCCACAGACAAGGTAAAACAACAGGCCGATGAGATCACCGACCTGGACAACGAGCATGACGGCCTGGCGGACACCATGCGCCGCCTGCTCCACCTTTAACATCCTAAAACCTCACGCGAATCCGAGTCCGTACATACATCCGAGTCCGCGCAGCGGATCTCGCAATCGAGCAATGCTCGATTTAGCCTTCTACGATCAAATATCTGCCATCACCAATCTCAAACACTTCGGACGCTTCCAGAATCTCTTCTTCATCGGCGCCTTCCATATCCATGCCTTCTTCCTCAAAGAATTCCCACACTTCCCTGACAGAATCTACCACCACTGCCATACATTCTTCCAGAAAGTTCTCCGCCTCCTCCGGCGTCTCTGCTACCTTTTCCGGATACAGCTGCAGCTGGTGATCCAGAAAACACTGTACTACCTTCTCATCAAACATAATACCCTCCTTACTTGTCCGGGAAAAGCCCTCTTCTTTTCAATTCCTGACAAAGCTTTCCCACCGGCAATCCCACCACATTATTGTAATCCCCGCAGATTCCCTGAATATAGGCGGCACACAAGCCCTGGATCGCATAGGCTCCGGCCTTATCCATGGGTTCCCCGCTGTCCACATAACGTTTAATTTCTTCTTTGCTCATGCTATACATGGTCACATCCGTACACTCACTGAAAGTGGCGTACATGGCGGACATATCTTTATATTTCCAGGCAATGGTCACACCCGTATAGACTTGATGGCCTGTCCCCTGCAGATCGCCAAGCATCCGCTCCGCGTCTTCCCTGTCCTTCGGTTTTCCAAGGATTTTACCCCAGGCCGCCACTACTGTGTCCGCACCGATAACAATGAAATCTTCTTTGCCTTCCGCCGTCAGTCTGCCGCAGACATCCACAGCCTTTTGGTAAGATAATTCTTCCACCACTTCATCTGGTTTTTCTTTGGTGACTTTTTCCTCCACCGTACTGGGCATGACCTTAAAGGGAAGCCCCACCTGCCTGAGCAGATCTTTGCGTCTGGGCGATGCCGAAGCCAGATATATTTTCATGTTTACCTCCATACTACCCTCAATCATTATGATGCATCTTGGGAATAAATATACGTTTCTGGGCAGTCTCTGTCTCTTCCCTGGAAACAGATTTGGCCTCTTTGCAGAAGTTAAGCTGGGCGTTAAACACTTCCTTCCCCCGCTTGTCTATCTTTTCATAACTGCCGTCCGGCTGCAGGATGGAAGCCTTCACCGTATCCCTAAGCTGACACTCTAAAATATGCCAAAGTTTTTCCTGTAAAGGCGCTTTCTCTATGGGAAACAGAATCTCCACGCGGCGGTCTAAATTTCTCGGCATCCAGTCCGCGCTGGCACAATAGTATTCCGGTTTGCCATCGTTCTCAAAATAAAAAATCCTGGCGTGTTCCAGATAATTGCCCACGATAGAACGCACCGTAATGTTTTCACTGACACCCTTGATTCCTGTCCTGAGACAGCAGATTCCCCGGATGATTAAGTCAATCTTTACCCCGGCAGCGCTGGCCTCATAGAGCGCTTCAATAATACTCTTATCGCAGAGGGAATTCATCTTGGCAATGATCCTGGCCGGTCGGCCTTCCAGGGCATGGTCACGCTCCCTGCCGATCAGATATATAAATCTGTCCTTCAGCCAGTAAGGCGCCAGGGACAGTTTATTCCAGCTTCGCGGCTCCGAATAGCCGGAAAGCATGTTAAACACTGCCGTTGCATCCTCTCCAATGGCCTCCGAGCAAGTAAACAGTCCCACGTCTGTATACAGTTTCGCCGTAGAATCATTGTAGTTACCGGTGCCCAGATGCACATACCGCCTGATACCGTTTTCTTCCCTTCTGACCACCAGGGTAATCTTACTGTGCGTCTTAAGCCCCACCAGTCCATAAATGACATGACAGCCCGCCTTTTCCAGTTTCCGTGCCCAGACGATATTGTTCTCTTCGTCAAACCTGGCTTTTAATTCCACTAACACGGATACCTGTTTCCCATTCTCCGCCGCCTGTTCCAACGCGGCTATGATCGGTGAATTGCCGCTGACACGGTACAGTGTCTGCTTGATGGCCAATACCTCCGGATCCCTAGCTGCCTGTCTGATAAACCGCACCACCGGCTCAAAAGACTGGTAGGGATGATGCATCAGAATATCACTCTCCCGAATCTTGGCAAACACATCCGCATCCTCCGGCAGTTCCGGCACCGGCTGGGGTTTTAAATAACTGTTCTCTTTCAAATGGTCGAACCCATCCAGACCATACATCTTCATCAGAAAGGTCAGATCCAAAGGCCCATTGATCGCATAGATATCTTCCTTAGAAATCATAAGTTCTTCCCGGATCAATTTCAGAAGCCTGTTGTCGATTCCCTCTTCCACTTCCAGACGAATCACCTGGCCCCACTGTCTCTTTTTCAGCTGTTTCTCAATCTCCTGCAGTAGATCCTCCGCCTCTTCCTCCTCGATCGTCAAATCCGCATTTCTCATGATCCGGAAAGGATAAGTACAGACAATATCATAATTTAGGAATAATTTGTGAATGTTACGCTCAATCACCTCTTCCAGCAGAATCAGCTTCACCCCCTCCTCCTCGGAAGGAATCATCACAATTCTTGAAAGGACACTTGGCACCTGGACGGTGGCAAATTCCAACTCTCCCACACCATTTTTCTTGGTGACGAGAGCGCCCAGATTCAGGGACTTATTGCGAATCAGCGGAAACGGCCTGGAAGAATCCACCGCCATGGGCGTGAGTACCGGATAAACACTCTCCGCAAAATAGTGATCCACATACGCGGCTTCCTCTTTTTTCAGATCCTCATGATGACTGATCAGATGCAGACCATTCTCCAAAAGCTGTGGTAAGAGGGATCTGTTATAGGTATTATACTGCTGCGCCACCAGCTTATGCGTCTCCTCGTTCACCCGCTCAAGCTGTTCTTCCGTCGTCATTCCCGCGATATCCCGTTTCTTGTAGCCGGCGTTGACCATATCCTTTAAAGACGCCACCCGCACCATAAAGAACTCATCCAGATTGGATGCTGTGATGCCAAGAAACTTTAACCGCTCAAACAAAGGCATCTGCTTATCCTTGGCCTCCGCCAATACCCTCTTGTTAAAGAGCAGCCAGCTGAGTTCTCTGTTACTATAATATTCATCCTTTGAAAAATCCTTTACATCCGCCATCCCCCATTGGCCTCCTTTTATATCATTTATATGTAACGCTTTTTACCGTTGTTTTATTATTGGTTTTACGCTGAATACTTCTTCAAAGAAATCCGCCCGTTTTGTAAACAGACCTTTTTCCAGCGTGATATCCACGGAGGTATCCACCGTAATGACCAGTTTCTCCTCCTTCAAAGTTGTCTTTACATTCTTAAACTTCTGCTTATGACTGCGGTCCAGACCGTTTGCAATCTTTAAGATTGCTGTCAGTTTGGCGATGGTCATATAAGCTGCCCTGTCAATGTCCCTGCTGCTCCCCACCACCTCGCTGTACTCAAAATCAATATGATTGTATTTTACCACATTGGCCACAATTTCCCGCTCGATGTGGGAGAGTCCGATGATCTCCGTGGACATGATGATATTATAAGAACACTCACCCAGATTCACCAGACTGATATACTTGCCGCAGTCATGTAAAAGGGTGGCAATCCGCAAAAGCAGCCGCTCCCTCTTGCCCAGTCCGTGCACCTTGTTCATACTGTCAAAGATAGTCAGCGCTATCTTTTCCAGCGTCTCACTCCTGCGCCTGCTGCCCATATAGCGTTTACTGATATTCTGCGCACAGGCGATGATATCCTGCTCAAAGTCATGATTCTCCCTAATGATCTTATTTTTCTCTCCATACTCATATGCCATGCCATCGCAGAGCGTCACCCCAGGCGCCCAGATCATCTTGGCATCCATCACCTTAGCGATCCGATTGACCAGCACACAGGCAATGAACAAAAGAGGAATATTCTCCTCCGGCATGTCCAGCGCATGGGCCGCTTCCTGTGTGGATTTGCTCTTGATCCGCTCTAAGAACACTTCCACCGCAGGCGCCTCGATATTACTCTGTTCTAATCCCAGCACATTCTTGCCTACAATCTCTGAAATATAATCATCCACCACAATGATATTGTCAATCTGTCGATCTTTTAAATACAATTTTTTAAATACCGCCAGCTGGGAACTGACCATTTCATCCAGAATCTCATCATACTGTCCTGGTCTTATGTTCAATCGGCCGATCTGATCCTGCAGCCTTAAAACGCCAAGCCGCATGTTCTGCGTCGTTACCAGCGTATCCTTGTCAAACAAAGATATCTGAATACTGCCGCCGCCGATATCCACAATGGCCGTGCCCTTCTCTATAATCCTATTAAAAGCGTCGCCTTTAGAAGCAATGGACTTGTAATTTAAAAATCGCTGTTCCGAATTGCTCAAAACCTCAATCCGAATTCCGGTCCTTTGGGCGATCTGGTCCAAGACAATCGCCGTGTTCTCTGTCTCCCGGATAGCGCTGGTCCCGTAGGCCCTGTAATCTTCCACCCGGTAGCCTTTCATAATAGCCGCATAATCCCGCAGTACCCTGCACAGTTCGTCCACCCGTTCATAACTGATCTTACCAGTGGCAAAGGTGTCCGATCCCAGGTCGATGCGATGCCTGATATGGTCAATCTCCCGAATCCCACTTTTAGAGGATATCTCAAATATCTTCATCGCCAGTTCGTAAGAACCCACATCTATGGCTGCAAATGTTTTCATATGAATCCCCTCTTCCCTATATAGTCTGTCACATATTACTCTGTCTTCTGCCCCAACAGATAATCAATAAACTGTTGGGCCGTCCTGCCGGAGAGTCCGCCGTGGGCAAGTTCCCACTTATTGGCCTCCAGATACAATGTCTCCTCATCCATGTGCACACCGTTTCTGTCCGCCAGCACCTTGACAATCTGCTGGAACTGTTTTTTATCCGGCGCACAGAAGAATATAGACACCCCAAACCGATAGACTAGAGACAGCTTCTCCTGCACCGTATCTCCCGCATGCATATCCTCATCTCTGCGGTCCGCCTTGTCGCTGTAATTCTCCCGAATTAAGTGACGTCTGTTGGAGGTGGCATAGATCAGCACATTGGCAGGTTTTTTCTCAAGACCGCCTTCAATGACGGCTTTTAGATATTTATATTCGATCTCAAAATCTTCGAAACTCAGATCATCCATATAGATGATGAACTTATAGTTCCGATTTTTTACCTGGGAAATCACGCTGTTTAAATCCTGAAACTGATGCTTGTACAGCTCAATGATTCGAAGCCCTCTGTCATAATACTCATTGGCAATAGCCTTCACACAGGAAGATTTACCCGTACCGGCATCACCGAAAAGCAGACAATTATTAGCCCGTCTGCCCTCCACAAAAGCTTCCGTATTATCAATCAGTTTTTTCTTGGGGATCTCATATCCCACCAAGTCGTCAAGATGCACATGGGCAATATTTAAAATCGGTACAATCTTCACCCCGTCATCCGTGTGCGCCACCCGAAACGCCTTATGCAGCCCCATATTGCCCACGCCGTACTCCCGGTAGAACTGGGTAAGCGTGGCCTTCATGGCACGGGCGTCCTCGTTCTCCACAAACTGCTTGGCCAGCGTACAGATTCGGTCGCGGATACGCTTATTGTAGACCTTTCCCGCATGGGACGGCTTTTCATAAGACAAGATCACCGCAAACTCCGGCGCCTTCAGGATTTCCATCATCTCTTGGAAATCGTAATCATAAAATTCTTTAAAAATCGCGATATCATGCAGGACCAACTCGTTGATACTGCCCTCCACCTCACCTCTGATCTCACAGGCCATGCTGTAACTGTTCTCATTGTTGACTAAAAGATTGGTCAGATAACAGTGCCAGAGATTCCCGTAGAAACCGTGATCGGCCGCTGTCTTTAACAGGCCGTGCATACACTCATAGAAAAGCGGTCTCGCCCTGCCATCTCCTGCCCGGTAATGCTCCATCAGCCATACCATATTCTTCAGGATCTCGCCGTCCGCGAACTCCCTGTATATCACCAGTTCTTCTTCTCTCATCGCTTTATGTCTCTCCCTATCAGTAATTTCCCAAAATTTTCATATTGCGCGCCTCTTCCCGAAGTCCCCGCAGGGTATTCTTGACTGCGCCGTCCGCCAGATTCCCCTCAAAATCAATAAAAAACCTGTATTCCCAGTTCCTGTCCTCAATGGGTCGGCTCTCGATCTTCGTCATATTCAGATTATTATAGATAAAATGCGATAACATATGATATAAAGAACCGCTCTCGTGGGGCACTTCCAGACAGATGCTGATCTTCTTTGCCTCTTTTAAGAATATCTTCTGGTTGGTAACGATGATAAAACGGGTGGAATTCGTCTCCGACTGGTTGACGCCCCGTTTTAAGATTTCCAGCCCATAAATCTTCGCCGCCTGTTCGCTGGCGATGGCTGCCTGTGCGGCATCCTGATCCTCGCTGACCTTTCTCGCCGCAAAGGCATTATTCTGTATACTAATCTGCTGCCAATTCTCGTGCGCACTCAAATACCTGGCACTCTGCATCAAAGACTGGGGGTGGGAATATACCCTTTGAATCCCTTCGATATCTGCCCCCGGCACACCCATCAAACAATGTTCAATCTTAATAATCTGTTCTCCCACAATATAATTCTCAAATTCCACCAACAAGTCATATATCTCATTGACAATGCCGGCTGTAGAATTTTCTATGGGAAGCACAGCAAAATCAGCGCTGCCATCCTCAATCGCACACATGGCATCCCGGAACGTATCCACATGAAACGCATTGACTGCCTCGCCAAAGTACTGTATCATCGCCATCTGGGAGTAAGAACCTTCCGCTCCCTGAAAGACTACCCTGGCCTTCCCGGCATCCAGACTGTCTACGCCGATAAAGGGCAGTCTGCCCAGGGCTCCCGCCTCCGCCAGCTTATTGTACTGCAGCTTGCGGCTCATAGACATGATCTGCTCAAAAAGTTCCTGTACCCCATAGGCGTTAAAAGCATTATGCGTTAAAGACTTCACCTTCTGCAGCTTTTCCTGCTCCCTGGTCTTGTCAAATACCTTCTTTCCAGTCTCTATCTTATAATCAGCCACCTGGGAAGAAATCTCCATTCGTTCCTCATAAAGCTTCACAATCTGCTCGTCAATCTCATCCAGCTGTCCGCGTAATGTCTGTAAATCCATGCTCTTCCGCCTCTCCTAAACGCATCTGTAATCCGGTGAATTCTTCACCATAAACTTAACAACAGTTTACCCCAAATCCCCCTTGATAGCAAGCGGGATTATAGATATAATAGAGGTATCAGTCAGTAGGGGGACACATCAATGACCAGCACGCGCAAGAACATCCTGATTATTTCAATAACATGCGTTATACTCATTCTATTAATACTGCTTGCCACACTGAGCGGCCGAATTGCTTTGAATGATGAAAATACGAGCGGCAATACCGCCGGGAATCTCAACAACGGCGGTTTTTTCTGTGAATTGGACGGGCGGGTATACTTCGCTAACGCCTACGACAACAACGCACTCTATTCCATGAATGCCGACGAAACAGATATGCAGAAGCTGAACAGCAGCCCTGTCTCTTCCATCAACGCCGCCGGCAAATATCTGTACTTTGCCATGACCAGCGGCTCCAACACATCCGGCGGGGACGGCCTGGGATACATGATGAAGACTTCCGGTATCTACAGAAGCAATTTGAAAGGCAAATCGGTTGTCAATCTGGACAGATGCCACATTGTCAGTATGCAGCTGTGCGGCAATTATCTGTATTATGAAAAGTATGATAACAGTGCCGGAACCTCCCTGGACAAAATCATGATCAACAAGAAAGAAAAACAGACCGTCACGAACGAGATCATTAACCCGAACTGCTATGTGAACGGCAAGATTTATTATCAGGGTACCACCAAGGATCATTATCTCCACGCCCTCGATACCTCCACAGACAAAGACTCTGTCATATGGCAGGGCAATATCTGGAATCCTATCGTCCAAGATGGCTATGTCTATTACATGGATGTGTCAGAAAATTACCGTCTATGCCGTTATTCTTTGTCTGAAAATATAGTGGAGGTGCTGACCAACGACCGCATCGACATGTTTAACGTTTATGGCAGTTACATCTATTATCAAGTTAGTTCTGCAGACGCTCCTGCCCTCAAACGGATGATCATCGATGGCTCTTCCCAGGAGATTGTACGTGAAGGCGTGTTCCAGAACATCAACATCACTTCCAACTATGTATACTTTAACGGCTTTAACGAGTCGATTCCTGTCTACAGAACGAGTACTTTCGGGCCTGTCAATGTGACCACATTTGAGGCCGCCAAACAGGCTGCCTTACAAAATATAGGCTGACACCACCCGGTGCCAGCCCATTTTAAATCTTCTACTTTTCCGAGGCCGCGAAGCGGATCTCGCAATCGATCTTGCTCGATTTGTTACTTTATTACGTGTTCCTCTCCGTCTCGCTTTACGTCCTCATACATCTGCAGGACAGATTTCCCCAATATGGGGTGCCTTTCATAAGGCGCAATCTGTGAAAGCGGCTTCAGTACAAAATCGCGGTTTTTCATATCTTTGTGAGGAATCGTCAATTCCTCAGTATCCATCACGCAGTCTTCATAAAGAAGGATGTCCAAGTCCAGTGTCCGCGGCCCCCAATGTACTTTGCGTTTCCTGCCCTGGTTTTTTTCGATCACATGAATCTTTTCCAACAGTTCCTCCGGTGTATAGATCGTGTCAAGCGCGATCGCACCGTTTAAAAAATCATCCTGTTCCACGCCGCCATAAGCCGTCGTCTCCATCCATTCTGAAATACGTATCACATTACATTTATGGTCAGCCTGGAAAGCCGCCACCGCCGCATTTAAATACTGTGCGCGATCACCCATATTAGAACCGCAGGCGATATAGGCCCGCCGCCAGCCCCGTTTAATCCTGACCGAAACGGAACCGAAGGGGAAGGGAATCGGCGCCTCCGGCTTTTTGACTTCCAACGTAACGCTCCTGATATGCGGAAAAGTCAAAAGAAGTGCCTCCGCCGCCCGCTCCGCCGCCGTCTCAATTAGCTTATAAGTATGTTCCGTCAGAAAAGAATGTAAAAACCGACAGACATCCCCGTAGTTTGTGGACAAGCTTAAATCGTCCATCACACCTGCTCTCCTGGTATCCGTCTCCAATCTGGCGCTGACATAAAAATTCTGTCCTATTTCATTCTCTTTCGGATACACGCCATGATGGGCGTATATCTGGAGATCTTCAATGATAATCTCATCCATGTTTATAGCCGTCCCTGATTGCCTCTGTCATCTTAACTGCACGCACATTTTCCTTCACATCATGTACACGGACAAACATTGCCCCCTTTTTCACGCCATATACCGTCGTCACCAGAGTACCTTCCATACGTTCCGTCACTGGAAGGTCAAGGCCCATACCCACTACAGATTTGCGGCTTGCGCCCAAAAGCAACGGATATCCCAAAGAATGGAAATTCTGAAGCCTGTCTATCACTTCCAGGTTATTCTCATAGTTTTTGCCGAATCCCACGCCCGGATCAATAATGATATTGCTGTCCGCAATACCGGCTTTATGTGCAATATCCAGGGACGCTTCCAGATCAAAGAGAATTTCTTCTATCAGCTTCGTATATACCGGTTCTTTCCGATTATGCGTCAGACAACAGGGAACCTGTGCCTGCGCAATCACTTCCGCAATTTTTTCATCATATTTTAATCCCCAAATATCGTTGATCATATCCGCCCCCGCCGCGATACCGGCGCGCGCCACCTCCGATTTATAGGTATCAAGAGACACTGGTATATTAAATCTGGACTTAATATTTTCAATCACAGGAGCCACTCTATCAATCTCTTCCTGGTCAGAAATAATGCTGTACCCCGGTCTGGTAGACTCTCCCCCCACATCCACGATATCTGCGCCTTCCTTGATCATTTCTTCTACACGAGATAATGCCTTGTCAAGTTCGTTATACTTTCCTCCATCCGAAAAAGAATCGGGTGTTACGTTAAGAATCCCCATCACATAAGTGTGTCCTTTTGTCCTGAAATCTCTCTGTCCAATCCTCATTACTTTTCCTCCTTCTTTTCATGTTTTTGCTAGTTATTCGACTCTATACGCAAATCAGTCTATATTAAATCCTGATTATATTTCTCATCACTTCGAATCATTCTAAAGAATAAATTCTGCCACTGTGGATTATCCCGAAAACACCCTCTGGCCGCAACCGTCACCGTCTTACTTCCCGGTTTCTTCACCCCTCGCATGGTCATACACATATGCTCCGCTTCCAGCATCACCATCGCTCCCTGCGGCGCCAGATACTCCATGATGGCATCCGCAATCTGTATGGTCATCTGTTCCTGAATCTGCGGCCTTCTTGCATACACTTCCACCGTCCTTGCCAGTTTACTGATTCCCACCACCCTGCCATTGGGCAGGTAGGCAATATGCGCCTTTCCATAAAAGGGCATCAAGTGATGTTCGCAGATCGAATAAAACGTAATATCTTTCTCCACTACAATCTCGTTGCTTGCTACCGGAAATGTCTTGGACAAGTGTTCCGAAGCATCCTCGTCCATCCCCGCAAAAATCTCGCTGTACATACGGGCAATCCGGTCCGGTGTCTCCCGCAGGCCTTCCCGCCCTACATCCTCTCCGATGCCTTCTAGCAGCATTTCTACTGCCGTTTTAATTTTGTTCTGATCTACCATGAGAGTCTCTCCTGATCGTATCTCTATGTTCTACTATATTCATTAGTTCCCCCAGATAAGATAGGGAACCAAAAGCGATAATCACCGTCTCTTTGTCCGCTCCTGCGAGAAGATAGGCGATCTCCACCGCTTCCTGTACACTGTCCGCCACTGTCACGCTGTCATGATATTCCCTGACTGCCTGCGCCAACTCATAGGCTGATAACGCTCGTTCTTTTATAGGGGGCGTCACCGTGATGATATGCTGCGCCAGTTCAAAAGTATTCCGAATAACTTTATCACACTCTTTATCCCGCAGCATACCCATGATATAAATAATCTTTCTGTCCGCATAATAGAAGCGGATACTCTCTGCCAGCCTTTTAGAGGCGTCTTCATTGTGAGCGCCGTCCGCGATAAACAGCGGCTTCTTTCCGATCACCTGGAAGCGCCCCGGCCAATTGGTCTGCATAAGTCCCTCGCGCAGTTTATCTTCCGGCACTGGATAACCCAAACGTCCTAACATCGTAAGCGTCTCCACTGCCACCACCGCGTTCTCAATCTGAAACTGGCCTAACATGCCAATCTCCAGGTTCTTATATTTATCATAACTGAAATGTTGTTTCGATATCCCGCTCTTCACGTTCTTAGCCTTACTCACATCCGCCGTAAAAAACTTGGCCTTGCGAAGCAGCGCCGCCTGCCGCAGGACTTTCATGACCTCCGGAGTCTGCCTGGCCGATATTACATAACACTTGTTCTTAATGATTCCAGCCTTCGCCAGCGCAATCTGCTCCAGCGAATCCCCCAAAATCTCCATATGGTCCATACTGATGGATGCAAAGACAGCCGCCACCGTAGTGCTTATTACATTGGTGGCATCCAGCGCACCGCCAAGCCCGGTCTCCAGCACCACCAGATCACAGCCCTTGTCCAAAAAATAGAGAAAAGCCACCGCCGTCTCCACCTCAAAGAGCGTGGGATGCGCTCCCCCCTCCCCGGCCATGGCGTCCGCCGCCTCTCTCACAGGTTCCAGATACTTACAAAACCCTGACTGGGTGATCATCCTGCCATCTACCTGAAAATGCTCCCGATAATCCAACACCGCAGGAGAAATGTAGCGCCCTACCTTATAACCGGCTGTCTGCAACACCGTGGAAATATAGGCAAGCACAGAACCTTTGCCATTAGTGCCGGCAATATGTATAAACTTCAGCTTATCCTGGGGATTACCCAGACGTTCACACAAGCCACGCATCGTCTCAAGCCCCATAACGCTGCCAAGCGGCTTCAGCTGCTCTATATAATCCATGGCTTCTCTGTAGTTCATGTGCTCCCCTCTCCAGTATTCGATACCTGATCACACTGTATAAAAATATGATTTCCGCCCATACTGTAACTATGAAAAATTTAATTCACAACTTCATTCACTGTGGCCTGCTGGGATGGTTTCTGGAAATCATCTTCACAGCCTTTCATGCTTTCCGCAAACGAGATATGACACTGCCCGGCGCCACTTCCATCTGGATGTTCCCCATCTATGGGATGGCCGCCTTTCTTGCACCGGTCTGCCGCCTCGTCAAAAACTGCAGTCTGGTCGTCCGCGGACTCACCTACACCTGTCTGATCTTCACCGGGGAATTTCTCACCGGTGTATGGCTCAACCGGCGCGAACTGTGCCCCTGGAACTACGAAAACTCCCGCTGGAATCTGGCCAAAGTTGTCCGCCTTGACTATGCGCCTTTCTGGTTTGTCACCGGCCTGCTGTTTGAACGCCTCCTGCGGGAAAACGATGAAACCCTGCGCCCGGACTGATACTCTCATCCCCGCCATCCGTCCGGTCACAAACGCTTTCCGACTGCGGCATGGCACTACATCTCATCAATATCATCCGCATCAATATTGAGTGTATTCAGCGTGCGCCGCTTCCTTCTGGCTTCCTCTGATGTATGCAGGATATAATTCTTGATTTCCTTGGCATGTTTGATATGCTCCAGGAATAACTGCGGATGGGTGTTATCGCCTGTAAAACACGCCACCGTCCCCAGTCCGAAGATTCGCTCAATCAGACTCGTCCGCAATTCCACATCTTGTATCTTATATAAATAACAGTCGTTTTCTGTTGTGCTGAACAATCCGGCATTGATCGTGACCACCTGTTCATTCACCGTATATTTCGTAAAGGTAAAAGGCAGTCCGAGAAACAGCCATCTTTTCCGTTCCACATACTCCTTGACCTCCCCCTTTGCATTTTCTTCATCTGCCGCGTCATGCTCTGGGCTCTGCTTTACCGTCTTTTCCTGTACCTCAGGTTCCTGTACCTTGCTCTCCTGACCTTTATTTTCTTCCATATTTATACTCTCCTTCCAAATAACTCTAATCCCATTTACCGGATATATTCTCCCTGTTTACTATAACATACCCCATCTCATTTCACAAGTTCCCCTGAAAACACTTGCCTTATATTGTCTAAAAATATCACGTTGCTCTACTTGAATCCCTCCTGCCTTTGTGATATGATATACAAAATATAGATGTTGCTAATTACATCACCACATGATAAGGAGGGAACACACATGACCGCAAAAGATTGTATCTTAGGGCGCAGAAGTATCCGCAAGTTCAAGGCAGACGCCGTTTCCCATGAACTGCTGGCAGAGATTGTCGAGACCGCTTCCTACGCTCCCAGTTGGAAACATACACAGATTACCCGCTATATTGCAGTAGAAGGCGCACTGAAAGATCAGATTGCCAGAGAATGCACTACCATGTACCCTCCCAACGGTAATATCATTGCTGCTGCTCCCGTTCTGATGGCAGTTACCATTATCAAAAACCGCAGCGGTTACGAACGTGACGGTTCCTTCAGCACCCCCCGCGGCGACGGCTGGCAGATGTATGATGCCGGTATCGCTTCCCAGTGCTTATGTCTTGCAGCCTATGAAAAAGGCCTTGGTTCCGTAATCCTTGGACTCTTCGACCAGAAAGAAGCAGAGTCCTTATTACAGCTTCCCGAAGACCGAGAACTGGTGGCGCTCATTCCCGTAGGTTATCCTGACGAGACGCCTGTTGCACCCAGAAGGAAACCCGTGGAGGAGTTACTATCCTATCAATCATAAGTAATTCAAAATAGAAGAGATTCATTCTCTTCTATTTTTTTAGACAAGGAATTTCCGCTTCGCGGACTCGGATATGCGAAAGACTTTCCTATAATATAAACTAGGAGCATTGCATCGCACCATCACGCAAACACTCCGGAATGGAGATCTATATGAGACATTTAATGAACCCTCTTGATTTTACTGTGGAGGAACTGGACAAACTCTTTGACCTGGCCAATGACATTGAAAGCAATCCGGCCAAATATGCGCATGCCTGTGAGGGAAAGAAACTGGCCACCTGCTTTTACGAACCCAGCACGCGTACCCGCTTAAGTTTTGAAGCTGCCATGCTGAACCTAGGCGGACAGGTCCTTGGTTTCTCAGACGCCTCTTCCTCCTCAGCCGCCAAAGGAGAAAGCGTATCGGATACCATCCGCATCGTCTCCTGCTACGCCGATATCTGCGCCATGCGCCACCCCAAAGAAGGCGCGCCCATGGTAGCGGCCAGCCGCTCCGGCATCCCTGTCATCAACGCTGGCGACGGCGGACACCAACATCCCACCCAGACATTGACAGACCTGCTCACAATTCGCTCCTTGAAAGGACGGCTGGGCGATTTTACCATCGGGCTATGCGGTGACCTTAAGTTTGGCCGTACCGTACATTCCCTGATCAATGCCCTGATCAGATACCCGGATATCCGCTTTATCTTCATCTCTCCGCCGGAATTAAAAGTCCCGGATTACATCACGGACATGCTGACCGAGAAAGGCATTGCCTACGAGGAAGTGATCCGCCTGGAGGACTGTATGCCAGATCTGGATCTCCTCTATATGACCAGAGTGCAGAAAGAACGTTTCTTCAATGAAGAAGATTACGTCCGTCTAAAAGATTTCTATATCCTTGACAAAAACAAACTGTCTGCCGCAAGAGAAGATATGCTGGTACTGCATCCCCTGCCCCGCGTTAATGAGATTTCCGTGGAGGTGGACGACGATCCCCGCGCGGTCTATTTTAAGCAGGCGCAATATGGCGTCTACGTCAGAATGGCGTTAATTTTAACCCTGTTAGAATTGGCGTAAATTCCTTCATCATCTCTATCAACAATGATATGCGCAATTATGGCGCTGAAAAGGAGCTAACATGTTAAATGTAGGAAAAATTGAAGAGGGCTTCGTGCTCGACCATATAGAAGCAGGCAAGAGCCTGTCCATCTACCACCATCTGAAATTGGATAAACTGGACTGTACAGTGGCCATCATCAAGAATGCCAGAAGCAATAAGATGGGCAAGAAAGATATCTTAAAAGTAGAATGCGACATCAACACCTTAAATCTTGATATTCTGGCTGTCATCGACCACAATATCACCGTCAACGTCATCAAAGACGGAGAGATTGTTGATAAAAAGGAACTGGTGCTCCCTCAGGAAATCCACAACGTAATTAAGTGTAAAAATCCCCGCTGCATCACTTCCATTGAACAGGAACTCCCCCACATCTTCGTATTAGCGGATGAAGAAAAGGAAATCTACCGCTGCAAATACTGCGAAGAGAAAGCCAGCCGCTCCGCCACACAATGGTATACTTAGCGGCCACTTAAGGAAACAAACAGCTGCACCAAGTACTGACAGATACTAACTTAATCCATTAAAAAGGAGCCCGCACATGACCAAACAATCATGCCAAAGGCTCCTTTTCCATATATTCCTCTTATTCTTCTTCCGCTTATTCCGAGTCCGCGAAGCGAATCTCGTGAAGTTATTTGCGAAGCAAATTACTTCTGTGCCACATCCTTCATAGAGAAGCTGATTCTGCCCATCTTATCCTTGCCAAGGCACACCACCGTCACCTTATCGCCAAGTGTGAGCACATCTTCCACGTGATTGATTCTCTCTTTCGCAATCTTGGAAATATGAACCATGCCCTCTTTGCCCGGTGCAAACTCGATGAAAGCACCAAACTCCTTGATGCTGACAACTGTTCCCTGGAAGACTTGTCCCTCCTCGAAATCGGTAGTGATCATCTTGACCATATCCACCGCCTTGTCCATCATCTCACGGTCTGTACCGCACACAGACACATTGCCGTCGTCCGTGATATCAATCTTGACGCCTGTGCGGGCAATGATCTCATTGATGGTCTTGCCGCGCTGCCCTACTACATCACCAATCTTATCGGGATCGATCTGAATAGAAATAATCTTGGGTGCATACTTGCCAACCTCTTTGCGGGGCGCTGCGATTGCAGGAGTCATACAGTTCGCCATGATAAACTCTCTCGCCTCACGGCATCTTGCGATGGCGCCTTCCACGATAGGCTTGGTCAATCCATGAATCTTGATATCCATCTGGATGGCTGTAATACCCTCATGGGTACCCGTCACCTTGAAGTCCATATCACCAAAGAAATCCTCAAGTCCCTGAATATCTGTCAACAGTACGAAATCATCATCTGTATCACCTGTTACCAGACCGCAGGAGATACCTGCCACCATCTTCTTGATCGGCACACCTGCCGCCATCAAAGACATACAGGAAGCACAGGTGGATGCCATGGAAGTAGAGCCGTTGGACTCAAAAGTCTCAGACACTGTACGAATTGCATAGGGGAACTCCTCCTCCGAAGGAAGTACCGGCAAAAGGGCTCTCTCCGCCAACGCACCGTGACCGATCTCCCTACGTCCCGGTCCTCTGCTGACCTTGGTCTCGCCTACGGAATAGGACGGGAAATTATAGTGATGCATATATCTCTTGCCTGTGATATTCTCATCTAAGCCGTCCACTTTCTGCATCTCAGATAAAGGCGCCAGGGTACACACATTACAGATCTGTGTCTGTCCTCTGGTGAACATCGCGGAACCATGCACTCTGGGAATGATATCCACTTCTGCCGCCAGGGGTCTGATCTGGTCTAACGCACGGCCGTCAGGACGCTTGTGATCCTTTAAGATCATCTTGCGGACAGTCTTTTTCTGATACTGATATACTGCCTCGCCAAGCACTGCCAGATACTCTTCGTTCTCTGCAAATGCCTCCTCCAGTTTGGCTGTAACATTCTTGATATTCTCCTCGCGCACCTGCTTCTCATCGGTGAAGACTGCTGTCTCCATCTCCTCCGGCGTCACGATCTTCTTCATCTCCTCAAACATCTCCTCGGGAACCGCACAACTCTCGTAAGTATGTTTCGGCTTACCCACTTCCGCCACAATGTTGTTGATAAAGGCGATCAAGGTCTGGTTGATCTCATGGGCCTTATAAATTGCCTCCAGCACTTTTGCCTCCGGCACCTCATTGGCACCAGCCTCAATCATCATCACTTTCTCGGCGGTAGATGCCACCGTCATCTTCAGATCACCCTTATCCCACTGCTCCTGGGACGGATTAACGATCAACTCGCCATCCACCATACCCATCTGTGTCATTGCACAAGGACCAGCAAAAGGAATATCCGAAATACAGGTTGCAATCGCGGTGCCAATCATAGCCACCAGTTCCGGGCGACATGCCGGATCCACACTCATGACCATATTATTGAGGGTTACGTCGTTGCGGTAATCCTTCGGGAAAAGCGGTCTCATCGGCCGATCGATCACACGGCTTGTGAGAATCGCATTCTCGGAAGGCTTGCCCTCTCTCTTGTTAAATCCGCCGGGAATCTTACCGACAGAATAGAACTTCTCCTCATACTCCACACTGCAGGGGAAGAAATCAATTCCATCCCTAGGCTTATCAGAAGCCGTTGCCGTGGATAGAACGGTGGTCTCTCCATACTGCATAAATGCGCAGCCATTTGCCTGCTTACCGACTCTGCCAATGTCCACACGCAAGGTGCGACCGGCAAGTTCCATGGTATAACTCTTGTACATACTCTTCTCTCCTTTTTCTTCTCGCTTCCTCCTTCCGGCAGATCCTCCTCCCGCCGAAAGTCCGCAGCCGCCCGCCTTATACGGACTACTGCTAATATACACATAAAAAGCGGATTTAAGGTAGACACTGTCAACCCTATCTCCGCTTTATTGTCCGTCTTATTTACGAAGTCCGAGCCTCTCGATCAAGGCACGATATCTCTCGATATCCTTCTCTTTCAGATAGCCAAGCAGGCCACGTCTCTGACCAACCATTTTCAGAAGTCCTCTTCTGGAATGATGATCCTTCGGGTTCTCTTTCAAATGCTCGGTAAGCTCCTGGATTCTTGCTGTCAGGACCGCTACCTGTACTTCCGGTGAACCGGTATCGCCTTCTGATCTGGCATACTCTTTGATAATTGCTGTCTTCTTTTCCTTTGAAATCATAACTTCTCCTTTCCTTCAGGGGGTTACCCTGATAACCGCCTGATACCAAGAAGGGGTCGGAGTGTCCCGCCTCTGCGTATCGGCTAAAATCATACTGCTATAGTGTATCACAAACCTGTCTTATTGTAAAGTGCTTTTGCATATTACTCCTGCAATATCCTTACAGCCTTAAAAGGCGTTCTATAAGAAACATTGGAAATACGGATACCCGTCTTAGGGCTGCTGGCATGAATCACCTTCCCGCCGCCAATGTACATTGCCACATGATTGATGGTCTTACCTTTGCCATAAAAGATCAGATCTCCCGGCTGGGCTTCGGACACCTTGATGGTGGTGCCGCAGTTAGCCTGCGCCCTGGAGGAATGCGGCAGGTTCACACCGTATTTTTTATAAAGACTCATCACATAACCGGAGCAATCCGCTCCCTTGGTCAGACTGGTGCCGCCCCACACATAGGGATTGCCCAAAAACTCTTTTGCATACTGACACAAATCCACACGCACATCGGAAATTCCCTGTCCATACAACAATTCTGACAGAGTAACTGCCGTGCTAAGTTCCGCGCTAACTTCCACAAATTCTGCAGATACATATACTTCATCGTCATCCAGGAGTACTTTTACCCAGTCTCCCTCCACAGCGGCAACCTCCAATTCCTCGCCGTTTGGCACCATTGTGATGACTTCCGAATCTGTGCTTGCCTCCGCCCGTACTTTCAGGCTGTCCGTAGTGACTCTTGCCATCGTTGTGGCCAATTCTTCTGCCTTATGTTTCGCAGGAATCCCGGTAAGCAGATACTCTCTGCTCACATACCCCTCCACGCTGCCGGACTTGATATGCGCCCAGAGTTCATCCATATCAAGCACTTCACAGGCTGCGTCCTTGGGCAGTTTACCGATAATCTTCCCATCTTCCGCCGCCGCTGCGCGAATGTTCAGATTATCGCTCACGTTGGCGATTCCCAAGTTAGTATAGCCCCAATTCGCGTTCTTCGCCCGCTCATATGCCAGCTTATAATCTGCCGCCGTCTTATCCGCGGAAAGAACGCTGGCGGAACCGATTGACTCTCCCAGAACATCGTGGATACTTTCTACCGGCTTCTCACCTGCCCGATTCCAGGTACTGGTATCCACCTGTGCCACATCCAGGGCTGCAGCCTCTGCCTGCACCAGATCCAAATCTGTGACATTCTGTGTACTTCCCGTAATATTTCTGTTAAGATTAATCTGCTTGCCTGATACAATATTGGGCAGATTAACTGTTGCCTGTATCTGCACCGGAATCATAAAAAGCAGAAAACCTGCTAAAATCAAAGATATTTCCCGTCTCTTCATTAAAGGATTGTCCTCTCGCCATTTTGTAACATTCGTAATATTTCTGTAACATTTGCGAAGTTATTATAGCAAGTCTACAATCCTTTGTCAATCCCTATGCGATTATTTATTTGAGACAAAAATATAAGACGGGACTACATTCCCGTCTCATAATATGTATTTGCAAAAGCAATATTGGTCGCATGATCCGCCACTCTCTCAAGCCCGGACACCACTTCCGAAAAGAGCGCTCCTGCCTCCGGCGTACACTCGTTGTTGGAAAGCCTGGTAATATGCTTCTGCTGTAACTCTTTTTCTTTCTCGTCGACGGCTTCCTCAAGATGTCTGATATCTTCCACATGTTCTTCCGTGCTCTTGACAAACATTTCTATGGAAAAATGCAAGATGGTATTCACCATATCTATCATCTCTCCCATCTCTTTCTGCGCCGCCTTGGAGAAACCTACGCCGGTCTCTATCCGCCGCACCGCCGCATCTGCGATGTTCTCCGCATGATCACCGATTCTTTCGATATCATTGACTACATGGAAGAGGGCGCCGATACTCTTCAAGTCCTCGATCGGCAGTGTAGTCTGGTTGATCTTCACCAGATAGTTGGTGATTGCATGGCTTAGGAAATCTATATTTTTTTCCACTTCATAGACTTCGTCAATCTCTTCCTGATCCAATGTCATAAGCGCATTCATGGCACGGTTTAGGTTCTCATCCGCCAAAGATGCCATACGGTCCAGCTCCTTGATCACTTCCACCACAGCCGTGGCAGGATTTAAGACCACTTTTTCACCAATATATTTGAGCTGATAGCTGTCCCGGTATCCCACCTTCTTGTCATCGCCCGGTACCAACAGATAGGTCAATTTTACAATGCCCTTGATAAACGGCATCATGATGATAACCTGGAATACTTTAATCGCGATATGAGCATATGCCACCACGCGTCCCGGATCGTTGCCGGCTATCACGTCAAGCACCGCCACAATCTGGCTGACCGCCAGCATAAAGATAATGTACACAACGATTGTTCCTATCACATTAAAGATTAGATGAATCGCCGCCGCCCGCTTCGCATCCTTTTTACCATTTAAAGAAGCTAACAGTGCAGACGTACAGGCACCGATATTACAGCCAAGGATGATAAACATACAGATATCCATCCCCATCAGTCCCTGGTTGGCAAGAAGCACCATGATACTGACCGTCACCGATGAACTCTGAATGATAGCAGTTAAGACCGTTCCCAGAAGGACTGCCAGAATCGGCGTCTGCAGGGAGGCAAACATATGTAAGACAGCCGGGGAATCCTTCATCCCGGACATGGCGCCTGACATGGTGCTGAGCCCCATAAAGAGCACGCCGAACCCGATGATGACTTCGCCCCAGCGGGACACTTTCTGCTTCTTGGAAAACATGACAATCAACACGCCCACCAATAAGAACACCGGAGCCGCCTTCTCCAGTTTCAGGGAAACCAGAAGGGCCGTCACCGTAGTACCGATGTTAGCGCCAAAGATTACACCTGCCGCCTGTGTCAGATTCATCAGCCCGGAGTTTACGAAACTAACCACCATCACGGTACAGGCCGATGATGACTGAATGACCGCGGTAAAAAATACCCCCACTAAAATCCCCATAAAACGGTTGGTCGTCAACCGTTCCAGAATTTCTCTCAATTTCGCGCCGGCAACCTTTTCTATGCTGTCGCTCATGATACGCATACCATACAAAAACAGCCCCAGGCCGCCTGCCATGGAAAGAATGATCGTTGGACTCATCTCAATTTATGTTTCCTTCCTTTGTTCCTCACATAAGTGCACTAATTTTATTGTATCGAAAAAAAAACTTCCTTACAAGCCCTAATGACAAAAAATCCGACGCCTATCGACACCTCCATCGATACTTATCATTCCCCTCCAAATTCCCTGCCCGCAGCAATATCCAGCATCAGCTGTGCTCGCAGTGTCTCCACGCTGTCAAATTTCTCCTCCGGCCTGCGGAACGCGTGGAGCTGCACCGTAATCTGACTGCCATAAATCGAATCGTCAAAATCATACAGATAGGTCTCCACCCCCATGATATTTTCCTGAGATACCGTAGGCTTACAGCCAATATTGGAAATTCCCCGGTAAGTGCGGCCGTTAAGGAGTACGCTGGAATAATAAACACCATCCGGCGGTAACAACTTATCCGGCTCCGGCAGAAGATTCGCTGTAGGCATTCCCAGGGTACGTCCCAGCCGCCTGCCGTGCTCCACCCGGCCGCTCACACTATAGGGCGTCCCCAACATCCGGGCTGCCGCTGCCATCTCTCCCGCCCGGACCGCACTGCGCACCCTGGTGGAACTGACTTCACCGCCGTCCACCCGCACTTTCTCAATCAGTTCCAACCGGTAACCGCACTCCTTCTCATAACGTGCCAAGAGTTCCTTATCGCCTGCTCCACGCCTGCCAAAGGTAATATCCGGCCCCGCACACAGATAAGCCGTCCGCATCTGTCTGGCCAGATACCGTCTCACAAACTCCTCCGGTTCCGTGGCCGCCGTCTCCTGATTTAAGGGAAACTCAATCAAAACATCGACTCCCATCTGTGCAAAAACCGCCCGTTTTTCCGCTCTGGTGGAAAGTTCTTTCTCCTCCCCGCCAAAAAAGGCGCAGGCCGAAGTATCAAAAGTGAACACCACTGCTGCAAGTCCTTCTTTTTTCTGTTCCAGAATCTTACCCAGCAGTTTCCGGTGTCCCAGATGGATGCCGTCAAATTTGCCCACCGCCACAGCGCTTTTATTCTGCAAAACAAATTCTGTTGTATTTTCTATAATCAACATTCTGCCATCCCGCCTGCCCTCTCCTCATCTATAAAAACATCTTTACGGGCTTAAAATCTCCGGCCTTTTTATCATACTGGTAGATACCGTAAAATCTGCCCGCCTCATCATATACCCTCACCTGTTCCCAATCTATCGGCATGGCCCCTCCTGTCAGGAAATTATTCCGCAGACGATTTCCATTTGCTGCCATCTTCTGTCCTACCTGTGTCACCGTGACCTCCCGGCAGTCATCAAAAATCTTATCCGGCGCTATCATGACGTTTGACAGTTTTCCCTCATCCCGCAGTTTTTCTATCTTGTCCAATGTCAGCGCTTCCTCAATCCTGAAAATTCCGACTCTGCTTCTGGTCAGCGATTCCATAGCGCCGCCGCAGCCGAGACGTTCGCCAATATCATGGCACAGCGTCCGAATATAAGTCCCCTTGGAACACTGCACCCGGAATTTTACCCAGGGAAGTTCCATCTTCAGAATCTCTATCTCCTTGATCTGTACCAGCCTCGGTTTTCGTTCCACTTCTTTCCCTGCCCGCGCCAGTTCGTAGAGACGCCTGCCGTCTACTTTGAGCGCCGAATACATGGGCGGAAGCTGTTCATACTCTCCCGCAAATCCCATAACTGTCCTGCGCACAATATCCTCTGTAAGCGCCTCTATCTGCGGCTGTTCTGCCTCAGATAACACCCGTCCAGACAGATCCTGGGTATCCGTTGTGATTCCCAGCCTCAACACTGCAACATATTCCTTGTCCCAATCTGTGAGCATATCGCACAATTTGGTGCCGGAACCGAAACATACAGGAAGCACGCCAACCGCATCCGGATCGAGTGTCCCTGTATGTCCTATCTTTTTCTGTTTACAGATTCCCCTGAGTCTGGCTATCACATCATGGGAAGTAAAGCCCGCCTCTTTATATACATTCATAATGCCGTTATATGAAAAGGTATCTGCCATATTCTATGCCTGTTCCTCTTGTTTTTCTTTCTTAAACTGTCCATCAATCTCTTTCGATAAATTATTGATATTGTCATGATATGTACCGTTCATGGTGCAGCCTGCCGCACGCACATGACCGCCGCCGCCAAATTTCATGGCTACTTCCGCCACATTCACCCTGCCATTGGAACGCATGCTCACCTTATACTCCAGGGTGCCGATCTCATACATAAAAATCGCGCAGTCCACGCCTCTCACCGCCTGCAGGTGGTTCACGATGCCGTCCAGATCCTTGGGCGTTACCTGATAAAAGTCCATCATACGGCGACTCACCATACTGACGATACATCGGTCGTTCATAAAGCGGATGCTTTCCAACACCGCCCTTCCCATAATCTGCGTCTGCACATAAGTCTTTTCATAAAAAGTATGTTCGATCAGCGATGAGAAGTCAAAACCAAACGCCAACAGTTTCGCCGCGATCTCCAACGTGCGGGGAGACGTGTTGGAATACCGGAACACTCCTGTATCATGAGCTATCCCAATATAAATCGCTTTCGCGATTTCCTCATCCACCTTCTCCGGATCCATCATATCGTATAAAAGTTCTGCTGTGGAACTCCTGTCTGCCTCAATGATATTGAGATCCCCACAGCCAGAATTGCTGATATGATGATCAATGTTAATCCGTCTGCCAGCCCTCCGAAAAATCGGCAACGCATCTCCCAGTCGCTCGTCATTACAATCTAAAGCCAGGAAAACATCGTAAACCTCGCCCGTCTCAAAATCAGAACAAATCTCCTTGATTCCCCAGATGCAGTCAAAAACCTCCATCGGCTTCTCCAAATACACATCAATCTGCGCCTCTGGCAATTCTTTCTGCAGATAGCGATACAGAGCCATAACGGAACAAACACAGTCCCCGTCAGGTCTCACATGGCCGCCGATCGCTATTTTCTTTGCTTCTTTTACCTCACTGATTATCCTCATCGTCATTTCCCTCATCTGCCTTTACTGCCTCCCGGTCTGTCGCCATCACTTCCTCAATCTTCTTCGACATACTGACTCCGTAGGCAATGGACTGATCCATGATAAAGGTAATCTGGGGCGTATTGCGCAGATTAATGGTCTTCGCCAGCTTGCCCCTGATAAATCCTTCCGCACTCTTTAGCCCTGCGAGCGTATCCTCCTGCGCTTTCTCATCTCCAAGAACACTGATCCACGCCTTGCAGGTCTTTAAATCCGGCGCCACTTCCACCGCTACCACAGAAGTCATCGGCGCAATCCTGGGATCTTTGATGCCTCCTCTGATAATCTGTGCCAATTCACGCTGTACTTCCCCGTTAATTCGGGTATTTTTCACACTATTTTTACGCATGATCCCAGCCCTTTCTTACTTTATAATACTCTTGCATTTCATCTCACTTTTATCCCACACCACCGCAGAGAAATGCCGCTTTTCAGGCATTTCTCTTGGGTGAAAAAAAGTTGCAAAGCAACTTCTAGAACTTCTTGGCGTCCCGTCCCATGGCGGGACGTCTTTAGAAGTTCTTTTCACCCTATTAACGGGGCACTTCCACCATAATATATGCCTCCACAATATCCAGTTCCTGCATCTTATCAAAACCGTCAAACACAAGACCGCACTCAAATCCGGCTTTAACTTCCTTCACATCATCTTTAAATCTCTTTAAGGACGCAAGTTCACCTTCATAAATCTGCTCGTCGCCTCTGCGGATGCGGATCTTACAGCCTCTCTGGAACTCACCGTCCAGCACATAAGAACCGGCAATATTACCGATTGCAGAAGCCTTAAAGATCTGACGTACCTCCGCGTGACCGATTATCTTCTCCTCAAAGATCGGATCCAGCATACCCTTCATAGCGGCTTCGATATCCTCGATGGCTTGATAGATAACTTTGTAAAGTCTCACATCCACGCCCTCGCGTTCCGCCACGGTCTTGGCGGTGGCATCCGGCCTTACATTAAAGCCTATGATGATAGCCGAGGAAGCGGAAGCCAAGGATACGTCCGACTCGTTGATAGCGCCCACGCCGCCGTGGATACATTTTACCACCACTTCCTCGTTGGACAGTTTCATCAAACTCTGTTTCACGGCCTCCACACTGCCCTGCACGTCAGCCTTGACGATCAGGTTCAGTTCCTTGAGATTACCCTCCTGTATCTGGTTAAACAGATCGTCTAAGGACATCCTGGTCTTAGTATCTGCAAGCATTTCCTCTTTATGCTGTGCCAGATAGGTTTCCGCATAAGATTTTGCGCTCTTGTCATTTTCATGGACAATAAATACCTCGCCGGCGCTTGGCACATCGGAGAGACCTAAGATCTCCACCGGTGTGGAAGGCTTCGCTTCTTTCACGCGTCTGCCCTTGTCATCGATCATGGCTCTTACCTTGCCGTGACTTGCCCCCGCGGAGATAAAGTCTCCCACATGAAGCGTACCTTTCTGCACCAGCACAGTAGCCACCGGGCCGCGTCCCTTATCAAGTTCTGCCTCGATGACCAAACCTCTGGCGTTTCTGTCAGGGTTGGCTCTCAATTCCATAATCTCCGCCGTCAGCAGTATTGTCTCCAACAGATTCTCAATTCCTTCCCCGGACTTGGCTGACACGGGCACAAATTCCGTGGATCCACCCCAATCTACCGGAATCAGTTCATATTCTGTCATCTCCTGCTTCACGCGGTCAATGTTCGCATTGGGTTTATCTATTTTATTTACCGCCACAATAATCTCAATACCGGCAGCCTTCGCGTGGTTGATCGCCTCTACGGTCTGAGGCATGACGCCGTCATCCGCCGCCACTACCAAAACAGCGATATCTGTGGAGTTAGCGCCGCGCATACGCATAGCCGTAAATGCCTCATGTCCCGGCGTATCTAAGAATGTGATGCTCTGTCCCTTAGTGCTTACTGTATAAGCACCGATAGCCTGAGTGATACCACCAGCTTCCTTATCCGTCACATTGGTCTTACGGATAGCATCCAAAAGGGAAGTCTTACCGTGATCCACGTGTCCCATGACGCAGATAACCGGCGGACGCGCCACCATGGAAGCGGCATCTTCCTCTTCCTCTTTCAGAAGTTCTTCGATTACATCTACCTTAACTTCCTTCTCACAGATAATCTCATATTCGATTGCAATATTCTCCGCATCCTCGAAACTAATCTCTGAATTCAGTGTCACAATCTGTCCCTGCAGGAACAGCTTCTTGATGATCACAGAAGGCTGAATCTTCATCTTATCCGCCAGTTCCTTAATCGTCAGGGAATCCGGGATAGTGATTACCTTAATCTGCTCTTCAACCTTTTCCTCTACCTTTTTCTCCGGCTTGATAAATCTGCCTGCCCTGTTGCGGTTCTTGATCGCCGCCTCGTCCTCTTCATAGATCAAATCTTTCTTCGAACGCTTATCCCTGTCCTGATTTGTTCTGCGTTTTTCTTCATCCCTGTGCTTCTCCACGTCCTTGACAGGTGTCTCGGGCACAAAGTCCTTCGGACCGTTATTTTTCCGAAATCTATTGTCCTGTCCGCCATTTCCTTTTTGAGGGCGCTCGCCACCTGCACCGCCGCGGTTAGCATTGAAACCGCCGCCGCTGCGGCTGCGATCGTTTTGATTGTTGTTATAAGCCGGTCTATTCTGACCTTCAGGTCTGCGATTTTCTCCTGCACTGCCTGTTCTCTCCTGTCCTGACACCGGTGTCTGTGCCGGTCTGCTGCCCTGTACTGGTGCCGCAGCATTCTTATTCTGCTCCCGTTTCTCCTGCTGACGCTGTTCCATTCTGCGCTCCTGCTGCTGACGCTGGCGCACATCGTAAGGTTCCGCCGTCACGGGAATCGGCTTCTGGGTAGGCCGCACAATCTTATGCGGCGTATTCTGTACCTGTACCGGGCGGCCACCATTTCCTGCAGGTCTATTATTGTTTGTATTTCGATTTCCGCCGCCGTTTCCTCCCTGGGCAGGACGCTGTCCCGGCATCTTGGAATTGTGCGGGTTACTCACAAAAATAATCTTTTTCTTCTTGGGCTGCGCTGACCTATCCCCCGGCTGCTGCGCCCTGGACTCTGCCGGTCTATCCGCCGCGGCTCTTGCTTGCGCTGCTCTCTCTGCCGTCTGCGGTTTCGCTTCTGTCGCTTTGTCTGCAACCGTGGTCTTTGTCTGTGCCGATTTGTCCGCTGACATCTTCTCCGTCACCTGTGGCTTTGCCTCCGCCTTGTCTGTCACCACGTCTTTCGCTCCTGTGGCTTTATCGGCCGCCTGAGATTTTGCTTCCGCTGCTTTATCGCCAGTCTTTTCTGACGCCGTCACTTTCGTCTCCGCCGATTTATCCGCCGTTGTCTTCTCTGCCTTTGTATCTGCGCCTCCAAAATGACTGCGCACAAGGTCAATGGCCTCATCCTCAATAGAGCTCTGCGCCACCTTCACTTCATATCCTTTATCCTGCAAAAAATCTATCAGATCCTTGCTCTTCTTATCCAGCTCTTTTGCCAGTTCATGTACTTTCATTTTCGCCATACTTACTACCTCCAACTATTCCGAATCCACCAAATGCTTCTGTATCGAATCTGCAAATCCCTTATCTGTCACAGCAAGGACTGATCTCTCCTCCCTGCCCATTGAGTGTCCAAGCACCTCCTTGGTGCCGTGATACGCATAGGGCACCTGATAGAATTCACACATATTGCTATACTTCTTTCTGGTATTCCCCGAAGCATCCTCCGCTATGATGACCAGACAAGCCTTATCGCTCTTGACTGCCTGTTCTGTTGCAAATCCGCCACTGACAACATTTCGGGAGCGGGCGGCAAGCCCCAGCAGGGATAACACCTTATCCTTCCCCAGCATATTATTCATGCTCACCCTCCTCAAACTCCTTTTCCAGATTCTCGTATATTTCATCGGGTATACTCATCTTGAAGGAACGCTCCAGACCTTTTTTCTTCTTTGCCTTCCTAAGACATTCCCTGTCTTTGCACAGATAAGCTCCCCGGCCGTTCTTTCTGCCGCTCATATCCAGGACGATCGACCCTTCCGCAGTCTTTAAGACCCGCATCATCTCTTTCTTATCCTTCATCTCCCCACAGCCAACACACTGGCGGAGGGTTATCTTCTTTGCCATATCATCGTCCTCTCTGTCCCGGCAGCCGCCGGATCTCTACTCCTGCGCCGGCACCTCTTCTTCTATATACTCCCCGGCGTCCTCATAGCTCTCCTCGGCATCCTCTTCTGCATATTCTCCGGTATACTCCTCCTCATAGGACTCCTCTGTATACTCTTCCTCATCGTCATAGAGGTAATCTTCATAGCGGAAACCAGGCGCATCTTTGGCCTGTGTCTCACTCTTGATATCAATCTTATACCCGGTAAGTCTTGCCGCCAGCCTTGCGTTCTGTCCTTCTTTGCCGATGGCCAGGGAAAGCTGATAGTCCGGCACCACAACCTTGGCCGTCTTCTCATCAGGATCCGCAAACACCGCCACAATCTTAGCCGGGGAAAGCGCGTTCTGAATCAGGTTACCCGGATTTTCATCCCAGTTTACAATATCAATCTTCTCTCCGCACAGTTCATCCACAATGGAGTTGACCCTGGCACCGTTAATACCCACGCAGGCACCCACAGCATCTACATTGGGATTATTGGAACGCACGGCAATCTTGGTCCTGCTTCCTGCCTCTCTGGCAATGCTCATGATCTCCACAGTGCCGTCCTTAATCTCTGTCACCTCGGACTCAAACAGTCTCTTGACCAATTCCGGATGGGTACGGCTTACCAGGATTCTGGGGCCTTTCGGTGTATTCTTCACCTCCAGGATATACACCTTAATTCTCTCGGTGGGTCTGAAATTCTCTCCCTTCACCTGTTCATTTTCATTTAAGATGGCATCCGCCTTACCCAGGTTAATAGAAATATTTCTCCCAACATAGCGCTGCACGATGCCGGTAACCACATCCTTCTCTTTCTCAAAGTACTGGTTATAGATAACACTTCTCTCTTCCTCGCGGATTTTCTGCAAGATCACACTCTTGGCGTTCTGGGTGGCAATACGTCCAAATTCTTTGGACTTGATTTCCACACGGATCAGATCTCCGACTTTGGCGTCCTCTGATATTTCCTGTGCCTCTGTCAGGGAAATCTGCATCACAGAATCCTCCACTTCCTCTACAACTTCCTTCTCCGCATAACAGAAGAAATCGCAGGTATCCCTGTCAATCTCCACTTTCACGTTATCCGCCTTGCCGAAATGATTCTTGCAGGCCGTGATCAGTGAATTTTCGATTGCCTCAAAGAGAGTTTCCTTGCTGATTTCCTTCTCTCTCTCCAGGATATCCAACGCTTCCATCAATTCCTTATTCATTTTCCATTATCCTCCTATGTTCACCAGATTTATAATATTACTATAGATTAAGTGCCAGTTTTATCAGGGCAATGTCTGCCCTTTCAAATATGCGCTCGCCGCCTTCCTCCTCGATGGTGATCTGCGCATCATCATATGCTTTTAAAATTCCTGAAAACTCTTTTTGCTTCTCAATGGGTTTATAGGTCTTGATCTCCACAGCTTCTCCCAGACTCTTCTGTAAATGTTTGTCTTTCTTGAGCGTCCGTCCAAGACCGGGACTGCTGACTTCCAAAATATAGGCATCCGGAATAAAATCCTCTGCATCAAGCGCATCAGACAGCGCACGGCTTACGTTCTCACAATCCAGGATATTGACACCCTCCGGCTTATCAATATAAACCCGCAGATAAAATTCTCTCCCCTCCTTCACATATTCCACATCGTAGACTTCGACGCCAAATCTTTCCACAATGGAAACAAGCAGCTTTTCCGTCCGTTCTTCATATGTCTCTCTCTTCGACATGTCTGCACTCCTTTAATCTGCTTCCTGTACTTGAAAAGAGTGGACTCGCAAGTCCACTCTTTATCTCAGTAATCATCTTTCATACTTTTGCTATTATATCACCAATTTTTCCCTATTGCAAGCACTTTTGAGAAGCATAATTGACAGAACCCCCGATATCGATTACTCTATAATCATCTGACACGTTATCGTCCTGCAAATGACAGAATATCATAACAAAATTTCATATGAGGAAAGATAACGCATCAGCAGGCAGTTTATCCATACGCAGGGGGACGTTATGAACAACAGACAAAATCTAACTTTACTATTACACCTATTCCAGAGTTTCCTGACAACCTGGGCTTTGATGAAAGCCGCCCGCATGGAACCGGGCAATATTCTGACGTTCGTCTTCTTCCTCTTGGTATTTTTCTTCTATCGCCATGTAAGCCGCCGACTGGACGGCAGACAGCTTCTTGCGCTGCGTGGAGAGTTGATTGAGAGCAGCGCCATGGACAGCTTCATCTTACATACCGATAAGGTGACCGACCGCGTTGCCATAACCACTTCTGTTATCTTTACCCTTTTCTATATGTTGGTGGACTACAATTATTATATTGAACTTCTCACAAGCAGGCTCTACCGTTTCATCATTCTTGCCGTGGTATTTGTCGGGTTTGTGACGCTGTTTTATTATCTGCTGAAATTCCTGTTTTCCTATACCTGCAACAAGATGAACCTATACAAATTCCTGTTGGCGGACTACAATCCCTCTTCCTATATATATATAAATCATCCGCGGATTTCCATCTGGATATCCCGGATCATCAATTTATATAAGAACCACACAGCCTTGTGTACTTTTGTCATCTGCCTGCTGGGCTGGCTGCCTTACTTTCTCTACCAATATCCAGGCATCATGACACCGGACAGCATCAATCAGTTTACTCAGGTTCTCGGAATAGCGCCTTACAGCAATCACCATCCCTGGACTCATACCATGCTGTTTGGACTTCTCTACCATATTGGCTATGCATTGACTGGGAATATGGTGATTGCCGTTTCCTTTTATACCTTTTTCCAGATGTGTCTTTTGTCAGGCAGTATCAGCTACTTAATCTGTACCCTGCGCAACTGCAGGATACGCCCTTTTGTCCTGCTTCTGATTACATCCTTCTACGCCCTGATTCCCTACCATGCCGTCTTTTCCGTCACCATCTGGAAAGACATTCCCTTTGCAGCGGCAGTGCTATTCTTCAGTTGTACTATTCTGCGGCTGTTATACATGAAACGGGTTTGTTTTCCGGAGATGGCCGTTTTTATAATATCAGGCGTTATTATATGTTTGTTCCGCTCCAACGGCTGGTATGCTTTCCTGGCAGCCCTGCCGTTTCTGCTGTTTGTCTACCGCAGACAAGCAAAAATCTTCTATCCTGCACTCCTCGCTATCCTCTGTGCAGCCATCATCGTCAAGTATCCTGTGATGAAGGCCTGCAATGTGGAACAACCTGACTTTATCGAATCAGTCTGCATTCCCATGCAGCAAATAACAGCAGTTATATGTAATGATCGTGAATTGACGGACGAACAACTCGCCTTAGTGAAAAATGTAGTAGACCTGACCTACATCAAAGACTTGTACAATCCTACTTTTGCCGATAATATCAAAGAACTGGTGCGTGTTGGCAACCAGGAATACCTGACCACCCACAAAAAAGAATTCTTAAGACTATGGATAGAACTGGGACTGCGTTATCCGGGCGATTATCTCACCGCCTATGTCAAGCAGACTTATGGATACTGGTATCCCGACTCTTTTTATCTGGTGGCAGAAGCCGAGGGCGTCAGCGCTACCAAATATGGTGTCTCCCATACCCCGCTGATCGGCGGCCCCCTTGTCGTCAAAGGCAAAGAGATCGCCATCAAGCTGGGCAGTATGGTGCCCATCTACGGTACGCTTTGGAGTATGGGCGTGGCCTGCTGGATCATGATCTTCAGTATCGGCACCGTCATCATCCGCAGGGAAAATCATAAACTGGTCTGTTATCTGCCAAGTGCCGTACTGCTTTTCACAGTTCTTATCGCGACACCTGTGGCCACAGAGTTCCGCTATGTCTATTTCATGGTGCTTTGTCTGCCTTTTTACCTGATCACGGCAATGCTGCCGGACGTTTTATACCAGAAATAAAGGAATTAAGCTGACACACTTTTTGCTCCTTGAATGATTTATGTCTCTTTCCTTCTTGTAAATATTTTATGAAAGGAAAATACAGTCTCCCGCTTTCAGATGGGAATAGACCGTATCATCCTTACACTCTCCCATATACCTTAGGGCTGCATCGCCGGTACAATGATTGAAACCGGCGATACTGATTCCCATATCCCGCAGGCTATCCATGGTCATGGACAGACGTTCCTCGTCCGCCTCCACCAGATGGGAACCGCCAAAGACTGCATAGACCTGCCTGCCAAACCGATTTTTTATCGTCTCCAACATATTTAAGATACCCGGATGACTGCACCCCACGATAACAACCAAACCCTTTTCACTCTCAATCACCAGACAGACCTCGTCTGCAAAATCATCCGGCACCATACCGGCAGCCGTCTGACGCACAAACCGCGCCGGCGCTTTCTCAAATTCATATTTCCGCTCAAAACCGCCCACTACATGACAGCCGGGAAAGAGCGTGATCTTCTCCTCGCATATTCGATGCTCAATATTCTCCTTTTTTAGAAAATCCCTGCCAAAACCACAGCCCAGATACACATATTTGCCGCCGGCCTGCGCATATTTTTCCTCAAAAAACTGCGGTCCTGTAATCAAAGGCGCGCGCACACCATGCTTTATCATATCCGGATAACCGCCCACGTGATCGTAATGACTGTGGCTCAACACCACATAATCCACATTCTTTAAAGATACATTCATCTTCTTAGCATTCCGACGGGCCGCCTTGCCCGCACTACAGTCAAACAAAATCTTTTTATTCCCTGTCTCCACCAGAAAAGAAAGCCCATGCTCTGCGATAAGCGCCCTATTCTGTGAAAGCTGGTTTTCCAATAACGTGCGTAGAACTATCATAATGTCCTCCCTTTCTCAACGCTTGATCAGCAGCACCGCCACATCATTCACATTCGTCCCCGTGGCGCCTGTGATGATCAGACCACCTGTCTTCTCCAGCGCATGATAAGCATCATTATCCTGCAATACGTCATAAATAGAGATTCCTTCTGTCAGAAGCCTCTCCTGTGTGGTCTCGTCACAGTAACCGCCCGCCGCATCGGTGGGACCGTCTGTGCCATCGCTTCCCACGCTGAATATCGCCGTATTCTTAAGAGCAGCGATTCCTTCCGCCGCCGCCAAAGCAAGTTCCTGGTTTCTGCCGCCCTTTCCTTTACCGGTCAGATGCACGATCGTCTCCCCGCCTGCCAGAAAAGCAAGACTCTTATCCGTCTTCTGATAAGTCCTGGCAATGGATGCAAGAAATCTTCCCGCCTCCTTTGCTTCGCAATTCAACTGGTCTGTCAACACATGGGGCTCATACCCCAGTTCCTCGCAGGCCAAAGCCGCCGCCCGGCATAGATCCGACACACTGCCCGTAATCTGTGTCTCCACATGATGTAAAGTTTCCGGTGTCTCCTGTCGCAAAAGTCCCCACGCCGTCTCGGAAAGCCTGAGATGATATTTCTCAGCAATCGCCAACGCTTCCTCGCAGGTAGAGGAATCCGGATAAGCCGGACCGGAAGCGATCATATCCAGGGGATCTCCCAGAATATCGCTCAATACAATACTGAATACGCCTGCCGGTTCACAGGCCACTGCAAATCTGCCTCCTTTCACCGCGGAAAGCCGTTTGCGGATAGTATTCATCTCCACAATATCCGCGCCGCAGGAAAGAAGCTGGGTGGTGATGTCTTTCAGTTCCTCCCCGGATATCAAAGGCTTTTCAAACAATGCCGAACCGCCTCCGGAAAGCAGGAAGATTACCACGTCCCCGTCCCCAGCCTGCGCCACCAGCTTTAGCGCCTCCTGCGTTGCCAGATAAGAGTTTTCATCCGGCACCGGATGCCCGGCCTCAAAACACCTTGTCTTTGGAATTTCGCCCTTCACATGCTCGTATTTCGTCACCACCACACCGGCTTCCAACCTGTCTTGCAGAATATCCGCCGCCGCTTTTCCCATCTGCCAGCCAGCCTTGCCGACTGCCACCATATAAATCTTTCCCTGTCCGAACTCTTTGCCTTTCAGCGCCTTTGCCACCGCCTCATCCGGCAGCACCGCCTGAATCGACTTCTGAATGATCCAATCTGCATCTTCCCTTAATCCCATAATGCCCCTCTTTCATGTAATGAAAACATGTTGCTTTTGAATCATATTAGATATCATATCATTATTTATGAATAAACCGCAATATTTACACATACAACAAAAAATGCCACAAACCTCCTCATTCAAGGTTTCCAGCATTTCTTCGGGTTGGGCTGTTTTCACAGTCAACAGCTTGTAGGGGAATCGAACCCCTGTTTCCGCCGTGAGAGGGCGGCGTCTTAACCGCTTGACCAACAAGCCATCTGTTTGACACTTGCTTATTCTATTATATTTCCTCCAATAATGCAAGAGGTTTTTCTAAATTTCTTAAATTTTTTGTAGATTCCTTATTTTTTGTTGGAAATCATAATCTAACTCACAAAATCAAACAAACTGATCTGATTGGATTCCGGCAGATTTCCCAACAGCCCCAATTCACTCATCAGATCTATCACAGACTTGGGCGCCTTCGTCCGCTCCCTAAAATCGTCCTTGCTCAAGAACGGGCCGTCCTTGACCGCTTCCACGATAGCGTCCGCCACGCGCTCTCCCAGCCCATCAATACTGTTTAAGGAAGGCATCAGCTTGCCGTCCACAATCTGGAAGAGTCTGGACTGAGCCGTGAAAATATCAATGGGCACAAAATCAAAGCCCCTCGCATACATCTCCTGCACAATTTTCATATCTTTATAAGAGTCCTGCTCCTTCTTGGAAAGTTCATCGCTCCTTCTCTTATAATCCGCCATGACTTGTTCTAAGTGAGCCTGCCCCTGACACATCAACTCATAGGAAAAAGCCGAAGCCCGGATACTGAAATAAGCCGCATAATAAGCCAACGGATAATTCACTTTGCAGTAGGCGATACGCCAGGCCATCATGACATAGGCCGCCGCATGAGCCTTGGGGAACATATATTTAATCTTTTTACAGGAACCGATATACCAATCCGGCACCCCTTTCGCTTTCATGGCCTCAATCCACTCATCCTTTAATCCCTTGCCCTTACGCACACTTTCCATGATGGTAAAGGACAAAGAGGGATCCACCCCCTGTTGAATCAGATAGATCATGATATCGTCACGACAGCAAATTGCTGTGGAAATTGTAGCCTTCCCTTCCTCGATCAAGGTCTGCGCATTGCCCAGCCACACGTCTGTGCCATGGGAAAGTCCCGATATCCGCACCAGGTCCGTGAAACATTTGGGCTTAGCATCAATGACCATCTGGATAACGAACTCCGTACCGAACTCCGGTATCCCCAGACAGCCCAGCTTACAGCCGCCAATCTGATCCGGCGTAATCCCCAGGGCCTCCGTATTCTGGAAAAGGCTCATGACCTGCTTGTCATCCAGGGGAATCTTAACAGGATCGATTCCCGTCATATCCTGTAACATACGAATCATGGTAGGATCATCATGACCAAGGATATCAAGTTTGAGCAGGTTGTGATCGATAGAATGATAATCAAAATGTGTGGTAACGATATCCGTAGTCATGTCATTGGCCGGATGCTGTACCGGGGTAAAGGAATTGATATCCTCCCCTACCGGTAATACCACAATACCGCCGGGATGTTGTCCGGTACTCCTGCGGATGCCCGTACAGCCTGTGACAATCCGGTTGATCTCACAGACACGTTTGTGTTTGCCCCGCTCCTCATAATAATTCTTCACATAGCCATAAGCAGTCTTATCCGCCAGAGTACCGATGGTGCCCGCCCGGAAGGTCTGCCCAGATCCAAAGATAACTTCCGTATATTTATGGGCCTTACTTTGATATTCCCCAGAGAAATTCAAATCAATATCCGGTTCCTTATCCCCCTTAAATCCCAAAAAGGTCTCAAAGGGAATATCAAACCCTTCTTTCTGCAGGGGTGTGCCACAGACTGGACAATCCTTATCCGGCATATCGCACCCAGCGCCGCCGCCGTAAGCCCGCACCTCCTCGGAATCAAAATCATAATAATGGCATTTTGGACACAAGTAATGAGGGCTTAAAGAGTTAACCTCCGTAATCCCCGCCATATTGGCCACAAAGGAACTGCCCACAGAACCTCTGGAACCCACCAGATATCCATCCTCCACCGACTTCCACACCAGTTTCTGGGCAATGATATACATCACTGCAAAGCCATTGGAAATGATGGAATTTAATTCCTTCTGCAATCTGTCTTCCACAATCTGCGGCAGCGTTTCCCCATAAAGTTCATGGGCCTTATGATAACAAATTTCCGTCAGCTGTCTGTCGCTGTCCTCGATGACCGGCGGACATTTGTCCGGTCGTACCGGGGACATAGTATCTATCATATCTGCAATCAGGTTGGTATTGGTGATGACTACCTCTTCCGCCTTATCGCTGCCCAGATAAGCAAATTCCTCTAGCATTTCCTCAGTGGTGCGGAAATAAAGCGGCGCCTGATTATCCGCATCGGGAAACCCCTGCCCAGCCATGATGATACGGCGGTAAATCTCATCCTCCGGATTTAAAAAGTGTACGTCACAGGTAGCCACCACCAGCTTATGGAACTGCTCTCCCAGCCGCACAATCCTGCGGTTGATCTCCATGATATCTTCCATGGAATTGATCTCCGGTGCCCTCTCGGATTCAATCATGAACTGATTATTTCCAAGGGGCTGAATCTCCAGATAATCATAGAAATTCACCAGCCTCGCAATCTCCGCATCCGGTTTATGCTCCAATAATGCACGATATAATTCCCCCGCCTCGCAGGCACTTCCCAGAATCAATCCTTCCCGATACTGATTTAACAGCCGTTTGGGAATCCGCGGTCTTCGGGAAAAATATGTCAGGTGAGAATCCGACACCAAACGATAAAGATTCATGCGTCCCACATTATTTTTCGCCAGAATAATGGCATGATAAGTGGGAAGTTTCTTGATGATATCCGGGTTGGACTCTCCTTTCTTGTTAATCTGGGCAAGCGTGGTAATCCCCTCTTTTTCCATCATGGGGATTAATTTCACGAAAATCTCCGCCGTAGCCTCCGCATCATCCACCGCCCGGTGATGATTTTCCAGGGATACCATTAAGGCTTTGGCCACCGCGTCCAGGGTATGTTTTTTTAACCCAGGCAGCATCACCCTGGCAATCCCCACCGTATCTATGTAGGTAAAGTCATGGGCAATCCCCTGCCTGTTACAATTTTCTATGATAAAACTCATGTCGAAGGAAGCATTGTGAGCCACCAGCATACAACCTTCGCAGAAAGCCAGAAATTCCGGCAATACCTCTTCAATCTTTCTTGCGCCCACCACCATATCGTCCGAAATGCTCGTCAATTTCTCTATCTCAAATGGAATCGGCACTTCCGGGTTCACAAAGCTGGAAAAGCGGTCCACAATCTTGCCGCCGCAGACCTTCACCGCCCCAATCTCAATGATCCGGTTTTCCACCGGGGAAAAGCCCGTAGTTTCGATATCGAACACCACAAAGTCTGCCTGAAAATCCTGCCCTTTATCGTTGGTGGCAATTTCATGCAGATCGTCTACCAGATAAGCTTCCACTCCATAAATCACCTTAAAGAAATTCTGCTTATCCGGTTCCGGCTCTCCCGCCTCTTTACAACGGTTCTTCTCCGCCTTCCATAAGTCCTCCCACACATGATTGGCGTCCGGGAAAGACTGCACCACACCATGATCGGTAATAGCGATCGCCGGATGCCCCCATTTGTAAGCCCGCTTCACAATATCCTTAGCCTCGGATACCCCGTCCATGTCGCTCATCTTGGTATGACAGTGCAGTTCCACGCGTTTACGCACACTTCTGTCCACCCTTGAAGTCGTAAAATCCGGTATTTTCTTAACGCCCGCCAAGGAACCTATGGTCAACTCATGATCGAACTTATCAATGGTAGTCATCCCTTTGAGTTTTACAAAAGCTCCCGGTTTCATACCATCTGTTATTTCTCCCACCTGGTCATTGTGGGCAAACAGTTTGATCGTCATGGTATCCGTATAATCCGTGACATCATAAATCAAGATGGTGCGCTCGTTCTTAATCTCCCGCTTGTCCATCTTGAGGATCTGCCCACGGATGACCACCTCGCCCATCTCACCGATAATATCCTCGATCGGCATCGCTTCCTCATCAAAATCCCTGCCATAAAGTACATCAGGATTATCAGAACGTTTCACGGCGCGTCTGCCATCTGAGCGGTCGCCCTTCTTTTCCCATCCTCCCTTTTTGCCGGGTGCCGGATATCCTCTTCCCGTTCCCCCTGCCTGGGCGGAAGCCTCTATGCCCGCTGGCCGTGCGCTATTTCCAGCCCAGGCGCCGTCTGCTGGCTGACTGCCATCTCTCGCTCCTGCACCGTCCGCCTCCGGACCACCGTTTCCTGCCCAGGCACCATCTGCCGGCTGACTGCCATTTCCTGCCAAGGCACCATCTGCCGGCTGACTGCCATTGCCTGCCCAAGCGCCATTCTCCATCTCTGCGCCGCCAGCCGTCTGCTCCCATCCAAACACACGGGATGCCTTCGCATTTACCGCATACCCCGCCCTGGCTGCAATCTCCGCCACCTGCATGGCCAGCTGCTTCTCATCCTCTTCCTTATATTTTCCGGCCGCACGTTCCTTATAAGATATATTTACCTGCACCGGGATTCCACAACGCTCGTTATATATTTTTTCCAGAATCCTGGAAAGTTCCTCCGCCTTTCCCTGTCCAAGCACCGTGTCCTCTACGGTCAGTTTCATCTGGTCATTCTCAAATGCAATATCCGCCCGTTTAAACAGATTATACTCCACCGGGGAATACTCCCGCAGTTCCGCCAAAATACTGTCCCCGTAGACATCCATTAATTTCTGCGAATCGTATTGGGCTGACAGGTGAAAATGCTCATAAAACTTGATGACAATAGGCATATTCGGGAAAAACTGTTTCTTAATTTCCTTCTCCACCCGGAAAATATCCTCTTTCTGAATCAGGCGCTCTGAAACGATATAAACACGCAGAAAATCCTTACGCTTGGTGCTCGTCACCTTATCCACGTTAACCTGCGCAAACAGATCCTGCAATCCCTTATCCAGTTTTAAAGATGGAAACACGTCAAAAAACGCCTTACTCATACCACTCCTCTTTTCCGCCATCCTTTGCCATTCTACCGCAGCACTTTATTCCTGCCAGTGCAGAAGTTCCTCCCGCAACGTATCCAGAAGCTCTGCTTCCGGGACCTTTTTTACAATCTCCCCCTTCTTAATGAGAAGCCCTTCTCCGATACCGCCTGCAATTCCGATATCCGCTTCTTTGGCTTCCCCGGGACCATTCACCGCACAGCCCATGACAGCCACCTTAATATCCAGGGGAATATCCGCCACCATCTCCTCCACCCGGTTAGCCAACCCAATCAGATCTATCTTCGTTCTGCCGCAGGTGGGACAAGACACCACCTCAATCCCGCCTTTACGAAGTCCTAGGGTACGCAGAATCAATTTGGCAGACTTAATCTCCTCCACTGGATCGCCTGTCAAAGATACCCGAATGGTATCCCCGATTCCCTGATGTAAAATGATGCCAAGCCCCACTGCGGACTTAATGTTTCCGCTGGCCACCGTTCCCGACTCCGTGATCCCCACATGCAAGGGATAATCCGTCTGCTCCGCCAGCAATTCATGGGCTTTAACACACATCATCACATCCGAAGATTTAATGCTGATGACCAGATTGTCATAGCCCAGTTCTTCTATGATATGTACTTTATCCAGAGCACTCTCCACAATTCCCTGTGCCGTCACGCCATGATATTTTTCCACCAGTTCCCGTTCCAGCGAACCGCTGTTGACGCCTACACGAATGGGAATATTCCTCTCTTTCGCCGCTGCAACCACAGCCGCCACCTTCTCCCGGCTGCCGATATTGCCCGGATTGATACGAATCTTATCAGCGCCGTTATCAATCGCCGCAATGGCCATTTTATAATCAAAATGAATATCCGCCACCAGCGGAATATGTATCTGTTCCTTAATCTTGGAAAGCGCCTGCGCCGCCTCCATGGTCGGCACCGTACAGCGGATGATCTCGCATCCTGCCCGTTCCAGCCGCAGTATCTGGGCCACAGTAGCCTCCACATCCTCTGTAGCGGTGTTGGTCATGGACTGCATTAAAACAGGATTACCTCCGCCGATCACTTTATTCCCAATCTGTACTGTCCTGGTGTTATCACGATACATAATTGCCCTCCACTTCCATTGTATATCTGCCGGTTCCTTTCTTATTATACTTTAAAATATCTTATTTTCAAATACAATAATCCTGACTGACACCCTTTTACAAAAGCCCGGCTGTCGGTTGTTCCGTGAGCCATACCTTTTTTTCCATATGGCGTAAAAAATTTTTACGTCTATATCCTCTTTTTCCTTGCTTCCGGCCGGATAAATCATCCCTTATCTCTTCCACTACTTGATAACGCTCTTCTGGATTTTCCCTAGTGCATTTTTGAATGATCCGTTCCAAATCATCCCCTGCCAAGGGATCATAAACGCTGACCGGCAGACTCCCATATGGCGGCCTGCCTGGATCCGCCCCTGTCAAAATATAGTACAACACCTTTCCGAAGGCATAAATATCGCTCCGTTCATCGGCATAAGCTGTCTTACCTGACACGGCCTGCTGTTCCGGCGCTCCATATCCCGGCGTCAGCGCCATCCGCGTTTTGATATTCTCCCCATAGCTTTTGAGACACGCCGCGCCCAAATCCACCAACCGCAGACGCTTATCAGGACATACGATCATATTATCTGGCTTCAAATCCCTATAAATAACAGGTGGTTTTCTATTATGCAGATACTCCAAAAAAGAAAGCAGTGTCTCCGCCCAGATACATCCCTGTTCTTCTCCCACACCTCCTCTTTTTTCTATATAGTTATGTAAACTAATTCCCTCAATATATTCCATGACAAGATACCAGTCATCCACATACAAAAGATCATACACTATCGGCAGCATGGGGTGCTGCAGATCACGCAGAAAAGCGGCTTCCTGCAAGATTTCCATTTCTCCCTTCTGTCCGCTTTCTCCCCCGTTTGTTTCTCTGTTCTCTTCTCCGGCTGACAAAACCCTGTCAATTCCTGCCATCCCCTCCCTTACTGCCATTTGTTTTACCGCCACCTGCTTTATCGCCGCCAGCCTGGAAAGCGCCATGTCCTTGGCCAAATACACGCTCCCTTCCCCACCTGCTCCTAGCAGCCCGATAATCTCATACTTTCCTATCTTCTGTCCTGTTTCTAACATCTGACTCCTCCTTTCTACACATCCCGCTTCACTTCTTTTCCATCTTCCTCCCTCATCTCTCTACCTTAATATAGATTGCCGACAGATTATCCCGTTCTCCCCGCTTCATGCAAGCCTCCCCAATCTCTGTCAGCCGCCTTTCAATCTGCGCTTCCTCATGTATCTGCCCTGGGCAGAGCACTTGCCGCAGTTCCTCCCCGCCAATACAATGCCTGAACCCGTCGCTGCACAAAAGCATTCCTTCCCCCTGATGCAACACGCCCATACGGTGATCCGGCACATAATATCCAAAGCTTCCCACGCATTTCGTCAGCTGATTCCTCTGGCTGATATGATCTCTGGTCACCCGCTCCATGCGTCTGTCGCGCATCCGATACAATCTGCTGTCGCCCAGATGCCAGACCAGATAAGTTTTCTCCCACACCACCAGCACGGTCATGGTAGTGCCAAGCGCAATCTCCTCTCGACTGGCATATTGCTGCAGTTGCTGCTGCATATGAAATGTAAGCCTGTCCAAGGATCTTCTGATCACCCAATAAGGCTTCTTCTTCCGCACTGCATGGAGCAGACTCTCATAAAACCACTCCTGCAGCCGTTCTGTCACATACCCGCTAGCCGTCTCGCCCTGCGCAAGGCCGCTCATTCCATCGCAGACTGACGCCATGAGCACCCGCCCACGCGTTGTCAATGCCTGCAGCAGCACAACAGAATCCTGATTCTTCCTGGCTACACGCCCGCGACACCAATATACACCTGTTATATATCGCATTCCTGCAAAAACACCTCCTTTAAGATCAACAAAACTACCTGTCGCTTCTTATCAAACCTATTTCTGTAACACGTGTTATGTTTTGTCCTTGAAATTCTGCGGGAATCCCGCCGAACTTGCCTTTAGATTTCTGAATGAAATCTGATAGGTATATTATACTATATATTTTTCTAATTTCAATACAAGAATCCGTTGTCATTAAAAGAAGCTGGCGCTCAACGCACCAGCCTCATAATATCATTATATAAGATGAATACCATCAAAATCATCAGCACCACCAGCCCGGCAAAATGCACCATACCTTCTTTCTCCGGCGGCACCGGTTTCCCCCGTATCACTTCCACCAGCATGAATACCAGCCGCCCGCCGTCCAATGCCGGAATCGGTAACAGATTCATGATCCCCAGATTAACTGACAGAAGAACAATGATTTCGATCATGATCAAAATCGCATACGGCGTACCATAGTTTTCCTCCGCTTGGTTATAACTACTACCCACAATCTGCGCAATTCCCACCGGACCTGCCACACTGTCCTTCGTCACCTGTCCCTGTATCAACATCCGTAAACTCTTATAAGTACTCTTTACCCAGTATTCCACCTCATAGAACCCATATTGAAATATCTGCAGGGCATTACACTTCAGATACTCTTCACCGTTCACAATGCCAATAAGATAACGACCATCTTCTTCACTATATTTGGGATATAGTACTTTCATGTCCTTTTTGCCATTTCGTTCATAGTATATCTCCAGTGGCTCTCCCTCATTAAAGGAGGCTATCATCCAGACTTCCTTATAAAAATGAATCGGCTCCCGCCCAATCTTTGTGATCACATCTCCCTTTTCAAGCCCCGCCTCCTGTGCCGCCGAACCTTCCAATACGGCGCCAACCACCGGCAGGTCTACGCCGTTAAAGGCACTAAAAATCACAGCCATCACAAAGGCCAAGATAAAATTGAAAAAAGGGCCGGCAAATATAGTCGCGATACGAGCCCATACGCCGGCCTCTGTAAACGCTATGCCCTCTGGCTTTATTCTGTCTTCCGTCCCTGGAATACTCCCCGTCTCCGGTATGACATTCTGCCCCATACTGCCCGCTTCCTGTGCCATGACGCCGTCTTCCCCATCATACACGCAGGCCCCTCCAATCGGAAGAAGTCTCAGGGAATATTTCGTACCTCCCTTTTCATAAGAAAAAAGGACAGGCCCCATTCCTACTGCAAACTCCACCACTCGGATGCCATTCTTCTTTCCGATGATAAAATGTCCAAATTCATGGGAAATAACTACGATACCCATAATGATTAAAAATAAAATAATTGTCTTGATCAACCTGCGCCTCCATGCCAAATCCATTTACTGCAATCTAGTCTCTATTCCGGGACATTCTACGTCCCACCGTCACTGACAGCAGTCGTCACTCATATTTCTGTCCAATATATTCATAGGTCTCCGCTTCCGCGGCAAGAATCTGTTCCACTGTGGGATTATCAGTCACGCGATGCGCCCCCATAGACGCCTCGATTAACTCCGGTATCTGTAAAAACCGTATTTTCTTCTGTAAAAAGAGCGCTACCGCCCGCTCATTCGCCGCATTAAACACCGTGGGCAGAGAGCCGCCTCGCCGCGCCGCCTGATAAGCCAGAGCCAGTCCCCGGAAGGTATCCGTGTCCGGCTCTTCAAAAGTCAGCTGTCCAAGTTTACATAAGTCAACCCTACCAGTATCCATCGGTCTTCTGTCTGGATAAAACAGCGCGTACTGTATGGGCAGCTTCATATCCGGCACGCCCATCTGCCCCATAATCCCGCCGTCCACATATTCCACCGCAGAATGCAGGATGCTCTGTGGATGCACCACCACCTGTATCTGTTCCAGTTCCACGTCAAACAGCCATTTTGCTTCCATCACCTCAAGCCCTTTATTGCAAAGAGACGCGGAGTCGATGGTGACTTTTTTTCCCATGGACCAGTTGGGATGCTTCAAGGCATCCTCCACCGTCATGTTCACCAGTTCCTCTCTTTTTTTACCCCGGAAAGGGCCACCCGAAGCCGTCAGAAGAATCCGGCTGACGCGGGATTTGTTCTCCCCATGCATAGACTGAAAAATGGCACTGTGTTCACTGTCTACCGGCAGAATATTAACACCCTTACGAGCTGCCAGCGGCATAATAATATGCCCTGCTGTCACTAGTGTCTCCTTATTGGCCAGAGCTATGTCCTTGCCGGCCTCTATTGCCGCAATTGTAGGCTTTATCCCAATCATTCCCACAATGCCTGTGACCAGTACCTCCATCTGACTGACCGTAGACACCTCCAACAGACCTTCCATGCCGCTTACCACTTTCACCGGCAAATCCTTGATCCTCGTCCGCAGATCTCCGGCGGCTTCCTCCGACCACATAGCCGCCACCGCAGGCTTAAATTCCCTGACCTGTTTCTCCATCAGTTCCACATTACTGCCTGCTGCTAGGGACACTACCTGTAAATCTTTTTCTTTTCTCACGATCTCCAGTGTCTGCGTTCCAATCGAGCCTGTCGATCCCAGTATACCTATCTTTTTCAATTGACTCCTCCCTATCACATTAACATTGAATCTGCGTACTAAACAGCAACACTATTCCGATAAAAATAATCGGAGCAGTCACGATCACACTGTCAAACCGATCCATGATTCCGCCATGTCCCGGTATCAATTTACCGTAATCTTTAATATTATGATCCCGCTTTACAGCGGAAGCCGCTAAATCTCCTACCATAGATACCAGCGCCCCCACACCGCCAAGCGCTGCCGCCATGACAAGTGGCAGTCCCGCATTCGTATATCTGTTGATCACCAGATACGTGTAAAGCACAAACAGGAGCGCCGCACCTATCACGCCGCCTATCGCTCCTTCCACAGACTTTTTGGGACTTAACTTTGGCGTCATCTTATGCTTGCCGATCAGTACACCCACCGCATAAGCACAGGTATCGCTCCCCCAGGAACTTAAGAATATAAACCAGACCAGATACCTGCCCTGTGCAAATCCATCCCGTAACAGATAGATGAAAGACAACATCATCGGCGCATAAAGAAAAGAAAACATGGACGCCATCACCTGGTTGGCATGATACTTCGGAAATGTAAACACATAGACGAACAAGTGCACTAGCAAAACCGTCACCACCACGATCACAGCAACCGGATAAACACTCGTAAGTCCTCGCTGCATAGATAGCGCCAACGCCGCATAATACACAAATATCATGATACATCCTGCAATCTCCATACTGCAGAAACCGCCTCCGCCGGAACGAAGGCCGCAGGCTTTCGTCAGTTCCCTATAAGCAATCACCGAGATCAGACACAATACGGCTGCCAAAAAGATACCGCCTGTCATAATGACCGCCAGTGCCGCTATTACTAACAAAATACCACTTATCAATCTTGTACGAAACATACCGGCACCTTCCTATTCTTTGACCAGACCATATCGTCTGTCTCTCTTATTATATGCCTCCACGGCTTTTTCTAATTCTTCTTTGGTAAAATCAGGCCAGGCCACCGGTGTAAAATAAAACTCCGTGTAAGCCAGCTGCCACAATAGAAAATTCGATATTCTCTGCTCATTACAGGTACGAATCAGCAGATCTGGATCCGGTATCCCCCGGGTATCCAACGTCTCACTGAGCATCTCCTCTGTAATCTGCTCAACATCCAGGCCTTCCTCCATTGTTTTAAGCGCAATCTCACGCACTGCCCGAATAATCTCGTCCCGTCCGCCATAATTGATGCCAATCTGAAAATGAAGACCGGTATTATTCTTGGTAGATTCTTCCAACTGCGCAATCCGATTGCGGATATCCTCATCCAGTCTGGATTTCTCTCCGATTACCCTCACGCACATATTATTTTTAGCCGCCGTTTTCAGACAAGTCTTCATATAGCTGCGCAAAAGTCCCATCAGGGCGTCCACTTCATCCTTTGGTCGATTCCAGTTTTCCGTGCTAAAAGCATATACAGTCAAGTACTGTATCCCCATGCGATAAGCTTCCTCGCAGATCACTTCCACCGTCTTTGCACCCTGCACATGTCCATAATTGCGCGGCATTCCCTTGCTCTTAGCCCATCTGCCGTTTCCATCCAGAATAATCGCCACATGATTGGGTATTTTGATGTCCTTTTCCATACTTTCCTCCCTATAAGGCAGTATCCTCATGCTAACAGGAAAGGGGGCAACAGAATCCTTATTCTGTAAGCCCCTCTCTGTTATGCTTTCTGAAACTATACTGCCTTTTCATAAAAACTATACGGTAAGTATCTCCTTGGATTTCTCCTCCACCAGCTTATCGATCTCCTTGATATATTTATCGGTCAGCTTCTGCAGGTCGTCCCCTAATTCCTTAATCTCATCCTCTGACACTTCTGTCTTCGCCAGCTTTTTGAAAGCATCGTTGCCATCACGTCTCGTATTGCGGATTGCAACCTTGCTCTCCTCGCCGCGCTTCTTGATATCCTTCACCAATTCCTTACGGCGTTCCTCCGTAAGTTCCGGAAATACCAGACGGATCAGAGAACCATCATTGGAAGGATTAATCCCTACATCGGACATCATAATCGCTTTCTCGATATCCTTGATCAGACTTTTCTCCCATGGTGCGATCTGAAGAACCCGCGGTTCCGGTACCGTAATATTCCCCACCTGCTGAATGGGTGTAGGCGTTCCATAGTAATCTACTTTAATCCTGTCAAGAACATGCGGGTTTGCACGACCGGCACGGATTGTACCCAAATCTGTCACCAGAAAATCATAGGACTTCTGCATCTTTTCCTCATAAGGTTTTATTCTTGCATCCATACTGTTACCCTCCAGCTGCTTTTGTTATACGGTTACCTTCGTACCGTTAAACTTTCCCTTAACGGTATTGACAATACTGTTCTCCTCATTCAGCCCAAATACCCACATCGGCATCTTATTATCCCGTGCCAAAATGGAAGCTGTCATGTCCACCACCAAAAGATTTTTCTCAATCACCTCATCAATGGGAACTTCATCATATTTCTTTGCATCAGGATTCTTTCTCGGATCGTCATCATAGACACCGTCCACTGCCTTAGCTAAAAGAATCACATCCGCATCAACCTCAACGGCGCGGAGCACCACTCCTGTATCTGTGGAAAAATAAGGATGTCCTGTACCGCCGGCAAAAAATACCACCATATTCTTACCAAAGTATTTATTCGCCCTGTCCTTGGAAAAAAGTTTCGTGAAGGATCCGCACTCAAAAGGTGTGAGAATCGCTGTCATCATACCTACTGAGCGAAAAATCTCGGAAACATAAATACAATTCATGACCGTGGCAAGCATCCCAATCTGGTCCGCCTTCGTTCTGTCAATATTCTCACTGGAACGCCCACGCCAGAAGTTCCCGCCGCCAATCACGATTCCGACCTGAATGCCGTCGTCCACAAGCTGCTTAACCTGCACGGCCACATCACGTACCGTTTCCTCGTCAAAACCAGTCTTCTTTTCGCCCGCAAGGGCTTCCCCGCTCAGCTTTAAGAGTATCCGCTTCATATTAATACCCGTACCCTTTCCGAAATCCGCTGACTTTCTGTCCGCTTACATTTATTTTTTCTTCTTGAACTCTTCGAAGAAGGATGTCGGATTCACATCAGCATAGCACTGCGAGCACATACCTTCAATAACCGCGCCATTGTTAATCTGTACAGATTTGGATTTGATATTACCCATCACAATGGCTGTGGTATCTAAGATAACCGGCCCATGCACATCAATATCACCCTTCACAGCTCCTGCAACCACTGCACTGGTAGCCGTGATATTACCGATCACAACAGAACTCTGTCCAATCTTAACGCTGCCCTGGCTGTTCACCTCACCGGTAATCTTAGCACCCTCTGCATAAATCTCAGCCGCCTTGGAATTACCCTGAACAGTACCCGTGATATTCAACTTGCCCAAAATATCAAGATTACCATTGACTGTACCAATCAGCTCCATGGAGCCTTCTGATACAATATCACCTGTTATTGTCATGCCTTCTGTTACTACTGCTGTTTCGTCTACCGCTACGCGATTTGTCTGCACTTCCATCTTCTTCTCTTCTCCTCCACTATTCTGGATTGTCTGATTATCTTCTTCTGGCGCCGCCTCAGTTTCAGGCAGTACTGCCGTTTCCTCTTCTGTTATAGTTTCTTCTGGTAATTCTTCTGCGACTGCTTCCGGCTCCGGCACTGTATCCATAATATCCTCTACAACAGATTCGGACTCCGGTTCTATCTCCATTGCAGGCATCTCTGCTGGCTCTATCACCGGTTCCACTACAGGTTCCAGTTCCACTACTGTCTCCGGTTCCACCACAGTTTCCTGCACCGGCTCTTCCAATTTATCCAGCATACTGCTTAAGTCCACAGATTCCAGGGTATCTTCCGCCATCGGCGTCTCATCCTGTACCACATTTTCAGCGGATGCTATATCTTCCGTTCCAGCCTGTGCCGCCAGCGCTGCTTCCAACTCTTCTTCCGGCATCAACTCGTTCACGGCCTGAGATAAGTCATCCTTCAAATCTGAGAAAAAACCCATTCTCTACTCCTCCATTCTTTAGTCATTGCTTATATGATGTATCGGCTCCGTATCGTCAGTGATTGGGACAATCTTCGTATTTTCCATCGCCTGAATCTGCTCGATCAATCCCGGTAATGCTTCCACTGTCGAATCCTTCTCCGCCGCATCATGCATCAGTATAATCGCCTCGTCAAACTCTCCGAGTCTACGCATACAGTTTCTGATGATATCTCCCGAACTGATATAATCGTTAGTCGCATCGCCCGAAACAATATTCCAGTCAAAGTATGTCATGTCCTGCTCATCCAGATACTCAATCAGTTCATGCATGTCCACTTTACTGACCTTATTGCTGCTCCCTCCCGGAAACCTGCAATACCGGCACCACACACCTGTCGTATCGTAAAGGAACTCTTGCAGTTTCGTCAAATCCTGCACATAGCTTTCCTTGGACTGATAAATCTCCTGATACTTGTGACTGTAAGAGTGCATCGCGAGCGTATGCCCTTCTTCTACAATACGATTATATAACGGTTGATATGTTTCATCCTCTTTCCCCACCACAAAGAAAGTCGCTTTCACATCGTACTCAGCCAGAATATCCAAAATCCTGCCCGTATTGCTGCTGGGGCCATCGTCAAAAGTCAGATATACCTTCCTGATTCCCTCTTCTTCCCCGGTGTTCTCCTGCATATCAATTTCAATACGTCCGGATTCATCCACCCCGGAAGATGTATACGCTTCCGTACTTCCTGTTGTCTGTATTTCCGCCGTATCAACCGACTCACTGACAGCAGACATCGTCTCAATCCTTGTCTGTAATTTACGCAATTCTTTCTTCACATAATGTAATCTGATTCCAAGAATCATGCAAAGACAAAGTAGAATCAGTATCGTGGAAAGCGGAACGATGACGAGCAGCCTTTTCATCAACTGGAAACGTTTCAATCTCGCTTCCTGTTCAGCATCGATTTCTGCCATCTCCATCGACTCCTTATTCCATATTCTCTTATACTATATCACATCTGACGAATTACGAAAAGAAATTTTGCAAAAAAAGAAAAAGAAAATTGCACCATTTTCATCCTAATACAATCTTTTCAATCACAGAAACCTCTTCTTCCAACTCCACGGCAATTTCCGGAATTGTCTTTCCCTTGGAAAGTTTTTTCTGCACCAGTTCACGCAGCATCGCTTCTAAAGTGTACCCCTTGTCAAGGACAAATTAAGAAGAAGGGATTGTTCTTTT
>CAMNSD010000019.1 GCA_946554445.1 uncultured Lachnospiraceae bacterium | reverse complement strand
CCGGATCAAGGGGCTATTCTGTCTGTCCTATTCCTACAATAAACTTACGCTATCTTCATATGTTAGATGATTGAATTTTATTGCAATATGACATATAATAGACGCAGGCCCAGCGGCCTGCGTCTCAAGAATTACGTAGTAATTCTTGCCGGCTTAGCAAGGGATTACAGCATTTGTGGATGTGCGTAAGTAGGCCCAGCCCCAGTTTCAGCGGTTTGTGTCATAAGATGACTACTTGATGAAAGGAATAACAGCGATGGGAATCTCTGTCCATAAAAGTTCTTCCGTGGATCTGCTTCATGGACCAATTCTGAAATCCATGATTTTGTTTGCAATTCCATTATTTTTTTCCAGCGTTTTTCAACAGTTGTACAATACGATGGATACAGTCATCATCGGACACACACTGGGAGATGAGGCATTGGCGGCGATGGGCGCGGCAGGGGCAGTTTATGATCTTCTGATGGGATTTGCGCTGGGAATTGGCAATGGGCTTGCAATCGTGACGGCCCGCAGTTTCGGCAGCGGGGATATGGAACAGTTGAAAAAGTCGGTGGCGGCGTCTATTGTGATCGGCGGCTGTATTACCGTGTTCATCACCATTTTCATACAGTTTGTTTTATATCCCTTTCTGGAGGTGTTGAATACGCCGCCGGAGATTATAGAACAGTCCTATCGTTATATCTCCACGATTACTCGGTTTATTGTGGTCATGTTCGCCTATAACCTGTGTGCCGGACTTTTGCGGGCCATAGGCAATAGTGTGATGCCGTTGGTGTTTCTGATTCTGTCATCGATCCTGAATATCATTCTGGATTTGTTCTTTATTACCCAGCTGCAGATGGGGGTGCAGGGGGCGGCGGTGGCAACCGTGATCGCGCAGGGGGTGTCCGTTGTAGCCTGTCTGGTCTATATTACGAAGAAAGCAGGAATTTTAATTCCAGGGAAATCCCATTTTGTCCGGGATAAGCAATTATATCAGGAAATGCTGTCCCAGGGGCTTGCCATGGGATTTATGAATTGTCTTGTGAATGCGGGATCGGCAGTACTGCAATCCGGAATCAATGGTCTTGGATATCTGGTGATCGCAGGACACACGGCGGCCAGAAAATTATTCCAGTTTTTGATGATGCCGTTTATATCCGTTGTCCAGACAATCAGTACTTTTGTTTCACAGAACCGTGGTGCCGGTCAGGTCGGCCGGATCAGGAAGGCAGTGTTGTATGCCTATCTTTGCGGGGTAGTACTTGCGGTGGCGGCAACCTTTTTAATGATGATTGGGGCGCCGACTGCGGTCAGATTACTCTCAGGATCTTCCGAGAGCGTGGTGATTGAAAACGGGGCGCTTTATTTGCGGGTGGTTGCACCCTGCCTGTCGATCTTAGGGGTTTTAAATGTCACCAGAATGGGGCTGCAGGCTGTAGGTAAGAAAATTTTGCCGTTATTTTCCAGTGTGATCGAGTTGGTCGGCAAGATTTTGTTTGTCGCGTTTTTGATACCCAGGTTTCAATATATGGCGGTGATCTTCTGTGAACCGGTTATCTGGTGTTTTATGGTGGCGGAACTTCTGATCGCGTTCTGGTCAGATCCTTTCATCAGATCCAAAGAGGAGATATGATGCATTTTGTGGAGGCAAAGGGGATTCTATCGTCTCATAACGGCATGAATCTGTACAGAGGCTGTACACATGGCTGTATATATTGTGACAGTCGGAGTAAATGTTATGGATTTACGCATGAATTTGAAGATATCGAGGTCAAACAGAACGCACCGCAGCTTCTGGAAAGGTCGCTTTCTTCCAAACGCAGGAAATGTATGATTGGCACGGGAGCCATGTGCGATCCTTATATGCACTGTGAGGAGGAACTGGAACTGACCAGAAGATGTATAGCATTGATAGAACAGTACGGATTCGGGCTGGCTATTCAGACCAAATCAGATCGTATCCTGCGGGACCTGGAACTTCTAAAAAGGATTCAGGAAAAGGGCAAGTGCGTGGTACAGATGACCATGACTACTTATGATGAGGATTTGTGCCGGATTTTAGAGCCTCATGTATGCACCACGAAGCGGCGGTTTGAGGTGCTTGAGATTCTGCGGGATCATGGAATCCCAACGGTGGTGTGGATGACGCCGATCCTTCCTTTCATCAATGATACGAAGGAGAATATAGAAGGGCTCCTGGACTATTGTGTCCGGGCCGGTGTATATGGAATCATTACCTTCGGTATGGGCGTCACCCTGCGGGAGGGTGACAGGGAATACTTTTATCAGAAACTGGATGAACACTTTCCGGGTATGAAGAGTAAGTATCACCGTAAATACGGTTATGCCTACGAGATTGCCAGCGATCATAACAGGGAACTGATGGCGATTCTGAGAAAGACCTGCGCGCAACATGGAATCAAATATGATGCGGAAGAGATTTTTCAGTATTTACAGGAATTTCCGGAAAATAAAGGGTATGAACAGTTGAGTCTGTTTTGAGATAAAAGCGGAGAGAAAAGGTTGAAAAATCACACTGATGTGCTGATTTTTCAACTGCGAGTTTGCGCCGGAGTCACAAACTCGGAATCGCAGCTGAGAATTTGAAATTCTCAGCGCGTGCCTTCGCAAAAGAGCTCCGGCATGGAGGTAAAAATGGAGATTATGAGAAAGGTAGAAATCGAGATGGATACATATCAGAACAACGGTATGAACAATGGTATGGAAGATAAGCAGAGAACAGAGCAAGAGATAGAGGATATGGTGAAGCTGTTAGACGGCTTTGCGGATTCCGGGGATAGTCGCTTAAAGATCAATATGTCTGACGATTTGGAGGCAGGACAGACGAAGCGGGCCTATCATCACGGCAGATGCGATATCGGAAGTCCGTGGGCCTGCGGCAATGCCTTTGATGCACAGACGGAAAAATAAATTTTATCTGCATGGAAGCGGATGATGCATCCGGACGGATGATCAGAGAGGGAGAAGGACATGAGTATCAAGGAAAAATTGCAGAAACTCAGGGCAGAGATGGAAAAGAGGGACCTGGCGGCATATATTGTCCCCACGGAGGATTTCCACAATTCGGAGTATGTGGGGGATTATTTTAAGGCGAGGGCGTATCTGTCCGGGTTTACAGGCTCTGCGGGGACGCTTCTGGTATGCCAGCAAAACGCATGTTTGTGGACGGATGGCAGATATTTTCTACAGGCTGAACAGCAGCTTGTGGGAAGCGGTATCGAGTTGATGAAAAGCGGTCAGCCGGGGGTGCCTGCCCTGCCGGAATATCTGGCGGAGCATCTGGAAGCCGGAGATAAGATTGGGTTTGACGGACGGACGGTGACGAGAGCCTTTGTGGAATCCCTGCGAGACAAAACGGCAGAGAAAGAAATCACGTTTTATAGTGGGGAAGACCTGGCAGGTTTGGTGTGGACAGACAGGCCGGCATTGTCGGCGGAGCCGGTATGGGAACTGGGGGAGGAATATGCCGGACTTTCCAGGGAGGAAAAGCTGGAAAAGGTACGGGAGAAGATGCGGGATAAAAAGGCGGACGCGCTGCTTTTGACAGCCCTTGACGAGATTGCCTGGCTTCTCAATCTGCGGGGAAATGATGTGCATAATACGCCGGTTTTCTTGGCCTATATGCTGCTTTCCGGGGAAGAGGCGGTGCTGTGTGTGCAGGAGAAGATTTTGTCTCCAGAAATACAGGAGCAGTTAAAGAAAGCGGGCGTTTCCATTGCGCCTTATGAGCAAATAGAAGAGTTGGTGGGCGGTCTGCAGGCAGGGCGGAAACTCTGGGCGGACGGCAGGCGTGTGAACTACAGGCTGTTAGAGGCAATCCCGGCGGGGGTGGAGCAGCTGGATGAACCCAGTCCGGTGGAACTTATGAAGGCGGTCAAGACGGCGGCGGAGATGACGAATCTTCGGGAAGCCCATGTAAAAGACGGCGTGGCGGTGACACGGTTTATGCGCTATTTGAAAACCCATGTGGGAGGAGAGAAGATTACGGAACTGGGGGCAGCGCAGGCACTGGAAGGGTTTCGGCAGCAGATGGAGGGATATCTGGGGCCCAGCTTTGATCCGATCATTGCCTACGGTCCTCATGGCGCCATTGTGCACTATTCGGCTACGGAAGAGACAGATGCAGTGATGCAGCCTGAGGGACTGTGCCTTGCGGATACGGGCGGACATTACAGAGAGGGAACGACGGATATTACGCGCACGATAGTTCTGGGGGAACTGACGGAAGAAGAGAAACGGGACTATACGTTGGTATTAAAAGGACATCTGCGGTTGGGAGCGGCGAAATTTTTAGAGGGCGTCTGCGGACAGAATCTGGATTGTTTAGCGAGGGAGCCCCTGTGGGAGAACGGACTGGACTATAATCATGGCACGGGGCATGGCGTGGGATTCCTTTTGAGCGTTCATGAAGGGCCCCAGAATGTTCGATGGCGGATTGGTAAGGATACTGTTTGTGTTCCCCTGGAGGAGGGCATGGTCGTTTCCAACGAGCCGGGACTTTATGTGACGGGTAAGTTCGGCATTCGGCATGAGAATTTGGTGTTATGCCGGAAAGGAGAGCAGAATGCCTATGGCCAGTTTTTATATTTCGAACCGCTTACCATGGCGCCCTATGACAGGGATGCCATTGATGTTTCCCTGTTGAACGAGCAGGAGCGGAAGTGGCTGAATGCCTATCACACAAAGGTGTGCGAGACGTTGTCGCCTTATCTGACGAAGGAGGAGCGGGAGTGGCTGCAGGCGGCCACGGCTGCTGTGGAATAGACAGCGAATGAAATGAGACGGGAATCTTCACAGGAAAAATTGTGATACACATAGGGATAATGGAGGATAGGTATGAGGTACAGGGAGTTAGGTAAAACAGGGTTACGGGTGAGTGAAATCGGTCTGGGCGGTGAGTGGCTGGAGCGGCACAATACCCAGGAAGTGAAGGAAGTGATTGATACCTGCGAGCAGGCCGGCATCAATATTTTGGACTGCTGGATGTCGGAGCCAAATGTGCGGTCTAATATCGGTAAGGCATTGGCCGGGCATCGGGATAAATGGTATATCCAAGGACATATCGGTTCTACCTGGCAGGATGGCCAATATGTGAAGACTAGGGAACTTCCCAAAGTAAAGGAAGCTTTTAAGGACCTGCTTACGAGACTGCAGACGGATTATATCGATCTGGGGATGATTCATTTTATTGATGAGGCAGCAGAGTTTGGGCAGGTGGTAAGCGGCGAGTTTATGGATTATGTGCGCGGTTTAAAGGCGGCGGGGACTATCCGGCATATCGGTCTGAGCACCCATAATCCCGATGTGGCGAAACTGGCGGCCGAGCAGGGAGAGATTGAGATGATCCTCTTTAGTATCAATCCGGCTTTTGACCTGCATCCGGCCACAGAGAACATAGATGATTATTTTGCAGAAAACTATGAGGAGAGTCTGGCCGGTATCGCGCCGGAGAGAGAAGCCCTATATAAGATCTGCGAGCAGCAAAACGTGGGCATTACGGTGATGAAGGGATATGCCGGCGGGCGTCTCTTTGATGCCAAGACATCTCCTTTCGGCGTGGCGCTTACGCCGGTGCAGTGTCTGCATTATGCGCTGACGAGGCCGGCGGTGGCCAGCGTGATGGTGGGATACGACACGCCGGAACATGTCCATGCCGCGGTGGCTTATGAAACCGCTACGGAGGAGGAGAAGGATTATGCCAGCGTACTGGCAAAGGCGCCTTATCATGCTTACCCCGTCGGACAATGTACTTACTGTGGTCACTGCGCTCCCTGCCCGAAGGGAATTGATATTGCGATGGTTAATAAACTGTATGATCTGGCATCCATGCAGGAAGAAGTGCCGGCAACCGTCCGGGCCCATTATGAACAGCTTAAGGCATCGGCGGCAGATTGTATCGGTTGTAGGGGATGTGAGGGCAGATGTCCGTTCCAGGTTGCGGTTGTGGAGCGAATGGAGAAGGCCAGAGTGCTTTTTCAATAGAGAGTTAATTGTCAGTGGAGGGTTTATTTATGAAACGCAGTAAGAAATCTTTTTGGAACGTCACTTATCTTATGTTCCTTCTGGCAGCCATAATCATTTTGTTTTATTGGTATTCCGCGCAAAACGATAAGCGGATCGAGGCACAGAACAGGACCTATGCAACGGATGCGGCAAGGCAGACAGGCAATCGGATCGGGGATGAATTTAAGAACGCAGTAAACCGGGTGAGTACCTATGCCTATTTCTTGGGAGAGGGGCTCTCAGAGCCTGTGGTTACGGCGCAGATGCTTCAGGATATGGTCCAGAATTCTCTGTTTGACGCTTTTCGCTTTGCGTCTGCGGATGGGGCTTATCTGGTATCGGACGGCAGTATAACGGACGTATCGGATCGGGAGTATTTTATCAATGGCATGAAGGGGGAGAGCGGCGTCTTTGCCACTACCAGTTCCAGAGTTACCGGGGAGGCAGTGGTCAGTTTCTATGCGCCGGTCTATTATCATGGCGAGATCATCGGTGTGCTGCTTGGCGTCTATTCAGCCAATAATTATTTAGAGCATCTTCTGACAACCAGTTATTTTGGAGATGCGGCGGACGTGTTCCTTTGTCTGGAGGATGGGACGGCGATTGCCAGTTCCCAGGGCAAGAGCTATAGTGGGAACTTGATGGAAGAAATCTTTACTTCCACAGTATTAGAAGAGTCACAATATGGGCAGGTGCGGGATGTTTTCGAAAATGGCGGGGAACAGACCTTTGTTTGTGTGGAAAATGATAGGACGGACAATATTTGCGTCATTAACCTTCCGGATAATGAATTTGTGCTTGTGCAGGCGTTTCCAAGAAGCGTTACACAGCGGATGCTGGATCGGGCAAACCGCACAGGTATTATTCTGGAGATTTTGCTGATCGGTACTTTTGTCATTTATATCATTGCCCTGATGATGCGTACAATCAAGGAGAAAAAACTCCTTGCGCAGGAAAATCAGGAGATGAGTTATGTAATCGGGGGAATCAGCACTCTGTTTGCACGCTTTGTTATGATCGATCTGGAGACCAATCAGTACCAGTATCTGGCAGGCACCAGTCCGGAACGCGATGATATCGAAAGAAGCGGAGAGTATGGTGTGTTTATTGATTACCTGTGTTCTTTCCTGCCGGAAGAAGAGCATCGGAAAGAACTGTCAGAGCACCTTGAGAGCGAAGCAATCATTGCGCAACTGGGTGCGGACGATATGGATGTGCGTTATGAATACCAGGTGGAGAGAAATGGTCAGCCGGAATGGGAGCACATGAATGTAATCTGTCTGGAGCGTAAAGAGGGCCGGGCCAGCAAGATTTTGTTCATTCGGCAGAACATCACGGAAGTGAAGGAAAAGGAACTGTTAATCCAGGCGAAGATGGCAGTTGCCAACAGGAAAGAAAGACAGTACCGGATTGCGATTGTTTCCAATTCCATTTGTACTTATGAATTCAATCTGACCAAAGACCGGGTGGAGAATGATATTGTACAGATTAGTCCCGATGGCAGGAAACAGTCCTTGCTGGAGGCGGCGGGGTTGAAAGCGCCGTGTCATGTGTCTGAGTGGTTCGAAAAGGCGGAAGGTTTTGTGGCACAGGAATCCATTGAAGATTACAAGGCCACAATGAATCTGGAATATCTGAAAAACAGTTTCGAACGAGGCAATCTGGAAGTGAATGTGGAATACTGGCTGGCATATCCCAATGAGGAAAGAGCCTGTGTTAGACAGTCATTTATCATGACCACCGATGATGATACAGGAGATATACTGGTCATGGTGGTGACGAAAGATATCACGGAACAGGTAAGACAGCAGAAGGAGCAGACGTTGGCGCTCAAGGAGGCGTTGATGCAGGCGCAGCACGCCAATAATGCCAAGACCACCTTCTTGTCCAATATGTCCCACGATATCCGGACACCTATGAATGCGATTATCGGTTTTACGACTATTGCAGTCAGCCATATTGATAATAAGGATCAGGTCAAAGACTGCCTGCAGAAAGTACTGGCTTCCAGCAACCATCTGCTGAGTCTGATCAATGATATCCTTGACATGAGCAGGATTGAGAGTGGAAAGATTCAGATTAAAGAGCAAGAGTGCAACATTTCGGAGATGATGCACAATCTGGTGAATATCGTACAGCCGCAGGTGAAGGCGAAGCAGTTGGAACTGTTCATTGATACTTTTGATGTTACCAACGAGGATATTATCGCTGATTCCCTGAAGATGAACCAGGTGTTCGTCAACTTGATGAGCAATGCCGTGAAATATACGCCGGCAGGCGGTATTATCAGTTTTAGAATCATGCAGAAGACAACGTTCCGTCGGGGGTATGGAGATTACATATTTACCTTGAAAGATAATGGAATTGGTATGGAGCCGGAGTTTGTCAAACATATTTTTGAACCCTTTGAGAGAGAAGCAAGCGCCACTCAGAGTGGTATTCAGGGAACAGGACTGGGTATGGCCATCACCAAGAATATCATCGATATGATGGGCGGTAAGATCACGGTCAACAGCGAAAAGGGCAAGGGCAGCGAGTTTATCGTGGAACTGAGCCTGAAATTACAGGATGTGGAGAAGAATGCGGAGCAGATTAAAGAACTGGAAGGCTTCCGCGCACTTGTGGTGGATGATGACTTCGATACCTGCGACAGTGTCAGCAGGATGCTTACACAGATTGGTCTGCGTTCCGAGTGGACCACATCGGGCAGAGAAGCTGTATACCGTGCCAAGAAAGCCCACGATGAGGGAGATTCCTATCACACCTTTATCATCGATTGGCAGATGCCGGAGACCAGCGGTATCGAAACGGCCAGAAGAATCCGTAATGTCATCGGTAACGAGGCGCCGATCATCATTCTCACAGCCTATGACTGGACAGATATTGAGGAAGAGGCGAAGTCTGCCGGTGTTACAGCCTTTTGTGCAAAACCGCTCTTCATGTCAGACTTAAAGTCAGCGTTGCTAGCGGCAACCAATCTGATCGACCGGGAGGAGGAAGTGGCCGAATGGACATTGGCTGATTTTGAAGGCAAGAGGGTGCTGCTGGTAGAGGATAACGAACTGAATAGAGAGATTGCCCAGGCAATCCTGGAGGAGACAGGGTTCGTGGTGGAGTCGGCGCCGGATGGGACAGATGCGGTGGATATGATGAAACGGGCGGAAGAATATTATTATGATGTTATCCTGATGGATGTGCAGATGCCAGTCATGAACGGATATGAGGCGACCAGGGAGATTCGTGCTCTGCACAGGGAGGATGTGAAGACACTTCCGATTATTGCCATGACGGCTAACGCCATGGATGAGGATAAGGAGACTGCGTTAAAGAGTGGCATGAACGCGCATTTAGCGAAGCCGATCAGCGTGGATCTGTTTATTGCTACCCTAGGTAAGTTTTTGAAATAAAGAGCATTGTCCGGATAAGGGATTTGTAAAAGGGATTCCTTCCCTGTTATTCCCAGAAAATCTTTGTAAAAGACACTATACAAGGAACACCAGATATGGTATAGTTGTTAAGGATTGTTACAAAATGTTACGTTTTGTAATATTTAGCAGACAGCTTCTGTAAAATATGTGGACAATCCATACAAAAGAGAGTTTGGAATACACGGAAGGAGGAATATCTGTCGGTTGCAGAATGACCGAAGAAAAGGACAGAGACTGCCGGCGGATATAAAATACGAATGATAAAATCTTTAAGGAACAAAAGACGCAGGATGTACAGAAGGATAAAGGCAGCTGCCGCACTTTGTATGGCGGGTATGATGCTTTTTATGCCCGCCGTCAAAGTGCAGGCTGTGGGAGCCGGCAGTTCCATTGCCAGGGGAATCGATGTGTCCAAACATAATCTGGCAATTGACTGGAGTAAGGTGCCGTCCTCAGGCGTATCTTTTGTGTTTATCAAAGCCGGCAGTATCAATATGGGGTTGGATCCTTACTTTGATGCGAATATGCGGGGTGCCAATGCGGCTGGCCTTAAGACCGGTGTTTATCTGTATTCCTATGCCACCACACCGGAACTGGCATTGACGGAAGCTATGTTCCTGTTGCAGTGGATGAGTAACTACACCGTGGATTATCCGGTAGTGTACGACATAGAGGATGCCTGTCACAAGAATCTCTCTACAGCGCAGCTGCAGGAGATCATCAATGTATTCTGTACGGCCATAGCGTCCCAGGGATATTACCCGGTGGTATACTCCAATAAAAATATGTTCCAGACAAAGATTGGCAACGTTCCCTATGATAAGTGGGTGGCCCAGTATGCGGATGAACTGCAGTATGATGGTGCGGCTTTCTGGCAAAATACTTCCCATGGCAGTGTAGCGGGGATTCCCACCAGGGTTGATATGAATTATCAGTTTAAAGATTATTCTTCCATTATTATTCCGGAAGGGTTTTCGCAGAGGGGAGATACCACAGTATTCTACTCCAATTACAGGATGCAGAGGGCATGCTGGGTGAATTGGGAAGACAAGAAGTATCATCTCGATGAATTTGGGCGTGTGCAGAAGGGTTGTTGGTTTGAGGATGAGACCGGCAGGTATTATCTGGCTACCAAGGACGGACATGCACTGCGCGATTGTGTGACGATTGAAGGACAGGATTATTTCTTTGACCAGAACGGCGTTATGCAAAGAGGCATGGTTGCCATGCCGGATGGTGTGACATATTACTACGATGTGATGACGGGTGCCCTGCAAAGGAATATAACTGTGACGGTGGATGGTGTCAATTATCTGGTGGACCAGAACGGTGTGGCTGCGCCAATCGTGGAGGAGGTTTTACCGGAGCAGATACCGGGGGCAGAACAGGTAGCGATACCGGGAGCGGAGCAGACAGCAGCAGCGGGACAGACGGCTGATGCGGCGGCGCAGCCTGTTGCAGCACAATAAAATGTGAAGGATGAAACCTGGATAGAAAGAATACACAGACCGCTATGGGGTGGCGTGCCATCTGCATAGCGGTTTTACTTTGGCAAATTACTTTTGTCTAGAGTCTTTTCAAAATCCCCCGGAATGGTATATAATAATCTTTGTATGGGCGCGTAGAGTATAGTCTGTAGAAAGACGTGGTATGGTATGAACTGTAAAGAGGCGGAGAAAAAAATACCCTCCTTCCTGCAGGATGATTTGGATGGAAGAAATCTGGCGGAGTTTGTGGAACATATCGATGAATGTCCAGAATGTATGGAGGAACTGTCGATTCAGTTTCTGGTGGCAGAAGGTATGGAACAGCTGGAAAAGGGAAATAGTTTTAATTTACAGGAAGCGCTTCACTATAAACTTGCCGAGGCAGATGATAAGATTAGATTAAACCGTATACTCAGGCGTATTCTGATCTGGTTGGAGGCCGCTGTGGTGGTGGCAATTGTTATCGCGTTGTGCGTAGTATTCCGTCTGTAGAGGATAAAGGGATTGTCGATGGCAGCCCCCTCATAGAAATTATTTATTTGTAAAAGGGAAAGAAAAGAGTATATGTCTGAGAAACTTGTATTGATAGATGGACACAGCATATTGAACAGGGCTTTTTACGGGGTGCCAGATCTGACCAACAGTCAGGGGCTTCACACCAATGCAGTCTATGGCTTCTTGAATATTATGTTCAAGATTCTGGAGGAAGAGAAGCCGGACTATCTGACGGTGGCTTTCGATGTGCACGCGCCCACCTTTCGACATGAAATTTATAAAGAATATAAGGGTACGAGAAAGCCTATGCCAGTAGAATTGCATGAGCAGGTGCCGGTGATGAAACAAATGCTGCAGGCTATGGGAATCTGTGTGGTGGAACAGGCCGGACTGGAGGCAGACGATATCCTGGGAACCATTGCCAAACGCGCGGAGAGACAGGGAATGGAGGTTTCCCTGGTATCCGGTGACAGGGATCTTCTGCAGGTGGCTACAGACCACATCAGAATCCGGATTCCCAAGACTAAGGGCGGCCGTACCGAGGTAGAAGATTATTATGCGAAAGACGTGGAAGCAAAGTATCAGGTGAATCCCATACAGTTTATTGATTTAAAAGCGCTGATGGGCGATACGGCGGACAATATCCCCGGCGTGCCTAAGGTGGGAGAAAAGACGGCTACGGAACTGATGGTGACCTTTGGTTCGTTGGAAAATATCTATGCCCATGTGGAGGAGATTACCAAAAAGTCCATCAGGGAATCCCTGATAGCCAATAAAGACCTGGCGGATTTGAGCAAGACACTGGCAACGATCAATGTGGATGCCGGGATTGCGTATGATTTTGATAAGGCTAGGGTGGGAGATTTCTATACGGAAGAGGCTTATGTGCTGTGTAAGCAGCTGGAGTTTAAGAACCTCTTATCCAGATTCGAGAAAGAGGTGGCTGTGAAGAACAGCCAGACAGAATATTTCCGGGAACTGACACAACTGCAGGAGGTGGAATCGCTGTTTGACACCTGCAGGCAGAGAGGAGAGCAGACTGACGGGGCGCAGGAGATTGGGCTGGCAGTCTTTATGGATCAGAACAGAGAGACGGACAGCTTGGTGGGGATCGCCCTAGCTCTGGAAGAGCAGGATATTGCGTTTGTTCCCTGCCAGGGACTGGTGACGCCCGGATACCTTTGTGGGAAATTAGTTGATCTCAACAAAAATGAGTTATGTAAACTAAATATATTTGACTGTAAAAAATGCTATGATGTGATAGAAGAGGGAACCCATCAGAGCATGTGGCATGGGACTGACGGGATGCAGGATGTGCTTGTACCTTACAGGAAGAAACGTTACTTTGATTTGCTGGTGGCGGCTTATCTGTTAAATCCTTTAAAGAATGATTATGCTTTGGAAGATATTGCAGGGGAGTATCTGGGACTTACAATCCCGGATAAAGGGCAAGTCTGTGGGAAGGCTTCCTATGCAGATACCTATGCTGACCATCCGCGTGAATTTATGGAATATGCCTGTTTCCAGGCGTATGTGTGCCTGATGGCGGCACCGCTTCTTGGGGAAAAGCTGTCGGCACAGGGCATGGAAGATTTGATGTATGAGATTGAGATGCCGCTTACCCGCGTTCTGCATGATATGGAGAGTTACGGCGTACAGGTGAAACCGGATGAGCTAAGGGCTTATGGGGAAGCGCTGACGGGCAGAATCGCAGAACTGGAACAGGCGATTTATCAACAGGCGGGCTGCGAGTTTAATATCAATTCCCCCAAACAGCTGGGAGAAGTCCTGTTTGAGAAGATGGGAATTAAGGGTGGTAAGAAGACTAAAACCGGGTATTCCACAGCGGCGGATGTTTTAGAGAAATTATCACCGGATTATCCGGTGGTGGCGGATATCCTGGAATATAGAGGGCTGGCGAAATTAAAGTCCACTTATGCGGAAGGGTTGGCGGCTTATATCGATGAAGGAGGAAGGATTCATTCCACCTTTAACCAGACCATTACCGCTACGGGACGTATCAGTTCCACGGAACCGAATCTGCAGAATATTCCCATGCGTATGGAACTGGGCAGAAGAATTAGGAAGGTGTTTGTACCCATGGAAGGCTGTCTTTTCATGGATGCGGATTATTCCCAGATAGAATTGAGGATATTGGCCCATATGTCTGAAGACGCACAGTTGATCGAGGCTTATCAGATGGAGGAGGATATCCATCGGATTACCGCTTCCAAAGTGTTTCATACACCCTTTGAAAAAGTGACCGATCTGCAGAGACGTAACGCCAAAGCGGTTAATTTCGGTATCGTTTACGGCATCAGTTCCTTTGGTTTAAGCCAGGACCTGAGTATTTCCAAGAAAGAAGCGGCGGATTATATCGAGCAGTATTTTGAGACTTATCCAGGGGTAAAGAGATTCCTGGATCATATGGTGGAAACGGCGAAGGAGCAGGGATATGTGACTACCATGTATGGGCGCAGACGTCCCATTCCGGAATTGTCTTCCAGCAATTTCATGCAGCGCTCTTTCGGGGAACGTGTGGCCATGAATTCCCCGATTCAGGGGACGGCTGCAGACATCATGAAGATTGCCATGATCCGGGTATGGGAGAACCTGCACAGAGAAAATCTTAAGTCCAGACTGATCCTGCAGGTGCATGACGAATTGCTGATTGAGACTTATATTGGGGAGGAAGAGCAGGTGCGACAGATCCTCACGGACCAGATGCAGCAGGCAGCCAATCTTGCCGTGACGCTGGAAATTGATTTGCATACGGGGGATAACTGGTACGAGTCAAAATAACAAATCGAGCGTAGCTCGATTGCGAGATCTGCTTCGCAGACTCGGATAAGCGGCAGGATAGTATAGGACCACTTCGTGGCCTCGGTATAAGCGGAAAGTTAGCGAGATCTGCTTCGCAGACTCGGATAAGCGGCAGGATAGTATAGGACCGCTTCACGGCCTCGGTATAGGCGGAAGGATTTAGGGTAAAGGAAACGAGAAGACATGAGAGTCATAGGAATCACAGGGGGGGTAGGGGCTGGGAAGTCGGAAGTGCTTACTTTTCTGGCGGCGCATTATAACTGTCGTGTTATCATGGCGGACCAGGCGGCCCATCGGCTGGAAGAGCCGGGAGAGAGATGTTTTGAACCCTTGAAGGCATTGTTGGGGGTGGATGTTTTGACACCAGCGGGAAAGATTGACAGACAGAAGATGGCGGCAAGGATATTTAGCGACGCTGCTATCTTGGAACAGGTCAATGGGATTGTCCATCCGGCCGTAAAGCAATATCTTCTGGAACAGATTGCACAGGAGAGAGCAGCCGGAAAAGTCGATTATCTCTTTATCGAGGCGGCGCTTCTGATTGAGGAAGGTTATACTGAGATCGTGGACGAGATGTGGTATATCCATGCGGACGTGTCAGTCAGGCGGCAGAGACTGCAGCAGACAAGAGGATATTCTGATGAAAAGATAGATAGTATCCTGGCAAGGCAGCTTCCGGAGGAGGCGTTTTATAAGCATTGCGAGGTAGTGATAGAGAACAGTGGAACGCTTCATAGCGTTTATCAACAAATAGAGAAAGAATTGGGGGAATACCAGTGTCAGAAGCAATGAAATTTCCGGGACAGCTTGTGTTTGGTCTGGATATCGGGACAAGAAGTATTGTAGGTACAGTAGGATATCGTGTGGGCGAAACCTTCCATGTGGCAGCGCAGAGTATCAGGGAACATGGGACGCGCTCCATGCTGGATGGACAGATTCATGATATCTATAAGGTGGGAGGCACCATCAGCGAAGTAAAGGCTGAACTAGAAGATAAGATTGGCAGACCGCTGAAGGATGTGTGTATCGCTGCCGCAGGACGTGTGTTACGTACGGTGACGCTGCGGGTGGACCAGGACTTGGAGGCGGATCGAGAAGTTATAGGGGAAGATATTTACGCGTTGGATTCCATGGGTGTAGAGAAGGCTTATGAAGAGTTCCTTGAGAACAATGAGCTGGACATGAAATTTTACTGCGTCGGATACTCTGTTGTACGTTATTATATGAACGGCTATACGATTGGAAACTTGGAGGGACATAAGGCCAGGACCATCGGGGCAGACATCATTGCCACTTTCCTGCCGGAAGACGTGGTGGACGGTCTGTATAAGGCTGTAGGTGTGGCCGGGCTTGAGGTAGTGAACCTGACTTTGGAGCCGATTGCGGCCATTCAGGTGGCGATTCCGGAGATGTACCGCATGTTAAATATTGCCCTGGTGGATGTGGGAGCAGGGACTTCCGATATCTCGGTGACCAGAGACGGCAGTATCATCGCCTACGGTATGATTCCCATTGCCGGCGACAGTTTGACAGAGGTGCTGGCAAAGCACTGTCTGGTAGATTTCCGGACGGCGGAGCAGATCAAGAGGGATACCGGCGTCAAAGACGTGATTGAATATAAGGATATCATGGGACTCACACAGACCATCACCACAGAAGAAGTGGAACGGGTGACGGCGGATGTGATCGATACCATGACAAGTCAGGTGGCGGATAAGATTAAGGAATTGAACGGGGATAAGTCTGTCAGCGCCGTGTTTGTGGTGGGTGGCGGCGGCAAACTTCCGGGTTACACGCAGGCCCTGGCACAGAAACTGGATATCCAGAAAGAGAGGGTGGCTGTCCGTGGGGAGGAAGTCATGCAGAACATTGAATTTCTGGAAGCGGATGCCAGAAAAGATTCCCTGATGGTAACGCCTATCGGTATCTGCCTGAGTTTTTACGAACAGAGTAATAACTTTATCTTTGTCTATTTCAATGAGCAGAGAGTGAAGATTTATGATAATAATAAGGTGGCTGTAGTAGATGCAGCCATGCAGGCGGAGTTTGCCAGTGAGGGACTGTTCCCGAAACGGGGCAAGGAACTGAACTTTACCGTGAATGGCAAACCGCGCATTGTCAGAGGTGCTTTTGGCGAGGCAGCAGTGATCACAGTCAATGGTAATGATGCGGATATCTATACCCAGGTCAGGGCCAATGACCAGATTAAGGTGATAGAATCCACCGCCGGAGAGGCTGCGCAGATGGAAATCAGCCAACTGCCGGAGTTTGGCACCAAAATGTGGGTGGAAGTCAACGGTAAGAAGATAGATCTGCCTAAGTTTGCCAGTGTAAACGGGGAACTGCAGTCCGGTTATTACAATATTCAGGAAAATGATGAGATTGAGATTTTAGGTTACTATACGGTGCGTCAGATTGCAGAGTTCATGGATGTAGTCATTGACTGGGCTATGAATATCTATGTCAATAATAAGATTGCGGATATGGACACGAAGGTGTACGAGAACTTTTCTGTGATCTGGACCATGGAGGAATTGCAGTTATCCGATGTGGAGATATATGAGCCGGAGGAGCCTGTGTCGGAGAAGAAGAACAGGCAGGATTCTTCCGTGGCCGGGACGGCGGCGTTTAGCGCGGTAGCTTCCAGAACTGCAGAAATGGCAGGCAGGACTGGGATAACTGAAACAACAGGACAGGCCGGGGCAGAAAACTCGCAGGCAGAGGGATTGTCTGCACAGGAGGATGCAGGCCAGGATGATATGGCGCAAAAACCGGCGGCGGAAGATGGCGGAAAGGATGCTGGAAAACCTCGCGGGGCCAGAATTGTGATGGGACCTGGTATTCAGCGTGCTGAGGCGGAAGCCAAAGCGAAGGAGGAAGCTGCAGCCAGGGCAAGGGAAGAGGAAGCGAAACGGAAAGAAGCCCTTTTAAGTAAAGGTGCGCCCATGACCATCCAGGTGACAGTGAACAACGAGCAGATTAGTCTTTCCGGGAAGAGAAGTTATATCTTCGTGGATGTATTTGAGTACATTGATTTTGATCTGTCTAAACCTCAGGGCAGCGGAATCGTGACCACCTTAAACGGCAGGGAAGCTCAGTATATGGAGAAGATTAAAAGCGGTGACGTGATTGAGATTTACTGGAAAGATTGAAAATAGAAAGAATAGGTTTACATAATTATGAGATTGTGTAGTATTGCCAGCGGCAGCAGCGGTAATTGCGTCTATGTGGGAAGCGATACCACCCATCTGTTGATGGACGTGGGGATTAGCGGCAAAAGGACGGAGGCCGGTCTGCGGGAACTGGGATTGAAGATGACGGATATTGATGCCATCTGTATCACGCATGAACATGCCGATCATATCAGCGGACTGGGAGTGCTTGCCAGAAAGTACGGTGTTCCGATTTATGCCACAAAAGGTACGGTGGAGGCCATAAAGCAGACGGCTTCCCTGGGAGAGATAGACGACAGCCTTTTTCAAATCATTCGTCCGGATGAACGCTGTATCATCAAGGATTTACTGCTTTACCCCATGCGCACATCCCATGACGCTGCCGATCCGGTGGCATATCGGATCAGTCATGATGGACAGAAAGTGGGAATTATCACAGATTTGGGATGTTATAATGAATATATAGTGGAGTGCCTTCGGGATTTAGACCTCTTGTATCTGGAAGCCAATCATGATGTGCACATGTTACAGGTGGGGCCGTATCCTTATTATCTGAAACAGAGGATACTGGGAGAGAGAGGACATCTGTCCAACGAGTCTGCGGGAAAATTGTTGAGCAGGCTTTTACATGATAAGATGCAGGCTATCGTGCTGGGACATCTGAGCAAGGAGAATAATCTGCCGGAACTGGCTTACGAGTCGGTGCGGGTGGAGGTGACAATGTCGGATACCAAATATAATGGTAATGATTTCCCAGTGTATGTGGCGAAGCGCAGTGAAGTGTCGGATGTGATTGAGGTGCGGCATTAATGCTGTGAGTCGTACAGACAAGGGGGTATGCATGCAAAAGCATATGAAAGGCATTATAATAGTATTCACCTTTTTGTCCTTAGCTTTTTTTGAATGCGGTATCGTTATGGAAGATTTTTGGATGAGCGGGGGCGCCTGGGGAGACTTTTACATGGAGTATACCGAAGCAGGGGCGATTGCGAGCCCTCTTTTGATTCGTTCTATTCCGGCAGGTATCGTGGCAGCGTTTTTGATTCGCCTTGTTTTGTGTATCAAAAGAAGGAACAATATGTTGGAATTTTGTTTTGACTGTGTTTGCGCATTGTTGGGTATGGGGATGGGAATCGGACTGCTTTTAAAGGAACCTTATGCCGTTTATAGGAACCCGGTTTTTTTGGCGGGTGAGCAGTTTATGGCTCACCTCATTGAGACTTTCGATTGGATGAGCCTGCCAATCCCTTAAAATTGTTATGTGCATTATGTACTATTGAAATTTGTAACCAAATAATCGATATAGACAGAAAAGAGGAGCATATGAAAAAGACAATTATCACAGTTGTAGGAAAAGATACGGTGGGTATTATCGCCAGAGTATGCACGTATTTGGCGGATAATCAGATCAATATTCTGGATATCTCCCAGACCATCGTACAGGGATTCTTTAATATGATGATGATCGTGGATACGAATCTGACGAAGAAGGACTTTGGCGCGATCGTGGACGAACTGGAAAAGCTGGGCGAAGAGATTGGAGTTGTTATCAAATGCCAGAAGGAAGAAATTTTTGACCAGATGCATCGGATTTAGGAATGGAGAGTAAGATGATAAATTTATTTGAGGTGGCTGAGACAAACGAGATGATTGCCAAAGAAAATCTGGATGTGCGGACGATCACGTTGGGGATCAGCCTTTTAGACTGTATTGATGCAGATCTTGCGAAAGTGAACGAGAAGGTTTACCACAAGATCACCACTGTGGCCAAAGACCTTGTCAAGACGGGGGATGCCATTGAGAAAGAATTTGGCATACCGATCGTCAATAAGAGGATTTCGATTACGCCCATGGCGCTTGTGGGCGGTGCGGCCTGCAGGAGCAAAGAGGATTTTGTAACATTGGCGCAGACCATGGATAAGGCGGCGGAGGCGGTAGGCGTAAATCTGATCGGCGGTTATTCGGCGTTGGTGTCCAAGGGCATGACGAAAGCGGATGAACTTTTGCTCCGCTCTATTCCAGAGGCTTTGCACAGTACACAGAGAGTCTGCAGTTCCGTGAACCTTGGTTCCACCAAGACGGGGATCAATATGGATGCAGTGCGGTTGATGGGCGATATCATCAAAGAGACGGCGGTGATCAGTCAGGATAAGGACAGCGCTGACTGCATGAAACTGGTGGTATTCTGTAATGCGCCGGATGATAATCCTTTTATGGCGGGTGCCTTTCATGGAGTGACAGAAGCCGATGCGGTGATCAACGTGGGTGTCAGCGGACCGGGCGTAGTTAAGACGGCTCTCACCAGGGTGCGGGGTGAGAATTTCGAGGTACTCTGCGAGACCATCAAAAAGACGGCTTTCAAGGTGACGAGAGTGGGCCAGCTGGTAGCCCAGGAAGCTTCCCGTATGTTGGGGATTCCTTTTGGTATCGTAGATTTGTCCTTAGCGCCCACACCGGCGATTGGAGACAGTGTGGCGGATATTTTATGCGAGATTGGCTTGGAGTATGCCGGTGCGCCCGGCACTACAGCGGCGCTTGCACTTTTAAACGATCAGGTGAAAAAGGGCGGTGTTATGGCGTCTTCTTATGTGGGCGGCTTAAGTGGTGCATTTATTCCCGTCAGCGAGGATCAGGGGATGATCGATGCAGTGACGGCAGGAGCCTTAACTTTGGAAAAATTGGAAGCCATGACCTGTGTGTGTTCTGTGGGACTTGATATGATCGCCATTCCGGGGGATACCCCCAATACCACGATCGCTGGAATCATTGCGGATGAGATGGCCATTGGCATGGTAAACCAAAAGACCACGGCGGTGCGTATCATTCCGGCCATCGGTAAGGGCGTGGGGGAGAAGGTAGAGTTCGGCGGTCTGTTCGGTTATGCGCCGATTATGCCTGTGAATCCTTTCTCCTGCGAGGCTTTTGTGGACAGAGGCGGGCGGATTCCGGCACCGATTCATAGCTTTAAGAATTAAGAGATTTTTATGTTACATGACTTTGTAATCTGTGGCGCGGTGACGGCAGTAGATTTGCGCTGCGAGATGCAATCTCGGTTGACATGATTAGAATTAACAGGCTATAATAGGAATGGATTTTAAACTATATCATTACATATGAGGAGGATAAATGATATGAAAAAGTTATCAGTAAAAAGCGTTGTTGCCATCGGCATCGGTGCGGCATTGTTCTTTGTGTTAGGTAAGGTTGCGATTCCTTCACCGGTGCCCAATACAAACATCAGTCTGCAGTATTCAGTGGCGGCTGTTTTTGCCACATTGTTTGGTCCGATCGCCGGTCTTTTGATTGGATTTATCGGTCATACGCTGATTGATGCGACAAGTTATGGTCCGTGGTGGAGTTGGATTATCGCTTCCGCATTCTTTGGTCTTGTGGTTGGTTTCGCAACCATGAAGATGCACGTGGAAGAAGGCGTTGGCAAGAAGGAAATCATTTTCTTCAACGTAGCACAGGCAGTTGCCCATCTTTTGTCATGGGGACTTGTGGCGCCTGTTTTGGATATTTTGATTTATGCAGAGCCTATTGAGAAACTGTTTGCACAGGGACTTATGGCTTCCGTATCGAATATCATTACCACTGGTGTGGTAGGTACGTTGTTGCTGCTTGGTTATGCCAAGACCGTGGTGAAGAAGGGATCTTTGACAAAGGAAGATTAAGTGGAAATATTAAGCAGATTCGGGTGGCGGGCGGCTTTCCGAATCTGCTTATCTTTTTTTATGTTATAGGAAAATCCTGGATGATGATTAAAGGAGAACGATCATGACGGAACCCATCATTTCTTTTCAAGATTATGGATTTCAATATACGGCGCAGGCCGAGCCTACCCTGCATCATATCAATCTGGATATCTATCCCGGAGAAAAGGTGTTGATTGCCGGCGCTTCTGGAAGCGGTAAAAGTACGATCGGGAGTTGTATCAACGGCTTGATTCCGTTTGCTTATCCGGGAAAGAGCACGGGAAAACTCACTGTGGGAGGCATAGAACCTGAGAAAAGCAGTATCTTTGAACTGAGTCATACGGTGGGTACGGTGCTGCAGGATACAGATGGTCAATTCATTGGCCTGACAGTGGGGGAGGATATCGCTTTTGCGTTGGAGAATAGTTGTGTCGTTCAGGATGAAATGAAAAGAATCGTGGACGAGGTGGCCAAGCTGGTGGATATCGACCACCATTTACAGTATGCGCCTCATGAACTTTCCGGCGGGCAGAAGCAGCGGGTTAGTCTGGCAGGTGTCATGGTGGACGAAGTAAAGGTGCTTTTGTTTGATGAACCGTTGGCCAACTTAGATCCGGCGGCAGGCAGGAAGACCATAGAGTTGATCGACATGGTGCAGGAGCGCACCGGGGCGGCTGTGATCATCATAGAGCACCGTCTCGAAGATGTACTGTGGAGGAAGGTGGACCGGATCGTATTGATGGATGAGGGGAAGATTGTGGTAGACATGCCCACGAAGGCATTTCTGGCCGGGAACGCCCTTTTGGAGCACGGCATCAGAGAACCCTTATATCTGACAGCTCTGCGGTATGCAGGGATTCCTATTACAGAAGAATTGGAACCGCAGCATGTGGACAGTCTGATACTCTCTGATAAACAGATAGGGATGGTGCAGGACTGGTATCATGGCGCGGCGAAAGAGTGGGAAGATAAGAAAGAACAGACTGAACTTCTGAAAGTGGAGCATTTAAGTTTTGGATATACACCGGAGGTCATGAACCTGCGGGAGGTCAGCTTTACGATCAATGAGGGCGAGATGGTCAGCATTGTGGGGCGTAACGGCGCCGGGAAAAGCACACTGGCCAAGTTGATCTGTGGGTTTGAGAAACCTACTTCCGGCAGTATTTATTTGGCGGGAAGAGATATTTCCGGTGATACGATCAAGGAACGGGCGCAGCGGATTGGTTATGTGATGCAGAATCCTAACCAGATGATTTCTAAACCCATGATCTGGGATGAGGTAGAAATGGCGCTTCTTTCCAGTAATATGACGGCACAAGAGAGAAAAGAACGGGTGGAGGAGACACTGAAAATCTGCGGGTTATATCCTTTCCGTAAGTGGCCTGTGTCGGCTCTTTCTTTCGGACAGAAGAAGCGGGTGACAATCGCAGGTATTTTGGTGCAGCGTCCACAGATGATTATTCTGGACGAACCCACGGCGGGGCAGGATTATCATCATTATACGGAGATTATGGAGTTCTTAAAGGAATTAAATGCGCAGGGCTTTACCATTGTGATGATTACCCATGATATGCATTTGATGCTGGAGTATACGCCAAGGGCCATTGTATTCAGCGAGGGAGAACTGCTGGCGGATACCACGGCGGCGCATGTGCTCAATGATCCGGAATTGGTAAAGAAGGCCAATCTGAAAGAGACGAGTCTGTATACGCTCAGCCTGAAATGCGGGATAGAAGATCCGCAGCGTTTTACGGAGCGTTTCATCAGATATGAAAATGAGAGGGAACGTTCGGGAAAATAGAAGAATATACACAAGATTTGTGGCAGGATAAAAGGAAAAGGCGGAGGATAAGATGGCGAAGGCTGCTATTTTAAGTTATATTAAACGCAAGAGTCTGGTACATGAACTGACGGGGACCACTAAGCTGATTTTCTTTATCACCTGGAGCGTGGCGTCCATGGTCACTTATGATACGAGAATTTTGATAGGCATGCTATTGATCAGTGTGCTGATTTTCAAGGTCAGTAAGATCAGGATACGGGATATCAGTGTGGTATTGGGATTAGCCGCAGTTTTTTTGGTGCTTAACAACCTGTTTGTGTATCTCTTTGCGCCGGAGTATGGGGTGGAGATTTATGAGAGCAGGCATGTTCTTTTGACGATTGCAGGACCTTATACGATTACGGCACAGCAGTTATTCTATCATCTGAATATGACCATGAAGGTGATCTGCGTGGTGCCGGTGGCGCTCCTCTTTATTGCCTGTACGGATCCCAGTGAGTTTGCGGCTTCCCTGGCAAGAATCGGGGTGAGTTACCGGGCGGGATATGCGGTGAGTCTGGCCCTTCGATACATACCGGATGTACAGAGAGAATACCAGAACATCAGCCAGGCCCAACAGGCCAGGGGAATCGATCTTTCCAGTAAAGATAAGTTTTTTACCAGATTGAAAAATTCTGTGGCGATTCTTCTGCCCTTGGTGATGTCCAGTTTAAATCGGATTGAGACCGTCAGCAATGCCATGGAACTGCGGGGATTTGGGAAGGAAAAGAAGCGCACCTGGTATGTACAGCGCAGACTGCAGAGAAACGACTGGCTTGTGATCGGATTTGTGCTGATCATTCTGGTGGTGGATTTGGTGGTGACCTTTTGGGATGGCAGCCGGTTTTTTAATCCCTTTCTATAAATCGTAGAAATATCCGCAGAAGGGATATATAAAGATGGTGGATAATGTAGTTGTGGTCAAATTGGAATGAATGACATTGAGGGAATCGCAGCTGAGAATTTGAAATTCTCAGCGCGTGTCTTCGCAAAAAGAGCTCCGGCATTGAGGGAAAAGATGAATGTATTGGTGATAGGCGGCAGTTATTTTTATGGAAGAGTGTTTGTTATGGAGGCGGCCAAGGAACATGAGATTACCGTATGGAACCGCGGCACGTATTCTATGGCGGATTTCGGGGTGAAACAGATTACCGGCGACAGACATGACGGGACAGTGACGGTCTCTGCCGGCGATTATGATGCGGTGGTAGATTTCTGTGCCTACGAGGCAGGAGATGTGCGGAGTATGATCGCACGTCTGCCTGGCAGGATCGGACAGTATATTCTGATCAGTACGGTGGATGTTTATGAGAGAGGAACCGGTGTGATCAAGGCGGAGGATGCTCCGCTGGAACACAGAATGCTGCCGGGAGAAGCAGGCGGCTATATTGCAGGCAAGACTGCCCTGGAAGCGGAACTTCGGGAAGTCTGTGGAGAAAGGGAGATTCCTTATACAGTGCTGCGGCCGGCCATTCTCTATGGGCCCTATAATTATGCGCCCAGGGAGTCGGTCTATATTCAGATGATGCTGCACAATCATGCTCTGCCGCATTTTACGGATGCAGACGGCGCTTTTCAGTTTGTCTATGTGAAAGATGCTGCCCAGGCGGTTCTGAAATGTCTGGGGAATGAAAAAGCTTATGGCCAGGCGTATAATCTTTGTCAGGATCAGACGCTGACTTACGACAGTTTCTTTCAGATGCTGCAGGCAGTGGCAGATCCGGAAGTGACGGAAAATCTTACACAGGTGCCCTTGTCATTGGCGGAGGCGGCAGCCCAGGGAGTTCCGGTGCCATTTCCGGCGGTAAAGGCGGAGACGGAACTGTGCGATAATCAAAAGAGTAAGGCAGAACTTGGCCTGGTATATACCGAGTTCGAAGAAGGGATGAGGCGGACTTATAATGCTTTTAAGCATGTGTATGCAGGTTGAAATGGAAACAGATAGATAACGGGGAAAGTAAGAGTATGACATTAGATCAGATAGCAATTGGCAAAGAGGTTAAGATTATCAAAGTAGGCGGTGAGGGAGAATTGCGCTGCCGCCTTTTGGACATGGGATTGATTCCCAGAACGATAGTCAGGGTGCAGAAGGTGGCGCCTATGGGCGATCCGATAGAGATTCATCTGCGGGGGTATGAATTGACCATACGGAAAGAGGATGCAGGAAAGATTGAAGTAGCGGAAATAAATTAACGGAAGAAGGATTAACAGCCATGATATATGCACTGGCAGGAAATCAGAACTGTGGCAAGACCACATTATTTAATCAGCTTACTGGCTCCAATCAGCATGTGGGAAATTTCCCAGGAGTGACGGTGGATTCCAAGATGGGAGAGATACGGGGAGAAAAAGGGAATGCAGTAGTAGATCTTCCCGGGATTTACTCCATCAGACCTTACACCAATGAGGAGATTGTCACCCGCAGTTTTATTTTACAGGAGAAACCGGACGGCATCATTAACATCGTGGATGCTACCAATATTGAACGAAATCTGTATCTTACCTTGCAGCTTCTGGAACTGCATATTCCTATGGTGCTGGCCCTTAATATGATGGATGAGGTGCGTGGCAACGGCGGCACCATTGATATTGCAAAGATGGAGGAGGCGCTGGGGATTCCGGTGGTTGCCATCAGTGCGGTAAAGAATGAGGGCGTGGAGGATCTGATCAATGCCATCAGAGAGGTGTCGTCTAGGCGTATCTATCCCAAAGTGACGGATTTTTGTGAGAAAGGTCCTGTACACCGTTGTATCCATGCGGTCAGCCATCAGGTGGAAGACCATGCGGAACGGATTGGGATGTCGCCCCGGTTTGCCGCCACCAAGATTGTGGAAGGAGACCAGGACATCATCAACCGTTTGGATTTGTCTGACAATGAGTTGGATTTGATGGAACACAGTATCGTGGAGATGGAGCAGGACAGCCAGATGGACCGAAATGCGGCCCTGGCGGATATGCGGTATGAGTTTATAGAGCGTGTCTGTACGCAGGCGGTCATTAAGTGTAAGGAGAGTAAAGAACATATCAGAAGTCTGAAGATTGACAGTATCCTCACCCACAAATACCTGGCCATACCGGTGTTTGTGCTGATTATGGTGGTGGTGTTCTTCATGACCTTCGGGGTGATTGGGCAGGCTCTAAGTGACCTGATGAGTATGGGCATTGACGTGCTCTCTGGCATGGTGGAGCAGGCGCTTGTTAATTATGGAATCAATCCGGTGGTGGAGAGTCTGGTGATTGACGGTATCTTTACGGGTGTGGGCAGCGTGTTGAGTTTTCTGCCCATCATTGTGGTATTGTTTTTCTTTTTATCCATTCTGGAAGATTCCGGTTATATGGCGCGGATTGCCTTTGTGATGGACAGGCCGCTTCGAAAGATTGGCTTGTCGGGTAAAAGTTTTGTCTCCATGCTCATCGGCTTTGGCTGCAGTGTGCCAGCGGTGATGTCCACGAGGACGCTGTCTTCCGAGCGGGACAAAAAAATGACCATATTGTTGATTCCTTTTATCAGCTGTTCGGCCAAGATTCCGATTTATGCGCTGTTTGCGGCGGCCTTTTTCAAGGAACATGCGGCGCTTGTGATGATGAGTTTGTATGTGCTGGGTATCCTGGTGGGGCTTGTGTGTGCACTAATCCTCAAAAGGACTGTATTTCACGGCAAACCCATGCCGTTTATGATGGAATTGCCCAATTATCGTTTCCCTTCCGTCAAGAGTGTACTGCTTTTGATGTGGGATAAGGCGAAGGATTTTGTGCAGCGGGCGTTTACGATTATCTTTATTGCTACACTGATTATCTGGTTTTTACAGACCTTTGACAGCAGGCTCAATGTGGTGACAGATTCGGGGGAAAGTCTGCTTGCCATGGTCGGTAAGTTGATTGCGCCACTGTTTGCGCCTCTTGGATTTAACGATTGGCGGGCGGCTACGGCACTGATCAGCGGTTTTACTGCCAAGGAGGCGGTAGTCAGTACACTGGGCGTCCTGACAGGTTCTTCCATGACCAATCTGGAAGTGACACTGAGCAGTGTCTTTACACCTCTTTCCGCCATGAGTTTCTTAGTCTTTACGTTACTCTATACGCCCTGTGTGGCGGCGGTGGCTACCATTAAGAGAGAAATGGGATCCGTGTGGAAGACCATCGGGATTGTGTGTATGCAGTGTATGGTGGCGTGGCTTGCGGCCTTTATCTGTTATCACGTGGCAGGTCTGTTTTTCTAGGTTTGTTTTTAGGGAGTGCATTTCTTTTTTATTATTTTTCTATTATAAAGAAGAGACTTGCATTTCCCAAGAAGGCGTAGTATGATGAAACATATGGAAAACGTTTTCTTAACAGACCAAGGAGGTGTCTTATGGATTTTAATGCGGTATATCACAGGGCTAATGACAATTATTGTTATCCGCTGGATGAAGAACAGCTTGTCATCAACATCAAGACAGGGTATGATGTTAAGTATGTAAATCTGATCCATGGGGATCCTTTTAAGTCCGGTATTTTAGGCGGCGGAGAGAGTTGGGACGGCGAGGCGCTCAATATTCCTTTCAAAAAGAGGCTGAAAGACCAACTCTGGTGGACGACTACCATACAACCGGCTTATAAAAGACTAAAATACTATTTTGAACTGCAGACAGAGGACGAGAGATGGTTTTATTTTGAGGATGGTTTTGTGTCCGAATCCCAGATGCAGCTGGCGGGCAGAAGCAGACAGTGTTTTATTTTTCCATGGATGAATCCGGCGGATATTCCGGTAACGCCTGCCTGGGTGAACGATACCATCTGGTATCAGATTTTCCCGGAGCGCTTTTGTAATGGAGATTCCGCTAACGATCCGGAGGGAGTACTGCCTTGGCGGGTAAAGGGATCTGTGACCAATCAGGAGTTTTTTGGCGGGGATCTGCAGGGGATTATTCAGAAACTGGACTATATCAGGAACCTGGGTGTGTCGGGGCTTTATCTGACACCAATTAATGAGGCGCCCTCCTCTCACAAATACGATACGAAGGATTATACGAAGATTGATCCCCATTTCGGTACGGAAGAGACCATGAAAAACCTGGTCAGGGAAGCCCATGCCAGGGGAATCCGAGTGATGTTGGACGGGGTGTTCAATCATTCGGGCAGACTGTTTGCGCCCTGGATGGATGTGAAGGAGAAAGGCCCGCAGTCAGAGTACTGGGACTGGTTCATGGTGAAGGAATGGCCCTTTAAAGAAGACGGGGGCTGCGCCCATGCCAAACAGTATTATACCTTTGCCTTCTATGACAATATGCCGAAATTGAATACCAACAATCCTAAGGTACGGGAATATTTAATCGGTGTCTGTGAGAACTGGGTGAGGAATTATGATGTGGATGGTATCCGTCTGGATGTGGCCAATGAGGTATCCCATGCTTTTTGTAAGGAGTTGAGAACACATCTGAAAGCCATCAAGCCGGATTTGTATATTCTGGGGGAAATCTGGCATGACGCGATGCCGTGGCTTCGGGGAGACGAGTTTGACTCAGTTATGAACTATCCATTGGCAGAGAGTATTAAGGACTTCTGGATTGACAAAAGTCTCACCAATGAGGATTTTGAGTATACGATCAACCGCTGTTACACACGCTATATGCAGCAGACGAACGATGTGTTGTTTAACCTGTTAGACTCCCATGACACAAAGAGGCTTAGAAGCGATGTGAAGAACTTAGACGAATATTTTCAGCAGTTGGCGGTACTCTTTACCATGCCGGGTTCACCCTGTATCTATTATGGCACAGAGATTGCCATGGAGGGCAGTTACGATCCGGATTGCCGCCGCTGTATGCCTTGGGAAGAGATAGAAGGCGGCGTTTATGATGAGCGGATTGGTATCATCAGAAGCCTGCTTCATCTGCGGATGGAGGAACCCTTATTGAGAAATCGCAACTTCCATTTTCCGCATAAGATTAACAGACCAAGAGTGATCGAGTTTAATAAGATGGGATGGGTGGATAATTATGTGGAAGTTATCATCAATTGTGAGGAAGAGGATGTTGAGATTGCCAGAGAGGGTGAGATTCTATTTTCCAGGCACTATATAGACAATACCTTGCTGCGAAACGGTATTCTGATCCGACGGATATGCAACAGATAAAAAAAGTAAATTTGCTTTGCAAATTAACTTTACGAGGACTGCTTCGCAGCCTCGGATGTAACCGGGAACTTTCTTATTTGATAAAAAGAATGAAGGATACGGAATTTCAGGAGGAAAACGGATATGACAACCAATATGATGAACCAGTTTCACTTACCTTATTGTTTGGTGATAGAGGAAGGCGCTTGCGAGAGGCTGAATGAGATTCTTGCAGATTGTATTCCCGGCATCGAGCAGAAAAAAGTGATCATCGCAACGGAGCCTGCTCTTGTCAGTATCATGAAGGACTATCTGGAAGAGATGAAACGGGATCTGCCCCACAGTGAGATGTATCTGATTGAGGAAAACAGTTTTGACGAGGCGATGGAACTGGCAAAATATATTTGTATGAATGACTGTGAGGTTATCATAGGCGTGGGCGGCGGCAAGGTCCTTGATGTGGCGAAATATGCAGGGTTTGTGGGTAAGATTCCCTATATCTGTGTGCCTACAACCTTGAGTAATGATAGTCTGGCCTCACCGGTATCAGTGCTTGGCACGGTGGGAGACGCAAGGAAGACCTTGAAATGTAAGATTCCCACGGGCATCGTGGTGGATGTGAACGTGGTCATGGGTGCGCCTGTGGCACAGCTGCAGTCGGGCATCGGAGATACCATCAGCAAGTATACGGCGCTCTATGACTGGAAACTGGATGCGGTCCACAGAAAAGACCGGGTGGACGACTTTTCCTATCTGATTTCGGATATGGCGCTGACCTCCTTATGTTACAATGAAGAAAAATCATTAAAAAGCAAAGAATTTATCAAAATATTAACACAATCTCTGGTGCTTGGCGGATTAGCCATGGAGATTGCCGGCAATTCCCGGCCCAGCAGCGGTTCAGAACATCTTTTCTGTCATTCTTTGGAGGAGAATTATAAGGAGATACAGATTTCCCACGGCATGGCGGTGGCGTTGGGAAGTTTGGTGAGTTGTCGCCTGCAGGGGCAGGATGTGGAACGTTTGGAGCATATCTTGAAGGCTTATGGTATGGATATGGATCCTATGAACTGGGGAATTACGGAAGAGATTTTTGTGGACGCCTGGCTGAGGGCGGCAGATACCAGAAAAGACCGGTATACGATACTCAATGAGGTGGAACTTACCAGAGAACGCCTTGTTCGGATTTATGGAGAGCTGAGAAGTGGGAGATAGGAAAGATATGGTAACTGACAAAGCATACAGAAAGTATCTGACATATTTGGCAATGCTGATATTTTTGCTCAGTCTGCTTCCTATCCTGTACCTGGCGGGGATAGACCGGGCCTCCGGGGATGATTGGGGATATGGCCTTTTGACGCACAGAGCATGGATGGAGTCTCATTCCCTGTTAAAAGTGATTCAGGCAGCCCTGCAGACGGTGCGGAATTATTACGACAGCTGGCAGGGAACGTGGTTTTCTATTTTTCTGTTTACGTTGCAGCCGGAGGCATTTTCCTATGAAATGTATTGGAGTGTTCCTTATATTATGCTGGGGCTGATCATAGGGAGCGTATCCTGCTTCCTGTATCAGATTACCGTGCGGTTTCTGCATATGGCGGTCAGGGATTTTCTGTTGATTGATATGATGATTCTCTTCCTGCTAATCCAGTTTGCACCGCACAAAAAATCGGCTATTTTCTGGTACAATGGGACGGCGCATTATACGGTGCCGTTTGCGCTTGCCCTGTTTGGTATGGTGTGTTTCCTGCGGTTTGTGCAGACCTGGCGGAAAAAATACGTTGTCTGGGCGGCCGTATGGTTGACTTTACTTGGGGGGACCAATTATTTGGCGGCTATTTTTGGGTGTCTGGGCTTTCTCTTCTTTGGCGTATTCTTTTATAGAAACCCCGGAAAAGCGGATGGCGTGAGCAGCGTTGGAGAAGAGAATCAGGGCAGGAAAGTCCTGTGGATGGGGATTCCCCTTATTCTGGAAATGATTGGACTGTTGATCAGTGCGTTGGCGCCGGGGAATGCCAGGCGCGGCGGGGAGACTTACGAAATTTCTCTGGGACGTATGTTGGGGGCTGTGATAGAAGCTTTTAGACAGGGGATAATGGGTGTTATTTATTCTGTGAGGGAACATCCGATCACATTAGCGGCTTTGGTTGTGCTGGCAGTGATTCTCTGGGATATACTGCGGGAAAAAGTGGGACAGGAAACATTCCGGTTTCCATTGCCGGGGCTTGTGATCTTTTATTTTTTCGGGACTTATTGTGCCATGTATTGGCCGGGAATCTTTGCCGGCGTGGAGGTGTCGGGCGGTGTGCCCAATACCATATACTGGGTTTTTGTGCTGATGATGTTCTGCAGTATGCTGTATGGTCTTGGCTGGATGACAGTCAGATTGTCCGGCCGGGAGAAGAAAATAAATAACGTGCGATATTTATATATAGCAGCCATTGCGGCCGCATTCGTGCTGTTGGTTCTGGGGCGCAGCAATATCAAAGAATCCACGGACTATATGTGCCTGGAGTATATCCTGACAGGGCAGGCCCGTGACTATCAGGTCCAGATGGAGCAGTTTACACAGCTTTTGACAGATGATACTGTAGATGAGGTGATTCTGCCCTCGATCAACGATTGGCAGGGACCGCTCATGCATATGCCAGTGACGGAAAATCCAGATGCCTGGACGAACCAGACAGTAAAAGAATTTTTTGGGAAAAAGCGAGTCGTATCCGTACCGCGGCAGGAATGGGAAGCGGGGATGCAGTAAAGAATTTTTACACAAAATTAATAAAACCTTTCTTGTTTTCCGCTTATCAGAAGTATATAGTAGTAGTCAGCTACATGCAGTAGTAAAAATAACAAAACAATCGTTATTAATGGAGGACATAGGATAAGATGAGTGGAAATCCCTTTTTTCCTTTAGATGAGATGAGCAGTGATTCTGATGATACACAGGTGATGATGATACCGAAAGTGGATGGGGCTATCTATGACCAGCGCAGGAAACTGGCCGGAACGATGGTGGATTATAAAGAAATGCGTATGCGTTACAGCTGCGCGATCAAGGAAGTACGGACAAAATTTGATGTGTTAAATTCGGAGTTCAATGTGCGTTATCGGAGAAATCCCATTACCTCCATCAGTTCCCGTTTGAAGAGCAGCGCCAGCATTATGGAGAAGTTAAACCGTAAGGGGCTGACTTTCACGGTGGAGAATGTGGAGAACAGTCTCTACGATGTGGCGGGGATCCGGGTAGTGTGTTCTTATGTGGATGATATTTATGGGTTGGCACGTGCGCTTGCCAAGCAGGACGATATCACAGTAATCAGGGAGAAAGATTATATCAAGAATCCCAAACCCAACGGCTATAGGAGTTATCATATGATTGTGAGCGTGCCGGTGTTCTTTTCAGATCAGACGAGGGACATGGCAGTGGAAGTGCAGATTCGCACGATTGCCATGGATTTCTGGGCAAGTCTGGAACACCAGCTTAAATACAAACAGGAAGTGCCAGACCAGCGCAGAATTGTGGAGCAGCTGACGGAATGCGCCGAGCAGATAGCGGCCATTGATCAGCAGATGTGGCAGGTGCGCAAGAAGATTGAAGCCACGGAAGATTTACCAACAGAAGAGGAAGTACTGTTGGAAAAACTGCGCAGGATTGACATTGCCATCAGCGAATAATAAAAGTAAATTTGCTTCACAAATTTACTTTACGAGATCCGCTTCGCGGACTCGGATAAGATAAATATCGGGTGTTATTGGTGCTCGGAGTCCTCCATGGGGGCATAGTGGATATTTACCTTGATATCTTGTCCGTAGTTACCGAAGGTTTTACCGAAGATGGTGAGACCGCCGATATGTTCCGCGTCATCATCCACGGCCATGCGGAAGCGGAGACTGCTGCGGTAATCTAAGTTAAAGCTGTCTATGGTCACATCAGAGATCTGAAGACCATCGATAAAAGTGCCCTTTTTGTTGATGACCAACAGTTTCAGCAGTCCGTATTGATTCCAGTTGGGGAACCACCAGTCTGGTGTGAACAGTCCGCGGGAATCACCGAAATCTCCGGGAGAAAGCCAGTTGCCCACGCACACATCATTCAGGTAAAAAGAAATATCGGAGGGCCATACATTGTTGACACCCGGCGCCTCGGAACTTAATTCCACAGAGATGGTAATCTGCGTAATCTTCTGGAAACTGGGGATAAAATTAGGGATATTATACTCCACAAACCCTTTGGTGAACCAGAGGATATCAGCGCTGTAACGATCCGGGTGATCAAAGTAACGGGCATCATCCACCTCACCGATCAGGGCTTTGTCGGAAGCCAGGCCACAGGTGGGACAGATGCGGTAGACCGAATAATGGCCGACTTTTATATCAGTGCTGTATACATTCAGAATATCTTCCTGTTTTTCCAGATCAATAAGAATTTTATCCAGATGGACGGAGCAAATCTTCTGGTTGCCGTGTCCTGCGGACTCGCTGGAGATAGAGATGAGACCGCAGCTTTCCAGTTTCTTGATATGGCTTGTGAGCGCGCCGTTGGTGATGTTCAGATGGGAAGCCAGTTCGTTCATGCTCATGCTGTTGTTGTCCAGAAGAATGTTAAGAATTTCGATGCGGACATCGGAGCCGAGTGCCTTAAAAATATCCAATCCGTCGTTTAATGATGTAATGTGAAGCAATTTTGATGTCCTCCAGTTATATAGTTTATATATTTGTAAAATAATGTATATCTGTTAAAATTATATACAAAAAATCCCATTTCGTCAATTATTTCTAAACAATTTGTTTTATATAAGAATATGAATAATATAGAGGAAAAGAGCATGAAAATACCTGTAATCTCAATGAATACGCGGGAAAATCAATGATGTTAAAATATTTTATATATAAATAAAATATATGGATTTTGATTATGATGGTAAGGGCTGCGGGGAAGTAGGTGGTCTTAAAACAGGGGATTCGGTGACTGATATCAATCACTGAATCCCCTTATGTTTTTACGTAAATAAACAAATCACTGTCAAATCAGCCGGCAAATAATGCCGTAAATTACAGATTACATAGTTTTCTGGTTGACGGACTCAAAAGTCTCCACAATCTCCTTGGAAGGAGCCGGGGTGACAAGAGAGACCACAACATTGACGATCAATGCGATCACGAAGGCCGGGAGCAGTTCATAGATGGCAAAAGCGCCGCCTAGGGTAGCAATGCCGTATTTCCAGACAAACACCATAACGCCGCCGGTGATCATACCTGCCAGGGCGCCCTGTCTGTTAGAGCGTTTCCAGAACAGCGCCAGCAGGACCACGGGACCAAATGCTGCGCCAAAACCGGCCCAGGCAAAGGATACGATGGTAAAGATGGAACTGTTGGGATCCTGTGCAATAAAGACGGCAATCAGGGAGATTATAATAACGGTGATACGCGCAATGATCAGGGATGTCTTAGTATCCAGTTTTTTCTTACCAAAATCCTGTACCAGGTTCTGGGAGATACTGGATGCGGCAGCTAACAGTTGGGAATCAGCGGTGGACATGGTAGCTGCCAGGATACCTGCAAGAATAACACCTGCTATCAATGCTGGTATAACGCCATGCATACTCAGGGTGGAAGCAATCTGTACGATAACGGTCTCAGAATTGCTGCCTTCCAACATGGGGATTACGTTCATCTTGGACAGGCTGTATCCCACAATCCCGATAAAAACAGCCACTGCCATGGAGATTACTACCCATACGGTGGCAATCCGGCGGGAAAGTTTTAGCTTATTCTCATCTTCGATAGCCATGAAACGCAGGAGAATATGGGGCATACCGAAATATCCCAGTCCCCAGGCGAGGGTGGAGCAGATGGTAAGGAACGTATAGGGTTTTGCGGACATGGTATCCGCTACATGTGTCTGTACCATGCTCAAGTAGCCGGGTAGTTCGCTGGCGTTGGCGATAACGGTATCAAAACCGCCCACGGTAACCGCGCCGAAACCGATGACGATCAGGAGGGCCACAGACATGGTGATGCCCTGGATCAGATCCGTGGTGCTCACAGCCAGAAAGCCGCCCAGTGTGCAATATAAGACAATGACAGCCGCGCTCAGCAGCATCGCCAACATATAATTCATGCCAAATAAAGTGCTGAAGAGTTTGCCACAGGCAGCAAAGCCGGAGGCCGTATAGGGCACGAAAAAGACCACGATAACGATGGCGGCGATACAGGTCAGGATATGCTTGTCATCCCCATATCTTCTGGCAAAAAAGTCCGGAATCGTAAAGGAGCCTATTTTGCTGGAATAGCGGCGGATCCGTCTGGAGACGAAAAGCCAATTAAGGTAGGTGCCGATAGCAAGGCCGATGGCAGTCCAACCCACATCCGCGATACCGGATATGTAAGCGAGGCCGGGCAGTCCCATCAGCAGATAACTGCTCATATCGGAAGCCTCCGCGCTCATGGCAGTGACAAGCGGTCCCAGTTTGCGGCCGCCCAGATAGAATTCGGAAGCCTGCGTGTTTTGCTTGGAAAAAGTCACGCCGATATAGATCATCAGGCCCAGATAGACCATAATGGAAATAATGATGCAGATTTGTGATGTCATAATAGTCCTCATTTCTGCGCACAGTCTGTTTGTCGTCCGGTGATTGGTCAACGGACAGATTTGTGTCAAGTACGCATAAACACAAATCCTTAGCCAGTCTACCACAAGGAAAAACAGAAGAAAATATGAACTAAAGTATAGAATCGAGTCTGGACTCTAAGAGGATACCATAATAAATCCGCGCAAAAAGGTGGGAAGCAGGGTGCCGGCGTACTGATAAAGGGAATATTCGCCGTTGCAAATACACCAGTCATACATAATGGCGCGCTCAAAGAGGGAATAAGCCTTGACCATCTCATTGACAGAGAGATCTTTTCGTAGTTCTCCGCTTTTCTGCCCTTCTATAATAATCTTGCGGAGCAGACGATAGTAGGTGCGCCCATGATCTAAGAGATGTTTTTCCCCAGTGGTGGTCAACTGGGTGGAGAGCAGTCTGGCAAGAAGGTCCAGAGGCACCCGGTTTTCAATCATCAGGAATAATTCGTGGTTTAAATACACAAGCTGGTCGAGGCTGGAAGGAAAATTGCTCAGGAAAGGCGTCAGTTCCTCATATTTGGTGTCAAAAAGATAGGAGAGAGAGGAGAGCAGCGCGTCCTTGCCATCGAAATAGTGATAGAAGGAGCCTTTCGAAGTTTCCGAATGTTCCACAATATCGTCGATTGTAGTATTTTCATATCCCTGTTCATAGAAAAGTTCCCAGGCGGATTCAATAATTCTTCCTTTGGTATTGCGGCTGTCTTTTCTCGGCATGTATGTTCTCCTTTCAGGCTGGTGTTTTGCTTTTTTATTATAATATAGAAAATAAATATTGTATATACGGCAGAAACATCCTGATGAATCAAGAATCATGCGAACCAAGAAGATGCAGGAAGAACCCTGATAAACTGTTTGACAGGAAGGAGCGCGAGACTTTAATATACTATATAAGATGAGTCTTTACATCATATGGGAGATACTATGGAAGAACAGATCAGACTGCCGCAGGCGTTCTGCGGACGGATGGAACGGCTTCTGGGAGAAGAATACAAAGCTTTTCTTGCAAGCTATGAAAAAGAGCGATATTATGGGCTGCGTCATAATCCGTTGAAGTGTCCGGCAGAAACATTTGTGGGACAGATGCCCTTTATGCTGGACAAGATTGCCTGGGCTAGGGAAGGATATTACTACCAGGCGGCACAGCAGCCGGGACGTCATGTGCTGCATGAGGCCGGCGCCTATTATATCCAAGAACCTTCCGCTATGGCAGTGGCGGAGATTTTGGATCCCCGGCCGGGCGAGAGGATTCTGGATTTATGTGCGGCACCTGGCGGCAAAACTACGCAGATTGCAGGCAGGATGCAAGGAGAAGGGCTCCTGGTTGCCAATGAGATCGTGCCGGAACGGGCCAGGATTTTATCCCAGAATGTGGAACGCATGGGCGTGAGAAATTGTGTGGTGTGCAATGAAAAGCCGGAGCGGCTGGCGGAACTTTTTCCGGGATTTTTTGACAGGATTCTGGTGGATGCTCCCTGTTCTGGGGAGGGGATGTTCCGCAAGGACGAGGCGGCCAGACAGGAGTGGTCTCCTGCACATGTGACGATGTGCGCCGAAAGACAGGGCAAGATTTTAGAGGAAGCTGCAAGGATGTTAAAACCGGGCGGTGTCCTGGTCTATTCTACCTGTACGTTTGCACCGGAGGAAAACGAGGGAACCATCAGCGCATTTATCCATGCCCATGGGGATTATATAATAGAAGAAACAGACTGTTGTGAAGCGTTTTCTCAGGGACAGCCGGGATGGGCGGATGATCCTGCCGACGGAATCGAATACACGATGCGGCTGTGGCCCCACAAGCTGAAAGGGGAAGGACATTATATCGCCTGTCTTCGCAGGAGGGGAGAAGGGGCAGAACCGGAGATGCCGACTTATGAAGAGAGCGGAGGGAATAGGAAGGACAGAATAAGCAGTCAGAACAGCATAATCAGCAAGAACCCAAAAAACAACAAAGAAAACAGGGAGCGGGGCAGTGACAGAAAGCTGCGGGAAGCGGTAACAACATTTCTGACACAGGAACTTGGCCTGCCAGAGACATGGACAGACGGTCAGGACGGCACGGTTATCCGCTTTGGGGAACAGGTATATTTGGTGCCGGAGGGGATGATTCCTTTAGCAGGCGTGAAAGTACTGCGGCCGGGACTCTGTCTTTTGACAGACAGAAAGAACCGTTTTGAACCGGCGCATGCGCTGGCCATGACGCTTACTGGTAAAGATACGGACCGGGTGAAGGAATTGACAATGGAAGAAGCTGGGCGGTATCTTCGCGGAGAGAGTATTTCCTGCGGGCAGGAGAGAGGCTGGATGCTTCTTTCATACGAGGGATATTCTCTTGGGTTTGGGAAGGCTTCCGGCGGACAGATCAAGAATCATTATCCCAAGGGACTTCGTAAAAATATTTGAAGGCACCTGCGGAAGGTGCAGAAATGGAGGCAGATATGACAAATTGGCTGCAGGACGCAGTGTTTTATGAGATTTACCCACAGTCTTTTCAGGATTCCAATGATGACGGCATTGGGGATTTTAACGGCATCATTGACAGACTGGATTATATCAAAGAACTGGGATGCAACGCAATCTGGATGAACCCCTGCTATGATTCACCGTTTGCAGATGCCGGTTACGATGTGCGGGATTATAAGAAGACAGCCGAGCGTTATGGAACCATGGAGGATTTAGTCAGGCTTTTTGAGGAGGTGCACAAAAGGCAGATGCATATTCTTCTGGATCTGGTGCCAGGGCATACTTCGGAGGAGCATAGGTGGTTTCGTGAGAGCGGCCGGGCGGTAAAGAACGAATATTCTGACCGTTACATCTGGACGGATGCGTGGCTGATGCGGGCGGATGGGTTTGCCTATATCGCCGGGGAATGTGAGCGTAACGGTACCTATATCCTGAATTTCTTTAAATGTCAACCGGCTTTAAATTATGGTTTTTTACATCCTGACAAGCCCTGGCAGAAGGCCATGGACGATCCGGCCTGTCTGGCCACCAGGGATGCCATGCGGGATGTGATGTGCTTTTGGCTGGAAAAAGGGTGTGACGGCTTCCGGGTGGATATGGCGGATTCTCTGGTCAAGAATGACGATGCGGTCAAGAGCGGTACCTGCGAAGTCTGGCGGGATCTGTTTAAGAGCGTGCAAAAGGAATACCCGGAGGCGGTTTTTGTGTCCGAGTGGAATCATCCCCAGTCGGCCATCGGCATGGCCGGATTTCAGATGGATTTTTTCCTGGACTGGCCTGGCAACGGTTATCATAAGCTTCTGCGGGACTATGATGAGAGCGGGCGGGATAACAGCTTTTTTAGAAAGGACAGCGACAGGAGCATCCTGGATTTCTTAGAAGAATACCTGCCTAAATATGAGGCTGTGAAAAAGCAGGGATTTTACTGTCTGATCACGGGCAATCATGATACAATCAGGGCCGCTTATCATCTGGATGAGCGGGAATTAAAACTTGCCTATGCCTTTCTTTTGACGATGCCGGGCGCGCCTTTTATCTATTATGGGGATGAGATTGGTATGCGCTATCTGCAGCTGCCCACCAAGGAGGGCGGTTATACGCGGACGGGTTCCCGCACGCCCATGCAGTGGACGGATGGGATCAACTGCGGGTTCTCCGGGGCGGATGCCGATAAGCTTTATCTGCCGGTGGATACAGGCGAGGGAGTTCCTACTGTGGAGAAGCAGCAGAAGCGTGCGGATTCCCTATATCATACGGTGAAAAGCGTACTTGCCCTAAGACATGCGGAAAAAGCATTTACACACCATGATAATCTGGAAATTTTGACAGCTGAAAAAAATCTGCGGAGTTTTGTTTATAAAAGAGACGATCTTGTCTTTGTCTGCAATCCTTCTGGCAGGGAAGAAAAGATTCCCTGGCAGGTCACGGCGGGAGAGAAACTCTTTGAGATAGGCTCGATTTGTCCGCAAAAGGAATCCTGTCTGGCAGGGGCACAGTCATATGCCGTATTTCGGCGCATATAATAAATAGAGCAATTTTTGTCTTGTAAAATCATTTTACCTGGAATATACTAGATATAGGGTTTTTACATAAGATAAACCGCCCTAATTTGTGTAGGGGAGTTTTAAATACATGTTATTTTCCAGTATAGGATTTTTATTTCGGTTTCTGCCGATTTTTATGATAATATATCTGATCGCGCCTGCAAAGTATCGCAATTTTGTACTGTTGATAGGAAGCCTTGTGTTTTATGGGGTGGGGGAACCATATTTTGTTCTCCTGCTCATTGCTTCTGTTCTGATCAACTATGGTTTAAGCCGGTACATGTTTTGGGAACCGAAATCTCCCCAGAATAATCGGAAGCTGAAGGCTGTGAAACGGCGCAAGAGAGCACTTATCCTGGCATGTGTGTTCGATTTTGGCACCTTGTTTGTTTTCAAATACTGGGATTTTGTGGCGGAGAATGTGAACGGTGTTGCGGGAAGCCGGTGGCTGCCGATTTTGGCTTTGGCTCTGCCACTCGGAATCAGTTTCTATACGTTTCAGATGGTATCCTACCAACTGGATTGTTACTGGGGTAAAGTACCCAAACAGGCGGGGCTGTTGGCCTATGCCAATTATATCTGTATGTTTCCGCAGCTGATTGTAGGTCCCATCCTGCGTTATAGTGAGGTGGCGGACCGTATGGCGGAACGCCGGATCAGAGTCAGGGATCTGGAGAATGGTTTGAAACTTTTTGCGGCGGGGCTGGGCATAAAAGTCCTGTTGGCGGATCGGATCAGCACTCTCTGGAATACGATCATGACGGCGGGGCCGGGCAATCTGCATATTACGGCGGCATGGATGGGAGCATTGGCCTATTCCTTTCAGATTTACTTTGATTTCTGGGGATATTCTGTGATGGCCATGGGGCTGGGAAAGATGTTAGGATTCCGTATTCCGCGGAACTTCGACGATCCCTATACTTCCCGCTCTATTTCAGAATTTTGGCGAAGATGGCATATTACGCTGGGCAGCTGGTTTCGGGATTATATCTACATTCCCCTGGGCGGCAACCGTAAGGGAAGCGGGAGGACGATATGTAATCTTTTTGTTGTTTGGGCGCTGACTGGTCTCTGGCATGGGGCGGATTGGAATTTTGTACTTTGGGGACTTGGGTTTTTCCTATTGATCTCTCTGGAAAAGAAAACCTATGGCAACTGGATGGAGCGGTCGAGAGTGCTATGTCATATTTATACACTTCTGATCATACCGGCCACCTGGGTGATATTTGCCATCTCTGATATGGGGCAGTTGACAGCCTACCTTGGCAATATGGTAGGTATTTATGCGGGCCGGGTGATGGTAGGGACGGAACAGGTTATAAGATATTTGAAAAATTATGGGATTTTATTAATAATGTGTGTTATTTTTATAACACCTTTTCCCAGAAAGTGGTATCATAGATATAAGGATAGATGGTTCACGGTATTGTTTTTGTTTGCAATATTCTGGTGGTCCGTCTATGAGATTGTAGTTGGCAGTAATAATCCATTTTTATATTTTAGATTTTAGAGGACAGATGTCTGTGGACAGAGGGTTAAGATGATCAAACAAAAGATGACAAAATGGCTGGAAAACGTATATAATTGTCCGTATTTGATTTTGATTATGGTGTCGTCTGTGGTTGCGATGCTCAGTTTTGACGAGATAGGGATACGGGTTATGAATCATATTATGACGCAGGACCGAACAGTGTCTGTGGTGGGGGATATCGTTAAGGCGGAGGAACATCAGACACAGGGAGAGGTTCCTGTGATAGTGGAAGAGATTCAGGATACCGGCATTCAAGATGCGTTAAATCAGAATGTGGTTTCGGAAAATTTGCAGGACGAACTCCAAAATGCAGGAGAACGCAAGGAAGAAACGGACGGCATTGAAAATATAAATGAACTGAATATAGAAATTGAAAAATCTGAAACGCTGGAAAAACAGGAAGAACTTGTGAAAGGGACCACAAAATTCCTTCCTTACACGCCTTTGGAAATAGAATCCAGATATTACTCAGATGCAGGAAAAATTGCATTGACCACGGAGTACCCCTATACATTAGAAAACGACAGTTATTTTAATGATGCCGCTTTTCTTGGAGACTCCCGTACTTTGGGCATATATGACTATGTTGGATTGGACGGCGCGGACTTCTTCTGTGACAATGGTATGACCATTTTTAAATTGCTGAAGGATGACGGCGTGACCGAGCAGGGTACAGGACAGAAGGTGGATTTAAAGAAGGTACTGCAGGAGAGACATTACGGTAAGATTTATATTATGCTTGGCATGAATGAACTGGGCTATGGCAATACAACGATGTATCTGCAAGAATATATGTCGGTGTTAAAGCAGATTAGGGAGTGGCAGCCGGAGGCGACTATCTTTATTATGGCGAATCTGCATATCAGCCGTGAGAAGAATAATATGGCGACAGAATTTAATAATATTAATATTAACGATAAGAATGTGGCCTGTGCGAGACTTGCCAATGGAACGGATATTTTCTATCTGGACAGTAACCCAATGTTTACGGATAACGAAGGTTTCTTGTTGTCGGAACTGACCTTTGACGGTGTACATCTTTATGCCAAACATTATGATAAGTGGCGGCAGTTTTTGATGGAACATGGCGTGGAAAGAGGAGATTCTGCGGCTGCAGCTGTACCGCCTGTGGAGGAAACTATGATAAGCGATACGGATGCGGTGGGTGCAGTGGAAAGTATGGAGGGCGTGCAGGCTGTAGATGCCGCGCCTGCTGAGGGAACTCAATGATGGAAGAAATCCGACTGAACCGGTATCTGGCCTCCTGTGGGGTGTGTTCTAGAAGGGATGCGGACAAGCTGATTGAGCAGGGGGGTGTGACTGTAAATGGTGAGACGGCAGAGCCTGGCAGGAAGGTGACTGACAAAGATCAGGTGGCTGTGCGTGGTAAGAAAGTGTCAATGCCTAATCAGAAGGTGGTGCTCGCATATTATAAACCAATTGGTGTTACCTGTACCGAACGGGATGTTCATGCGACAAAGACCGTGGTGCAGGCGTTGCAATATCCGGTCCGTCTGACCTATGCGGGGCGTCTCGACCGGGATTCAGAAGGATTGCTTTTGATGACCAATGACGGTGGCCTGATTGATGCCATGATGCGGGGCAGTAATGGACATGAGAAAGAGTATATTGTGAAATCCGACCGGGCTTGGAAGGAAGAAGCCCTGGAGAATATGCGTAAGGGCGTGTATTTGGAGGAATTGAAGACAACTACCAGGCCCTGCAGGATAGAGCAGATTGGCTCCAAGACACTGCGGATGATACTGACACAGGGCTTAAACAGGCAGATTCGGCGTATGTGTCAGGCGCAGGGGTATAAAGTGACCAGTTTAAAGAGAGTCCGTGTGATGAATATAGAACTGGGAAAACTGAAACCCGGAGAATACCGGGAGATTACAGATACAGAGAGAACCGCACTTTATAGACAGTGCGGTTTGCATATGTAAGAATGGCGGTAGGACAGTGTGATGGAAGAGAAATCTATGGAACGTATGCGGGAACTGGTATCCCTGTTGAATAAGGCGTCAAAGGCATATTATGCGCAGGATACCGAGATTATGTCCAATTACGAGTATGACAGATTATACGACGAACTGACAGAATTAGAAAAAATAACGGGCGTAATATTTGCGGACAGTCCTACGATAAGTGTGGGGTATGAGGCTGTGGAGGAACTGCCTAAGGAGAGACATGAAACGCCGATGTTGTCCTTAGCCAAGACCAAGAGCAGGGAAGAACTGCAGAGTTGGTTGAATGGCAGACAGGGGTTGTTATCCTGGAAGCTGGACGGTTTAACGATCGTACTGACCTATACAGGCGGCAGGCTGGTCAAGGCGGTTACCAGAGGCAATGGCGAGGTGGGAGAGGTTATCACCAACAATGCCAGGGTGTTTCGCAATCTGCCAATCTCTATCCCCTATCAGGGAGAACTGATCTTGCGGGGAGAGGCTGTCATTTCCTACAGTGATTTTGAAAAGATTAACAGCGAGATTGAGGATGTGGATGCCAAATATAAAAATCCGCGGAATCTATGCAGTGGAAGTGTCAGACAGCTCAACAATGAGATCACGGCGGGCAGAAATGTGCGCTTTTATGCTTTTCAACTGGTAAAAGCGCTTGATGTGGACTTTCAAGATTCCAGAAAGGAGCAGTTTGCCTTCTTAAGCAGGCAGGGATTTGATGTGGTGGAATACCGCTTGACAGATCCCGATACGATTTTGGATGCGGTTTCTTATTTTGAGCGGAAGATAGTAGACTATGACATACCCTCAGATGGATTGGTACTAACCTATGAGGATATGGCTTATGGACGTTCACTTGGGCGGACGGCCAAGTTTCCCAGGGATTCCATTGCTTTTAAGTGGGCGGACGAACTGCGGGAGACTACCCTGCAGGAGATTGAGTGGAGTGCCAGCCGCACGGGCCTGATCAATCCAGTGGCCATTTTTGAACCGGTGGAACTGGAAGGCACCACCGTGAGCCGGGCTTCTGTGCATAATATCAGTATTCTGCGAGGGTTGAAGCTGGGGATTGGAGACCGAATCACAGTCTATAAGGCCAATATGATTATTCCTCAGATTGCGGAGAACCTGACGGGAAGCGATAATCTGGAGATACCAGACAAATGTCCGGTCTGCGGGCAGCCGACGCAGATCAAACAGGTGAATGAGGTGCAGTCCCTCTATTGTCTCAATCCTGACTGCGATGCCAAGAAGATTAAGGCCTTTACCCTGTTTGTGAGCAGGGATGCTTTGAATGTGGACGGTCTGTCGGAATCTACTCTGGAAAAATTTCTGGCCAAGGGATTCTTGCACGAGTTTGCCGATTTATTCAAACTTTCCCGTTATGAGGAAGAAATCACCCAGATGGACGGGTTTGGAGAAAAGTCTTACCGGAATCTGCAGGAAAGCTTAGAGCAGGCGCGAAGCACCACGCTTCCCAGATTGATTTATGGTCTTGGGATTGAAAATATCGGCGTGGCCAATGCGAAAATGCTTTGCAGACATTTCAGGTATGATTTGGCAGCGCTTCGCAGTGCGACACTGGAAGAATTGGCGGAGATTGACGGCATTGGGGAAGTGATTGCCTTAAGCGTCAGAGGTTTTTTTGACGATGAGAAGAATAAGGAACAGCTGGACCGTCTTTTACCGGAGTTAAACATTGCCGTGGAGGTGATAGAGGAGGGCACGCAGACGCTTGCAGGCATGAATTTTGTGATTACGGGAAGTCTGACACATTATGAGAATCGGAATCTTTTAAAAGAGGAGATTGAGAAAAAGGGCGGCAAAGTGACCGGCAGTGTAACCGGTAAGACCACCTGCCTGATCAATAACGATACTACCTCCCAGTCCTCCAAAAATAAAAAAGCTAAGGAATTGGGTGTGCGGATTGTGTCAGAAGAGGAGTTTTTGGAAGAATATTTGAATGCATAAAGAAGGGGCTGTCGAGACAGCCCTTTTTAAGATTATTTCCCTATATATTCCGTAAATCATACGGCGTGGTCTGGTATACGTAATAATTGAGCCAGTTGGAATAGAGCAGCTGCCCAGTGGAGCGCCAGTTGACGATTGGTGTCTTGGTGGGATCGTCGTCCGGGAAATAGTTGGCGGGCACTTTAGGATTCAGGCCTTTGTTCAAGTCCCGGTAATATTCCTGGGCCAGGGTGTCGGAATCGTATTCCGGATGGCAGGTTACGAAGAAATGCCTGCTGTCGGTCGTCTTGACGATGGTGACGCCGGCCTCATCGGAGATTGCCATCAGTTCCAGGTCCGGTACGGAAGCAATCTGTGACGCCTCAATACCCATGGCGCGGGACTGCGGCGCATAGAATATGTCGTCAAAACCCCGGAAGAGAGGGGAAGTTCTTTTGACGATTTTGTGCGCATAGACACCAGAGAGTTTCTCCGGAAGGTCATCCCGTTCCAATCCATAGAAATAATACAGGGCGGCGAAAGCGCCCCAGCACAGATGCAGGGTACAGTGTACATGTTTCTTGCCCCATTCCATGATGGTACAGATTTCGTCCCAGTAGTCCACCTTTTCAAACCGCACATAATCAAGTGGTGCACCGGTGATGATCATACCGTCGAAATTCCGGTCTTTGATCTGGTCAAAAGTGGTGTAAAAGGATTCCATATGGTTGGAATCCGTATGTTGCGGCGTATAGCTGGCCGTCTGCAAAAATTCCACATTTACTTGAAGGGGCGTATTGGAAAGTTTGCGCAAAAGCTGTGTCTCTGTGACAACCTTCGTGGGCATCAGATTTAATATGAGTACATTGAGTGGACGGATATCCTGATGCATGGCGCGGAATTCCGTCATCACAAATATATTTTCATTTTCAAGCACTGTAGTTGCCGGTAAAGAGTCTGCAATTTTAATAGGCATAGGGAACCTCTTCTTTCTGATTGTAAATCATTAGATTTTATAATCTGATAATAATATATTATAGAATATATCATAAACAGATAAGTCGCGCAAGATGTGAGGCACAGGGAGTGGATTCAGAAAAGGGTTTGCATAATCCTGCGGTTTGCTTTATAATTTATATGTATGTACTGCCTGTATGCTGACAAACATAGAAAGCATACAGGACAGGGAGGATTTTCTCAGAGGGGATTGATTGTATTATGGAGACAGCATATCAGAAAGTGAAAGTACATAATGAACTGGAGTGGTGTCAGGTAACGGATTTGGCAACCAAGGAGAAGATTGAAAAAGTGCTCTTAAAGCACAGGGTATCCTATTTCGTGAAGTGGGAGAAACCGAAATTGTTTTCCAGTGATAAGTTTGGCGCCTGCGTATTCTGTGTCAATCAGCTGCAGAAGGAGGCGGCGGATGAGGCGATTCAGGACCTGACGGAAGAGATAAAAGGTAAGATCCGTTTTATTAACCGCAAAGTGGACAGGACATTTTATTAGTAAGCGGCTCTAAGACTGAAAACAGGATGGGAGGATGCGAAACGTGAGCATGTGTGATACATGCAGTAATTATCAGTATGATGAAGATTACGAGTGTTATGTTTGTATGGTAGATTTGGATGAAGATGATATGAGTCATTTTTTGAGCGGCGGCAATTTTAACTGTGCCTTCTATCAATTGGACAATGAATATCTGGTGGTCAGAAAACAAATGTGACAGCACGAAATTGTTTCGGAGATGACTCCCGGAATCTGATGAGAATCGTAACCCCCGGCATAAGGTTGATATGCCGAGGGTTTATTAACATAAAGATGTCTGGCAAAGCCAGCATCTATTGATGGCGCTTTTTAGGCGTCTTTTTCTTTTTTCAGATTTTTCTGCGCAGTGGACAGCATCAGTTTGATGCGGTTTAGCTGGTTGACTTCGCTGGCGCCGGGATCGTAGTCGATGGCTACGATATTGGAACTGGGGAAACGGGAACGCAGTTCCTTGATCACGCCTTTGCCCACCACATGGTTAGGCAGACAGCCGAAGGGCTGGGTACAGACGATGTTGTTGACGCCGCTGTGGATCAGTTCCACCATTTCACCGGTCAAAAACCACCCTTCGCCGGTCTGGTTGCCGATATTGACGATGGGGCTGGCATAATCCACCAGTGTATAGATACTTACAGGCGGCGTAAAGTGCCTGCTTTTCTTAAATTCCCTGGCGGCCTGACTGCGCATTTTTTCAAGTGTCCAGATACCCATTCTGGAAATCAGGGCGGCTTTTCTGGAAGTGCCCAGATAATCGGCCTTATAAATCTGGTTATAGAAGCAATAGAGCATAAAGTCCAGAAGATCTGGCACCACGGCCTCTGCGCCTTCGGCTTCCAACAGTTCTACCAGATGGTTGTTGGCGGCGGGCGCAAATTTGACAAGAATCTCACCCACGATGCCTACCCGCGGTTTGCGCAGATTTTCGTCAATAGGTATGGCGTCAAACTCCCGGATGATCTGTCGGCACATTTTTTGGAAAGTAAAGTAATTTAGGTGCTTCTTTGACACAAACTGGCGGCATTTATCTGCCCATTTGACATGCAGGGCATCCACAGAACCGGGTGTAGTTTCGTAGGGGCGCATGCGATAGACGCAGCGCATGAAAATGTCACCAAATAGAGCTCCGTATGCGGCGCGCATCAATAGTTCCCCGTTTAAATGGAATCCGGGATTGCTCTCAATACCGGCAAGATTTAAGGAGATAACGGGAATCTGCGGCATGCCTGCCTTCTCCAGGGCGCGTCTGATAAAGCCCACGTAGTTGGTGGCACGGCAGCCGCCGCCGGTCTGGCTCATGATAATGGCCACTTTATCGAGGTCATATCGGCCGGAGAGCAAGGCGTCCATAATCTGTCCTACCACGATCAGGGAAGGATAACATGCGTCATTATTTACATATTTCAATCCCACATCTACGGCGTGCCGGTTGTCATTGGCAAGCACTTCAAAGTGATAACCGCAGGCCTGGAAAGCCGCCTCGATGATCTCAAAATGAATGGGAGACATCTGAGGACACAGGATGGTATATTCTTTGCGCATTTCTTCCGTGAAGGCCACTTTATGGATGGCGCTGGAACGGATGACACGTTCTTTGTGTTTCTGTTCTCTGACCTTGATGGCGGAGAGCAGGGAACGGATTCGAATCCTGGCTGCACCTAAGTTGTTGACCTCATCAATTTTTAGACAAGTGTAAATCTTATTGGAACCGGAGAGGATGTCATTTACCTGGTCTGTGGTCACGGCGTCTAGGCCACAGCCGAAGGAATTCAGCTGTATCAGATCCAGATCATCGCGAGTCTTCACGAAGCTGGCGGCAGCATAGAGTCTGGAGTGGTACATCCATTGATCGGAGACGATCAACGGACGTTCCGGCTGCGCCAGATGGGACACAGAATCCTCTGTCAGCACGGCGATATCGTAGGAAGTGATCAGTTCCGGGATACCGTGGTTGATTTCTGGATCGATATGATAAGGACGACCTGCCAGCACGATACCGCGGACATGGTTGGTCTCCATATAACGCAGGACTTCTTCGCCTTTATTACGCATATCCTGACGGGCCGTTGCCAGTTCTTCCCAAGCGGCTTCCGCAGCATCCATCACTTCTGTGACAGGCAGATCCTGAAATTCTTTCGTCAGGGCAGAGGTAACCGTGTGCAGACTCTGGAAGGACATGAAGGGGTTGCGGAATACAACCTCTCCGCGGCCAATTTCCTCCACATTGTTCTTGATGTTCTCCGAATAGGAGGTGACAATGGGGCAGTTATAGTGGTTGTTGGCCTCATGGAACTCATCACGCTCATAAAAAAGAGCAGGGTAGAAGATAAAATCCACCTTCTGATTGATGAGCCAAGAGATATGTCCATGAGCCAGTTTGGCCGGATAACACTCCGACTCGCTGGGGATGGATTCGATGCCCAGTTCATAGATTTTACGGTTAGAGATGGGGGAGAGAATCACCCGATACCCCAATTTTGTAAAAAATGTGAACCAGAAAGGATAATTTTCATACATATTTAAGACTCTGGGAATCCCCACAGTACCGCGCTTGGCCTCATCGGCAGGCAGCGGCTCATAGGAGAAGAGCCTTTTCAGCTTATAATCATAGAGGTTGGGAACGCCATTTTCCTTTTTGGATTTTCCCAGTCCGCGTTCGCAGCGGTTGCCGGAAATATATTGACGGCCTCCCGTAAACTTATTAATCGTAAGACGGCAGCTGTTGGTACACCCCTTACACTTGGCCATGCTGGTCTCAAACTGCAGATTGGTGATCTGCTCCAAATTCAGCATGGAAGTGGCGTAACCGTCTTCATAGTGCTCTCTGGCGATCAGTGCCGCGCCAAAGGCCCCCATGATGCCGGCGATATCCGGGCGGATGGCTTCGCAGTTTGCAATCTTCTCGAAACTTCTGAGAACAGCATCATTATAAAATGTACCGCCCTGTACCACGATATGACGTCCAAGTTCTGAGGCGTCGGACACTTTGATGACCTTAAACAAAGCGTTCTTGATGACGGAATAGGCAAGTCCGGCGGAAATATCGGAGACGGAAGCGCCTTCCTTCTGTGCCTGTTTGACCTTGGAGTTCATAAACACCGTACAGCGGGTGCCCAGATCTATGGGATGCTCGGCAAACAGCGCCGTCCGGGCAAACTCTTCCACGCCATAATTCAGGGATTTGGCAAAAGTTTCGATAAAAGAACCGCAGCCGGAGGAACAGGCCTCGTTTAGTTGTACGCTGTCCACGGTCTGGTTCTTGATTTTAATGCATTTCATGTCCTGACCGCCGATATCCAGGATGCAGTCCACATCCGGGTTGAAGAAAGCGGCGGCGTTGTAGTGCGCCACAGTCTCCACCTCGCCGTCATCCAGTAAGAAGGCGGCCTTCATCAGCGCTTCACCGTAGCCGGTGGAACAAGAACGGACAATCTTAACACCATCCGGAAGCAGGCGGTAGATTTCCTTAAGGGAACGGATGGCGGTCTTTAAGGGGCTGCCATCGTTGCTGCTGTAGAAAGAATAGAGCAGGGAACCGTCCTCGCCCACAAGAGCCACCTTGGTAGTGGTGGAGCCGGCATCAATTCCCAGGAAGCAGTTACCCTGATAGGTGGACAAATCTCCGGTGGTTACATGGTGGGTATTATGCCTTTCACAGAAAACATCATATTCTTGCTGGGAAGCAAAAAGCGGTTCCATACGCTCCACTTCGAAGTCCATTTTAATATCGCCGGAAAGTTTCTCCGTCATCTCTTCCATGGTATAGAAAGTCTCCTCCTTCGCGTTCAGGGCGGAGCCGATGGCGGCGAAAAGATGGGAATTGTCCATGTCGATGATGTGTTCGTCGTCTAGTTTTAAAGTGCGGATAAAGGACTGCTTTAATTCGGATAAGAAATGTAGTGGGCCGCCTAAAAAGGCCACGTGTCCCCGAATCGGTTTGCCGCAGGCCAGGCCGCTGATGGTCTGGTTAACTACCGCCTGAAAAATAGAAGCTGACAGATCTTCCTTGGTAGCGCCTTCATTGATCAGTGGCTGTATATCGGACTTGGCAAACACACCGCATCTGGCGGCAATTGTATAGAGGGAATGATAATTCCGGGCGTAGGTGTTAAGTCCGGCGGCGTCCGTTTGTAAGAGGGAGGCCATCTGATCGATAAAAGAACCTGTGCCGCCGGCACAGATGCCGTTCATACGCTGTTCCACATTGCCGCCTTCAAAATAGATGATTTTGGCGTCCTCACCGCCTAATTCAATCGCCACATCGGTGACGGGGGCGAAAGTCTGCAGGGAAGTGGATACTGCGATGACTTCTTGGACGAAGGGAACTTGTAAATGATTGGCCAAGGTGAGACCGCCGGAACCGGTGATCATTGGGTGTACCGTCAGGTTGCCCAGCCTGTCGTAAGCTTTGGAAAGCAGGTCGGAAAGTGTCTCCTTTATATTGGCAAAATGCCGCTGATAGTCGGAAAAGAGTATTTGATGCCTGGCATCCAGAATAGCAATCTTGACCGTGGTAGAACCGATGTCGATGCCAAGCGTATATTGCATTTCACTCATTTCTCGTACTCACTCCTTTAAAATCTATTTGTACCTATTTATTATATGATTTGGCACACGCTGTCATTATACGACACAGTTTGTCAAAATGCAATTGTCCAATTCTTAGAAAAAAATGAAGTTTTCGGGAGCGAATTATAAAATTTTTATGACTTCCCAGTTTTTGGGTACTGTGCCGTTTACTTTTAAAATAAGGGATGATAAAATGTATTCAGTTTTAGCGGCGAAAATACATGCTCGTCCGAGAAAATGGGGATGATGGAAACAGGCGGACGGCAGAGTAAAGAATCAAACAGTGGGAGTGAGTGCTTGCTATGAGTCCTTTTGAACGAAAATTTGGAAAATATGCCATCAAGAATCTGTCCTTTATTCTGGTATTGTGTTACGGTGTAGGGTATCTGTTGCAGATGATGGACAGGAGTAATACCCTGTTATCGTTTCTGACACTGAATCCTTATGCGATCCTGCATGGGCAGATTTGGAGGCTGGTCACCTGGATTCTGGTTCCGCCGCCGGGAAGTGGTGGACTTTTCCTGACCTTGATCATGTTGTATTTTTACTGTTCCATAGGCACATCCCTGGAACGGACCTGGGGGAGTTATCGGTATAACGTATATTTGTTCCAGGGCATGATATTTACGATTCTGGGAAGTTTTCTGTTGATGGCATTTTGTTATCTCTTCCAGGCGGATACGATTGCAAAATACAGTCCAGAAGTGTTCTTTAATACGATTTCCATTGCTTTTAGTACTTATTATATCAATATGTCGATATTCCTGGCATTTGCGGCCACCTTCCCGGAAGCCCAGGTACTTTTGATGTTTATTATTCCCATCAAGGTGAAATGGCTGGGTATTATTTATGCCATTATGCTGGGTGTTGAGTTTTTGGGGAGCAGTGTGTATTATAAGTTTGCCATTGCGGCATCGCTTCTCAATTTTGTGGTATTTTTCTTTACTTCCAGAAATATGATGTATTTGAATCCCAAACAAATTCATAGACGGCAGGAGTTTAAGCGGGATGTGAGAAGAAATACCGGAATTACCAAGCACAAGTGCGCCATCTGTGGCCGGACGGAAGTAGACAGCCCGCAGATGCAGTTCCGGTTCTGTTCCAAGTGCGACGGTAATTATGAGTACTGCGAGGAGCATCTGTATACCCATACCCATATTAGGAGAAGCTGACAGGGAACCGGAGAATAATATAGAGAAAAGGAATCCGACATGGACAGAGAAGTTCAATTTGCCAAAACCTTAGAGGAAGTCAGGCAAAAGGCCAAAACACAGAATAACTGTATATCAGAGGCGGAGGTGGAGGAGGCGTTTGCGCCCTTAGCCCTCTCGTCAGAGCAGATGGAGATGGTCTACCAATATTTACGGCAGAAAAAGATCGGCATTGGTGAACCGGTGGATTATGAGGAATATCTCCAGGAGGAAGAGAAGGACTATCTGGCTTCTTATTTGCAGTCCATCAGGGCATTTTCCGAGATTTCCGAAGGCGAGCGGGAAGCCGTGACGCTTTCGGCTATGGCTGGGGATTTGGATGCCATAAACAGGCTGACGGAAATTTTCCTTCCGGAAGTGGCGGAGATTGCCAAACTCTATGCCGGACAGGGGGTATATCTGGAAGATTTGATTGGGGAGGGCAATGTGGCACTTTCTTTGGGTGTGACCATGTTAGGAGCCCTGGAACATGCTTCAGAAGTTCAGGGGATGCTGGCCAAGCTGATCATGGACGCCATGGAGGACTTTATCGCAGAAAATGCGGAAGAGGAAAAGAAGGATCAGAAGATTGTAGACAAGGTCAATAAAGTGGCGGATGCAGCGAACGCATTGCAGGGAGAACTTCGCAGAAAAGTGACGGTGGAGGAATTGGTGACGGAGTCCGGTTTTAGCAGGAGGTCTATTGAAGATGCAATCCGCATGAGCGGAGATAAGATTGAGGCGATTGAAACTTGAAGTTACTATTTAGATAAGGCGGTGGATACGTGGAAGGGCAGAACAGGGATTTTAAATATTTTATGCAGGATACGGGTTCCATTTATCTGGGCGCTAAGTTAAGTTATACGGAGATTCTGCAGGATGAGATGGTGAATTTTAAATATAAAAGTATTATAGAGCATTATATTTTTAAGGACACAGATCCTGAGACTACGCTGGAGAGCCAGTTATATTATATGACAGAGGATCAGTTTTCCTACAGGACTTATGTGCAGTTAAAGGCTAGGGTGAAGATCAGCATCCTGGAAGAAAAGAAGAGACTTTTTGGCGTGAAAAAGACAGGTTATCAGAGTAAGATCATGAAAATAAACGAGTTCGCGGCGATGAATCTGGCGCAGAAAAAGGCGGCAGGCGTGGTGGTGCAGGAGTTGATCTTATCCAAACTGGCGTTGATGTCTTTCAGTGTGTAGGTGGGCTTTGTCAGTTTACGCGATGCCTTACATCGGAAATTCTACAAAATACTCTTGTGTTTGACATTTTTTTCTGGTACACTTACAGCGTAAAATTCCCCTTTTACACTGGACAGGCGAAAACAAGACCTAAGTTTTTTGCCTGTCCTTTTAGTTTGCCGGCTGGGTGACGGCGCCGGAACTGGCGACGATTTTTTAGTTTTGCTTTACTAAAATTTAGCTGGAGTGGTATACTTATAAAGATATAAAAGGTACTTCTGGAATGGATGTCAGTGTGGCGTCAGAGAGATTCAGAAGGCAGTTTGAAAGGAGTTTCATAAAATGCAGTTAGAACAGTTACAGACTTATACGGTCCTTATGCAGTGTGATATCCGAGATATCAACTCTAAGGGATATCTGCTGAAACATAATAAAACAGGGGCGCGGGTAGCGCTTTTGTCGAATGATGACGATAATAAGGTGTTTTATATCGGGTTCCGTACACCGCCCAAGGACAGCACCGGTGTGGCGCATATCATTGAGCATACGGTGCTTTGCGGTTCGGATAAATTCCCGGTGAAGGATCCGTTTATTGAACTGGCGAAGGGATCCCTCAATACCTTCTTAAATGCCATGACATATCCTGATAAAACGGTATATCCTGTGGCCAGTTGTAATGATAAGGATTTCCAGAATCTAATGGATGTATATTTGGATGCGGTGTTCCATCCTAATATCTACCATGAGGAAAAAATCTTCAAACAGGAAGGATGGCACTATGAATTGGAATCTGCGGAGGACGATCTGACCATCAACGGGGTGGTTTACAATGAGATGAAAGGGGCTTTTTCATCTCCGGATGATGTGCTTTACCGGGAGATTATGAATTCCCTGTATCCGCATACATCCTATGGCGTAGAGTCTGGCGGCGATCCTGACGTAATCCCGGAACTGACCTATGAGGAGTTCCTTGCTTTCCACCAGAAATATTATCATCCGTCCAACAGTTATATTTATCTGTATGGCAATATGGATATGGCGGAGAAACTGCAGTATATCGACGAGGCTTATCTGTCGAAATACGAAACTCTTACTGTGGATTCGGAACCTTCTGTGGAGACGCCTTTTGCGAAGACTGTGACGGTGGAGAAGTCTTATCCGATCATGGAGAGTGAGTCCGAGACAGGCAATACCTATCTGTCCTATAATGTCTCCCTGGGGGAGAACATGGACCGGAAAGAAAACTTTGGATTTCAGGCGCTGATCGATGCGGTGGCATCGGCTCCCGGCGCGCCGGTCAAGCAGGCGTTGTTGGACGCCGGCGTCGGTACGGACATCAGCTGTATCTATGAGGTGGATATCAGACAGCCTTTCTTCTCGATCGTAGCCAAGAATGCGGAGGCATCGCAGAAGGAGGAGTTTATCAGCATTATCGAAGAGGCCTTGCAAAAACTGGCAGAGAACGGCGTGGATAAGAAAGCTCTGGCGGCGGCGATCAATCATGATGAGTTTAAATATCGGGAGGCAGATTTTGGTTCTTATCCCAAGGGATTGATGTATGGTCTGCAGATGTGCGAGACTTGGCTGTATGACGATAATAAGCCATTTGTGTATCTGGAACTTGCGGATACGTATAAGACGTTGAAGAAAGAACTGGACACTTCTTTCTATGAGGAAATGATTACCAGATGTCTGTTGAATAATACCCACAAGAGCGTGGTAGTGGTAAAGCCTGTGAAGGGGCTTACCGGGCAGAAAGAGAAAGCCCTTTCGGCATCGTTGGCGCAGAAGAAGGCGGCCATGACCAAAGAGGAGATTGCGCAGATCGTTGCGGATACGGAAGCCTTGAAACGTTATCAGGAAGAACCCAGCGCCAAGGAAGACTTGGAGAAGATTCCCCTGCTGACCAGAGAGGATATGAAAAAGGAGGCGCTGCCATACTGTAATGAGGAGAAAAAGGTGGGAGATACACTGCTTCTCTATCATGATATTTTCACCAACGGCATCGGCTACCTGCGGTTTATGTTTGATCTCAGGCAGGTGCCAGAAGAGTTGTTCCCTTATGTGGGGCTTTTGAAAGCCATGATCGGTCTGGTGGATACCAAGGAGCATTCGTATAGTGAACTTTACAGTGAGATCAATCTGCAGACGGGTGGTATTGTGCCGGCGGTGAATACCTATACAGACGCCAGGGATCTGTCTCAATATAAAGTTACCTTTGATCTGAAAGTTAAGACATTATACGAAAATCTGCCCCAGGCGTTTGCCTTGGCGGAAGAAATATTGACTGAATCAGTCTATACAGATGGAAAGCGGTTATATGAATTGGTGGCGGAGAGTCGTTCTGACAAACAGGCGCAGATGATGTCCGCCGGTCATTCTTTGGCGGCCGGTCAAGCGCTGTCTTATCTGTCGAAGCCGGCGATGATCATGGACCACATCAACGGTATGGCGTTTTACCGTGTGTTGGAGGAATTGGAAAAAGATTTTGACCGGCACAAAGAGGAATTGACGGCAAATCTGCAGAAAGTGGTGCAGTGCATTTTCCGTCCGGAAAATCTGATGGTAGATTATACGGCGCAGCCGGAAGGCTTATTAGGGATAGAGGAATTGATAGAAGGTCTGAAAGCAAAACTTAGCACGGAACCGATTGACACAAGGGGATATGAGCCGAAGCCGGTGAAAAAGAATGAGGGATTGATGTCCTCAGCCCAGATTCAATATGTGTGCCGGGCCGGCAATTTTGCCAAGAAGGGACTGCCTTACACAGGTGCGCTGAAGGTACTGCGGGTAATGATGGGATACGATTATCTCTGGACACAGGTGCGTGTCAAGGGCGGCGCTTATGGCTGTATGTGCCAGTTTGGCAAGAGCGGCGAGAGTTATTTTGTCTCTTATCGGGATCCCAATCTGGAAAAGACGATTGAGGTTTATGAAAAGGCGGCGGATTATATCGAACATTATGAGGCTGATGAGCGTACCATGACACAGTATATCATCGGCGCTATCAGCGAGATGGATATGCCGCTTACCCCGTCAGCCAAAGGGAACTATTCCCTGGCCGGGTATTTGACGCACTATGACTTCGCGCGTGTGCAGAAGGAACGTGACGAATTACTTTCCACAGATGCGGACACGATACGCGGTCTGGCCGGCTATATCCGGGCGTTCATGGAAGACGAGTGTCTTTGCGTAGTAGGTAATGAGGAGAAAATCAAGGAACAGAAGAAACTCTTTGCGAAGATAGAGTATTTGTTCCATTGAGGAAAGGGGAGGAAATTATGAAAAAAAGAAAATGGAAGAGAAAAGGACAGGTGGTGCTTTCAGCAGTGTTGTTTGCGGCGTTTTTCACCGCCTGCGGCAGTTCCGGCACCTTGAGTTATTCAGGGGGTGCTGCCAAAAATGCTGCGACTTATGCGGCAGCTGACACGGCAGCGCCAGCGGCTGAGTATGAGTATGCGGAAGAATATGACGGCGGCGCAGGCATGACCTATGATATGGCTTATCAGGAGGAAGGCATTCAGAATGAGAACGCGATGGAAGTGACCGAAGCGGCCACACAGCGCAAGCTGATCAAGACTGTGGATATCAATACAGAGACGGAGCAGTTCGATATCCTGGTGCCTGCTTTGCAGGCACAGGTGGAGCAGTTGGGCGGTTACATAGAAGAGATATCCATTTATAATAATACCAGTTATAGTTATGAGGGCAGGTCGGAGGCACTCCGGGGCGCCAGCATGACGGCCCGTGTCCCCCAGAACAGCCTGGACAGCTTTCTGGCGCAGGTGGGAGAGCAGTCCAATGTGATCAGCCAGTCTGAGCGGGTGGAAGATGTAACCCTGCAGTATGTAGATTTGGACAGCCACAAGCGGGTGCTTGTCTCGGAACAGGAAAGGCTGATCGAGTTACTGGAACAGGCACAGACCGTGGAAGACCTTATCACCATTGAGGGCCGGCTTGCGGAGGTGCGCTATCAGATCGAGAGCATGGAGTCCCAGCTGCGCACTTATGACAATAAGATTGATTACAGTACCGTATATCTGGGAATCAGCGAAGTGAAGAAATATACGCCGCCCCAGGATATCAGCGTCTGGCAGGAGATTGGGAATGGGTTTATCAACAGCCTGGAAAATATTGGGAAGGGTATCCGTAATTTCTGCATCGGATTTTTGATCAATACGCCCTATCTTGTATTGTGGGCAGCCATTATCATTGCGGCAATACTGATCATTCGGCAGATACGTCATATAATCCGGAACAAGAGAGAAAAATCTGAAGAAACGGGACAGAACGGAATGAGAGGCGCAAAACGTTTCGGCAGTAAGAAAGACAGGGTGCCTTCCCTGGAAAGAGAAGAAAAACCATTACAGGAAGAGAAAAAAGATGGAGAATAAACGATTTAAATCCGGCTTTGCGACATTGATCGGCAGACCAAATGTGGGCAAGTCCACCCTGATGAATACCTTAATCGGGCAAAAGATTGCCATCACAAGCAACAAGCCGCAGACTACCAGAAACCGTATTCAGACAGTGTATACTTCCGAGGAAGGACAGATTGTATTCCTGGATACGCCGGGAATCCACAAGGCGAAGAATAAGCTGGGAGATTACATGGTGAATGTAGCCCAGAGAACGCTTTCGGAAGTGGATGTGATCCTGTGGCTGGTGGAGCCCAGCGACTATATTGGCGCGGGAGAGCGGCATATCATTGAACAATTAAAGAAGACGAATACGCCAGTCATCCTGGTCATCAATAAGATTGACACGGTGAAAAAGGAACTGATCTTAACTTATATTGACGCCTACCGCAAAGAACTGGATTTTGCGGAGATTGTGCCGGTGTCGGCCTTAAAGAAAGACGGTATGGAAGTGTTGATAGAGTGTATCATGAAATATCTTCCTTACGGGGAGCCTTTCTATGATGAGGATACGGTGACGGATCAGCCCATGCGCCAGATCGTGGCGGAACTGATCCGGGAGAAGGCGCTTAAGTGTCTGGAGGAGGAGATTCCCCACGGTATCGCGGTCACTATCGAGCAGATGAAATACAGGAAGCGGATTGTAGATATCGACGCCACCATCGTCTGTGAGAGGGATTCCCATAAGGGCATCATCATCGGCAAGCAGGGTAGTATGCTCAAAAAGATTGGTTCCATGGCGCGCCCGGACATCGAGGAACTGGTGGAATGCCAGGTCAATCTGAAACTCTGGGTGAAAGTCAAGAAAGACTGGCGGGACAGCGATTTTCTACTGAAGAATTTCGGCTATGATCCAAAAGTAACAGAATAGAAAACGGCAAATCTGCGAACCCTAATCTGGGAATGGGAATGAAAGAATTAGGGGGCGTAAGATGAAGCAGATAAATTACTGGGAGCAGTTTATGGCCACGGGCAAGATTGATGATTTCCTGGCCTATAAAAACGCAGCGAGGGACGTAGAACAGGACAAGGAGGAAGCAGAGGAACATTCTCATGCAGGAGATCACAGAGATTACGGGAATGATTATAAAGGCTGAACCGGTCAACGATTATGATAGACGAGTTGTCCTTTTGACGAGGGAGAGGGGGAAGATAGCGGCGTTTGCCAGAGGCGCCAGAAAGCCTAACAGCAGGCTTTTGGCGGCAACCAACCCTTTCTCTTTCGGCGTATTTAAGATATATGTGGGCAGGACATCTTATAATATCGCAGACGCTTCCATCAGCAATTATTTTGAGGGCCTGCGGGAAGACTATGAGAGCGCTTATTATGGCATGTATTTCTTAGAAGTTATGGATTATTATACGAGGGAAAATAATGATGAGAAAGAGATGCTAAAACTCCTCTATCAATCTCTTCGCGCGCTGATGCATGAAGGGTTGTCCAATGTGCTGGTGCGGTACATATTTGAGATGAAAGCTATGGTAATCAACGGAGAGTTTCCCGGGATGCCGTCGGAAGGTGAATGGGAAGAATCCACGCGTTACGCGGTCTCTTATATTATGAATTCCGGGATTGAGAAGCTGTATACTTTTACGGTGACACCCCCGGTTTTGGAGGAATTGCAACGGATTGGGGATGCGTACCGAAAGCGTTTCATAGACCGGCCGTTTAAAAGTCTTGAAATTGTGGATAATCTTTAATATAATGTAAGGCAGTATGTGAAGAAGAGGATCAGTCAGAGAGGAAAGGATATGAAAAAAGCAAGAGGAGCAGTGCTCTTAGCGAGTATGGTTCTGTGTTTTTCCGGCTGTGGAAGCCAGGAAAAAGGTGTGGGGGTGAGTTCCCTGTCTTTTGGCAAAGAGGGGGAAGTTACGCACCAGATTGTGGGAGCCTTTGAGCAGGACTATTATGATTTGGAGGACTTAAAGGATCTTGCCGCAGAACGGGTGGAAGAGTATTGTGCGGAGCATGATTCAGAGTCGGTTTATTTAGAGTCGGTGAAAGAAAAGGGCGGCGAAATCTCTATTTTATTCCATTACGCTACGGCAGAGGACTACAGTGCGTTCAATTACAGGAAGTTGTTCATGGGCACCGTGGAGGAAGCTAAGGAAGATGGATATGATCTTGACAGCGTTGCCTTCATCTCTCCGGAAAAGGAACCGATAGAACTGGGATTTACAGAGGATGCGGATGCAAAGAAGATTTTGATCATAGAGACCAAATCAGGGGAAGAACTTCTGGTGAATTTGGAAGGGAAGATACTTTACATCAACCAGAGTGCCGACAGCGGACAGGAGGTGTCCTTTGCCAGCAAAAAGAGTGTGCTGATTCGTGATCAGGCACCGGAGGAGAAGGTGTCCGCACTCACGTATATTGTATATCAATAGTGTGTAAATTTAGCAGGATAGAAAATGAGGAGGAACATTTATGGAAAAGACAATGGAGAAGATTGTAGCGTTATCTAAGGCAAGGGGATTTGTTTATCCCGGTTCCGAGATTTACGGTGGTTTGGCCAACACTTGGGATTTCGGTAATCTGGGTGTGGAGTTAAAGAACAATATCAAGAAAGCATGGTGGCAGAAATTTGTTATGGAGAGCCCCTACAATGTGGGTGTTGATTGCGCAATTCTGATGAATCCCCAGACCTGGGTGGCTTCCGGGCATTTGGGCAGTTTCTCCGATCCGCTGATGGATTGCCGGGAATGTCATGAGAGATTCCGTGCGGATAAGATTATCGAGGACTTTGTGGCGGAACAGGGCATGACGCTTGACAGTTCTGTGGACGGCTGGAGCCAGCAGCAGATGAAAGACTTTATCGAAGAACATAAGATTCCCTGTCCTACCTGCGGCAAACATAATTTTACGGATATCAGACAGTTTAACCTGATGTTCAAGACCTTCCAGGGTGTCACCGAGGACGCGAAGAACACGGTGTATCTGCGTCCGGAGACAGCCCAGGGTATTTTTGTGAATTTTAAGAATGTACAGAGAACATCCCGCAAGAAGATTCCTTTCGGTATCTGCCAGGTGGGTAAGTCTTTTAGAAATGAGATCACACCCGGTAACTTTATCTTCCGTGTGCGTGAGTTTGAGCAGATGGAGATGGAGTTTTTCTGTGAGCCGGATACGGATCTGGAATGGTTTGCATACTGGAAACAGTATTGTATTGATTTCCTAAAGAGCCTGGGCATGAAAGAGGAGGAGATGCGGGTGCGTGATCACGATCCGGAAGAACTTTCCTTCTACTCCAAGGCCACCACGGATATCGAGTTCTTATTCCCCTTCGGTTGGGGCGAACTGTGGGGCATTGCGGACAGGACCAACTATGACCTGACACAGCATCAGACGGTGTCCGGTGAGGATATGTCCTATTTTGACGATACCAAGAATGAAAAGTATATTCCCTATGTCATCGAGCCGTCCCTGGGCGTGGAGAGACTGTTCTTAGCGGTACTCTGCGGCGCCTATGATGAGGAGGAGATTGGTGAGGGGGACGTGCGTACCGTACTGCATTTCCATCCAGCCTTAGCGCCTGTGAAAATTGGCGTTCTGCCTCTTTCCAAGAAGTTAAATGAGGGTGCGGAGAAGATTTTTGCCCAGTTGTCCAAGAAGTATAACTGTGAATTTGACGACAGGGGCAATATCGGTAAGAGATACCGCAGACAGGACGAGATCGGTACGCCTTTCTGCGTTACATACGATTTCGATTCCGAGACGGACAACTGCGTGACAGTCAGATTCCGTGACTCCATGGAGCAGGAGCGGGTGGCGATTGATCAGTTGGACACTTATTTTGCGGATAAATTTACATTTTAGATGTCTTGTTTGGAAAGAGGATAGATTATTGCGAAGCAAATTACTTTTATGACAGAAAGGATCGAGGACTACGATGAAACCTTATGGTGTAAATGAACTGCGCAGGATGTTCCTGGAATTTTTTGAGAGTAAGGAACATCTCAAGATGAAGAGTTTTTCCCTGGTGCCCCACAATGATAACAGTCTGCTGTTGATCAATTCCGGGATGGCACCTTTAAAGCCCTATTTTACGGGGCAGGAGATTCCGCCCAGAAGACGGGTGACCACCTGTCAGAAATGTATCCGTACGGGAGATTTGGAGAATGTGGGTAAGACCGCAAGGCACGGTACTTTCTTTGAAATGCTGGGCAATTTCTCCTTTGGGGATTACTTTAAGAAAGAGGCTATTGCCTGGAGTTGGGAATTTTTGACAGAGGTGGTGGGACTCGATGCGGACAGACTCTATCCTTCCATCTATGAGAACGACGAGGAAGCGTTTGAAATCTGGAATAAAGATATTGGTATTGCGCCGGAGCGGATTTATCGGTTTGGCAAGGAAGATAATTTCTGGGAGCATGGTTCCGGTCCCTGTGGCCCCTGCTCGGAGATTTATTATGACCGGGGTGAGAAGTACGGCTGTGGCAAGCCGGGCTGTACGGTAGGCTGCGACTGCGACCGTTATATGGAGATCTGGAATAACGTGTTTACCCAGTTTGACAATGACGGCAAAGGAAATTATACGGAATTGCAACAAAAAAATATCGACACAGGCATGGGCTTGGAGCGTTTGGCTTCCGCGGTACAGGATGTGGACTCCATTTTCGATGTGGACACAGTCTTAGCGCTGCGCACGAAGGTGTGTGAGATTGCCGGTGTGGAATATAAGAAAGATTATGAGACGGACGTTTCTATCCGGATTATTACGGATCATATCCGTTCGGCGACCTTTATGATCTCTGACGGCATCATGCCTTCCAATGAGGGCAGAGGCTATGTGCTGCGCCGGATTATCCGCCGGGCGGCGCGTCAGGGAAGGAAACTGGGCGTACAGAGGATGTTTTTGGCAGAACTTTCCGGTACGGTGATTGAGGGTTCCAAGGATGGGTATCCGGAACTGGAAGAAAAGAAGGAATTTATCTTTAATACCCTGACACAGGAAGAGGAGAAGTTCAATAAAACCATCGACCAGGGGCTTACTATCTTAAATGAGATGGAGGAGCAGACGGTCAAAGCGGGTAAGAAAGAACTTGCCGGCGCAGATGCATTCAAACTCTATGATACCTATGGATTCCCGCTGGATCTGACCAGGGAGATCCTGGAGGAAAAGGGCTTGACGGTTGATGAAGAAGGTTTTAAAGCCTGTATGCAGGAGCAGAAGGATAAGGCCAGAAAGGCTCGGAAAGTGACCAATTATATGGGAGCGGATGTGACTGTGTACGAGTCCATCGATCCGGCCATCACCACAGAATTTGTGGGATATGACAATCTGACCTGTGAGTCAGAGGTGACGGTGCTTACCACGGAGACGGAACTTGTGGACGCCCTGACGGACGGACAGGTGGGCACGATTATTGCGAAACAGACACCCTTCTATGCTACCATGGGCGGCCAGGAAGGCGATATCGGCGTGATCACCACCGCGGACGGCGAGTTCCAGGTGGAGAACACGATCAAGCTTTTAGGCGGTAAGGTAGGACATATCGGAAAGGTTACCCGGGGCATGATCAAGAAGGGCGACCGAATCACGCTGTCCGTGGATACCACAAGACGGACAAGTACTTGTAAGAATCACAGTGCCACTCACCTGCTGCAGAAAGCCCTGCGGGAAGTGCTGGGCGCACATGTGGAGCAGGCCGGTTCCTACCAGGACGGGGAGCGGACTCGTTTCGACTTCTCTCATCCGACAGCGATGACAGCGGAAGAGATTCAGAAAGTAGAACAGATTGTCAATGAAAAGATAGAAGAAAACCTGGCGGTGGAGACGAAGATCATGTCCATCGAAGAGGCCAAGAAATCTGGCGCTATGGCATTGTTCGGTGAGAAATACGGCGATACGGTGCGAGTGGTGCAGATGGGTGATTTTTCCAGCGAACTGTGCGGCGGTACTCATGTGAAGCATACCGGCAGCATCGGTTCCTTTAAGATATTGTCTGAGTCAGGTGTGGCAGCCGGAGTGCGCCGTATCGAGGCGGTGACCGGCGGTAACGTGACGGCTTATTATCAGAACCTGGAGGCGCAGCTTGCGGAAGCAGCCAGGACCTTAAAGACCAATCCGTCGAATCTGGTGGAGCGCTGTGAGCACCTGATGGCGGAGATGAAAGCCCTGCAGAGTGAGAATGAGGCATTAAAGAGCAAAGCGGCTAAGGACGCTCTGGGCGATGTGATGGATCAGGTGCAGGAAGTAAAAGGCGTTAAACTGTTAGCGTCCAAGGTGGCCGGTGTGGATATGAACGGCCTGCGTGAACTGGGCGACCAGTTAAAGGAAAAGCTGGGAGACGGTGTGGTAGTGCTGATCTCCGAGAAAGAGGGCAAGGTGAACCTGATCGCCATGGCTACGGAGGGTGCGATGGCGAAAGGCGCTCATGCAGGTAACCTGATCAAAGGAATCGCAGCGCTTGTGGGCGGTGGCGGCGGCGGACGCCCCAATATGGCTCAGGCAGGCGGCAAGAATCCGGCTGGTATTGAGGATGCGATTGCGGCGTGTGCGAAAGTGCTTGCAGAGCAGATATAAGCGTGACCGGTTTATGAATCTGTCAGGGGAGAGCCTGAGTACTAATAATTTGGGCTATTGGCATGGTTTGGGAAAATAATAGTTGACTGATACCCAAAATGTGGTATAATTTATATTGTGTGTGAGAACACAACGCGTTAGCGTATGAATAACCCGGTCAGTCGAGATAACTTGTGGGGACTGAAGGGAGGTCAGGTGCGGGAATGTCAAACGTAATCGTAAAAGAAAACGAGACTTTGGATAGTGCATTACGTCGTTTTAAGAGAAGCTGTGCGAAAGCCGGTATTCAGCAGGAGATTCGTAAGAGAGAGCATTACGAGAAACCCAGCGTAAGACGCAAAAAGAAATCCGAAGCGGCAAGAAAGCGTAAATACAACTAACAATGGAAAACAGACTCGAGATTACTTGAGTCTGTTTTTTTCTTCCAGTCATATCCGTCAACACCCCATAATAAACATAGTAAATAAGAACTTGTAGGGGTGACTTAGTTTGCGCAGAAAAGTTAAGCGGATCATAGTATGGCTTTTACTTGGGTGTATTGTCTCAAATACCATGTTCCATGGAATGACTACAATGGTCAATGCGGCGCCGGAAGTGTCCACGCCATCTTACATTGTGATGGAAGCGTCCACAGGACAGGTAATCTGTGAGCAGGACGCGGACAAGAGGCGGAGTCCGGCGAGTATCACAAAGATTATGACGCTGCTCATCATCTTTGAACACTTAAAGAACGGCAGGATTCATCTGGAAGATCAGGTAACGACCAGCGCTTATGCGAAATCCATGGGCGGTTCACAGGTTTTTCTGGAAGAAGGGGAGACACAGACGTTAGAGACCATGATCAAGTGCATTGCGGTGGCCAGCGGCAATGATGCGAGCGTGGCGGTGGCGGAGTACATAGCAGGAAGTGAATCGGAGTTTGTCAAATTGATGAATGAGAAGGTGGAGAGTCTGGGAATGCAGAATACCCATTTTGAGGACTGCTGCGGTCTGACGGATTCCGATGACCATTATACCTCGGCCAAGGATGTGGCGATTATGTCCAGGGAACTGATTACAAAGTATCCGGAGGTTTTTGACTATACTACCATATGGATGGAAGATATTGAACACAGGACAGCCCAGGGAACTAGTGTCTTTACTTTGGCCAGTACCAATAAGCTGCTAAAGCAGTATGAGTGGACTACGGGACTAAAGACTGGTTCCACTTCTAAAGCGCTCTATTGTCTGTCTGCCACTGCAGATAAGGACGGTATGGAACTGATTGCCGTAGTGATGGCGGCACCGGACAACAAGACACGGTTTCAGGACGCCATGTCATTGTTGAGTTATGGTTACAGTGTGAGCCAGATGTACACAGATGAAAATAAAGACGTCCTGCCAGCGCAGAAAGTGGAGGGCGGGATAGAGGACACGGTCAACCTTACCTATGCAGGTCCTTTTGATTACCTAGATACCACAGGGAGTAATCTCAATGAGATACAAAAAGAAATTAGTCTGCCGGGAATAGTGGCGGCGCCGGTGACAGAGGGGGACGCTATTGGTGAGGCTGTTTACAAATTGAATGGAACACGTATCGGCAGTGTATCCATTTTGGCAGCAAAGAGTGTGGATAAGGCAGATTATAAGGATTATTATAAAAAAGTATGGGGATTATACTTGATGAAGCGTTGAGTCCAATAAAAGGCTGGGATGGATTGGATGTATCCATGAATCAGAACAAAAGTTCGCTGATTGCGGTAAGTCCCGGGTTTGTGATATACTTTATAAGTTGTATAGTTAACGACATGGAAAATTTTGTTTTCGGCTCTGCAAAAGCTTCTGTATATGGCTTTGGCAGGAGCCGGAAGCAGAAGTTTGTTATGTCGTTTACTATCATGTCATGAGCGGCCAGAGTAGGCGGAGATAGGGTATGTTGGAAGTTATTTTGATCGGTATCATAGTGCTTGGTATTATCTGTCTGTCAGTGGCTGTTTTAGACTGCAACCGGTTTGTGACAGTTACCTATGAGATCAAGTCTGATAAGATTACGAAACCTTGCAGGATGGTGCTCTTATCGGACCTGCACAATAAGTCATTTGGCAGGCAAAACAGCAGGCTGCTGCAAAAGATTGACGAGATTGCGCCCGATGAGATTCTGGTAGCGGGAGATATGCTGACGGCAACGGCGGGACATGATTACAGCCAGGCGCTTACATTGATGGAGCGGCTGGCTGGGAGATACAGGATTCACTATGGCATGGGGAATCACGAGTACCGTCTGGGATTGTATCCGGATCAGTATCCAGAGATGTATGAGGGATATATGAGGGGGCTTAAGTCTGCAGGAATAGAACCGCTTATCAATGATAGAACCTATCTGCCGGCGTGGAATGTAGATGTCTGCGGGGTGCAGATTGACAGGCGGTATTATAAACATTTCTGTCAGAAGCCTATGGAAAGGGCATATCTTGAGAACTTGCTGGGAATGCCCAGAAAAGATGCCTTTCAGGTATTGATTGCACATAATCCGGCATATTTTGAGAATTACGCCGAATGGGGAGCCGATCTGGTGGTGGCAGGACATGTCCATGGCGGTATTATGAGACTGCCGGTGCTGGGTGGTGTGGTGTCCCCAAGTCTGACACTGTTTCCGAAATATGACGGCGGCAGGTTTGAGGACGGCAAGAGTACGATGATCTTAAGCCGAGGGCTGGGGAGTCATACGATTCCACTGCGGATTTTTAATCCGGGAGAATTGGTCGTGATTGATTTGATGCCGGACAAGCAGTAGGTTGGGAGAGGACAGGTTAATATGGCAATTCCTGTGAAATTGGAGGTGTTTGAGGGGCCCTTGGATCTTCTCTTGCACCTGATTGATAAGAACAAAGTGGATATCTATGATATTCCAATCGTGGAGATCACGGAGCAGTATCTGGACTATATCCGACAGATGGAAACAGAGGATATGAATGTCATGAGCGAGTTTTTGGTTATGGCAGCCACGCTGATTGACATCAAGTGTAAGATGCTCCTGCCCAAGGAAGTCGATGAAGAGGGGGAGGAACAGGATCCCCGTGCGGAATTGGTGGAGAAACTGCTGGAATATAAAATGTGTAAATATATGTCCTATGAACTGCGGGATCGTATGGTGGATGCAGAACGAAATTTATATAAACGTCCCACACTGCCGGCGGAAGTGGAGCAGTACAGGCAGCCAGTGGACTATGAAGAACTGATTGGAGATCTCACGTTACAGCGGCTGCATGAGATTTTTAAGCAGATGATGAAACGGCAGGAGGACAAGATCGATCCGGTCAGGAGTACCTTTGGCAAGATTGAGAAGGACGAGATTGATCTGGATTTAAAGACTACCTATGTGGAGGCTTATGTGCGCAGCCACAAGACTTTCAGCTTTCGTAAATTATTGGAGAAACAGCACAGCAGGATGGAGATCATCGTCACATTCCTGGTAATTCTGGAAATGATTAAGACAGGCAGAATCGGTATCGAACAGGAGGATACCTTTTCCGATATCATCATCACTGCCAATGAGACGGCGGATAACGGTCCCGTACAGCTGACCTCACTGGGGTGACGGATAGGGAGATAAGAGGAAAAAGATATGGAGAAAGATAAAGCAAAGGCGGTACTTGAGGCGATTTTATTTACCATGGGCGATTCGGTGGAGATTGACAGACTTGCCGCTGTAATTGAGGAAGATAAGGACACCACAAGAAAACTGCTGGAGGAGATGGCGGCGGATTACCAGAAACAGGATAGGGGAATCGGCCTTACGACACTGGAAGATGCGGTACAGATGTGCACTAAGAGCGAATTATATGAATATTTGATTAAGATTGCAAAAACGCCTAAGAAATTTGTACTCACAGATACCCTTTTGGAGACTTTATCTATCATAGCCTATAAACAACCCATCACCAGATTGGAGATTGAGAAGGTAAGAGGCGTCAGCTGTGACCATGCGGTCAACAGACTGTTAGAATTTGACCTGATCACGGAGGTTGGCAGGATGGATGCGCCGGGACGACCGTTGCTTTTTGGCACCACAGAACAATTTCTTAGAAGTTTTGGGGTGAAGTCCATCGAGGAACTGCCGGAATTGAGTGCGGTACAGATCGAAGAATTTAAACAGCAGGCGGAGTCCGAAGTGCAGATGCAGCTGGATATCTGAGAACAGCATGAGATTGCTGAATGGAGGATTTATTACGGACATGAGATATGGTAAAAAGGGACGGAAAATGCTTTTGTTGGTTTTCTGTATCTGTCTGCTGGGATATATAACGGGAAATTATTTTCTTGGAAAAACTGGACGGATGCAGTTGATGGTGCCAGCAATCTCCGCCGCAAAAATGCAGGATATGACAGAAGGAATGCATGAATATACCATAAAGCCGACACTCTATTTTGGCGGACATGCTGTTGCCTATGACAGCTTAGAAGACATTTATTATATTACACAGAATATGGCTGGCGGTTCTTGGAGTGGTGCACTGGACAGCAGTGAAAGCTTTGAGGGAAGTGCTAAACTATACTGGCTTTATGACGAGTATTTTACCAGGTTTGCGGATGCTTTAGCTGAGGGGCATGTGTTCTCTTTGTATTGTGTTGATGATGACAAGAATTTGTGCTGCAGTTACCGTGTAGTTTTTACAGGAATGCCAATTATGGTGATAGATACTCTGGATGGCGGCGATATTAAGGGCGGACGAGAGAGTGTAATGCGCCTGTTCGATTTGAAATTTTCGGGAAATTCTTACCAGGAAACTTCGTGCTATGCGGCTATTCGCGGCGCCACGTCCGTTGCATATCCCAAGAAAGGTTATAAACTGGAACTGGATGAGAAGATGTCGCTTTTGGGGATGCGCAGGGATGAGGATTGGATTCTGACAGCATTATATGATGATGCGGGTTTGATCCACACTAAATTTGCCCATGATGTCTGGCAGGATATCGCTAAAAGTAATGCTGTCAAAAAAGATGATGGGACCAGGATGGAGTATTTGGAACTGTTCAGTAATGATGTTTATCTGGGCGTTTATGGATTGCTAGAGCGGATTGACGCCAAGGAACTGTCTCTGGCGGAAGGGGATATTTTATATAAATGTGTTGGATACGAAGAATATAGGACAGATACCGACTGGTCTTTTGGCCTAGAAGAAGCTTTTGACATTAAATATCCTGCAGAGATTTCTATGTATGAGTACCATATATTAAACGAGTATCTGGACGTATTTAATCATATGACGGACTATGAGAAGGCTCGGTCTATGATCAATATGGAAAACTATGTGGATCATAATATTTTTACTTTATTGGCCTATGGATGTGATAATTTACTGCGTAAAAACAATTTCTATCTGGCGGAGCACAATCCGAAAAAGAAAGAGTCAGAATACACTTTTATTATGGTACCATGGGATTTGAATGCAACTTGGGGGAACGTGCAGATTGAGGATATGTCGTGTAACAAAACATTGTATATGCCGGAAGTGATAGAAGATCCTAATCCCTGGAGTTTGGATGTGAAGCAGTTATTTGAATGTTATCCGGATGAAATTGCTGACCAAACATATCGCAGATGGAATACACTGCGCAAAGAGATTCTGACGCGGGAAAGACTTTTTGGGATGCTGGATGAGGATTTTGCTTATTTGTATGCATCCGGGGCCTATGATAGAAACTATAGACGCTGGCCTGAAGGTATATTGGAAGGATGTATATATCTACGAGTATGTGGAAGGAAGGCTGGCGTATTTGGATACATTTTTTGCGAATCCCTATGTGGACGAGTTGGAATAACGGCATCCGTCATGATTTTGGAGCGATATGGTTCAGGGAACGGCAAGGTGTGCATATATATTAAGGAGTCTGGAAACAGAGGCACCGATATATGCACACTTATTTATGGAATAGAAAATTTGGGGGTTTATTTGGGGATGAAAAGCAGATACCGCATTTGGGTTTGCTTGTTTTTTTATATAAATTTCTGAGTCTTTCAATGATTTTTATCATTCTGAGTATCTCCCTGCCGCAGCAGATCTGTGTGGCAAAAGAAGACGATGATTTGAAACTTTATGCCAAGGCGGCTGTCCTGATGGATGCGGACAGCGGCCGGGTTCTCTATGGCAAAAATGAAAAGGAAGTGCTTCCCATGGCCAGCACTACCAAGATCATGACCTGTATTCTGGCCCTAGAATATGGCAATCCAGACGAGGTGGTGGAAGTATCTGCTTATGCCGCCAGCATGCCAAAAGTAAAACTTTCTGTGAAGCAGGGGGAACAGTACCGTCTGGGGGACTTACTATATTCCCTGATGCTGGAATCCCATAACGATTCGGCCGTGGTAATCGCGGAAGCGGTGGGCGGCAGTGTGGAGAAGTTTGCGGCCATGATGAATCAGAAGGCCAGGGATATTGGCTGTTATGATACCTATTTTATTACGCCAAATGGGCTGGATGCGGTGGTAAACGACAATGGGAAGATACATTCCACAACGGCGGAGGATCTGGCTAAGATCATGGCCTATTGTGTTATGGATTCCCCAGTCAAAGAACAGTTTCTGGAAATCACTAGGACGATCAGTTATGATTTTACAAATGTGGAGGGAAACAGGAGTTTTCGCTGCAATAACCACAATGCCTTTCTGGGGATGATGGAGGAGGCGCTTTCTGGCAAAACGGGATTTACGAATAACGCTGGTTATTGTTATGTGGGAGCGATTACCAGTGAAGGGCGAACATTTACGGTGGCACTTTTGGCCTGTGGCTGGCCGAATAACAGGAGTTATAAATGGAGCGACATGAAGGCGCTGGCGTCATATGGCATGGAACATTATCAATATCAGGATATCTATGAGGAAAGGGAATTTCAGGATATACCAGTATTAAACGGGATTGCAGATGATCAGAAAACGCCCTATGGGGAAGCCAGCGTGTCGGTGCGTATGGAGGCGCATGAAGAAACGCTGCCATACCTGCTTTGCGAAGAAGATCAGGTGGAAGTAAAGACACAGATAGAGAAGTCACTGACAGCGCCAGTGGCGTATCGCACGGAAGTGGGAGATGTGTCCTACTATCTGAACGGGCAGCTGATCAAACGGTATGCAGTATACACGGATGGGGCGGTGGAAGAGCGCACCTTTGGCTGGATATGCCGTTATGTCTGGCAGATTTTTCTGCCGTGAAAATTTCGGGAAGTTTTTTATGATTTTTCTTACATTTTTTGAAAAATTATCTAGTCGAGTGAATGAATCTATGATATACTACTTTCGTGTGCTATGTCACACAATAATACTGTTTTATTATTATATATATTATGATAAATGGAGGGCTGAAAAATGAGTACTACTTCTCAAGCGAGTCAAAGAATCAATGCTTTACTCGATGAAAACAGTTTCGTTGAGATCGGTGGTCTTGTGACGGCAAGAGCCACAGATTTCAATCTGAAACAGACCGAAACTCCGTCAGACGGTGTTGTGACCGGTTACGGTGTGATCGATGGCAGTCTTGTGTATGTGTACAGCCAGGATGCATCCGTATTAAACGGATCTGTGGGCGAGATGCATGCAAAGAAGATTGTAAATCTCTATGATCTGGCTATGAAGATGGGTGCGCCGGTGATCGGTCTGATTGATTCCGCAGGTTTAAGGCTGCAGGAGGCAACAGACGCATTGAATGGTTTCGGCGAGATTTACAAGAGTCAGGTGATGGCGTCCGGTGTGATCCCGCAGATTACGGCAGTGTTTGGAAGCTGCGGCGGTGGACTTGCCCTGATTCCGGCGATGACAGATTTTGCGTTTATGGAAGAGAAAAATGCAAAACTGTTCGTTAACTCTCCCAATGCATTGGAAGGCAATGAGATTTCCCGCTGCGATACATCTGCGGCTGCATTCCAGAGCGAGGAGACAGGCTTGGTTGATATGGTGGCGGACGAGGCTTCCATCCTGGCACAGATTAGACAGCTGGTGTCTATCCTGCCGGCCAACAACGCAGACTATGCGCTGACAGACTGCACGGATGACTTAAATCGTGCCTGTGCCCAGATTGCGAACTGTGTGGGCGATACATCCATCGCTTTATCCCAGATTGCAGATGACGGCCTGTTTGTGGAAGTAAAACAGGATTATGCGAAAGATATGGTAGCAGGTTTCATCCGTTTGAACGGCGCTACAGTAGGCGCGGTTGCGAATCGTACTGAAGTGTACAATGCAGACGGTGAAGTGACCGATAAATTTGATGCGGTATTGTCTGCAAAAGGTGCGGAGAAAGCGGCGGAGTTTATCAATTTCTGTGACGCATTTGATATTCCGGTTCTCTCCCTCACAAATGTGACGGGCTTTGCAGCAACCAAGTGCTGTGAGAAACGTATGGCGAAAGCGGCTGGCAGGCTTACATATGCATTTGCCAACGCGACTGTTCCGAAGGTGAACGTGATCATCGGAAAAGCTTATGGCAGCGCATATGTAACAATGAATTCGAAGGCAATCGGTGCGGATATTACAATGGCATGGCCGGATGCGCAGATCGGTATGATGGATGCAAAACTGGCGGCGAAGATCATCTGTGATGGACAAGGTTCCGAGGCCATTGATGCCTGTGCAAAAGAATATGAGGCATTGCAGAATAATGTAACCAGCGCGGCAAAGAGAGGCTATGTAGACCAGATCGTAGAGCCGGCCGATACCAGAAAATATGTGATCGGTGCATTCGAGATGCTGGCTGCTAAGAGCGAGGGCCGTCCCGAGAAAAAACATGGTACAGTTTAGAAAGGATGATGCTCAATATGAAAAAATTATTGGTAGTATTAGGTATGATTGCCTGTATGACCGGCCTCGTTGCATGTGGAGAAGAGGAAACCAAGAATGAGGGGCCGATCACCGAGGAACAGGCAGTAGAGATGGGTACGATTGCTGTGGAGCAGATGAATATGATCGTCGGAAGCGGTGCAGTAGAACAGTATGAAGATCAGCCCGCTCTCTATAATGGATTTCTCGGCTGGCAGAGCGCATTGGAAGATATAGGTACTTTTGAAGGCACAAACGGCGGTACGGCGCGGTTTGAAGAAGATGAGATGATCATTGAGGTTAATGTACTCGGTTCCAGTCATGATGCGACAGTGGAACTCATTTTCGCCACCGAATCAATGACCTACGCCGGCATTACTACGAATGTTCACTATTCTACAGGCGAGATTATGTTCAAGGCGTTGATGAATACGGTAATCGGTATGGGTACCGTGTTTGTGGTCCTGATCCTGATCAGCCTGATTATTTCCTGCTTTACCCTGATTTCCAAGCTGGAAGGAAAGCAGAAAAAGAAAGCGGAGAGTCCTGCACCTGCGGCAGCGCCGGTAGTAGAACAGATTGCGGCCAAGGAAGAACTTTCCGATGATACAGAACTTGTGGCAGTTATCGCTGCGGCAATCGCTGCTTATGAAGGGGCGGCATCTACAGATGGGTTCGTGGTGAGATCCATCAGAAAAGCTAATAAGACTAAATGGCAGAATGCCTGAGATCATAGGAGGATATGAAGATGAAAAATTATACAATTACCGTAAACGGCAGCGTATATGATGTAGTAGTGGAAGAGGGACAGACAAGCGGCGCACCGGCAGCGGCAGCGCCGGCAGCTCCCAAGGCAGTTCCGAAGGCAGCACCTGCACCTGCGGCAGCACCGGCAGCAAGCGGCGCGGCAGGCAGCGTGAAGATTGAAGCAGGCGCAGCAGGTAAAGTGTTCAAGATTGAGGCCAATGTAGGACAGGCAGTGAAGAAAGGTGATGCCGTGGTAATCGTTGAGGCCATGAAGATGGAGATTCCTGTAGTAGCTCCTCAGGATGGTACTGTAGCAAGTATCAATGTGGCAGTGGGCGATGCAGTAGAAGCTGGTGCTCTTCTCGCAACATTGAACTAATCGTCAGTGGGAGAGTCTAGCGGACACTTCTTCTGAAACTAAAACTACAGGAGGTTAAAAAAATGTATATAGTAGAGACGCTTGATAATCTGATACATCAGACCGCTTTTTTCAATCTGGAAGTCGGTAACTATGTCATGATTATTGTAGCACTTGTATTTCTATATCTTGCCATCGGCAAGGGATTCGAACCGTTATTACTGGTTCCGATCGCTTTCGGTATGCTGCTTGTAAATATCTATCCGGATATTATGGCGGAGTATGGAGAAGGCGGTGCCGGCGGCGGTTTGCTGTATTATTTCTACAAGCTGGATGAGTGGGCAATCCTGCCGTCCCTGATCTTTATGGGTGTCGGCGCTATGACGGACTTTGGTCCCCTGATTGCCAATCCCAAGAGTTTTCTTTTGGGCGCAGCAGCACAGTTCGGTATTTTTGCGGCTTACTTTGGCGCAATCTTCTTAGGATTTAATGATAAGGCGGCAGCGGCTATCTCCATCATTGGTGGTGCGGACGGCCCGACCTCCATCTTCCTGGCAGGTAAACTGGGGCAGACAACACTGATGGGGCCTATTGCGGTGGCGGCATATTCCTACATGGCATTGGTGCCGATCATTCAGCCGCCGATCATGAAACTCTTTACCACAGAAAAGGAGAGAAAAATCAAGATGGGACAGCTTCGTCCTGTCAGCAAACTGGAGAAGATTTTATTCCCCATCGTTGTTACGATTGTTGTATCTCTGATTCTTCCCACTACAGCACCCCTTGTTGGTATGTTGATGCTGGGTAATTTGTTCAGAGAGTGCGGTGTGGTAAGACAGTTGACAGATACAGCTTCTAACGCCCTGATGTACATTGTGGTTATCATTCTTGGTACTTCTGTGGGTGCAACTACCAGTGCAGAGGCATTCCTTAACATGGCTACCATTAAGATCGTTATTTTAGGCTTGATTGCTTTCGCTTTTGGTACGGCGGCAGGTGTGCTGTTCGGCAAGCTGATGTGTGTTCTCACCAAGGGTAAAGTGAATCCGCTGATCGGTTCCGCAGGCGTATCTGCAGTGCCTATGGCAGCTAGAGTGTCACAGAAGGTTGGTGCAGAGGAAGATCCTACGAACTTCCTGCTGATGCACGCTATGGGACCTAACGTAGCAGGTGTTATTGGTACGGCTGTAGCGGCTGGTACCTTTATGGCAGTATTTGGTGTATTTTAAAACAAAAGTAAATTCCTGCGGAATTAACTTTGCGAGAATCACTTCGCGACCTCGGCATGGTGAGATTAATTAAATATTAGAAAGGAATGAAAAATAATGGCAGAACAGATTAAAAAGCCGGTTGGAATCATGGAAACCGTTCTTCGTGACGCACATCAGTCTTTGATTGCGACCAGGATGCCCACCGAGAAGATGCTTCCAATCGTAGATAAGATGGATAAAGTCGGCTACGCCGCAGTAGAGTGCTGGGGTGGCGCAACTTTTGATGCTTCCCTTCGTTTCCTGAAGGAAGATCCGTGGGAGAGACTGAGAAAATTAAGAGATGGCTTTAAAAATACAAAATTGCAGATGTTATTCAGAGGTCAGAATATTTTGGGTTACAGACCTTACGCGGATGATGTGGTGTATGCGTTTGTTGAGAAATCCATTGCAAACGGTATTGATATTATCAGAATTTTTGACTGTCTGAACGATATCCGTAATCTGCAGGCGGCGGTAGATGCAACCAACAAGATTAAGAAACAGGAGGGCAGAGGTCAGTCGCAGATTGCGCTTTCCTATACTCTTGGAGATGCCTATACCTTGGAGTACTGGGCGGATATGGCGAAGAAGATTGAGGAAATGGGTGCAGATTCCATTTGTATCAAGGATATGGCAGGACTGCTTGTTCCTTACCGTGCGGAAGAACTGGTAAAGACTCTGAAGGAGAGCACCAAGCTTCCGATTCAGCTGCATACACATTATACGTCCGGCGTAGCTTCCATGACCTATCTGAAAGCAGTAGAGGCGGGCGTGGATGTTATCGACTGTGCGATTTCTCCTTTTGCGCTTGGTACTTCCCAGCCTGCGACTGAGGTTATGGTGGAGACCTTTAAAGGGACTCCCTACGATACCGGATATGATCAGGAAGTGTTGGCACAGATTGCGGATTACTTCCGTCCTTACCGTGAGGAATGTATTGAATCCGGTCTGATGAGCACGAAAGTACTCGGTGTCAATATCAATACACTGCGTTATCAGGTTCCGGGCGGTATGCTTTCCAACATGGTAAGCCAGCTCAAGGAGCAGAAGGCAGAGGATAAATATCAGGATGTGCTGGAAGAGATTCCCAGAGTTCGTAAAGATTGCGGTGAGCCGCCTCTGGTTACGCCTTCCTCTCAGATTGTCGGTACACAGGCAGTATTTAATGTACTGATGGGTGAGAGATATAAGATGGCAACAGGCGAGTTCAAGGATCTGCTTCGCGGTAATTACGGACAGACGGTTAAGCCTATGAGTCAGGAAATAATCGATAAGGTTATTCCCGGCGAGCCGCGTTCTACAGCTCGTTCCGCTGAGGCAACCGGTCATGTTGAGCCGGAGCTTGCAGGTTTGGAAGCGGAGATGAAAGAGTGGAAACAGCAGGACGAGGACGTATTGTCCTATGCACTGTTCCCGCAGGTGGCAATCGACTTCTTCAAGTATCGTCAGGCACAGCAGGAGAAAGTTGACATGACGCAGGCCGATACCAAGAATGGAGCATATCCGGTCTAAAGAAAAAAGAAAATTCCTACTAAGTTATGAAAGAGAGTGGAGCAATCCGCTCTCTTTTTGTGTAGAATACAGGAAGAAAAGGAAAAATGTAGAAAAAGCTTGACGTAGGTTACATAATATATTATAATAACATACGTTACTAAAAGATATCCTGTTTAAAGTTACAAGAGAGGTATATTCTTATGGCAAGAAAAGAGACAATCACAAAAAACGACATATTGAATACGGCATTTGATATGACAAGGGAAGAAGGTTTTACCAAAGTAAGTGCACGGACGCTGGCAGCCAGGGCAGGATGTTCTACACAGCCTATTTTCAGGGTGTACAAGAACATGGAAGAGCTGGGGGATGATCTCTTCACAAAGTCCATAGAGTTTTTCAGTGCTTATTATGATGTATTTCCGAAGGTAAATGATACGCCTTTTGTCAATCTGGGACTTGCCTATGTTCGGTTTGCGCAGGAAGAACAGCAGTTGTTCAGGCTTTTGTTCCTCTCTGAGAATCGTCATGGAAAGAGTCTTTATGATATGTTAAATGGCAAAAACGGTGCGGTTGTCCGGGAGATTAACAATGCGAAATTCTACGGCTGTAAGGATCCCAGCGGCATGTTTATGAAGATGTGGATTTTCATTCATGGGGCGGCCTGTATGACATTGACAGGAGACTATGACTTGCAGGAGGAAGATACCATCAAGCTGTTAGAGGAATCCTACAACGCTTTTCAGAATATCTGACAGGCCAGGTGATAGAAAGGATGTTTGTGCTATACAATGGCGATAGAAAATCGTTATGACATTATAACAAGGATCAATGAATATTATGGTAAGATGAGCAAAGGGCAGAAAGCAATCTCGGCATTTATTTACGATCATTATGATCAGGCTGTGTTTATGACTGCCGCAAAGCTGGGCGATACAGTGGGGGTCAGTGAATCCACTGTGGTGCGCTATGCCATGTTCATTGGTTACAATGGTTATCCGGAATTTCAGAGGGATCTGGAATACTGGGTGCAGAATAAGATTAACTCCGTGCAGAAGATCGGGGCGAAGTATGGCAAGAGTACCCAGTCGGAGATTCTGACCTCCGTTTTACAGTCTGATATAGAGAAGATACAGGACACGATTCATAATATGGATCCGGTGGCTTTTGAGACAGCGGTGGATATTATCCTGGAGGCCAGAAATGTCTATGTAATGGGAGTCAGAAGCTGTGAGCCTCTGGCGGATTTTCTGCATTTTTATCTGAATATGATTCGTGGCAATGTGGTGCTGTTAAAGACAACCAGTGTCTCGGAGACTTTTGAACAGATGATCCGTATTGATGAGCAGGATGCCATGGTAGGTATCAGTTTCCCGCGGTATTCCATGAGGACATTAAAAGCGATGGAATTTGCCAATGACAGAAATGCCAAGGTCATTGCGGTTACAGATTCTGTGCACTCTCCGATGAACCTGTATTCTTCCTGCAATCTGCTTGCCAGGAGTGATATGGTGTCCATTGTAGATTCCCTGGTGGCACCCTTAAGTGTGATCAATGCCCTGGTAGTGGCGATGTGCTTAAAGCGTCCGGAGGAAGTGAAAGATAATTTGAAGAATCTGGAAGAAGCATGGAACAATTATCAGGTATATTTAAATGATGAGATTAACTTTATTGATGAGGAGCCAATGTTAAATTATCCTCTTCGTAGGAAGACGGAACAGCCATGAGCAGAGTGATTGTGATCGGCGGCGGCGCTGCTGGGATGATGGCGGCTGTTGCGGCCGCAGAGAATGGGCATCATGTCCTTTTATTGGAAAAAAATGAGAAACTTGGCAAGAAGCTTTATATCACGGGCAAAGGGCGGTGCAATGTGACCAATGCCTGCGAGCGGGACAAGTTTTTTGAGAATATTGTGAGTAATCCAAAATTCTTGTACAGCGCCTTTTATGCCTGCGACAATATGGGGCTGATAGAGATAATCAAAGACGCCGGATGTCCTTTGAAGGTGGAACGTGGCGAACGTGTATTCCCGGTGTCGGATCATGCTTCGGACATTACAGCGGCATTACAGCGTTTGTTAAAGGAAAAGGGTGTGCAGATCCGTCTTCATACTACAGTGCGAGATGTGATGGCTGCGGATGGTCAGGTGACGGGTGTCAGACTTGCAGATGGCAGCACGTTGGAGGCGGACGCTGTGGTGACTGCCACAGGCGGACTGTCTTACCAGACAACAGGTTCCACTGGAGACGGGTATCGTATGGCGCAGATGCTCGGTCATACGATAAAAGATTGTGTGCCTGCGCTGGTGCCAGTGGAGATAGAAGAAGCCTGGTGTAGATCGTTGCAGGGTTTATCCTTGAAAAATGTAACGCTTACCATGACCTGTGGGAAGAAGCAGATTTATCAGGGATTTGGGGAAATGCTCTTTACCCACTTTGGTGTCAGCGGTCCGCTGGTATTGTCTGCCAGCAGTTATTATGACAGGTGCAAAGAAAGGGAAGATATCCGGTTTACGATAGACCTAAAGCCAGCGTTATCTGTGGAGCAGCTGGATAAGCGCCTGCTGCGGGAGTTTGAGGAGAATCGTAACAGACAGATTAAGAATGTGCTGGGAAGCCTTTATCCGGCTAAACTGGTTCCGGTGATGATCATGGTCTCTGGCATGGATGGAGAGCAGAGAGTCAATGAAGTCACGAGAGAGCAGAGACAGCAGCTCATAGAAGTGACCAAACGACTGTCTATGCGGGTAAAGGGTTTGAGAGGTTTTGATGAGGCAGTCATTACACAGGGCGGTGTGAAAGTAAAAGAGATCAATCCCTCCACTATGGAGTCCAAATGTGTGAAGGGACTATATTTTGCAGGAGAGGTCCTGGATGTAGATGCATTGACAGGCGGATTTAATCTGCAGATTGCCTGGTCCACCGGGTATCTTGCAGGTAAGAGCATCCCGTGAGCGGGAAGTTGTATGCAGATGGCAGAAGTTGTGACAGGATTGGGAAGGCTGCAGATAGGAAGATGATTTGATGATAGATGATTTATGTTAGATATTTTAATAAGATGAAAGAATGAGAGGAAATAAGGATGGGCTTTAATATAGCGATTGATGGCCCGGCAGGAGCCGGCAAGAGTACGATAGCTAAAAAAATAGCTGCAAAAAAAGGTTATATTTATGTGGACACCGGCGCGATGTACCGTGCTATGGCATTGTATTTATTGCGGGAACAGGTAGATCCTGCACAGACAGAGGTGATTGATAAAAAGTGCCAGGATGCGGATATTACCATTGCCTATGAAAATGGGGAACAGGTGGTATATCTGAACGGTGAGAATGTGAACGGTTATATTCGTACAGAGGAAGTGGGAAATATGGCGTCGGTCAGCAGTCCCAATCCCAATGTACGCAAAAAACTGGTGGAATTACAGCAGAAACTGGCGGCTGATGCGGATGTTGTTATGGACGGCAGGGATATTGGCACCTGTGTGCTGCCGGATGCCCAGGTGAAGGTATATCTGACGGCTGACAGTGGTGTGCGTGCCAAACGTCGTTATCAGGAATTGATTGAAAAGGGCGTATCCTGTGATCTTCAAACGATTGAGCAGGATATCATTGAACGGGACAGGCAGGATATGACTAGGGAAATTTCTCCTTTAAAGCAGGCGGATGACGCCGTTTTGCTGGACTCTTCCTATATGACGGTGGACGAGGTGGTGGATGCTGTCATCGCCCTGTGTGAGGCGTAGGTGAATTTGGGAATCGGGGAGGAAAATAAATTATGGAAGTGATCCTGGCGGAACATGCAGGTTTCTGCTTTGGTGTGAAACGGGCGGTCGAGCAGGTCTACGAGCAGGCGGCTACAGGCAAGCCTATCTATACATATGGTCCCATTATTCATAATGAAGAAGTGGTGAAGGATTTAGCGCAGAAGGGTGTGCGGGTGATAGAAAAGGAAGAAGAACTTGCACAGATAAAGGAAGGAACCGTGGTGATCCGTTCCCATGGCGTACCCAGAAACGTCTGTGAGAAGATAGAAGAACTGGGGTTAGAGTGTGTGGACGCTACTTGTCCTTTTGTCAAACGAATTCATAACATTGTGGAAAAAGAGAGCGGCGAGGGTAAAAGAATCGTGATCATCGGCAATGCCGGACACCCGGAAGTAGAGGGGATTAAAGGTTGGTCGAAAACACAGACAACAGTCATCGGAACGCCGGAAGAGGCACAGAAATTTAGCTGTGAGGAAGAGGAAGAACTCTGTATTGTTTCCCAAACGACATTTAACTACAATAAATTTCAAGATATGGTTGAAATTTTCAAGGAAAAAGGTTACAATGGTAGTGTTGTGAATACTATATGTAACGCTACGGAAG